>CAYSUL010000001.1:0-18107 GCA_964434255.1 uncultured Candidatus Saccharibacteria bacterium
GTAGAACTTCGGCCTCCAAATCCGATGGCGTAGGTTCGATTCCTACTGGGCCCGCATATATTGACATAATCAGCTTAGTGTGCTATTTTAGTTTTCGGAATCTATTTCCCTGCTATTTGAACTCTGGTTATCGACCAGATTTGAAATAGCGGGGAAAGCCCGTGAGCCATCGGTACTCTGCACCGCAGAGTTCAAAGAAATGCAGATGGTCGTATGTATGGATGTATGTGATGAAATACGGTACCATAAAGTTCTTCAACAACGCGCAAGGCAAGATGTTCGGCTTCATCGTTCCCGACGACGGCAGCGAGGAGATCTTCTTCCACTTCAACACTCTCAGGGGTGTGAGAGCAAATCTCGACGAGTACTTGCCTGACCTCATATGGTTCCGCGATATTCGCGAACCTCGCATGGGCGACCGTATCGTCTATGTGGACGAAGGTGCGCCGAATGGCAATGGACGTCGCGCGAAAGTTGTAGCCTATGAAGACACCTATGAGAGCCAACTGCACGCAGCCGTCTATCCGCGGCCCGGCAGCAGAGACGGCGCAGTGACGCCGGAAGAGATGATGGATGTTCTTGGTAAGACCGGCATGGCAGAGCTGGCCTGTATGGCGGCCGGTACGCTCGGTCTAACCAATGCGCAGGTCGGTATCTTCATCCGCAATACGCCGGGCGGCAAAAAGAGCGACGAACTCCTGGATGAGTTCATGCGTCGCAATGCCGATACCGGCGACGGATACAACTTCTGCACGTTTATGCGGGAAGTCCTGGCTGAAGCTGGGCATCCCTACACGATTCCAGCGCAGTAGCACTAACAACCGCAGGTATGAGGTCCGAATCCTCTGCCTGCGGCTTTCTTTTATGCATTTCTAGCTATTTCCATTCGAATAGCCTCCCACTGGGCCCGCTGATTGACCATATTTAATAAATGTGGTAATTTATTGTCAGTATTCGTACCTTGGAAAAGGTTGTTTGCCATAGCAGAGAGTGGCTGTGTACGGCCCTTCCCTGCTATGGCAAACCGAATCATCGGAGCCCTCTAGCACTACAGGAGATTACTGACCATGACTCAGCTCATGCTCGGTTCTGCGCTCCAGCAAATCGCTGGACCGCTCGCTGATTTCGCCCAGAAGCTTTCCGGACCGGACGGCAACACAAAGTGGCTGCCGGCCTTCAAACGCTTCTTGCGCGGAGAGAATCCGTGGGACGGCAAACCGATGTTCCGGGTCTGGCGTACCATCACGCTCGGCCAGCGGGAGAGCATACACGATCTCATCGCTGCTCTTGATTACGCGGATATCCTCGTTCATCAAGACATTCGGACCGCTCTAGGCAGGACCAAACTCATTCCTACGAGCGAGCACCTGAACATCGAACTGACGAAGGTGTCCTTCAGGGATATTGGCTTCCCCGATGGCGCCCACTACGCCGTCGCCAAGCGCAGGCTGGCGGAACTTGGTCTTGGACTCTGCTCGATGGACATGGTGGCCGAGGCTCGCCTTGCCTACCTCGATCAAGACGACGAGGATGAGTGTCTCGAGTTCGCTATCTCGTCGATCGAGATGCCGAATGGCACCCACCTCCTTCCTGATCTGCGGATCAATGAAGAAAACGGGCGACTTGAGATCTGCGCTTGCGCCGAGGAAGACAATTTCCCCGGACCTAACGTCGAGCTAATCTGCGTCTTGCTTCATGACTAGATAAAAGGCTTACCCGATATGCCTTCGACGGGAACCCCAGACTATTTTGGTCTGGGGTTTGTTATTTATAGCCTTAGTGCTATTCGAATAGTGTCCCAGTGGGCCCACTATAACCAAAAGAAAGACCGTCCTTGTGGGCGGTCTTTCTTTTGGTTACTTCTTCGCTTCCTTATAGGTAACCCGTTCGCGCAGCGTGGGGTCGAACTTCTTGAGCTCGATCTTGCGCTCGACTTTCTTCTTGTTCTTGCGCGTCCAATAGACGTGGTCCGACTTGGTGGAGCGAAGCTTTATGAGGCGATCCTGTGACATATGTAGGTGGACTATACCAGGGGCCGGATTATGAGGCAACCGCCGCTTTCGCCTTGGGTTTAGCCGCCCTACGCGCCGTCTTATGCACCTCGAAGTGAGGGGCGCCGTTCTTCATAGTGACCGATACCGAGCCGCCTTCCATGACGCCCTGCTCGACCATGAGCGACGCTATCGGCGTGAGTATCTTGTCCTGGATGGCGCGACGGAGCGGACGGGCGCCGTATTGCGGGTTGTATCCGACCTCTGCGAGCCAGGCGCGCACCTCCGGAGCGAGCGTGAGCGTGATGCGCTTGCCGCCCAGGCGTCCCACCACCTCACTCACCTGCTTGTCGACAATCTTGGCGAGCGCCTCCTTGGCGAGCACATCGAAGATGATGATGTCGTCGAGACGGTTGAGGAACTCGGGACGGAAGTGGTTCTTGAGCGCCTCCATCACCTTGTCCTTCACCTGCTGGTACTGCGCCGAGTCGTCCGCGCCCGACTGCGCGAAGCCGATCGATGCGAGACGATCCATGAACTCCGCGCCGATGTTCGAGGTGAGCACGACGATGGTGTTCTTGAAATTGACCTTCCTTCCCTTCCCATCCGTGAGGTGTCCGGAGTCGAGGACCTGCAGGAGGATATTGAATACTTCTGGATGCGCCTTCTCTATCTCATCGAAGAGCACGACGGAGTATGGACGATGGCGGATGCGTTCTGTAAGAGACCCAGCCTCTTCATAGCCGACGTACCCAGGAGGGGCGCCGATGAGTTTCGAGACTGAGTGCTTCTCCATGAACTCCGACATATCGACGCGCACGAGCGCTTCAGGGTCGTTGAACATAAATTCAGCGAGGCGGCGCGACAACTCCGTCTTACCAACGCCAGTAGGGCCGAGGAAGAGGAACGAGCCGATAGGGCGGTTCGGGTCGGCGATACCGACGCGCGAGCGCTTCACCGCATCAGCGATGGCTTTGACGGCTGCGTCCTGGCCGATGACCGCGTCCTGGAGCGCTGCTTCCATACGAGCGAGCTTGGCTGCCTCTTCCTCGAGCATCTTGGATACCGGAATGCCCGTCCAGCGCGATACCACACCCGCTATCTCGTGTTCGGTCACTTCCTCATGCAGGATGCGGCGTGACTTCTGGAGCGTCTTCAGACGCTTCGTCTTCACTTCGAGCTCCTTCTGGAGCATGGGCATGCGTCCGTAGCGTATCTCGGCCGCGACGCCGAGGTCAGCAGTCGCCTCCGCGTTATCCGCCTGCACACGCAAGCTATCGAGCTCTTCTTTGATTCCGCGTATGCCCTGCAGGACTTCCTTCTCATTCTTCCACTTGAGCTCGAGCTCGCTCGTCTTCTCGCGTAGGTCCGCTATCTCGGAATCAATCGCCTTCACACGCTCTTTTATCTCCTTGCCATGTTCGCTCGTAGCGGTTCCAAGCGCTTCTTCGTCCTTCTTGAGCGCCTGACGCTCAATCTCAAGACGGCGAATCTTGCGATCAGTCTCCTCCAAGAGCGGCGGCTTGTTCTCGAGCGCGATGCGCAGGCCCGAAGCGGCTTCATCGATGAGGTCGATGGCCTTGTCCGGAAGGAAGCGATCGCTGATGTAGCGGGCCGAGAGGTCGACCGCGGAAACGATAGCGCCGTCGGTGATGCGCACGCCGTGGAAGAGCTCGTACTTATCGCGAAGTCCGCGCAATATGGCGATAGCGTCCTCGACCGAAGGCTCGTTCACAAACACGGACTGGAAGCGGCGCGTGAACGCAGCATCCTTCTCGATATGCTGCTGGTACTCCTTGAGCGTCGTCGCACCGATAACGCGCATCTCGCCGCGCGCAAGCGCAGGCTTGAGCATGTTGCCGGCATCGAGCGCACCCTCAGCCGAACCTGCGCCGATGATGGTGTGGAGCTCATCTATGAAAAGTATGACCTTGCCCTGCGCCTTCTCCACTTCCTTCATCACGTTCTTCATGCGCTCCTCGAACTCACCGCGGTACTTCGTGCCCGCGACCATGAGCCCGAGGTCGAGCGAAAGGAGCTCCTTGCCCTTGAGCGACTCCGGCACGTCGCCTACCGCCATGCGCGCAGCAAGCCCTTCGGCAATAGCGGTCTTTCCAACACCGGCTTCACCGATGAGCACGGGATTGTTCTTGGTGCGGCGCGACAGTATCTGTATGACGCGCCCTATCTCAAGGTCGCGACCGATGACCGGATCGAGCGCGTTGTCTGCGGCGAGCTTCGTGAGGTTGCGCGTATATTTCGCGAGCGCGCGGAAGCGCTTAGGCTCCGACACCTGGCCATCCTTCGCTGACTTGAGCTCTTTCAGGACCGCGACGACAGTTTCCGCATCGATGCGGAAGCGACCGAGCGTGTCGGCCGCTTGGCCAGGGTGCTCAAGGACCGCGACGAAGAGGTGCTCCGTTCCGATGAACGAATCATTCATCTTGGCAGCGACCTTCCCTGCCGCCTCAATTGCCTGGGCGAGGTCGGGGGTCAGGTACAGGTTATATGAAGGCGAGAGCGTGGAGGAGGTCTCCGGCATCTCGAGCGCCTCGAGCAGCGTGTCCGCAAGAAGGAGCGTGTCCACGTCGAGCCTATCAAGCACGGAGAAGACGAGGCTCTCCTCCTGGTGGATGAGGGCGGTGAGGAGGTGAAGCGGGCTGACATGGTTCTGTCCCCGCTCTATGGCGAGTTCATGCGCTTTCTTTATCGCTTCTTTGGCTTTGGTGGTGAAGTTCTTGAAGGGAGGCATATAGATATGATGACGATACCGATATGAAGGAATTACGAAGCCGGCGCGGAAAGCAGCTTATCGATGAGCTCGGCGGGTATGAAGGTAGCGGTACCCTGCGAAAGCCCGATAACATTGCCCGCGAGATTCACTACGGAGCCCCCGACCGGTATATCGCCGAAGTTGGTCGAGATACCCGCAGCATCGACCTTGGTGACCATGCCGGTCACCGCGCTCTTGTCGCTCATGAGAGCAATCGCTGTCTGGCCGGGCTTGATGTCGGCAGCAGCGACGAGCCCGGACGCAGGAGCTTCAGGAAGCACCGCATCATCAGCGAATCCGTAGATGACGAGCCCGCTACCGGATTTGCTCTTCGACGCTTCGACGAACGTTCCGTTCGGGAACATGATAGCGACGTCATTCAGCAGTCCGCCTGTCGCTACCGTCACGACCGCCTTCGATTTCGGGAGGTAGGTGCCGGTCGTGAGGAAAAGCTTGCCGCTCATGTTCTTGTATATAGCGACCGTGCGCGCCGTGTTCGCGCTTATCGCCTTCGTGCGGAGCTCCTCATCGGTCGGGACCGCAGGCACCTCCTTCGGCGGCAGGATACTCGGGATGACGACGGGGGAGGTCGCAACGGAATCGACCGTGCGCTCGACGATACGGTTCACCGTCTGCGTGACGGTCGGCGAGGTCTCATCGAGGAGCGATACGGTAAGAACGCCCGTCGCGATGGAAGTGACGAAGTTCACGAGGAGCGTGAGGAGGATGAGCTGGGTTTTGTTGAGGTCTTCGATATTCATAGGCTCGTTATACCGTTATTATATCGTGTTCCCATCCATAAATCGAACAGAGGACAGGAGCGCGTGCGCGAACTGCATAAGGTCGCTTTTGGCAGTCGAAGGGCCCCAGGAGATGCGGAGCGTCGACGTGGCGCGTGCCTCGTTCCCGGTCATGGCGAGAACCGCACGCGAGCCACTCTCATTCGTCTCGCACGCACTCTTAGTGGAGACCGCGAACCCGGCCTCGTCCAGAAGCGCGACGAGATAATCCGTGTCGCGACCGAGAAGCGAGAGGTTCAGGATATTCGGCGCGTTCTCCTTCCCTTCGTTCACTTCGAGTTCTGGGATAGCGACTATCGCTTCGAGGAGCGAGCTACGCAATCCTGCCGCCCTATCTACGAATGAAGTTCTATTCCGCTCGCATTCCTCAAGCGCAGTCGCGAACGCTGCGGCGAGCGCTGGTGATTCGGTCCCGGGTCGCAGTCCTCGCTCCTGGCCGCCCCCCTCAATGAGGGCTGTGAGCGCAACATGTCGTGGAGCGATGAGCGCGCCGATTCCGCGTACTCCTCCCACCTTCTGCGCGTCGAGCGAAAGCATGTCGGCTCCCAGATGCGAGAGCTCGATGGATTCGATACGAGGCGCCTGGCTCGCGTCCGCGAAGAGCATGATGCGGGAACTATCCTTCCGTGCAGCATCGAGTACCCGCCTTATATCCCGTACCTCATAGAGCGCGCCGGTCTCGCCGCACACGACATCGACGATGACGAGCGCGGTCTCGGGCCGTACCTGTTCCTTAAGCCGTATGAGGTCTACCGCACCATCCCGGATCGAGAGTTCCTCGGTCGCAACGCCAAGCGCACTCACGGCGCTAAGGACAGATGCGTGCGCACTCGGCATATAGAGCACATGGAGCTCCTTGCCCTTCTCCATACGCGCTGCTATGTACCCCCGGATACCGAGCGCATTCGCCTCGGTAGCGCCTGAAGTGAATATGACGGCATCCTGCTTGGTGCCTGCGAGTCGCGCTATGCGCAGACGCTCGCCTTCGAGCGTTTCCTTAGCGGCACGACCCTCGAGGTGCGGAGAGGACGGATTCCCCGTTAAGCGGGCAGCGTTCTCGAACGCCTTGTACGCAAGGGCGGAAGTGGGTGCTGCAGCCGCCCAATCGAGATAGGTTCGCTTCTTCTTGAAGACCATACGTTCACACTAGTTCAAGCCGAGAGGGGGTGCAAACACCCGTAACCGAACAATCATTGTAAATAAGCCCTTTTTATGCTGTAATCGTTATATTATGGCGCGAACGCAACGACCACCTATCGTGGCCGTGATGGGGCACATCGATCACGGCAAGTCATCGCTTCTGGATTACATCCGGAAGGCGAATGTCGTAGCCGGCGAAGCGGGCGGTATCACCCAGCACGTCTCCGCGTACGAAGCCGAGCATGAGTACGAGGGCAAGTCGCGCACCATCACCTTCCTCGATACCCCGGGCCACGAGGCATTCCGCGCTATCCGCTCGCGCGGCGCTGCTACCGCCGACATCGCCATCCTCGTCGTGGCAGCTGACGAAGCGGTGAAGCCCCAGACCATAGAAGCCTTTGAGGCTATCACTGAGGCTAATGTTCCCTACATCGTTGCGTTCACCAAGATCGATAAGAACGGCGCGGACATCGAGCGTGCGAAGGCATCCGTAACGGAGCATGGCATATACCTTGAAGGCTTCGGTGGCTCCGTCCCCTATGCTCCCGTTTCTTCGAAGAGTGGCGATGGTATTCCCGAGCTCCTCGACCTCGTACTCCTCACCGCCGACCTCGCAGAACTCACCTATGACCCAGAAGCGCCCGCAACTGGCTTCGTACTCGAATCTTCCCAGGACCCAAAGCAGGGCCAGACCGCGACCCTCATCCTCAAGGAGGGTACGCTAGCAACTGGTTCTGTCGTTATCGCAGGCGGAGCATTCGCGCCAGTGCGCTTCATCGAGAACTTCGCTGGTGCCCGCATCAATTCTGCAAAGGCCGCGCAGCCAGTACGCATAGCAGGCTGGTCAGCGCTTCCCGCTGCAGGAACGCAGTTCACGGTCGTAGCGAACAAGAAGGAGGCGGAGAAGCTGGTGGCTATGATTGAAGCGGGCCCAGCCAAGGTGCGTGACGAGGCGACTCCTGAGGGAAGCGCGCTCTTCCCGCTCATCGTGAAGGCTGATGTCTCAGGCTCCATCGAAGCCATCAAGCACGAACTCGCGAAGGTCTCGCACGAGCGCGTCATCATCCGCATCGTTTCGGAAGGCATTGGTGCGGTGTCCGAGGGAGATGTGAAAACCGCCATGGCCGGTGGAGCGCACATCGTCGCGTTCAACGTAGGCACCGATTCCTCTGCGCGTGACCTCGCAGAGCGCAGCGCGGTCGCTATCGATACCTTCTCCATCATCTATGACCTCAAGGAGCGCATCGAGGAGCTCGTGAAGGAGAAGGCTCCGCGCATCTCCGTCGAAGAGATAATCGGCGAGGCGAAGGTGCTCAAGGCGTTCAATACCGCGGGCAACAAGCAGGTGCTCGGCGCTAAGTGGGTCTCCGGTACGCTCCCGCTCGGGGTGAGCATCAAGATAGACCGTCGCGGCCTCCCTATCGGTACCGCGAAGCTCGTGAACCTGCAGGTCGCCCGCATGGATGTGAAGGAGATCCACGTCGAGGGCGAGTTCGGCCTCCAGCTCGAGAGCAAATACGAAGCGGCTCCTGGCGATACCCTCTTCGCCTTCAAGGTAACCGAGAACTAGCATGTCGAACGACCGCGACCAGCGTGCGCTTTCAATACTCATGGAGAGCGCGGGGCGCTACATCTCGCGCGAAGCGGGACGCAACACTCTTATCACTCCTACGCGTGCGATGTATTCAAAGGACGGCAAGACCGTCGTTATTTACGTATCCGTATTCCCCGAGGGCCAGGATGACCATGCCATCAACTTCCTCATGCGCCACAAGGACCTCTTCCGCAACGAGCTCAAGAAGACGACCCGTCTCGCACGGCTTCCCTACATCAGGTTCGAGATAGATGCGGGCGAGAAGGCGCGCCAGCACCTCGACGATATCTCACGAAATATTTAACTTAAATTTAGATAAATTTTATCTTTTTTGCGTAGTGTTCGTAGATGGGATTAAAGTATGCGGTTAATGAGAAGTTCTTTGATACATGGACTTCGGAATCTGCATATCTAGTTGGTCTACTCTGCGCCGATGGAAACCTGATAGATAATCCTTCTATACGGGCTAAATACTTCTCACTAACATCCATTGACATCGAATTGGTGGAGAACATGCGAGCACTCCTTGCATCGAAGCATAGAATCTATAAAAGGCTCGCGTATGGGAATCGCAAGGAGGCATATCTGCTAAGAATCGGAAGCGCGGCTCTATTCGAACGATTGATGCATATTGGATTGACTCCTTCAAAAACACAGACGCTGGTGTTTCCAGATATGCCAAGAGTGGTGTTGGCGGATTTCGTACGTGGATACTTCGACGGGGATGGATGCGTCTTCCTTGAGTATTCTGGACTACGCGTCAAGCGGTTACTCACCATATTCACGTCCGGCTGCCGCACTTTCCTCGAACGTCTACAGTCTGAGCTGATTGGCGAACTTGGTGTCAAACCAGGCAAACTCTATCAACACGGGAGTTCAGCTGGCGCCTATCAGCTCCGCTACTCAACTCGGGATAGCCTGAGGCTCTTTCTCTTTCTGTATAATCCCCAACCGGATCAAAAACTATACCTGAAGAGAAAATACGCTATATTTAGCGAGTATCTAAGTTTACGGAGTCTGACGGTTGCCCAGATACCGGAAATCTTAAATACGTCTGGCCCAGTGGCGAAGAAGAAACGCGGTGGATTGCAAACCCACTATGCACGGATGCGATTTCCGTCTGGGCCTCCAAATCTGTGCTAGAAATGAAATGTCGCCGGGGTGGTGAAATTGGTCAGACACGCGACGCTTAAAACGTTGTGGGCATCACTGCCCATGTGGGTTCGAATCCCACCCCCGGCACCATGGAATTCATAGATACGATTCGCAGGCTTAAGAAACGGCTCTCGCCGCATCGTCCGCTCGTGGAAGTGGGTATATCCAAAGCCAACCTCCTCCACAACCTCCACACATACCAGGAGCGGTATCAGAACGCGCGTATTGCCCCCGTACTGAAGTCCAATGCGTACGGCCATGACTTAGGACTCATTGCTCGCCTCTTGGACAAGGAGGACATTGCCTTCTTCATGGTGGACTCACTATACGAGGCGACACGTCTGCGCGGAGCCGGGGTGAAGTCGCGCATCGTCATCATGGGATACGTGCGTCCGCTCGACCCTGAGCGCTCTCGGCTTCGCGATATCGACTTCGCCATAACCGACATAGAGCAGCTGCGGGATATCTCCGAGCTACTTACGCGCCCTGCACGCTTCCATCTGAAGATAGATACCGGGATGCACCGCCAAGGCATTCTTCCTACCGACCTCCCACTCGCTATCGAGCTCATAAAGAAGAACGAGAACATCAATCTTGTAGGTATCGGGTCGCACCTGGCTGATGCGGACGGAGCGAATGATGCATTCACGACTGCTCAGATAGAGACCTGGAACGATGCGGTCGCGGAAGTCGAGCGTTCGATACCCACTATCGAGTACCGCCACATCGCTGCCACTAAGGGCGTACGCTTCGGTGAGGCAACGCGCACGAACGTCGCCCGTATCGGCATCGGCCTGTATGGGTTCGATACGTCCCACCACGGGGCGACCGAGGTGAAGCCGGTGCTCGAGCTTCGCTCGTTCATCACCTCCATCCGCGACATTCCCGAGGGCGACCACGTGGGATATAACACAACCTTCACGGCGCTTCGTCCTTCGCGTATCGCAACAGTGCCTGTCGGATACTTCGAGGGGTACGACCGCAGACTTTCGGGTAAAGGAACGATGCGCGTAGGTGGGACGCGTGTTCCGGTTGCTGGCCGCATATCCATGAACATGAGCTCGCTCGACGTGACCGATGTCCCGGATGTGGCCCGTGCGGATGTGGTGACCGTTCTCTCGCGGGATCCGTCGCACCAGAATTCCATACAGAATCTTGCAACGCTCTGCGGCACCATCCCGTACGAGCTCCTTGTCCACATCCCCCAGCACCTGTGGCGGGTCGTGGAATAAGGGTGGCGAATACCGAACTTTCCGCTATACTGCGAATTAACCGCTGCGAGGCGGTTCAGACATGCACCCGTAGCTCAGTTGGTAGAGCAACTCCCTCTTAAGGAGATGGTCCCTGGTTCGAGCCCAGGCGGGTGCACAAGGATGCGGAGGCCTCGATTACGAGGTCTTTCGCTTTCTTGCTAGGATGTGAATACACCTGCCCAGGTGGTGAAATTGGTATACACGCTTGCCTTAGGAGCAGGTCCCTTCGGGGGTGGAGGTTCAAGTCCTCTCCTGGGCACAAAGAAGCTAGGATATAGCTGGTTTTATACTTGACAAATCGCGCTTTATTGTGCTATCATATATACGGAATGGCCTTTGACAAGGTCAATGACAGCAAGAAAGGAAAGCCACGATGTTTGGCAATCATGATGGCACCCCGCTTGTGGGGAAGCCTGCCAAGTACGTAGCCGCGCTCGTGGCTACAACTGCTCCGGCACTACCTCTCATCCTCCCTCTTATGTTCGGCGACCCCCTCGGGGCGAGCCGGATCGCAATGCTCGTCGCGCTCGGTGCTTACCATCTAACTTCCCTGCACGTCGTGCAGGAGAACGAACTGGCGGGCATCTGGGTACTTCAACAGCGAGCGCTTGCAGTTGGTCCGGGCTTCTATCCGGTGCCGCGAGGTATCGCGGAACTCAACAAGCTTCCGACTTCGAGCCAACAGGATCAATTCCCTGCTGACCCGGAGAAAATCTCAAAGAAGGATGACGCGCTCGGTCTAGAAGACAAACTATTCAGGCCGATTCGCGTCACCACGGCGCAAGTCAACCCTGATGAGCCACCGTCCGACGACCCGCTCGCGACCCGGCTTACGCTCGAGGTCACGTTCAGCGTCGTGTGGAAGCTCCATAAGGATTACTTCTTCGATATGTGGGAGCGGATTCCTGGAGCTGATTGGAACGAAAAGTATCTGCGTATCGTGCGGCAAATGCGGGATACCGGCGAAGTCCAAATCGCGGAAATCGTCGGCCAGCATACCCCCGACTACATCATCGCCCACATCGCCGAGATCAACGACAAGATCAAGGACGAGCTGCAGAAAGCACTCGCGAAATGGGGCATCGAGATCGAGGAAGCCCTGCTGCAATCACCTGACTTCCCCAAAGCAGTGAATGTGGCGATCGCGAATGTGGCTGCCGCACGCGCTAATGGCGCTGCGACCATCACGACCGCGAGAGCAACGAGAGAGGCCAGCATACTTGAAGCGGATGGCAAGGCCGAGGGACGCAAGCTCCTTGCCGAAGCCGCTCGCGTCGAACTGGCAAAGCAAGGACAGGGTATTAAAGACGCCGCGACCGCAGTAAACATGTCCGGCGCTGATTACCGCGCCGGTGAAGTAGCCATGGCGACCATCGGCCAGGCCGATCTCGTTCTTGGAACCGAGGGTGTCGCGCAAGCGATGGGTCTCGGACGCGCAATCCTTCGTGGCAATGATAAGACGGAGAAGACCGATGCCTGATATACCTTGGGGCACCGTTCTGACGGTCGCCCTGTTCGCACTGATAACTCTTGTCCTCTTCTATACGAGGTTCAAGCAGTCCGTGGATGCACGTCTCGCCCTTCGGCGGTTCCAGCGTCAACAGGCGGGGGCCGCCGAGCACCACACTCCTCATCCTGCACATGATGATGGGAGTCATGATGCACACGATCATGGCCACGAGGACAGTGCCTTCGACATGACCGCCAACCCATCAGGTCCCCTCAAGTGGGTCTTGGTGATCGGGTTCATCATCCTGGCGGCCATCGTGATCGTTATCGGGTTCGTGAGTGGGGATTCCCCGACTCCCGGCTCGATAGCCGTGATCATCAAGCGGATGTGGCTGTTCGTAGCCATTGGTATGTTCTGTCTCCTGGTGGCCACATCGGCACTCGGAAGAACGGGCAAACCACTCCGCGCGGCGCTCACCTGGATCGCTGTTGCCCTCGTGGTGCTCGGCATCTTCGGCACCGCGCTGGACAACACATCCTCGAAGCACGAATCGGGACGCTCGGCTGCTGTAAAGCAGACGCGGCCCCCGACCGGCGAGAAGATGTGGGTATCCTTCGTCGCGCCGCCTACGGGCATCACCTGGATCCTTGCAGCTGAGGGACACAACACCCACATCTGCGATCCGGGCGTGAGCCCCAACTGCGACGCCGTCGATCCCGCCAATCAGCGGTATCGGAAGTGGTGCAGGATAGGCACCGAGACGTTCGCCTGGGAGACCGGGCGATGCGTGATGCAGGATGCGGTCGGCGTCCAGTCGAAGACTGGCGCCGACCTCCCGCTCGGGTACACCGATGTCGCCAACGACAAAGTCGAAGGCACCATCGTTCCGGTTGCGGCACCCGCTCCGACCGAGAACGACGACGAGGTTATCCTGGCCGGCGGACTCGACGAAGAATAAGATCTTTCAGTTCCTGAGTTAACAACGGCCCCGCGATTCGCGGGGCCGTTTTCTTAATTCGGGAGCGCGGAAGAGATCGTGCTCGAAAGCAGCGCCACGATACTGCTCGCGCCGAAGAGGATGAAGAGGCCGACGATGCCCCATACGATATGGCGCTGGCCGGTCGTACGCTTCTCCTCGTCGCCTGCCGCCATGATCATTTGCACCACGCCCCACACGAACACCGCGAATGCGATGATGGCGAGTAGCGTGATGATAGGCATGAGTATCTCGGTCTGGACGCTCTTGATGAACTCGTCGTAGGTTTTCATACGCTCAATGATAGCAAGAACCGCCCTTTCGGGCGGTTCTTGCGGGTGGAGAAGTATACCGCTTAGGTATTGACCTGCGGAGCGTCGGGATACGACGGCACGTTCTTGTTGAGGTTGAAGGTACCCGTGAGGATGTTCACGAGTCCCCAGACGGACACCATCACGAAGAAGCCGATGAGGCCGTAGAGCATAAGGCTCTTGCCAGACTCCTTCTTCTCCTCATCATGGCCGCCCGCGATGAAGTAGATGAACACGCCCCAGATGAATACGATGAAGGCGAGCGCGAAGATAAGAGGAACGACGATGCTGTTTATGAACTGGATGATGCCGACCGCGAGGGTCTGCGCGCTCGTTGCGTTTATCTGCGCGAACGCGAATGCGGGCGCCAAGAAAGCTGCTGCTATGTAACCGAGTTTCTTCATAGATGGTGATTAGAGATACCCCTATAGCATAGAGCCCCCTGGTACAGCGTCAATAGAGGCTTTTGCTTCGTGTGGAAAACAGCAACTAGTAAAGACCATTGAGATTGGAAGGTATATTGGTGCCTTCGATGCAGGTCTCGCCGGTCGGGCATGGCGTACTTGGTTTTGAACCACCGCTATCGCGCGAGGATTGATCGAAGGTGGGAAGATCAGGACGGCTCTCTACCCCACCGAAGAATGAGTTCACCAGAAGGTTCACGATGCCCCAGACGGACACCATCACGAAGAAGCCGATGAGGCCGTAGGTGATGAACTTCTTCCCCGTCTCCCGTTTCTCCTCGTCCGCTGCGCCCGCGATGAAGTAGCTGAAGACCCCCCACAAGAACGCGATGAACGCGAGCGCGAAGATGAGGGGAACGAGTATGTAGTCGATGAGATCGAGGAGCATCTGCATCATCTCGACGACAGGATTATTCTTTACGTCGTCTCCCACGGCCGCATGCACGAACGAGAGAGGAAGCGCGAAGGCGAGGAGGGCGGTAGCGAATATACCGGAAAGGCGTTTTAGTTTCATAGGTACAGACTACCAAGCTCGAGCGCTCTCACAAGCGGTTATGCACGCTATCCGAAGGCGCTCTCGAGCAACAGGCTCACGATGCTCCATATGGAGAATATGACAACGAGGCCTATGATGCCCCAGACCATGAGCTGCTTTCCGCTTTCCCTCGCCTCCTCGCTACCGCTGATGAAGAAATAGCGGACGATACCGATAAGGAAGAATAGGAACGCAAGCGCGTACAGGAGCGGGATGACGCCCTTATCGAAGATGGGTACGATGACACCCTCCACCAGTTCCTTGAAGCTCATAGTTTACCGACGGTCGCCGCAACGACCGCGCCTATGGCGGAAGCGCCGAGCAGGATGAGCCCGCCAATAAGGGTCCAGAGGAGCGCACCCTTAGCATCCCGTATCTTTTCCTCGCTTCCCTGCGCCACCACGAAGAGGAAGCCGACGTATACGAGTGCGAGTGTAAGAATAATCGTACCTATCTGCACTATCGCATTAAGCAGGGCGGTCAGGAGCTGCGGGAGCGAATCGATGCCCTTGAGTGGATTGACGAGCCCTCCGTTATCGGGACGTTCCGGACCGGGCGCTGTCTGATCGCCGGTTCCCCCAGGCGAGGGCGCTGTCTGATCGCCGGTTCCGGTAACTGCCTTGCACGCGCCGTTCGTATAGATCTGGCCGGCAGGGCACGACTGTGCGACCGCGAACAGCGGGACACCGACTGCTGCGAGAACGAGGAGAAGGGAGATGAGTCGTGGCATGAGTTATTGCGAGAGCGCCGCGTTGAGCGCTTGATCGGCTGCATTCAGCGCCTGCTTCACGTTCATACGGCCGCTGGTCACATTCCCAATCATAGCGGCAAAAACCGCGTCGAGGCTTGCGGGCGCTGGGGACAGCCAGGCACGCGCCACGAGCGCCTGCGGATAGTAGACGGGCTCATAGAGGTCTTCGGTCGAGGGCGTGAGGAAGCTGCGGACGCCAGGCGCCATGCCCGCACCACGCGCGAGCGCAGGCAGGATATCCTTCGCGGTCATCGCGAATGCGACCTCGTACGCGCCGCTCGCGTTCTTCGATGCTTTTGGGAGCGCGAACGCATACGCCTTGCCATAGGTGGTCTTCGCGCTCGCGGTCGCTGGCTGCGGCACCATCGCCATATCGAAGGGCAGATTCGGGTTCGCGGCAGCGATGCCCGCACGCTCGGAAGCGTACCCAAGATAGAAGACGGAATCGCCCCGGGTGAACGTTTGGCGGGAATCCGGAAGCGAGCGATTCCAGGTGTATATGGTCTTCGTCGGGTTCGCGAACTCCGTATAGAAGTTGAGAGCGGACTCAGCGGCCGAGGAACCGAAGGTATTCCCGCCCGAGCCCCCGAGCGTAGAGCGCAGCCCGAGCTGCGTCTTCTCTATGATGGGCTGCCCTGCCTGGAAGAAGAGGAGCGAGAGGATGGCGCGTGCGTGCGCTACGTTCTCATAGGTCCCGAGCGCGATGGCGCTGCGGGATATCGCCTGCGCGTTCGTGATGCGCGTAAGGGTGGGAGTGAGGCCCGTGACCGCTTCCCACGTCGAGGGCGGCTGCACTACGCCGGCTGCCGAAAGCGCGGTCGGGTTGTAATAAAGGACAAGTGGGTCCACAAGGAGCGGAATGCCGTAGGTGCCCTCGGCGGATAGGTATGTATCGAATATCGGCAGGTAGCTATCGCGGAATGCCCGCTCGGTGATGGACGAGTACGGGATGACGGAGAGACGGCTGCGCTCCGTGAGCAGATGCTCTTGGTTGATGAGGATGAGATCGGGACCGGTCCCTGACGCGAGCGCGTTAGCGAGCTCAGTATCGAATGTGGCGGCCTCGAATGCGGTGTACGTGACCTTGCCGTATTCCTTGTGCACCTGCTTGAGCTCGGTGAGCGCCGGATCGAATGCGCTTTCAGGGAGCATTCCCCATATCGTCACCGCACCCACCTCGCTGGCATTGCGCCCGAACCCCTGGAAGCTCGCGAAGAGCGCGAGGCCGAGGATGGCCGCGAGGCCGAAGACGGCAAGTATCACTATCTGGAACGGTCGCATATTAGCCATATTAGGGCGCAGTGAAGAGTATTGAATAATGATGCGGGCCAGCGCGGAACGCTTTCGTCTTATGGAACCCTCCCCCTATGAAGAGCTCCTCGGCAGCATGCTCGGGTACCACCTGGTGCGGAGCCGGGCCCATGCCGCCGTACGCGCCCGCCCAATCGATGACGAGCAGCCTCCCGCCAGGCTTCAAGATGCGACGTATCTCCTCGAGCGCGCCCTCGCGGTGCTCCAGCTGGAATAGCGTGTTCGAGAGGATGGCGGCGTCGAGCGTGTGGTCGCGCAGCGTGGTACCGCCCAGCTTCTCGAAGTTCCCCCATATGGTCGAGAGGTTCTTGAGCCCGCGCTCGTGCGCGAGATCGCGGACGCGCTTCAGTATGTCCTCCTGGATATCTACGGCGTACACATGCCCGGTCTCGCCCACCACCGACGCGGCAGCGACCGCATAGTGGCCGGAGCCCGCACCAAGGTCTCCCACCTTCATTCCTTCTTTGAGACCTATCTGAAGGACATTGCTCTTGGGCTCCGAGAAATTCATTACTATAAAAATAGCACGTACGCTGTGCACACTAGGAATATATACAGAAAGACACAGGTATTTAAAGCGCGACCATCGAAGCGATCGAATCCCCCTCCCGCATCTTCATGATACGCACGCCCTGCGTCGCGCGCGAGAGCGATGGTATCTCGGCTGACGTTACGCGTATGACCTGTCCCTTCTTCGAGATGACGACTATCTCCTCTTCGGAATCCGCTTCACCAATAAGCACCTTTGCGCCAATGATCTCCCCGGTCTTGGCAGTCACTTCCGCGGTCTTTATACCCGAGCCGCCGCGTCCCTGTATCTTGTATTCGTTAAGCGAGGTCTTCTTGCCATAGCCCTTGTCCATGATGACGAGGAGCGTCGCGCCCTTGGCAGCAGCTGACACGACTTCGGCCGAGACCACGCGGTCGTCCGCCTTCACGCTCATGCCGCGCACGCCGCCCGCGGTGCGGCCCATAGCACGTGTGTCCGCCTCATCGAAGCGTATGCTCTGGCCCTTTGCGGTAACTATAGAAATGCTGTCGCCTTCGCCTGCAAGCGATGCAGAGACGAGCTTGTCACCCTTCTGGAGATTGATGGCGATGATGCCGGAGCGCCTGACGTCCGCGAAGTTCTTGGCTTCCACCTTCTTCACGACGCCGGCTGAGGTCACGAAGAATACGGAGAGGGCATCGCGTGCGGCGCCCTTAGGCACGGCGAGCACCGAGGTCACCTTCTCTTCGCCCGAGAGCTGGAGGAAGTTCATGATGGACTTGCCTTTGGTTGCGCGCTTCCCTTCTGGAAGCTCGTACATCTTGAGCTGGTACGCTTTGCCGAAGTCGGTGAAGAAGAGGAGTTCGGAGTGCGCGGAAGCCTTGAGGAAGTGCGTGACTACGTCCTCCTCCTTGGTGGAAATGTCTACGACACCCACGCCGCCGCGCTTCTGCTGCTTGTACTCGTCGGGGTTGGTGCGCTTCACGTACCCGCCTGCAGTGAGCACGAGGACGGACTCCTCGTCAGGGACGAGGTCTTCCACGGAAATATTCTTCACGCCGCCCTTCACTATCTTCGTACGGCGGTCATCCCCGTACTTATCACGCACATCGA
>CAYSUL010000001.1:18207-21200 GCA_964434255.1 uncultured Candidatus Saccharibacteria bacterium
CCGCCCTTCACTATCTTCGTACGGCGGTCATCCCCGTACTTATCACGCACATCGACAAGCTCCGCACGCACCACCGTGAGGATATTCTTCGCCGACGAGAGTATCTTCTCTAGCCGCTTGATGAGGTCCTGGATTTCCGCGAGCTCGTCCTCTATCTTCTTGCGTTCGAGGCCCGCAAGCGTCTGGAGGCGCATGGAAAGGATGGCTGCGGTCTGGATGGGCGAGAAGGCGAACTTCTTCTGGAGCGCTTCGGACGCAGTCGGGACATCCTTAGACTTCTTGATGATAGCGATGACCTCATCGATGTGGTCGAGCGCCTTGGAGAGGCCCAAGAGAATATGCTCGCGCTCCTGCGCCTTCTTGAGTTCGTACTCGGTACGGCGCTTCACCACTTCCTTGCGGTGGAGGATGAACGACTCGAGCATGCCCTTGAGCGAGAGCGTCTGCGGCACGCCGTCGACGAGCGCGAGCATGTTGTAGTGGAAGGTGCTCTCGAGCTCGGTGTGCTTATAGAGGTTATTGAGGACGGCCTGCGGGTGCGCGGTTCCTTTGAGCTCGACGACAACGCGGATATCGGCCGCCGACTCATCACGCAGATCCTTCACGCCTTCGAGCTTCTTATCGCGCACGAGGTCGGCGATGCGCGTGATGAGGTCCGCCTTGTTCACGCGGTACGGTATGGAGGTGATGACGATGTTCGTCCCCTTCTTCTCCTCAATTATCTCCGCCTCGCCGCGCACGACCACGCCGCCGCGACCGCTCGTGTACGCATGCTTGATATCGGTCTGGTTGAACGCTATTGCGCCGAGCGGGAAATCGGGGCCCTTCACGAATTCGAGGAGGTCGTCGGTCGTCGCTTCCGGGTTGTCTATCAAATGCGTCGTCGCGTCCACCACCTCGCGCAGGTTATGCGGCGGGATGTTGGTGGCCATACCCACCGCGATACCGAGCGCGCCGTTAAGGAGCAGGTTCGGGGCCGCAGCTGGAAGCACCGTTGGTTCGGTCTTTGAGCCATCGAAGTTCGGTATCCATTCCACCGTCTCCTTCTCGAGGTCGCGGAGCATCTCGTCGGCTATACGCGACATCTTGGCTTCCGTGTACCTGTACGCGGCAGCCGGGTCCCCGTCGATCGATCCGAAGTTACCCTGCCCGAGCACGAGCGGGTAGCGGGTCGAGAATTCCTGCGCAAGCTTCACCATCGCGTCGTACACCGACATGTCGCCGTGCGGGTGGTACGAACCAAGCACTTCTCCGACCACGGTCGCCGACTTCCGGAACTTAGCGGAAGGCGTGAGGCCGGTCATGCGCATCGCGTAGAGGATGCGGCGGTGCACCGGCTTAAGGCCGTCGCGCACGTCAGGGAGCGCACGGCTCGTGATGACGGTCATCGCATAGTCGATGTACGACTGGCGCATCTCGCTCGTTATCGACTGATCGATGATGCTAATGCGCGGCACCGCTTCTGGAACTGGTTCTTGCTTCTTCGCCATGTATTAAAAAGTCAGCACCGTTTCGTGGGTATCGTTGTAGTTCTGCTTCGGCGCATCGAGGGTCGAGGTCGTCTTCGTGTCGACCACGGTGATGCGTGCGGGCGAGGTGGTCGCGCCGATAGCGGCAGCTGCTGCGCCCGCAAGCTCGCCGAAGCTCGAGCGGGTGTCGGTGAGCGCATTCTGCATGTTGAGTTCTTCGTTTTGGTCTGCGCGTGGGTTGAGCGCGAGCACCGGGGAGCTTGCGAGCGCACCCAGCCAGCCGAGCGTAACGAGGCTGGTGACCCCGAACGCGGCGAGGAATGCTATCTTGCGTTGCTCGTGATGGGGCTTCGCCCGTACGCGCTCAAGATGGTGGGAGAGAGGTGCCATAGCTAAAGTATGCGACTAGGGGGTGATTACGACAATAGCGCCGTCCTTCTCGGCCGCGTCCTTCTTCTTAAGGGTGAGCTTGTCGACCTTCTGGATGTCCTTGCTTCCCTCCTCCTTAAGGAAGGTGTCGAGCGCCTTGTCCTCGCCCATGCCGCTCCAGTGCATCGGGATGATGATGCGGGGCTCGAGCGATACGGCGAGCTTGAACGCTTCCGCGGGAGAAAGCACTCCCTCTCCACCGACAGGAACGAACAGGATGTCTATCTCATCGATGGCTTCTCGTGCCTCGTGCGAGAGCACGGTGTCCGAGAGCGCGCCGAGGTGCACGATGGTCATGCCTTCGAGCGAGACCGCATAGACGGTGTTCACCGCGTCGAGCTGTCCCTTCGGGAGGCCGTACTGGCTCTTGGTGAGGAAGCCTTGCACCGTCACGCCCGAATGCTCGTATTCCCCCGGGCCCGTTATCGCGAACGGCTCCTTCCCGTTGAAGGAAACCTCATCGAACCCGTTCATGTTCGGATGGTTGCGGGACGAAAGCGCGACGTCGGAGCCGAATCGTACGGCCGGGAGCGTGCCTCCCTTGGAGATAGGGTCGAAGACAAGGGTCAAGTCACCGAAGGTGACTTTGAAGCACTGGCCGCCGTGGTGGGTTATGACCATATATAGGCATGATTATAGCATGAAAGCAGGGTTTGCGTGAGCTTGGGACCCCTCGATACCGCTATCCACCCTGCGTCCTCGGACCCCTTAACAAATGCAGAAGGAAGCGTAGAGTGAGGGGGTCTGGACGCAAGCCCGGACATGAGTAGAGATTGGATGAATGCATCCAGTCTGCGTCACGGGTCGGCCCTGCCCTCACCATTTTCCCGGGCTCTCGCGAGCTTTATGGAGCAGCAGGGTCGATTCCCCTTCTATGCACCGCGCCGTATGGCGCGGTTTCGTGTACAACCCACTGCCATTTTGGTAGTATTGCCGCATCGTCGCACCCGCGGCGATTTCATTGTTTGGAAGTGGGATATACGCATGAGGGACGGAAGCTTCAGTACCGAATCGCTTCGACAGGCGCCCCAAGAACGCAGGCGCCTGACGCAGCAGGATAACGACCCGCAGCAGCCGCGCGTTGGCGCGAGCGGC
>CAYSUL010000001.1:21300-269582 GCA_964434255.1 uncultured Candidatus Saccharibacteria bacterium
CCGGGTCATCGGCAAACGCCCTGACCTGAAGATGCTCGAGGCCTCGGCCGGAAGAAGACCATCATCAGCTGTTGGAACCCGCAACGGAGACTTCCATGTTCCGCCACCAGACCAGTCCCCCGACCCCGTTCGGTCGGAGCTCTATGGATGTCAGCACCCACGTCGGCCGCCTCGGCCTCGACGACCTGATCGGCGCCGGCGACCCGCACCTGGGCGACCGCGGCCATTGTACGAACTGAACGCTCGCCGCCGGCGCGCTCCCCAAATATCGGGAGCGCCCAGGCCCCAATCGTCCCCCCGCCAGCATGCTGGCGGGGGGATTTCATTTATATACGTTCCCTGGTATAGTCCTCCTGTTCGAAGCGTGCGGATATACGTAGCGAGAGGGCTATCCCTGGAGGCCGCAAGGCACCAGTACCCACCGCAGAAACCGCGCTTTATTCCACATGATAGAAGAAAAGAATCCTGCCGCTCGCCCGGCTACGGTGGTGACCTTTACGGTCGACCCCGGCCACCCGATGGCAGATAAGATAGACGCAATTGCGACCCCGCCTCGTTCGGGGGATTTGGTCGAGGGTACCATCATCGAGCTCGTGCGCGGTCGTCTGTACGTCGACCTTCCACCGTTCGGTACCGGTATCATCTACGGCCGCGAGTACCTCAACGCCGCCGACGTTCTCCGCAAGGCGAACCCGGGTGACACCATCACCGCGAAGGTCGTCGACCCATCAGGACTCGACGGGTACATCGAGCTTTCCCTTAAAGAAGCTCGTCAGGCCGCTATCTGGGGCGAAGCCGAGCAGGCCATCGCCGCACAGACCATCTACACCCTCACGGTGGAGGAAGCGAACAAGGGCGGACTCATCCTCTCGTGGCAGGGCATCCAGGGATTCCTTCCTGCATCCCAGCTTGCGAAGGAGCACTACCCACGCGTGCCCGAGGGGGACAAGGACAAGATATTCTCCGAGCTTCTCAAGCTCCAGGGTATTCCCCTTTCCGTTCGTATCATCACCGCGGACGCCAAGGAGGGTAAGCTCATCTTCTCCGAGCGCGCAGGTGACGAGGAGCAGGAGAAGGCTTCGCTCATCGACAAGTACCAGGTAGGTGACGTGCTCGAGGGAGAGGTCACCGGTGCCGTCGACTTCGGCGTGTTCGTGAAGCTCGAGCCGGGCCTCGAAGGCCTCGTGCACATCTCGGAGCTCGATTGGGGCCTCGTCGAGGACCCTCGCGCTCTCTTCTCAGTGGGCGACCGCACCCAGGTGAAGGTCATCGAGGTGAAGGACGGCAAGGTGTCGCTCTCGGTGAAGGCGCTCCGCGAGAACCCGTGGAAAGTCGCATCCGAGAAGTACAAGAAGGGCATGGACGTTCAGGGCGTCGTCATCAAATACAACAAGCACGGCGCGCTCGCCTCGATCGAGGAAGGTGTCGCGGGCTTGGTGCACATCAGCGAGTTCGAGTCACCTGCAGCGCTCCGCGATGCGCTCGAGCTCGGGAAGACGTATCCGTTCTCCATCACGCTCTTCGAGCCGAAGGATCAGCGCATGACGTTGTCGTACGCAGACGCGAAGGCGAAGAAATAAAGAATAGAAAGGTGAACAAACACGCCCGGAGCATTTGCTCCGGGCGTGTTTGTTTTGGATATGAAAAACCCGACCGCATGCGGTCGGGTTTAACGAACTGGCTTCCATCGGAATTCCAACGTCTTGTTCTTCTGGATTTCCCGATAGATTTCCTTCCAATACCGTTGCGGCATCTTCCAGAAGTAGTGGTACAGCCGATTATAGGTCACGACCCCTGGATAGGAACGCGAGGCGTGCATGTCGACTTCGGTGGCAAGGTTCGTTGAGCCCTGCTTGTAGTAACTGACAGCACGTGGCAGCTCGACCATGTACGGATGTCGACGGTATTTCTTCGACACCTGCAGGCTGAGCTCCTCATAGAAGAAGCGGCGAATCGCGTAGGTCGGGTGATTTTCCGACCACTTGAGCTTTTCGCTTCCACTATTTATATACGGGCGCTCCTCCACCTTACCGCCAGGCCAGATGATGAATTCTCGCAGGACTTCCGGCGTGACCTTGAGGCCTCGATTGCGATCCTGTTTGTCGTAATACGGCTTATCCCGCGTGATATAGATAGTGACCGTGCGGATGAACCGTCCTATCTCGCCACCCGGTAGTATCGCGAGAACGCAATCGTCCTCCGTGAACTCCTCCCACAGATCCTCGAAGCTACGGGTGCGGTCTTCATCCTTCCCCCACTCCTGGGGCCGTTTGCCTTCCTTCTCGAGATGCTGGAACAATTCCTCCTTGCTCGCGATTATTACCGGAGTGAAGGAAAGGCCATACAGATCGCGAAGCAATCGTGCGCGCTCCAGAGGAGCCATGACGATATGCATCGTGCTACTCCTCTATTGATGAAAACATTCAGTCTGGCCGCACTATGCCTTAGTTAAAGCATTCTGGCAACGCGAAAAGAGATAAAATAATTATGAAGAGGTGTTTGCGAGAAGCATCGCAGTTCCCGTTCCCTCGGTCACGAATAATCGTGCCGCTTCAGCCGCACGCGAAAGAGTTTTCTTGAGAAGCAGCTCCTCCTTGGGCGAGAACTTCCCTATGACGTGCGAAATGACCTTCTCACCGGCCTCGGGCTTCCGTAGCTTTCCTTTCGGAGTCGCTGGTGAGATTCCTATCTTCATCTGTACGAAATCCTTCGTCTTGAGCGCTCGCATGATGCTCTCGACGCCTTTGTGCCCGCCCGAGCCGCGGCCAGGCATCGTCATCTTTATCGTACCCAGAGGGAGGTCGAGCTCGTCGCGGATGACGAGGAGCTTCTTGGCGGCCGCCTTGCTCTTCACGAGCGCTGCTGCCGACTTCCCCGAGAGGTTCATCATCGTCTCCGGGAGCGCAACGACGACCTTCTGGTCATCGAACGCGCCTTGGGCAACTATCGCCTGCGCAGCCTTGTTCAGTTTCCATTCGAATCCTTCCTTGTCAGCAAGGAGTTCCGCCACCATGCGCCCCGCGTTGTGCCGGGTCTTCGCGTATTCGGCGCCCCTGTTCCCAAGCCCTAGGATGACGTAAGCCATGAGGTAACTATACCAGCCGCTTCTTCGGTGTGCTTCGGGAAGGCATGGGCCGCGCCAGGAACCACTTGATGCGTCGCGCTCTTGAATGCACGCGCGAATGAGCGATGCTCCCATGGTCGTGCGACCGTATGATCCTTACCTGCAGATACGATGAGGATTGGGATGGAAATAGTGCGTGCAGATCGATATCCATCGAAGCGGAAGAAATCAAAGACCCATCTCCGCCCTAGTCGCGGACGCGAGCCATATGGCCCGTACCATCTTCGGTGTCCCACAATAAGCCACAAGAGGAAGTATGGGATTTGTGCCCACCACATTACCCTCCACGATACTGCAGGAGCGAGAAGTACGAGCTTCTCTATCTCCTTCAGATGCGAGGCCGCATAGGTAAGGGCGACCAATCCGCCCATGCTATGGCCGGCGAGGACAATCGGCTGTGTGGCTAGCTTTGATTCATGCAGGTATCGCATGACATCTTCCACGTCTTCCAGATACCCGCTCGTCGTTTGTCCGAAGAAGTCTGCGTCGGGTGCCACTGCTCCATCAGCTGCATCGAACGTAATCGTTCGATATCCCATTGCGCAGGCTGCATTCGCTACGGAAGCTATAACTGCCTGGTCCTTCCACCCCCCGAGCCCGTGTATAGCGATGAACGTTCCGTGTACCGTTCCGTCGGGCCTTCGGAGTGTCGCCGGCATGCGTTTTCCCTCGCGATTCTTGATAGTGAAGTCTTCTTTCTGCATCCGAGCCATCATAGCAAAGAGGAAGCTGCGCTCCGCGTTCGGTCAAGGAATGCGCGTTAGTTGACGCGCGAGTAAGTAGGAATACAATACCTGCACATGAAGTTCCTCGGGACCGCGATGAAAGAGATACTGACGTTCATCGCTCTCGCTATTGTCATCGTTGTCCCCATCCGACTCTTCGTCGCGCAACCCTTCGTCGTCGAAGGCGAAAGCATGCATCCCACGTTCGAGAGCGGCGACTATCTCATCGTCGACCAGCTTTCGTATCGCTTCAATGACCCGAAACGCGGTGATGTCGTCGTGTTCCGCTACCCGAACGACCCTAAGATCTTCTATATCAAGCGCATCATCGGCCTGCCAGGCGAGACGGTGCACATCAACGAGGGCAAGACGAGCGTCACCAAGACCGATGGCACGGTCATCGAGCTCGATGAGTCCTACGTCGTCGCAGAAGATGCCACCTACACCATCGATTCCACGCTCGGGGACGGCGAGTTCTTCGTCATGGGCGACAACCGACCGAGAAGCTCGGACTCAAGGGTCTGGGGAGCGCTTCCCGAGGAAGACATCATGGGTCGCGCATTCCTCAGGCTCCTGCCACCGAACAAGACGGGGGTACTTCCCGGAGCCGTGAACGAACCGCAATGAGCACCCACGTAGCGCACCGACCGGATGATGTCCTCAAGCGTGTACACGCCATCGGTACCTATTACGGATTCGTCCCGTTCTCTTCGCTTGCGCAAGCCAAACGAGGCGTAGCTGCCAAGGCACCGTTTCCGGACTCTATAGCGCTCGAAGCGCTTGACCCTACCGCGCGCGAAGTAGCGACGCTCCTGAAGCAGGTGCGCGATAGCGGTGTGGTTCCCTCTCCTTTGCAGCCGCTCTTCCTTTGGCACACGAACGCCGCGAGCGGCCGCCCTTCGCCCAAGCAGATAGTCGTGCAGTTCCATGTGCTCGGTGTCGAACACGCGATAGCGGATGCGGTATTGATCCGTGCCGTGCGCTCGCTCGTGAGCGATCTCGCGCATGGCGATATCAGCCTCCGCCTCAACTCTATGGGCGACCGTGAGACCCGTGGCCGCTTCGCGCGCGAGCTCACCTCGTTCTTCCGCAAGCAAAGCGCGACCTTGCCCGATGATTGCGTTGCGCAGGCGCGCCAGGGCGATGTGTTCCAGGCGGCCGAACTCCTTGCAGTATCCCCTGATTCCGAAGAGCTGCCGTCGCCTACCGACCATCTCTCCGAGAATAGTCGCAAGCATTTCGAGGGTGTGCTCGAATACCTCGAGTCCACCGACACCCCGTACGACCTCGCACCGAGCCTGCTTTCGCGCGGGAGCGCGTGGAGCGACACCTGTTTCGAGATAACGGGCGCCGAGGGCATACAGGCGTGGGGCTCGAGGTACAACGAATTCGCGCGTCCGTTCTTCAAGGCTCACCTTCCGTCAGTTGGTGCTGTCGTACGCATCAACGTCGAAGGCAAGGAACCTATCGCCCCCATCAAGCAGAAGGCGGCGCCTCGTTTCGTGTTCGTGCACATCGGGGACGAAGCCAAGCGCGAGAGCATGAAGATTGCCGACGATCTCCGTCGTGCCCGCATCCCGATGACGCAATCCATCGGCATTGCATCCCTGACCGAGCAGATGCGGCTCGTGGATACCGCGAACCCGCAGTACGTCCTCATCATGGGGCGCAAGGAGGCGCTCGAGCGCTCCGTGATACTCCGCGAGCGCTCCACGCATACCGAGACGTTCATACCGCTTGATTTGCTGATAGAGCGACTTAAGTTGGTCGCCTAAGTGCCCGCATACCGGGCACTTGACATTTTATACAAAAGGAGTATATTGTCTCCAGCATCAACTGGAGACTCTCAATGGCCTACGGTCATCCCGGCGTTCGTAACGCCAACTATCTCGCTCTTTCCATCGGCGTGGTCCTGCTCATCCCGAGCCTCCTGCTCGTCGTGTGGCTGACGGGAATCCCGATTCCCTACTCGGATGATCCGTACCTTCTCTCGTCGAAGGTGCGGACTGGGATCGCTATCATCGTGGGCTGCGGGACGGTGGTGGGCAGTATGTTCATCCTGCTCGGTCTCGGCCGGCTCCGCTGAGCCTCTCAGTCGCCACGGCGCCCGCAGTCTTCGGACTCGCGGGCGCTTTCCATACCCGGCTAGACAGTAAATGCCCCGATATGGTAATCTCCGCTGTATGACTAACGCAGTACGCGTAGAGGTTAAGCGCGGCAAGAACGAGAGTTCTGCTTCCCTTATCCGCCGCTTCTCCCGCCGTGGCCAAGGCCTCGGTCTTGTTCGCGCACTTCGCAAGCGCCGCTACTACGCTCGTGCGAAGTCCAAGAACGTGGACCACGCTCGCGCCATGGTTCGTGGCAAGGTCATCGCGGAATACAACGAGCAGGTGAAGCTCGGCAAGATAGACCCGGCTGCACGCAAGACCCGCAAGCGATAGCAACAAGCCCCGCCTCGCGGGGCTTTCGCATTAGAACGCTATACTTTCCTCATGAGCACGCTCGACACCCGCAACTTCACCCGGAGCCCGGTACCCCGCTTCCCATACGCTAAAGCTGCATCGCTTGCCCTTCCCGGCTGGGATATCTCGCTCGTGTTCGCAGGAGAAGCGCGCGCGAAGCACTTGAATGAAGTGCTTCGCAACAAGGACTATGTCCCGAACGTACTCTCGTACCAGTCGGGCCCGAAGTCGGGGGAGATAATCATTTGCCTAAATGAAGCGAAGCGGCAGGCGCCTTCGTTCGACATGAGCTACACGGTTTTCGTCGGATATCTTTTTATCCACGGCTGCTTCCATTTGGCCGGAAAGCGTCACGGCACTACAATGGAACATCAGGAACGAGCGCTTCTCGCTCGTCTCATCGATATTCCCTCTTCTACTCATGCGACGCATCGCCACCGGCATTGATATCGGCACCCACCACACCAAAGTGGTGGTGGTCGAAGAGGTGCGCACTCCCGAAGGCCCTATCCTCCGCATCATCGGTACTGGGCTCTCGGAGACCCGTGGGCTGCGCCACGGGTACGTAGTGGACCCGGAGGACGCTTCCGCGAGCATACGGGCCGCACGCGAGCAGGCGGAGCAGGTAGCGGGGGTGCCAGTGAAGCGCGGGTTCCTCGCTATCGGCGGCATTAGCCTCGATGAGGTGCGAGCCCAGGGCGAGACCGTCATCTCGCGGGCCGACCAGGAGATAACCGAGCTCGATATCGAGAAGACCCGCGAGACCGCGCGCCAGGCCGCTTCCCCTAACTTCCTCAACCGCACCGTCCTGCATGAGATACCGCTCGAGTTCCGGGTGGACGGTTCCAAATCGCTCGGCGAGCCGGTGGGCATGAAGGGCACGCGCCTTGAAGCCGACTATCTTTTCATAACGTGCCTCTCGCAGCATGCGGACCTTCTCGAGAGCGTTACCGAGTCCGCGGACATCGAGGTCATCGACCGCATGGCATCTCCTCTTGCTGGTTCGTATGTCACCCTCACCAAGGACCAGAAGATGAAGGGCTGCGTACTTGCGAACATCGGTTCCGAGACCGTTTCCATAGTGGTGTATGACGAGGGACTTCCTGTTTCCGTAAAAGTGTTCCCCTTGGGCTCTTCCCACATCACTGACGACCTTGCGCTCGGATTCAAGGTATCGCTCGAGGACGCGGAGCGCCTCAAGCTCGGGCGTTTGTCCGGCAGCATGTACCCACGCCGCAAGGTGGAGGAGATAATCACCGCGCGGTTCCGCATGATATTCGATCTCATCGATAAGCACCTGAAGCAGCTCGGTCGTGGCCGCACGCTCCCGGCAGGAGTCATCATCTCTGGAGGGGGTGCGGGCCAAGGCCTCATCACCGATATCGCCAAGGGCACGCTCAACCTCCCCTCCCGTATCGCTGACATGCGCCTCACGACCGATGTGAAGGTCCGTGACGCCACCTGGGCGGTCGCGTACGGCCTCGCGCTCTGGGGACTCACCGGAGACACCGAGACGACCACCAAGAAGCGGAGCGCCAAGGATATCTTCAATGGGCTGCAGGGATTCTTCCGTCAGTTCCTTCCCTAGGTACATCTTGCTTTTTCTGTATTTCCGTGTATAATCATCGCTAGAGGTTCGTGTTCGATTCCTCTGTCTTTCAGATAAAATGAAAAGGTGTATAGATGGCCGACGGTACCGGGATGCGTGTCATCCCCCAAGTTAACGAAGAAAACGGGCCCGATCCGATCGACGTCGCGGTGGGTCACCGCATCCGTGTCCGGCGTAAGTGGCTCGGCATCAGCCAGAGCACCCTCGCGGACCATCTGGGCGTCTCGTTCCAGCAAGTCCAGAAGTACGAGCGCGGCGCCAATCGCGTCTCCGCCTCCATGCTGGTGAAGATCGCCCAGAAGCTCGACACCTCGGTGGGCGAACTGGTCGGCGAGAATGGTGCGCCGAACGGCGACGAGAGCCTGAACAAGAAGCTGGCCATCCCCGGCGCCGTGCAGCTGCTCGAGGCCTTCGCCGGCCTCCTGCCCCAGCACCGAACCGCGGTCCTGACCCTGACCCGCTCGCTGAACGAAGCGTCCGGCGACGACCAGGTCCGGCGCGCCCGCTAGGCGCAAACCACGACAAGACTCATGAAGCGGCGCCCCGGCGCCGCTTCTTCTTTTATATAGCTGCTGCGTCAGGATATGACGTAGATGAAGGATTCTTTACGACAGAAACAGGATAAAACGCAAATTCCGCGACACAAGCACAGCACGCCTGAAAAAAAAGTCACTATTTGCAAGCCGGTCGCAGCTGGTATTATTGCCCCAGTTATTACCGGCCCCTAGATCCCCCTTATGTCAAAGCGCGTAGACCCAGAGATAGAGACGTTCGCCCGCATCCGCGTCGTAGGAACCGGAGGTTCCGGCTGCAACGCCGTGAATCACATGATCAACTCCAAGGTGAAAGGCGTTGAGTTCATCGCCGTTAACACCGACGCCCAGGACCTTCACCGGTCGCTCGCCAAGAAGAAGATCCATATCGGCAAGAACCTCACCAAGGGTCTCGGTGCCGGCATGAACCCCGACCTCGGCCGGCGTGCTGCTGAGGAGACCCGCCAGGAAATCCAGGAGGCGCTCCAGGGTTCCGACATGGTGTTCATCACCTGCGGCATGGGAGGAGGCACCGGAACCGGTGCTGCCCCTACGGTCGCCAAGATTGCGAAGGAGCTGGGCGCGCTCACGGTTGCAGTGGTCACCAAGCCGTTCACGTTCGAGGGACTTCAGCGCAAGGAGATCGCGGACCGCGGTCTTGCCGAGCTTAAGAAGGAAGTCGATGCGTTCATCGTCATCCCGAACGATAAGCTCCTCTCCATTGTGGAAGCGCAGACCACTGCCTCGAGCGCGTTCGCACTCGCCGACGAAATACTTCGTCAGGCAGTCGAGGGCGTCTCCGACATCATCACGACGCCAGGAGAGATCAACACGGACTTCAACGACATCAAGGCCATCATGGAAGGGGCCGGTCCCGCACTCATGGGCATCGGTATCGCGGACGGGGATCGCCGTGCACAGGACGCTGCCGCACAGGCCGTCAATTCCCCACTCCTCGATGTCTCCATCACGGGAGCCAAGGGCGTGCTCTTCGTCGTCGCAGGTTCTGACGACCTCGGTATCCTCGAAGTCCAGGAAGCGGCGAAGGTAGTCTCGGATTCGGTTGATAAGAACGCGAAGGTCATCTTCGGTATCATGCGCGACGAGAAGCTCAAGAAGGGCCAGATCCGCATCATCGTCATCGCCACCGGATTCCCCGAGGGTGAGGGTGAGGGTACCCAAGGCGGTATCGAGCGCTCCCTCTTCGCAATGCCCGCAGAGGAACAGCAGGAGGCTCGTGGAAGCATCTTCAATGACATCATGAAGCGCCCGCAGCCTGCAGCTGAAGAAGTAGTGGTTCCAGTAATCACTATCGAGGACGAGTCCGTCCGCGAGGAGCGACGCGAGCCCGTCGTGACCGCGCAGCCGCAGAGGCGCGAAGAGGCGAAGCCCCTTACCCCACCCAAGGCCGAGGAGGAAGAGGACGAAGCGTGGGGAGCGATTCCTTCGTTTCTTAGGCGCCACAAAAAATAGAGGTCCTTGGGATTCCGAATCCCAACCCTGGAAGACCTTTAACGGGTTGGATTCATGACCGTCGCTCCAGCGGAAAGAAGAACCCTCGGTAATACGAAGGTTCTTTAGCTGTTAGGGCACCTTAGTCATTGACTGAGGACAGTATATATGGTATACATGTAATACACACGGTGTGTGTTTCTGCTGCCCTTTCAAAGGAGAATGTAATGCGTAATCAAGATGTTCGTCACGCACGATGGAATCCGGACGCGATTACCGGGATGTGGAAGTTCGCTCCTGGGGTCGATCCCCAGATACTCGCGACACTGGCGCGCGAGTGGAAGGATTCCGCTCCGGACCGGTACAGCGATCTGCATGTTAGAAGCTGGGGTCGCAATCAGTTCGCGATCTGCTTCACCTACCGTAGCGCGTCCTCGTATCCGATGCGTCTGTACATCAAGAATATCCGAGATATAATCCAGTCCCACTTGAGCAGCTTTCATCTCGAGAAGGAGCTGATCGGTTGGGATATCACGCAAGGAGCGTGGTATATCGACTGACGCAAGAAATCCAGGGGCCTCGCACAATCCAGTGCGAGGCTCTTAGTTTTCCGAGATGTTGGTCTTCGTACGAATGTACGCAGGAGCAAGCGGAAAGTCTTTCGGGTATACTGACCGGACTATGCACGATTTGATAATCATCGGAGGCGGGCCAGCTGGTATCGCCGCAGGGGTATACGCCGCAAGGAAGCGTTTGAAGTCCGTTCTGATCGCAGAGGAGATAGGTGGTCAGTCCACGGTCTCCGAGGGCGTCGAGAACTGGATAGGGACGGTGAAGATAGCGGGCCCCGATATGGCGAAGTCGTTCCGCGAGCACCTCGATGCGTATAAGGGAGATATCGTAGAAGTCATCGAAGGCGACCGAGTCGAGAAGCTCGAGAAGGCTGAGGGCGGGTTCATGGTCGCTACGCGCGATGGCAAGTCATTCACGGGACGCACGGTCCTCATCGCGTCGGGCGCTGGCCGCAAGAAGCTCCATGTCCCAGGAGCCGAGGCGTTCGAGAACAAGGGTGTCACGTACTGCGCCTCCTGCGATGGCCCTCTCTTCGCAGGACAGGACGTAGCGGTGGTGGGCGGCGGCAACGCAGGCTTCGAGACTGCCGCGCAGCTCCTCGCGTACTGCAAATCGGTCACGCTCATCCATCGCCGCGATTCCTTCAAGGCGGACGCCATAACCGTCGAGAAGGTGCTCGCCCACCCGAACATGACCGCGCTCATGGATACCGAGCCGGTTGAAGTGAAGGGCGAGAAGTTCGTATCCGGGCTCGTGGTTAAGAATGTAAAGACGAGCGAAGTCGCCGAGCTTCCGGTCACCGGCGTGTTCGCTGAGATAGGGGTAATCCCTAATACCGACTACGCCAAGGGCGTCGTCGAGCTCGATGAAGTAGGTCGTGTGGTTACGAACCAACGCAACCAGACGACGAGCGTTGAGGGCATTTGGGCCGCGGGCGACGCGACCGATGAGCTCTATCACCAAAACAACATAGCGGCGGGAGACGCGGTGAAGGCGCTCGAGGATATATACCAGTGGGTGATGCGGAATAAATAGCCGTATGAGGTAAAAGAAAAAGCCGCCCCATAAGGACGGTTTTTCTTTGTGGGAGTGAAAGCTTATGCAGCCTCTGCCTCGCCAGTCTCCGTTGCTGCGTCCTCTGCAGGAGCAGCAACCTCTTCGTCAGTAGCCTCGGGAGCCGCCTCTTCGGTGACCTCACCTTCGGTCTTGATTTCGTCTTCGTTCATGTGTTGTGGAGAATGGCCCCATATACCCCAGAAGGGAAAAATATAAGGCCATCCAATGCTTAATTGGCTGGCAATTCGACCGATAGCTCAAGTGTACCAAATGTAGAGCTAAAAAAGCAATGAAGTGGCCTATGCCCCATTCATGTCCCAGATGAGGGCGGCGACGTTCCGGGGCTCGCCCGCAAACGGCAAGTGATGATTATCGAAGAACGGCATGGAATTACACTCAAGTATCCCGCAGCGTTCCTGCTCGTTCCAGGGGCGGGAGATATCCTCGATGATGAAATCGAGCCCGACGATAGGGGCCTTCAGCACTCTCGCTACCTCCTCGAAGAGCGCGATGTTGTATGGATGCACCTCGTCGGTCACGTCTGCGGTCGTTCCTCCTACGCTCCAGTTTATCTTCTGGTGGAGGATTACCTTTCTTCCCTTCTCGGGCACAGACTCGAACACGAGGCCTTGCCATGCGAGCTCGGCTTCCGCTGCCTCATCGAGTTGTATTTTATGGAAATACGGACCTGAGCGCGCAGGATGCGTGTTCGCCTCCTCAACGAGGTCGATGATAGTTCGCGTGCCGTCACCGATAACGTACGGCTGATCGCGCCTAAGGGCGGCAGCGAACTTGCCGTCCACGACCGTGGCCCGATACACGGGGCCGACGAGCTCCTCCTCGATGACGACGCGAGGCGAGACTTCGTGCGCGATACCGAATGCGCTCGCGAGCTCTTCCTCGTTCGTTATGTGGAGCGTGGTGTGCCGGGACCCAGAACCCGAGTGAGGCTTCGCTATCGCAGGAGGCGTGAGGGAACGGAATATTCTCCTCGCCTGCGCGAGCGTACGGGCATCGCCGCCCTTCGCTACCGGAAGCCCGAGCTTCCTGAAGCGCTTCTTCAGCTCCGCCTTATCATCCATCCAGTGCACGCGTTCGAGCTCGGACGCGGGGAGTGGTATGCCTTCGAAGACGATCTTCCTCCCGTCCGGAAGCCGGGCGAGGAATATGTTGCGGGGCAGGTTGAAGAGCCTGAACTCCTGCATCTCTATTCCCCGCTCCCCGGCTTCCCTCCAGAGCATGAGCGCAAGGAGCTGGGTACCGTCATCAGGAGCGGTGACACGCTTCGCGGCGCCCATAGAGATAAGGAGGTCGAGGAGATGCGGCGTTAGTGCGCGCTCGACGCGCTGTACACCACGCGTGATGAAATTAGATCCTTTCGGTATGGGAATGAATCCTGTCGTCAGTTCATCAATCAGGATGCTGAAGTACGTGATGCGGTGATAGACGGCTCCCGACCCGCACTCGACGCATTCCGTTGGCTTCATGATGCGCCCGGAATATTACGCTGCGAAGAAAACGCCTAGGTAGTACGGCCAGAGCACGAGCGCGAGGACGCCGGGCCAGAATGCGAGGCCGAGATATCCGAGAGTGAACAACCAGCCCACTATCCATGCGCCTCCTGAAATGCTGTGATGCTCTATTTTGATTTTTTCCATACTCTCAGTATAGCGTGGCGGAGGGGGGGAGATTCGAACTCCCGATACCTTGCGGTATGGTGGTTTTCGAAACCACTGCACTAGGCCACTATGCGACCCCTCCCGGAGGCTAACGTTCCGTATCCTAGCATTTTTGGCTCTAGAAATGTAGGATTTAAAAGTTCCGCCTTCAACAGAAGGCTCCATCGTCTAACGGTTAGGACGCGGCCCTTTCACGGCTGAAATCGGGGTTCGATTCCCCGTGGAGTCACATAGACAATTACTACGCCTCGACAGAACGATATCGTGCGAAGCAGAAAGGTCCCAAGGTGACTGCATAACACTTGACAAAATATTTCACGTATAGTAGTCTACCTAGGTCAACGCAGCGCTGAGTAGTAGCAAGGATCGACTTTCGAATCCAGCCACCTGTCTTTGATGACTTACTCGCGTGCACTCTCTTACATCGCTATGCCAGAAGGAACCATGGAAGAAGGAGTCATTGCCGGTCTTACCGACAAGGGCTTCGGCTTCATCAAGCGCGAAGGAGCGGAAAAGGATCTCTTTTTCCACTCCAATGAGCTCAAGAACGTAACGTTCGACGAGCTCCGCGAAGGTGACAAGCTATCGTTCGAACTCGCGGAAGGTCCGAAAGGACTTTACGCAGCGAACGTCAGCCGCGTCTCCTAACCACCAGCGCCCCTTCGGGGGCGCTTTTGGTTCCGGCACCAAACGACTATGGAAGCAATCCGCGCTAAGACCGACATCCAAGCGCCTCTTTGGGAGGTGTATGAGATCATGTCCACGCTCGGCGGCCTCCGTAGCTGGCTCACGCGCGATGCACAGGGCGATCCTGCCAAGGGAGGCACGCTCACGCTCGGGTTCGGTCCCGAGCGGACGATGGTCATGCAGGTTGGTATCGTGCGCAAGAATGCGTACATCTCGTGGGTACTTACGGACTCTACCTTCCCCGCGTCCGGGTCGGGGCAGAAGACGAAGATAGTATTTCGCCTTTGCGAGGGCGAAGGACGCGGAACGAATGTCGACGTCGAGCATTCCGGCTGGACCGATACGAACGAGTTCTATCGAGTTAGCGGGTATCTCTGGGAGCAATCCCTCCTGAGCCTCAAGAAAGTGTGCGAGACCGGGCGCGGCGAACCTATTACGCCCGCAGTGCTCACCACGAAGAAGGCGACGGGATGGTTCCCGGTGATGTAGCAGTGCTGGTTGAATCCTGAACCCAAACACGGTATTCTGCGGAAGTTCTGCGCGGTTAGCTCAGCTGGTTAGAGCGACCCCTTGACGTGGGGTAGGCCGGGGATTCGAATTCCTCACCGCGCACACTTGGATAAGTCGACGTAGCTAGTGCTAGTAGTGATACGCTCATATATGGAATTGGCGCCATTGAATTAATACAGGAGAAGTCTGATGCCTTTCGGAAAGTGGATCGACAGCTTCACCGGCAACTCGATGGCAGTCGTGTGGGCGCTCGGAGGAGTACTGGTAACTGCTGCCATCATCCTGCCCCTCACTCTCAAACGCGTGCGTGACCGCCGTCCGTAAGGACGGCGGCTTCGCGTTCTCCCTCTAAATACGCTATAAACCTATATATGGAACGCACGATAGTCCTCTACCACGGCAGCTGCCCCGACGGGTTCGGCGGAGCGTACGCCGCCTGGAAGAAGTTCGGCGACACCGCGGAATATATTCCCCTGCACCGCGATGCCCCGCCTGCCGATAGCTTCGCGGGCGCACATCTCTATTTCATAGACTTCACATATACGAAGGACATCATGGATGCGTTCGTGGCGACTGCGGGGAGCGTCACCGTGCTCGACCACCATGACGGAGTCCAGGATGTCGTTGAATCGATGCCTGAATACCGGTATACCAGCGATCACTCTGGCGCGACCATCGCGTGGGAGTATTTCCACCCAGACACGCCTACCCCGCTCCTCCTCCAGTACGTCGAGGACGACGACCTCTTCCGCTTTGCGCTCGCCGAGACACGAGCCGTCCTCTGCTACCTCACCATCCAGCCATATACCTTCGAGAGCTGGGACCGCATCGTCACGGAGCTCGAAGACATTTCTACCCGAACCCACGTTCTCGCACGCGCGAATATCTATGCCGAGTATTTCGAGCATCTCGCCAACCTCTCGGTAGAGAAGGCCGACCTTGTGGAGTTCGAGGGGCACCAAGTCTATTTCGCGACCGCGCATCCGCTCAAGCCACTGAAGTCGCTTGTGGGCAATCTGCTGGCCAAAAAGCACGGACCGTTCGCGCTCGTGGTCTCCGCCCACCCCAAGGGATACGGTGTCTCCATACGCGGTGACGGCTCCATAGACGTCGCAGCCATAGCGGAGAAGTATGGCGGCAACGGCCACACCTCGTCTGCAGGTTTCGCTATCCCTGCTGGTAGTCCGGTTCCGTGGACCAAAGTACCTAAAGATGAAGCTCCTCGCGATTGAGACTAGCTGCGACGAGACCGCAATTGCGATACTCGAGTGCGAGGGCGATGAGACTGGCGCGCGCTTCAAGGTGCTCGGCAATGCGCTCCTGTCGCAGATAGATATACATAAGGAATATGGCGGGGTGTTCCCCGCTCTCGCTAAGCGCGAGCATGCGAAGAATCTCGTTCCTATACTTTCCTCCGCGCTCGAGGAGGCCGAACTGCTACATGAGGACAAGCAGGCTATACCGAGCGAGCTGCGTGAGAAGCTGGCGGTCCTCCTTGAACGAGAGCCTGGACTCGGCGAGGCGCTTCTCGCCTTCCTCGATGAATGCGAGATACCGGACATCGATGCGATAGCAGTAACGCATGGCCCGGGCCTCGCCCCTGCGCTTTGGGTAGGCGTGAACTTCGCGAAGGCGCTCGCGCTCGCGTGGGACAAGCCGCTGGTTGGCGTGAACCATATGGAGGGCCATCTCCTTTCCGCGCTCGCACGAAGCGATGATGGTGCGCTTTCCATAGATAACGTTTCCCTTCCGGTCGTCGGCCTCCTTATATCGGGCGGGCACACGCAGATTGTTGCTATGAAAGAATGGTTTGCGTACGAGATAGTCGGCGACACACGCGATGACGCGGTGGGTGAGGCCTTCGATAAGGTGGCACGCATGCTCGACCTTCCATATCCCGGCGGTCCACAGATATCGAAGCTCGCAGAAGAAGCGCGCACGAATAACGGAGCGAAGCACTCTGTTCCCTTCCCGCGCCCGATGATGAACGATGATACGTGCGACTTCTCGTTCTCCGGCCTCAAGACCGCAGTTATGTATCAGCTCAAGAAGATAGCAGGTATCACGGACGAACAGAAGCAAGCCATGGCACGTGAGTTCGAGGACGCGGTGGCGGACGTACTCTGGAGCAAGACGTCGCGCGCGCTCGTGGAGACCGCCGCACGGACGCTCGTCATAGGAGGAGGGGTGTCAGGGAACGTGCACATAAAGCGGGTGTTCGAGGAGCGGGTGCAGGAAGAACATCCTGAAGTGACGCTCCGCATCCCTCCGAGGGAGCTCACAACCGACAACGCCATCATGATAGGTATGGCGGGATATTTCCGGTACCAGAGCGGGTCACGCGCGGACATAGGGACGCTCGAGGCCGATGGCAACCTGTCGCTCGCCTAGAGGGTACTCGGGCGAGAAATTACGCCACGTTTCTGTTATAGTCGGGTAATAATGCACGAGAAATTCCTCAAGCCATACGATTCTAAGGCCACCGAGCCCGGCATCTATGCGATGTGGGAGGAGAGCGGGTACTTCAACCCGGACAACCTGCCTGCCGAGCTCCTCGCGCAGATGGATGGCAAGCCATATACCGTCGTCATGCCGCCCCCGAACGCGAACGGTGACCTCCATGCAGGTCACGCGCTCGGCGTTACGCTCCAGGACATATTCACCCGCATGAAGCGTATGCAAGGGTATCGCGCGCTTTGGATACCGGGCGCTGACCACGCAGGCTTCGAGACTCAAGTGGTATACGAGAAGAAGCTCGAGAAGGAAGGGCGTTCGCGCTTCGGCATGGACCCGAAGGAGCTCTATGCGGAGATACTCGCCTTCACGCTCGCGAACAAAGCGACGATGCAGAACCAGGTGCGTGCGCTCGGCGCATCCTGCGACTGGTCGCGCGAGAAGTTCACCCTCGACCCTGAACTCGTCACGAAGGTGCAGAAGACCTTCGTGAAAATGTTCGAGGATGGTCTCGTGTACCGCGGTGCTCGCACCGTGAACTGGTGCCCGAAGCACCAGACCTCCCTTTCTGACATCGAGACCGATTCGGTCGAGGAGACCAGCCCGTTCTATACCTTTAAATACGGTCCTTTCGATATCGGTACGGTGCGCCCCGAGACCAAGTTCGGCGACAAGTATGTGGTCATGCATCCGGACGATGCGAGGTACAAGGAGTACAAGCACGGCGACACGTTCGAGCTCGAATGGATCAATGGCCCCATCACGGCGACCGTCATCAAGGACAACGCCATCGACATGGAGTTCGGCACGGGCGTGATGACCATCACCCCCTGGCACTCGCAGGTGGACTTCGAGATAGCGAAGAGGCACGGCCTCGATATGGAGCAGATAATCGATTGGCGCGGCAAGCTCCTCCCTGTCGCGGGCGAGTTCGAGGGCATGAAGATAACGGAGGCGAGGGAAAAGATAGTCGAGAAGCTCAAAGAGAAGGGCCTGCTCGTCTCGGTAGATGATTCCTATAAGAACGTCGTCAAGAAATGCTACAAGTGCCAAGCGATGATAGAGCCACAGGTGAAGGACCAGTGGTTCGTGAAGATGGCGCCGCTCGCGAACATGGCCATCACCGCAGTGAATAGGGGCGATGTGCACTTCTTCCCTGAGCACGAAGAGAAGATCTTCCGTCACTGGATGGAGAACACGCTCGACTGGAACATCAGCCGCCAGATAGTCTGGGGTATCCCAATACCGGCGTGGTTCAAGGACGGGGAGTCGGTCGCGTCAGTCGAAAGCCCCGGAGAAGGATGGGAACAGGACAGCGACACCTTCGATACTTGGTTCTCCTCGGGCCAGTGGCCGCTCCTCACCACCGGATACCCAGATGGGGATGATTTCCCTACCTACTACCCCACCGCCGTCATGGAGACGGGCCGCGACATCATCTTCTTCTGGGTCGCCCGCATGATCATCTTCGGCCTCTATCTTACGGACCAAGTACCGTTCCCTACCGTCTACCTCCACGGGCTCGTGAACGATGCGAACGGGAAGAAGATGAGCAAGTCGAAGGGCAATGTCATCAATCCGCTGACGCTTACCGATAAGTACGGCACCGACGCGCTCCGCATGGCGCTCGTGGTGGGTAACACGCCAGGCACCGACCTTGCGCTTAGGGAGGACAAAGTGAAGGGGTGCAAGCACTTCGCTAATAAGCTCTGGAACATCGCGCGCTTCATTCTCGAGAATACGCAGGATGCAGATTTGAATGCGGCCCGCACCGAAGCCGACGAAGCACTGATCGCGGAGCTCGCAGCGCTTGCGGACGATGTGACGCTCGACCTAGAGAACTATCGCGTGCACCTCGCCGCCGAGAAGCTCTACCATTACGCATGGCATCGCCTCGCCGACGAGATACTCGAAGAGTCGAAACCGCTCGTGTTCGGGGAGGATATGCAGCTCGCAGCCTCGAGGAAGGCCACGCTCCGCTCCCTGCTTACCACTCTCCTTCCGCTCCTTCACCCGATGATGCCGTTCGTAACGGAGGAGATATGGCAGAATGTACCGGAGAGTACCGGGTACCTCATGACCACTCCGTGGCCTTCTAAGAATTCTTCGCATGCCAACACTTGAGATAGCGCTCTACGCGTTCCTCGGCGGAATACTTCCCGCTGTCTTGTGGCTCCATTTCCTCCTTAAGGAGGATGCACGCTGCCCTGAGCCGCGTCCGCTCATCATCTTCGCTATGTTCGCCGGCATGCTTGCGGTCCCTATCGTGCTTCCGCTCGAGCATTACGCGCGTGCGGTGCTTCCGACCCTCTCTTCCATCGGGCCCCTGTTCGATCGCTTTGCCCTCAACACTTCCATCGAGCTTCCGGTCATCATCGCGTGGGCGACTATCGAAGAGACGGTGAAATTCGTGCTCGCGGCGCTTCTCATCCTCTGGCGCAAGCAAGTGGATGAGCCTATCGACCTCATCATCTATATGATATGCGTCGCGCTTGGGTTCGCGGCGCTCGAGAACGCGCTCTTCCTCGTGGCACCGCTCGCGAACGGCGACGTGATGCAGACCGTGCTCGCGAACAACCTCCGCTTCGTCGGCGCCACCTTGCTGCACGTCATAGCGTCCTCAACGGTCGGGTTCGCGATGGCGCTCGCGTACAGGAAGCGCCGGCATGTGCGCCCGCTCGCAGTTGCGCTCGGACTTATCCTTGCTATCGCATTGCATGCCATTTTCAATTTCCTTATAATCAGGGAGACCGCTTCTCACACCCTTCTCGCCTTCTTGCTGGTGTGGCTCGGCGCTGTGGTCGGATTCGGACTTTTCGAAATACTCCGTTACTCACGCTACAAACGCTTACCAAAAAATACCTGCTAATCGTATGAAAAAACGCTCCATCTTCGATCGTCTCGCGGGCACGGTCCCGCTCGACGATTACGATTACGACGATGATGTCCCGGTGCGCGCACCAGCGCGTTCCATGCAGTCGTCCGCACGCCAGGCAGCGCCTGCGCCCGTGCCGCAGCCTATCGTCGAGGAAGAGAGCGAAGGCCAGCTTCCCGTCGACGTATATCACACACTGAACGAGATAGTCATCCGCACCTTCGTCGCGGGTGTGCGCCCCGACGACCTCAACGTTTCCATAAGCCGCGACATGGTCGTGGTCGAGGGGTCCCGCGATGAACGCGACCAGCTCGCCGAGTCCGACTACTTCACCCGTGAGCTCTTCTGGGGCTCGTTCTCCCGCACCATCCTCCTCCCGCAGGAGATAGATGTGGATATGGCGTCCGCAGGCGCGAAGGACGGGCTTCTCACCATCATCCTTCCGAAGCTGGATAAGACGCGCCAGACGAAACTGAAGGTTAAGACGACCTAACAGCAGAACAAAACCGCCTCGGGCGGTTTTTGCTTTATCGTATCTCTTCGTGAAGTGGTGGAGGTGATGAGACGCGTTCCACCGTGAACGGTATACGCCCTATGGTCTGGCCCTGGAGTGTCTCCACCGATACACGCCACTTCCCGGGAGTCAGGTTCTCCTTCAGGGAATACCCTCGGTATCCTTCCGCACGACCGCCCGATATCGGGAATGTTATGTGCCCCTCATCCACCCATTTCTTCGCCTTAGCGTCATATCGCTCCCAATGGTGCACGACCGAAGTCGAGAAGCGTATGGGGGCGAATACGGCTCCGTAGGCGTATGCGGTACTGCCAGCCGTGAGATGCACGGTGATGGGGCGGATATCCCACCAGGGCGGCACTTCTTCTGCCTGCAGCACGTAGTTCATACCGCTTCTGGCGAGGCCGTGATAGATACCGCCTTCTTTGAGCGTGAGCGGAATGGGTGGCACGACGCCGGTGGCGTACGCGCCCGATACCACGAGTACGATTCCTGCTGCAGACATGACCACCGGACGAATGCTCTCGGAAAGTCGCGTTGCTCCTGTTCGCCACAGGAGGTATAGAAATCCTGCGAACAACGCTACTGCAGCGAGCGTGCTGCCCACGAACGTCCACGGCCCGATGATGTGCAGATAGATAGGAAGCGCGAAGATGGCGTACGCATAGAGCGCGAAGAAGAAGAGCACGGTCTGGAAGATAAGATGCTCCCTATACTTACGGAAATACTCGTTCCCTATGAACACGAGCGCGAGTAGGATGATGAACGGCCAGGATACGGAAAGCACCGCGCTCTTCGTATAGAAGATGAGGCAGCCCGAGAGGATACCGCCGATGGCGTACTGCCCGCCGAGCGAGAACAGGACGGCGAGCCCCTGTTCCCAAGGGGATTGTCCTTCGTGCCGTCGCGCGAACAGGACATGGCTTCCGAACGTACACACCGCAGCGAGGGTCAGGTACGCGATGAAGAAGAAGTTCACGAACGTAACGTCGAGGAGCGTGAACGTGAGGAGGTCGGTGACGAACCCGGCAACGAAAACGATGCCGCCTAAGTGCCGCTCGTTCTTCTGCGCCCACGCGAGGAGCCTACGCATGCTCCTATGATACTCCGTCATGGGAGCAATGTGTGCTTGGAGGCGGGCTCGAACCGCCGACCCCGCCCTCTTCAGGGGCGTGCTCTACCAACTGAGCTATCCAAGCAGTGAGGCCATCCTAACACATCGCTAAGCCCTTTTCACCCTTAGGAACCCTCGTATATCGCCTTATACTCGTCCATGAGCTTCTTGGCTTCGTCAGGCGAGGGAATGCCGAAAAGGCTCGTTGGAGCGGTGCTGGTGCCGTTCTGAATGCCTGCGAGGAGGGGTCCGAGATAGGTGGAGAGGAAGAAGAGTGGGACGCCAAGGAGAAGGAGATAGAGGACTATCTTCACCGCGAGGCTTATCGCCGCATCACGACGGATAAGTTTGAGGAGCTGGTTATTCTCCTTGGCCACCGCGAGATTCTCTTCGAGCAGCTTCTTCAGTTCTCCATCTTCATTCATGGAGATATTCTAACATTGTGCTCTCGCCAGGAGTCGAACCTGGATTTAAGGTTTAGGAAACCTCCGTTCTATCCATTGAACTACGAGAGCGTATTTGGAGACTAGCACAAAACCCCGCGGCAGTTGAGCCGCGGGGTTTTGTGAAAAGGACTAGGCAGCGGGTGCAGGTTCTCCGAGCCCGAGCGTCTCCATGAGGCGCTTCTTGTCGAAGCCGATTATCATCTCATCGCCCACATAGATTACCGGCACGCCCATCTGGCCGCTCTTATCTATCATCTCCTGGCGCTTCTCCATGTCAGCGGCGACGTTGTACTCCGTATACGGAATATTGTTCTCCTTGAAGAACTCCTTGCTCATCTGGCAGAAGTGGCAGGTTGGGGTCGTATAAATAGTGACTTGCTTATCCATGATTGTTTCTTACTTGTGGGGGCATTATATCATTTCATGCCTGGGGACAATGTGCGGGTACGGGGAATCGGACCCCGATCTCAACCTTGGGAAGGTCGCGTCCTACCACTGAACGATACCCGCGTGTCTACCAAATACCGAACCAGCCGAGGAACTTCTTGTGCCAGGGCAGCTCTACCTTCTCCGTCTCCTCTTCCGGAGGTACGACGATGATAACCTCTTCACCGGGCTTGGCAACGCCATACGTCTGGCGGAGCGTCGCTTCCTGCCCCCTGTCGGTCGAGAGCTCGGCCATATTAGCCGAGAGCGCCGCCTCACGGCCCTTGAGCGCCGCGAGCTCGGCCTTGGTCTCGGCCACGGCTTTTCGGGCTATCTCCTCCTTGCGGGCGATACCGAACACGAGCCAGCTGAACCAGAGGATGGCGAGCGCGAGCACTATGGCGATCGCGTACTGCCCTGCCTGCTTCTTCCTGCTGGTTCTCCGCGCCATTCCTGGATTATACCAATCTCTACCGGTCCGAATCCTGCACCATCTTCATAAACACCTCCTGCGGTATTTCCATCTTCGCGTGCGCCCCTCGGCGCTTCTTTCCCTTCTTCTGCTTCTCAAGCAGCTTCATCTTGCGGGTAATGTCGCCGCCATAGAGATATCCCGTAACGTCCTTGCGGAGCGCGGAAATGCTGCGGGACGCTACGATGCGACCGAGCGCATGCGCCTGGATTTTCAGCACGAACATCTGGCGCGGCAGTATGTCGTGCAGCTTCTCCACCATACGTTCGCCTTCCTCGACGACGCGGCGGCGGCTCACGACGCGGGCGAATGCCGGGACCGGCTCCTCAGCGACGAATATCTCGAGCTTCACCACGTCTGCAGGGCGCTCATCAAGGAATTCGTATGAAAGCGAGGCATAGCCCGAAGAAGCGTTCTTCACCTTGTCGAAGAACCCGCGCATGAGCTCGCGGAGCGGCATCTCGACGGTAAGCTCGATACGGCCATCGAGATGCGTCTCGGTCTCGAGTACGTTCCCCTCGTGGTCATGGAAAAGCTGGATCATGTTCGAAAGCGAATCCGCAGGCGTGATGAGCGTTACTTTCACCCACGGCTCCTCGATGGACTCGGTGTCGCCGAACGCCGGGAACTTGGCCGGCGTGTATACCGTCTCCCGTTTCCCTCTCTTATCCGTCACCATGTACGCGATGGTCGGGATGGTGACGATGAGCTCGAGGTCGAACTCACGCTTCAGGCGCTCCACGATTATCTCCAGGTGGAGCATACCGAGGAAGCCGCAACGGAAGCCGCGACCGAGCACCCCGGACGACTCCTCCTCGAACGTGAGCGAGGAATCAGAGAGACGAAGTCGCTCGAGCGATTGCCTGAGCTCCGTGAGGTCGTCCTGGCTTTCAGGATAGATGGAGGCCCAGACGACCGGGCGTGGGCGCTCGAAGCCTTCGAGGCCCACGGTGCTTCCTGCGTTTGCGATGACCGTATCTCCCACATTCACGACGCCCGCCTCCTTCACGCCCGTCACGATGTATCCTATCTCGCCTGCCGACAGGCTCTCGGTCGCAAGTTCGTCCGGCATGAATATACCGGTCTCGAGCACCGTGAAGCGCTCGCCTGCTGCCGCGAACCGGAGGACATCACCCTTCTTGAAGGTCCCATCGAATACGCGGGCGAACACGGTGATACCGCGATGAGTTGAGTACGAGAAATCGAAGATGAGGGCGCGGGGGCCGCCTGCGCTTGGCCTTGGAGCTGGCACGCGAGCAACTATCGCCTCAAGTAAGTCCTCGACACCTTCGCCAGTGCGCCCCGAGACTGCAAGAATAGTGTCGGTCTCGATACCGAGCAGGTCCGCGAGCTCGAGCGACACATCATCGACGCGTGCCGCAGGCGAGTCTATCTTCGAGAGCACCGGAATGATGACGCAGCCAGTTGCTTTGGCCATGCCGAGCGTGGTCAAGGTCTGGGCCTGGATGCCCTGGGTCGAGTCCACGAGCAGGATGACTCCTTCGACCGCGGAGAGGGCACGCGAGACCTCGTACGCGAAGTCGATGTGGCCCGGGGTGTCGATGAGGTTGAGCACGTATTCCTCTCCGTCCTTCGCGTTGTATTTCATGCGCGCCGGCTGCATCTTGATGGTGATACCGCGCTCGCGCTCGAGGTCCATCTTGTCCAGCACCTGGTCACGCATCTTCCGCGCCTCTATCGTTCCGGTACGCTCAAGAAGCCGATCCGCAAGGGTCGACTTCCCATGATCAATGTGGGCAATGATACTGAAATTACGAATCCGTTCGGTCATCGATGAGGGCGCCGTGAGGCTTAAGCGCACGGGTAGAGGTGATACGGCGCAATGATTCTATGAGGTCCTTGAACTCTTGGTTCGCGAGGAGCGCGAGAACGGCCGCAGACACCGAGAGACCTACCATACCAGCTATGAGGCCCTCCGCAAAGACGATAGGGAGCGTGGTAAGGGGCGCGAGGGTTCCGAAGTACGCCAGGACGCCGTAGGTAGCGGACGCGCCGAGGATGGCCGCCGCAAGCCCCTCCCCGAGAGAACGAGCGAGCATGCTAGCCACGCCTGGAGCGACGCTTCGCAATGTATAGAGCGCTATCGCCGCCATGGCTATCTGCGCGAGCGTAGCGCCTAGAGCCACCGCGAGCACGCCCGTGCCCGGGACGCCCTCAACGCGCAGCAGCACTTCCATGAAGTAGTTCACGGCGGGATACATGTTCACGAGCGTGAGCGTAACGATTGCCGCGAGCACCGACACTACCGCGCCGCCCGCCTGGATGATGAGCGGGTTCCAGGAGCGGCCCGCAGCATAGAACGCGCGGGAGCACAGGAGTATGAGGCCTTGCGCGATGAGCCCGAAGACGAGGATGGCGAGCACGGCGGCGGTGAGCCTCGTCGCATCCCAATCGAAGGCGCCTGACCCGAGCACGATACGTACGATATGGGCGCGCAGCACAAGCGCGAGTACCGAAACGATAGCCGACCAGAAGATGATATGGCGCGCGGCCACGAGCAGCGTCGCCCGGAACTCCTCGTACCGTTTCGCGTTCATATGCTCGGCGAGCACCGGGAACGCCGCGGTCGCATACGCCGCTCCAATGAGCGAGAGCGGAACCGCCTCGAGGTTACCCGCGAGCGTGAATACAGCAATACTTCCCTCGCCTGTCTGCGCGGCGATAGCAGTCAGGGCGAGCGTCGCAAGCGCTCCCACACCAAGCGCAAGCGAACGCGGCATGGAGTCGCGCGCCACTGACCACACTATCTTCGGAGAGAAGATGACGGGTCGCGGAAGGAGTCCTGCCTTCGCCACGAGCGGAACGTGTATCGCAAGATGGAGCACTGCGCCCGCCACAACCCCCCATCCGATACCGATGAGTCCCATCGTCGGATACAGGAAGAGCGTGCCGCCGATGATGCCGAGGTTGTAGAGCACGGGCGAAAGCGCGAAGAGCACGAAGCGGCGATTCACCTGCGTCACGCTCGTGATGATGCCGGAAAGTCCGAGCAGAATGGGCTGGATAAGAAGGATGCGTGTGAGCATCACGAACTCGCTAGCGTGCGGGGAGGACTCGAACGTTGGGAACAGTGCGAACAATAGCGTGGGAGCCACGACTGCGAGCCCCGCGCATATGATGCCACCACCGATGACGAGGAAAGATGCGGTGTGCGACAGCAGCTTCTTCGTCTCCTCTTTGTTCGCACCCGCTATGCGCGGAATGAGTACGTACGCGGACACGAGCGACGCCACGATGGCGAAGACAAGGTCCGGAACACGGAACGCGGCGTAGTAGATATCGAGCATCTCGCTTGCTCCGAACTGGTGCGCGAACAAGCGGTCGCGCAAGAGCGCTAAGATCTGCGAACCGAACGTGAGGCCGGCAAGCAGGTACGCGGCCTGGTGCAGGCCGCGTACTGGTGCTGTTATTTTCCGTAGGATGTTTCGAACCATGACGTACTTTTAGGAACCGGGAGAAGTAGCGCCAGGATGCATTACGGGGTTACGGGCGTTGCGGGTATGCCGAGCGCGCCGAGTCTTGAAGGTGGGAATGGATTCTTGCCGGCGCGGAGCTGGGCGAGGTCAGCAGCTACCGCCTGCGCGTTCGCTTCGGAGAGCGCGGCGACCGACTCAAGGTCCGCTACCGCCTGCGCGTACTGCCCCTTGATAGCGTGCATGACGCCAAGGAAGAAACGCGCGTTCGCATACTGCGGATTGAGCTCTACCGCACGCGCGAGCGCAACGATAGCTCCATCCGTATCGTTGTTCGCGGAACGGAGGATTCCTACCTGGAAGAGCACGACTGGGTCGTTCGGCGCGAAGTACGCTGCCGCTTCCGCCGCCTGGAGCGCTTCGCGTGCGCGACCCTGCTGCACCTCGAGTTGTGAGAGGAGGAAGATGGCCTGGGTGTAGTCACGCTTGAGGTTGATGGCGGAGACGAGGCGCTCCTCGGCCGCTGGCGCATTGCCCTGCGCTATCTCGAGCTGCGCAGCGACATATTGCAGTACCGGCGAAGTCGGATTGAGGCTTATCGCACGCTCATACGCTGTCTTGGCGTTATCGTACGCGCCCTCGATGCGGAGCGGTACGACCGTCTGGTACACATTGCCGAGCATCGCCCAGTTCTGGTAGTTATTCGGACCGAGCTTCGTCGCAGTGAGCGCGGCCTGGATGCTTCCGGAGAGCGCGGCCTGGAATGCCTGCTGCGCGGTAGCGGGTGCGAGCGTGGTGTCGGATGCGACCCGGTTCATGCGCGCGATGCCGACCGCGCTTGCGAGCTGGTACGCCCTATCGCTTGCGGCGAACCCTATGGAGCGCTCGATGGCGCCGCTCGCCTTTTCGAGGTCGCCCGCAGAGAGCGCCTGCGCGCCGTCGGTATATGCGACTGCCGCGAGGTAGCGCTCGACGACGACGTACGCCGCGAGGATGGATGCCAGAAGGAGGAGCGTCAGCGCGAACACGATGACGAAGCCGACCCTCGGATTCTTGGAGAACACGATTCCCCATTCGTTCGCACGGCTCGCATGGCGAAGCGATGAGACGAAGAGACCGATGAAGAGGAACCCTATCGAGAGCACAACGGGCCCAGGTACCGTGAATACCGAGAGCGTGAGCACGTAGAGGCTGGCGACGAACGAGGATACAGCGACGAAACGCATGAACGCGTCCTGCGGCAAGCGGAAGAGGAGCGTACGGACGCCCACGAAGAGGAAGATGCCAAGAAACGCGAGCCACGCGAGCACACCGACGATGCCAGTCGTCACGAGCGAGGTCGGGATGCTGCCTATACCCGAGATGAAGTCGATGTTCCAGAAGACGGTGTCATTGATAGCGCGATCCCGGAACTTGAGCCACTGCTCGCCGAACGTGCCGGGGCCCGAACCGAAGAGCGGCGAGGAGGCATAAGTATGGCTTCCCACCTCAAAGGTCGACTGCCACGACGGACGGACGTCGATGAGATTCGTACCGAATGAGGAGACGAGCGCATTCCCGATGGTAGAACCGCCAACGATGAAGAAGATGGAAATAGCGAGCGTTATCAAGGGAGCGAGCAGCGAACGGGAGTCCGTGCCGCGTGCTTCTCCTTCGGTCTCGGAGAGAAGGAGCGCGACACCATCGAGGTCGCTCTCGTCAGAAGACGAGGTGCGGTGGCGCATGATGGCCTCTATGAAGAGCGCGAGCGCGACAAGCGCGATGAGGCTCCATATGAGCGGAGAGTTCACCAAGGCGACGATGAGGAGACCGACGGCTCCCGCAACGTAGAGGAGGGTGCGCGTGCGGGGAGCAAGCGTGAGGAGACGTAGGGCAAGCAGCGTCGTTACCACACCCAGACCGACCACCATGCCGAGGTCAGGGAAGGAACCGATGAGATTCGTCGTCGGCGCCATGAGGCTCGGCGCAAGACGGCCGACCAGGATGAATACCACTTCAGCGACGAGCACGATGCCGAGCGTGACACCGAGCACACGGAAGAAGGTTCGATATTCCTTGCCGCGACGGAACGCGAGCGCCGTTAGGCTCGCGATCGCGGCGAGCAGGAGCACGAAGCCGAACGTATCGGTCTCGAGCTCACGACCGAAGAATGCAGCCTCGGCCGAAACTCCGGAGAAGAGGGTGGAAATCGCGTACGCGAACGGAACGAGCCAGAGCGCACCGAGGAGCACCGGGGGCGGGATAACGATGTTCCCGCGGGTAAGGCGCGCGAGGATGAACAGAGCGAGCGCGACAAGGGCTCCTATAGCGAGAATGGAGACCTTCGTATACAGGAACGGGATAATGACTACCGGCTTGAACGGGAATATCATCGCGATCGCGGCGAGCGCGACCGTGAGCACGATGGCGAGAGTCGCTGCCTTATCGAACGAGAATCTGCGTGCCGCTGCAGATGGTGCTTGGTTTTCTTGCATGGTTTCCTATTACACAGCCCTACTAATGGACTGATTATAGCTCGGAAGCCCGGCCTGCATCAGGCGGGACTGGGGACGAGTACTTCATGAAGCCGCTATTTGTGAAAACAGCGTATTATCGTATAATCCTAGCGGACCCAGGTCTGATGATCGCTGCGTATCGCAAGATGCGTAGAGGAAAGTCCGAACACAGGCCGCATTCGTGCGGCAGCACGGTAGCGGGTAACGCCCGTCCGCCGTAAGGCGCGAGGTGCGAACAGAGACGTCCGCGGCGAAAGCCAAGGAGGCCCTTCGGGGTCAGGCCCGCCGAGATGCGGGATTGAAACGGCTAAATCCTTACCACTGTGCAAGGCCGTGCCCTTCGGGGAGCGCCGCTCGAGGCTATCGGTAACGATAGTCCCAGATAGATGGTCATCGCTCGTGGTCTCCACGAGTACAGAATTCGGCTTATGGCCTGGATCCGCTATACATGAAAAGGCTCGCCGCGAGGCGAGTCTTTTCAATTCCCCTGGTACGAAGAGATATCGAGCTTCGTGCCAGTATCCCACCCATGATCCTTCGCATATCCGGCCCTGGTCTCGAGCGCGAACGAGGCGGGCACCGCGGGAGCGAGTACGCTCGGGTAGCTAGCAGGAGAGACCGAGTGCTCGATGTGCACAATGGTCCCGTCGTCCGACAGCCAGACGATATCGATAGCGAAAAGCATGTCCTTCATCCAGAACCCGTGCTTCGCTGCCTCCTCGAATATGAAAAGCATGCCGTAGTCGTCCGCGATGTCCTTCCTTCCCGAGAGTCCCTGCATCCGTTTCTCCTGGGTATCCGCGAGCTCTATCTCGCGCGGAAGCGTTTCCGCCTTGCTGACTACCACATCCGCGGCAGATGATTCCGCTGGCGCATGAACACGGGTATAGATAAGGAGCGCGGCGAGTATGACGATTATGAGTGCGAGCCCAGCGATGAGGAGGCGGGTACGCATATGCTATCCGAGGGGCTCTTCTGGATTTGCGCCGATGGTCGGAGGATCGAACACATACCTATCGGCTGCAACGAAGAGTCCGGCCATCATTACGATGAGGAAGCTCGCAGCCAGCACGTGCGGGACGTGGTGTCGTTTCAGTTCAAGCCGGGTTACGAATGCGAGGAGTACAAGCAACAACAGCGCGCTCACTACATACAGCGTTCGCAGCAGCATCTTAGGAGACGCGGCAACATGAGCAAGCGGAGACGCATACGAAGGTGCATCAGCTTGCGCGATAACGGATGGAGCCTCTGCATTCTCATTCCGTATCGAAGCGGCGGGAGCGGCGTCGGAAGCTGAGAATTCCGGCTCCCCCGCTGTCTCTCCGAGTACTTCGGTGGTCCCGATGGCGATGTCCTCAGCACCAGCAGGTTCGCTCACTGCGACCACTACCGGTGCGGCTACCGCAGTCTTGGCTGGGGTACCGAACATCTGCACGACGAACGTCGTCTTCTGTCCTTTGTACGTCCCTACGGCCGTCGCTATACCTATCTCCGTAAATTTGCCATTGAGTATATTCGCGCGGTGCGTGGGGGAGTCCATCCACGCGTCCTCCACGTCGTCCGAGTCAGTGAAGTCGACCGCAAGATTCTCTCCCGCGTACGAGAACGAATACCCAGCCTCCCGGAACCAATGCCACGAGGTTTTTCCGTCGGGTGAATTGTGCGCGAAGTATCCCTTCTCGGCCATATCGTCCGCTTTGGCTTGTGCAGCCTCGTCGAGAACCGGGTTCCTCGTGAGCATGCCGAGGTCCTCGTCTTTGCGGTCCTCGTTGGCGAGGTCGACGAGGACCGCAGAGATGACCGCGGCCATGTTTTCCGAGGTGAACATCGTACGTGCGTAGAACGCGGTGGCACCAAGGAGCGCGACAGCGAAGAGCGTGACCAGGGTCATCCCGATGACGCTGAATACCTGATGGGTGAGGTGTGAGCTCTTCCTTTTCACGGAATTATTTTACCATTCGTTTAGGATACGACAAGACCCCGCAAGCGGGGCCTTGTGCATTCCCTCTCTATCGTCCGCTTACGGAAGCGGCGGGAATGGCGCGATGTCCGGGCAGTAGATGTCGTTTATCTTCCACTGCGTCGTCTTGTACACGTAGCCCGTGGAATCATCCGCGTCATGGATGCCTTCTGCGGGATACGGGAACCATGGCTTGAGCACGTCCTCCCAATGCTCCTTCTGGAAGGCATGGACTGCCGCATCCGTCATGGCTCCGAAGAAGCCGGTGAGCGGTAGACCTGCGGCCATGTGCTCGTTGAGGAACCCTTGGAGCTCAAGAACCTCGGTCGCGTCGTTCGCGATGCCCATCCTCATGAAGGTGGACAGAAGCGCGCTGCAGGCAGCATCGGTCGTAGCACCGAGCACCGCTCCTGCCGCCTTCTTCTTGCTTGAACCTCCACCACCACCTCCACTTGAAGCGATCGTAACCGTGTCATCGTCTGGCGCAATCGGTGTTGGTTCAAAGTCGTACGTAGTGATGAGATCGGTCAGTGCAACTACAACTTTATCGAGATACCCGCCGACGCCGGTATCGCTGCCGCTCGTGTCGCCGACGTTCAGCGCGATTACGCGTACGGTTGAAGAACCAGTACTGAGCGCGTCCATGCCTGCAGGCGATGCTGGGCATGGGTACGGTGACGCAACTCCTGGTGCCCCTGTACGAGTAGTCACGGGATAGCTCTGCGTCGGATCGAAGGTTACCGTCGTGAATGCGCCGGTCGAACCGGTCACCGGCACAACGCTATAACGGCAGTCGTAGAACTTGGTCGGGCTCGACTCGCCGAAGTTCGCATAGACGCTCATGTAGAAGTGCTCTTCGACGGTGGCGTCGGGAGCAGCAATCTTGAAATCGTACGAGATGCTATCGATGTCAGCTATCTGTTCCTGAAGGAAGAGCTCGCCGATGAACTTATCGCACCCAGTTTGATCGACACCTCCCTTACAGTTGCCGTTACTTCCGTCGTAATCGTTAACGATCGGTTCTACGTAGAGACTACCGCTACCAATCGACGCATTACCGAGAAGGAATGCGAACGGCGACTGTGTCGTGGTATCGCGATTGAACATCCATCCGAGCTGATTCTCGCCCGCTGACGTGTTGCCAGTGATGACTATTGTCTGCTCGTCGGGTTCGGTCGGCTCCCCGTCATCGAGAACATCATCGCAATCCTCGTTCACTACGATCACATAGCGATCGCTCGTTAGGTCGGTGAATTCCGGCGCTGCGACGGTTATCGTCGTGGTCGCTACTGCATCCGCGTAGGATGTCCCCCACTTGTAGCCGACGAGGCGGTACTTGTCCGCGACGCACCGCTCTCCGTTCGCGACGACAACCGAGCCATCCGTTACTTCCGAAGTGGTGTAGTCGGCAGGAGCGTCCATAAGCGCGGTGTTGGCCGCATGCTGGAACGTTGCTCCTCCATGATTATTCCCGAGCACATACGCGCCGCTCGTGGTCGCGCCACCGTTGAGGTTCGCGGTCGTCCAGGTGGCGGTCATAGGGAAGTCAGGCACATTCGCATTGTCTACGATCTGCCCCGTCGATTCCTCATCCTGGAGGTGCTTGTAGATGTGGACCTGGAGAGTGGTTGGGTCTGGTTCCTCGTTCGCGTCATCACAATCTTCGTTCACCACGATGACGTAACGGTCGGAGGTGATGTCAGTGAAGGATGGTGCGGTCGTACTCACCTCATCGTTCTCCGCTTCAAGGAGAGTTGTGCCGGTCTTGTAGCCGACGAGGCGATACTTCCCTGGCGTGCACTGCGCATCGGCCGGAAGAACCACACTACCATCGGTCGTTTCCTCGGTCGCGTAGTCAGCAGGTGAGGTCATGGCGCTCGTTGTTGCGCCATAGGTAGGTGCAGCGAGGCTGTAGCTCCCTGAGCCTGCGCCGAGGTTAGCTGCGTCCCACGAGGAGGTCATTGGGAACGCTGGCGCGCCTGAGCCATCGACTATCTGTTCCGTACCGTTCGCGGTCTCGAGATACTTCAAGATATATACCTTCAGCATCTCTTGTTCAGGGGGAGTGTCATCGCACTCCGTTCCGTCGATAGTGAGCTTGTAGAGGAGACCGCCAGGATTGGTCTGATAGGTTCCGTTCGCGAGCGGGAAGTTATCTACGGTGAACACGAGTGTGTTAGCGCCGACATTGAAGTCGCCCGCGGGGATGGTTATGACGTCCTGACCGGCAGCGGTGTAGTTCTTCTCCTGCGGATCCGCGCCTATTTCAACGCCGTTCAGCTCTACCGTGTAGCCGTTATCAGCTGCGATGAGGAGCGTCGAGCTTGCGACTGCCCCATCGAGCCAGAAGGTCTTCGTGAAGGTTTCCGTCTTCCCAATGACCGTATCGGTCGCTGGATCCTCACCCCATATCCAGGAGGCGCTCTGGATGAGCGCGGTCCACGAGTTATGGATGAAGGTGACGAGCGCGGAGGCGGTACCGCCTTCAAGCGTCGTCGTATCGCTTACAAGGACGCACTGATCGACTTCCTCCTCCGGCTCCTCGCAGACACCGTTCATTCCCTTGATAGCATCGAGGTCGAAGCCGTCCGCATCATTCTGATGGAGATTAGCGTTCGTCGTATCGGTGAGCTTCACGTACCGGAACCATGGGAGACCCGTCTCGCTCACGTCGAGGCTGGTACTCCCGCCGGCGCCGTTGCCAGCCTGTTCGGTAAGAGGGAACCAGGTGCTGCCATCTTGCGACACAGTCACTGTAGCCGTCTCTGACGGGTATATGCCATTCGTTACTTCCTGTACGAGGAGGTCATCCCCTGCACTGTCCGGGATGTACGAGTCAAACTCAATGACGATGGAGCCACCGAACCCGAGGCTGAAGAAGGATCCGTCGCTTGCGCCAAGCGCTGCGCTTGGATTCGAGCGTGCAGGGAGGACTGCACTGCCATTCTTCCGGAGACCTTGATCGGAATCCTCTACCGCATACGCCCAGGCATCACCAGGAACGCACTGCGGAGGCGGAGGCGTTCCGCAATCTGTATCATCGATGGTGAGCTTGTACTTGAGACCTGCAGGGTTCTTTGCGGGAGTTCCGCCTACCTGCGCCCAGTTCTTCACGGTGAAGGCGAGGGTGTGGCTTCCCGCTCCGAGCTCCGCAGCGGAAATGAGTATCGTGTCCTCCTGACCTGCATGGAAGTTGTCTTCGTCGTTCGAGCTCCCGATAGGATTCCCATCGAGCGTGACCGCGTACGAATTGTCCGCCGCAATAACGAGCGTACCGCCCGACGAGTCGTCCGTGATGGAGAAGGTCTTCGTGAATACCTCGGTGACGTCATTGACGGGGTCAGCGATAGGGTTCTCGCCCCATATCCATTTCGCCAGCACATCGACTACCGCGGTCCACCCCGCATTCAAGGGTGACACCTCAACGGAGGCATCTCCTCCTTCGAGCGTCGTCGTGTCGCTTAGGATGACGCACTGCGGTCCTTCGTCTATAACAACGGCCGGTTCCACTACCAGTTCAGCAGCGCGTTCGAGTACCGGTTCTTCCGTCTCTTCTACTATCTCCTCCTCTACGGGAGGAACTACGCTTTCTTCAGGCGGCACGGGTGCTGCATCTACCGATGGAGTCGGCACCTGTTCTTCTGTCTCCGACACGACCTCTTCTACGACCTCGGTCTCCACCGTAGGAACGATATCGTTCGTCTGCGCGATGGCGATAAGAGGGAAGTTGGTCGCGACGAGTGCGAACATCAAAAGGCCAGCATTGAAAGCCGCAAAGGTTTTGCGGAGTGCCGGCATGCGAGCATCATTCTTTTTCATGGGTAATGGATTAAGTGCGCACGTGTATGAAGCGCTTGATAAAAATCCTGTTGCGCGAGCCCCTCGCGCCGAACTTCCCCGCATCCATAGAAAATAGATGCCGTACCATGTGTACCTAGCATGAATAGTGGCACTCGATATATGAGGCGTCAATGAAGTCAAGAACTGTTGACAACCTGTGGATATGCTCCAGGCTGCTGATTCTGCATACTGAATCGACTAAAAGCCCGTAGCAATGCTACAGGCCTTTAGATTCGTTGCGGAGGCGGAGAGATTCGAACTCTCGGAACCTTTCGGTTCACACGCTTTCCAAGCGTGCGCACTAGACCGCTATGCGACGCCTCCGGGTAGTGCTGTTATAGCACAAAACGTTAAGGGCGGCGCTGAATTGCGCCGCCCTGTCCTCGTTATTTGATTCGAACGGTGTCGATGCGTTCCCCTCGATGCTTACGATGCCGCGGCGGAGCGCCATGATGGCAGCTATTGCCGTACTGGGTACCGCCGGACCGGGCCAGGGCTTCAGGCGTCACGCCCGCGCCATGCTCGTAGAAATTGTCCTGCTGTTTCCGATGGAAACGCTGGAAACGAGCCGTATGCTCTTCCTGCGAAACCCCCTCGAACTCATCCACGTTCATCTCGACCCCATTCACCCTGATCGTGTTAGACACTAATGATCTCCCCTCTAAAGCCAGCCAGCACTATCGCACGCTAAATCATTAAAGTCAATTACTCCGCTCGTGTCGTTCCGAGGAGCTTCTTGATGCGATCCTCGATAGGTGGGTGGGTCGCGAAGAGCTTGTTCGTGAAGCTTGAAGCTCGGGCTCCGAACGGGTTCCCTATGAACAGGTGCGCAGTCGCGTGGTTCGCGCTCTTCATCGGAGCCGCATAGCTACCAATCTTCCCGAGCGCGGAAGCGAGACCCTCCGGATAGCGGGTGAGGAGCGCGCCCGAGGAGTCCGCGAGGTATTCACGACGGCGGGAAATAGCGAGCTGTATGAGCTGGGCCGCGATAGGAGCAAGAATGATGCCCACGATAGCGAGTACGGCGAGGAGCGCGCCACCCTTACCGCTGTCACGGTCGCCTCCTCCGAACATGCTCATGCGAAGGAAGATGTCGGCGATGATGGCAAGGAATCCGGCGAGTACGACCGCCACCGTCATCACGAGCATGTCCTTGTTCTTCACGTGCGAGAGTTCGTGCGCGATGACGCCCTCGAGCTCAGTGCGGTCGAGCACGGCGAGGAGACCCGTGGTCGCGACGACAACCGCGTGCTTCTCGTCGCGTCCGGTCGCGAACGCGTTCGGTGCTGCATCATCTATCACATACAGCTTCGGCATGGGGAGCCCTGCCGTTATGGCGAGATTCTCCGTGACCGTATAGAGGTCGAAGTATTCCGCGCGCGTCGCGGGCTTCGCGCTCGTCATCGAGAGCACGAGCTTGTCCGAGAACCAGTAGCTCCCCACGTTCATGAGAACGGAGAAGATGACGGCGCCGTAGAGGATGGCCGGCGAGCCGTAGTACCAGGAGATGGCCCAACCCACCGCTATGACGAGCAGGAAGAAGCCGAGCATGAGTGCCCAGGTCTTGAAGACGTTGCGTGAGCGTTCTTGGTAGAGATTCATGGAATGCAGTGACGCGGTGCGAACGCGCGTCTTACGATTAGAAGGAAACCTTCACTGGCTCGCGAGCGGCTGACTCGCTGTCCGCGAGCTCGAAGAGCTCCATCTGCTTGAAGCCGAAGCTACCTGCGATGACGTTGCCGGGGAATTGCTCGATGGCAGTGTTGAGCGTCTGGACGTTCGTGTTGTAGAAGCGACGGGAGGCCATGACCTTGTTCTCGGTGTCGGAGAGCTCGCGCTGGAGCTCAAGGAAGTTGGTGTTCGCCTTGAGGTCAGGATACGCCTCGGACACTGCGAAGAGGGACTTGAGCGCTCCGGTGAGCATGTTCTCCGCCTGTGCGTGCTCGCCTACCGTCTGCGCGCCCATGGCTGCAGTGCGCGCTTCCGTAACTTTCGCGAGCGTCTGGCTCTCGTGCGCTGCGTATCCCTTCACCGTCTCGATGAGGTTCGGGATGAGGTCATAGCGGCGCTTCATCTGGACCTCGATATCCGACCACGCTTCCTTAGCGCGATTGCGGAGCGATACGAACCCGTTGAACGCGACGATTGCCCAGAGCACGATGAGGGCGAGGATGCCCAGAACGATATAAAGTATGGTCATATACCTATAGTATAGCGGATTGCAGAAAGCGCTCAATAGTTGCCTAAAGATGAGCTCGGCGCTATTGTCCGGGCAGGTAGCAGGAAGAGGAAACGCGAGATGAACGAAGAGAAAGCAGCGGCCATGGTCCTCGGCGCAGGCGCGGCCCTTATATGCCTCGCAGCCAGTGCGCTATACGAAGGAGGGAAGGCACTCGCACGCGCCTTCCACCTTGCGACGAAGGCTTCGTCCGAGGAACTTAAGCGGGCAAGCACTAAATCTTCATAGCGCCGTCGCGGACCCCGGGGTCCGCGACGAATCGTTTTATCCACTTCTAGATCATCATGCCCCGGCTCGCTCTGTGGAGCATCCCTACTAGGCAGCGCGTTCCCTTCGTTCCCGCTGAATAGGGAACTGAACGAAAGTGCCGCGGTCCCATGACGGATCGCGGCACTCGTCTTTCGTTATTCTGATTAGAAATCCATTCCGCCGCCCATGCCGCCCATATCAGGTGCGGAAGGCTTCGGCTCAGGAATATCAGCGACCGCAGCCTCGGTCGTAAGCAGCATCGCCGCCGCTGATACCGCGTTCTCAAGTGCGCTCCTGGTCACCTTCACCGGATCGATGATGCCGGCTGCGACCATGTCCGCGACTTCCTCGCCCTTGAGTGCGTCGTAGCCAGAGAAGCCTTTGGCATTCTGCACGCGCTCGACGATAGCGGAGCCGTCGTCCTTGCCAGCGTTCATGAGTATCTGGCGGAGCGGGCTCTCGAGCGCACGCGCGACGATGGCGAAGCCGACTTCCTCGTCCTTCGTATCGAACTCCCAATCCTCGGCACGGAGCATGCGTGCGACTTTTGCGAGCGCGGTACCGCCGCCAGGCACGATGCCTTCCTCGATAGATGCCTTTGTTGCTTTTACGGCATCATCTATCTTGTCCTTCAGATACTTCATCTCGGTCTCGGTGGCCGCACCCACGCGGATGACGGCGACTCCTCCGGTGAGCTTCGCGATCCGCTCCTCGAGCTTCTCCTTGTCGAACTTAGACGTCGTTCCTTCAAGGAGCGCCTGGAGCTGCTTCACCCGGGATTCTATATCCGCCTTCTTGCCCTTTCCGCCGACGAAGACCGTGTGGTCCTTCGCTGCGACGACGCGGGACGCCTTACCGAGCATGGAGAGCTCCGCCTTCTCGAAGGTGTGACCGAAGTCGCCTGAGATGACTTCTCCGCCCACAATTGCCGCGATATCGGCGAGCATCTCCTTCTTCTTGTCTCCGTATCCAGGTGCCTTCACCGCGAGCACATTGAAGGTGCCGCGAAGCTTGTTCACGACGAAGGTGGTGAGCGCCTCGCCTTCCACATCGTCCGCGATGATGACGAGGTCCTTGCGGCCGGTTGCGGCGAGCTTTTCGAGGAGGGGAAGTATCTCCTGCACGGAACTTATCTTCTTATCCGTAAGCAGGATAGGTGCATCCTTCATCTCCGCTTCCATGCGCTCCGGGTTCGTCACCATATATGCGGAGACGTATCCCTTATCTATCTGCATGCCCTCGACGACTTCGTACGAGAGATCCATGCCCTGCGACTCCTCTACCGTCACAACGCCGTTCTTGCCCACCTTCTCAACGGTCTCGGCGATGATGGTGCCGAGCTCCTCGCTTTCAGCTGAGATGGTCGCTACCTGCTGGATGTCGCCCTTGCCTTCTACCGGCTTCGCCATCTTGGCGAGCTCCTTGATGGCCGCGTCGCGCGCCTGCTCCATACCACTACGTATGCCCATGGCGTTCGCGCCGCGGGTGAGCGATGCGAGGCCTTCGTTAACGAGCGCTTCGAGGAGCACGACCGAGGTGGTCGTACCGTCACCCGCCGAATCGTTGCTCTTGCTTGCGACCTCTTTCACTATCTCCGCGCCCATGTTCTCGAACTTGTTGGTGAAGGATATCTCCTTGGCGATGGATACGCCGTCGTTGGTTATGCGGGGACCGCCATAGCTTTTCTCGAGCACGACGTTGCGGCCGCGGGGCCCGAGCGTGACCTTGACTGCGTGGGCGGCCTTGGAAAGGCCCTCATGGATGGACTTGCGTGCGTCTTCGCCGAAAAGAATTTGTTTTGCCATAGGGAAGTGGGATTAGTAGGGAAGTCGACTCTGTTAAATGATCGCGAGGATGCTGGATTCGGAGAGGATGTAGTACTCCGTGCCGTCTATCTTCACTTCGTCGAAGCCGTATTTGGAGAAGAGGACGGTATCACCGATCTTAACGGTCATGGGGAGGAGGTCGCCGTCTTCATATTTGCCTCCGCCGACTGCAACGACTACCCCACGCTCCGGCTTTTCTCGGCTGGCCGAGTCCGGGATGATGATGCCTGATGCGGAGACTTCTTCACGAGAGGCGGGTTTGACGACCACGCGGTCGTGAAGCGGTTGGATGGAAAGTTTTTCTGCTTTTACCATAAAGAAAAGGTATCGCTTAGGCGGTTAGTAACGAGTGAACATGAATTCCCTTTTTAACGCGCAAAACGGCGTTAAAAGTTATCCACAGTGTATATGAATTCATTGTGCACCGTCAAACATAAAGAAAAGCTGGATTTTTACCCGCACGAACTAACTCAACGGCTATTTGACAACAACTTATGATAGATGTGCAATATCAGTCCCGGGAGAGGTGGATTCTTTTTTGCATTTTCTAGATACGGATGCTAACGTAGGGCCTACAGATGGAGACTCTAACGGCAGCACTGCCCTACGTACAGATAGCCCTCTCCGTGCTCCTCATTCTCGGCATCGTGCTGCAGAATCGTGGCGCTTCCCTTGGGGGGGCTTTCGGAGGCGATAATTTCTCATCGACCTTCTACAAGCGTCGTGGCGCGGAGAAATTCCTTTTCAACGCGACTATCGTCATCGCTATCCTTTTCGTAGCTGCAGCCGTCGCTGGTTTCCTCATTTAAGGACACCCTTATGGAGCGGTTCTCTCGCTTCCCTACTACCTTCCCATCGTTCCAGAAGCCGGCGGCAATGTCCCGGTTCTTTTCGCATATCCGTAAGCTCCCACCGGGCGACAAGCTGGTAGCGAGCATCCTCGCGCTTGCGGTGGTCATAAGCTGCCTCGCAGGCATACGTGAGCTCCAGAAAACATTCCTCGTCGAGCAGCCAGCTCACGGCGGAACCCTCATCGAAGGGATGGTGGGTGCTCCACGCTTCGTGAATCCCCTTCTCGCGCTCACCGACGCCGACCGCGATCTCACCATGCTCACCTACGCGGGGCTCATGGGCATATCCGCTACCGGCGAGCTCACTCCAGTTCTAGCCGAGAGCTACACCATATCGGAGGACGGCAAGACGTATACGTTCATCATCCGCCAGCACGCGAAATTCTCGGACAATACGCCCGTGACCGCCGAAGACGTCGTATTCACCGTCGAGAAAGCCCAGGACCCTACGCTCAAGTCCCCTGAGTACGCGAACTGGGCGAACATACGCGCCGAGGTAGTGGACTCGCGCACGGTGCGCTTCACGCTCCCGCAGGCGTACGCGCCGTTCATCGAGGACACCACGCTCGGCATACTCCCTTCCAGGCTCTGGAGGAATGTGCCCAACGACCAGTTCCCCTTCTCCCCTCTTATGGAGCGCCCGGTAGCGGCGGGCCCGTTCCGCGTCACGAACGTGCTGCGTGATGGGAACGGCGTCATCAAGGAATACGACCTCGTCGCCTTCAAGGGATACGCGACGGGACGTCCATATCTCGACGGTATCCACTTCAAGTTCTTTAGCTCCCCTTCCGATCTTTCGTCTGCGGTTCGCCGCGGCGCAATTGAAAGCGCGTACGGGGTCGCGAAGGACGGTGCGCTGCGCGCGCCCTACGCACGCGTGTTCGGGGTGTTCTATAACCCGGACAAACAGCCCATCTTCGAGAACAAGGAGGTGCGCGAGGCGCTCTCGGTCGCCATCAATCGCGACAACATCGTGAATACGCTGCTTGGCGGGTACGCGACGCCGCTCACGGGACCACTTCCTCCTGAAGGCGCTGATACGTTCGAACCCTCAGTGCTTCCTGACCCCGCTACCCGCATAGAGGCTGCGCGCCTCATTCTGGACGAAGGTGGCTGGGACTACGAGGAGGGTGTGGGATGGACGAAGGGAGAGACCGCGATGCCTACCATCACGCTCCGTACCTCGAGCGTCGCCGAGCTGAAGCTCATCGCTTCTTCGGTGCAGGCGGATTGGGAGCTGCTCGGAATACCGGTCGCGCTTGAGCTCTATGAGCCGGGCAGCCTCACCCAGGAAGTCATACGGCCACGCGAATATGACGCCCTTCTCTTCGGTGAAGTGGTGGGACGCGACCGCGACCTCTTCGCGTTCTGGCACTCAAGCCAGCGCCGGGACCCGGGGCTCAATGTCGCACTCTATGCGAACGAGACCGTGGATGCGCTTCTCACGAAGGCACGCATGCAGAGCGATACGGAAGCTGCGCATGCCGATATCGTGCGTGCGGCTGGGCTTATCGCAGCTGACTATCCAGCCGCCTTTACGCATGCGCCCGACTTCCTGTATGCTGTACCTAAGGACCTTAAGGGCATCGTGCTTCCGCAAATAACGTCGCCCTCTGACCGTTTCGCAACGGTCGCGAGCTGGCATCGGTATACTGAATTCGTGTGGCCAATCTTAGTGAGTAGCAAGTAGTAGGTTAAGCGACCTCTCGCTTCCCGTGCCTACTGCTCTCTACTTGGTAGGAAATTAATTATCCTGTTCTAAATCATTCATCGTTATGTCTCCATCACCTGCTCCCGCTCCTGCGCCAGCTCCGGCTCCCCGGAACCCGCAAGGAAGCAACCAACCGGCGCGTCCTCCTCGTAGCGAGGGCCCGCGCGAACCACGCCGAGAGGGCGACGCACCACGCGGTCGCGGTTCTCGCGGCGGTCGTGGCGGCGCCGGTGGCGGCGAGCGCCCTGGTCGCGTATCGCGCCAGATCCGCCGCACGCTCCGTCGTCCGTCGGGTCCCTCCCAGGCGACCACTCAAGCAAAAGCCGTTCCTGACTACTTCCCTGCCAAGCCCGCAGAAGGCGTTGTGCGTATCGTCCCCTTGGGCGGCGTCGAGGAAGTCGGCCGCAACATGTTCACCGTCGAAACCAACGGCGACATATTCATATTCGATGTAGGATTCCAGTTCACGTCCGAGGACACTTCTCCAGGCGTCGACTACATTCTCCCGAACACGAGCTATCTCGAGAAGAACCAGGACCGCGTGCGCGGCGTGTTCATCACGCACGGTCACCTCGACCACATCGGCGGTATCCCGTTCCTCATGAACCGTTTCGGCAATCCGCCTATCTACACGCAGAACCTCACTGCGGTGATGATAGCCAAGCGCCAGGAGGAGTACCCTGATATGCCGAAGCCGAATCTCGTCGTCGTCGAAGTGGGCCAGACCATGACCATCGGTTCTACCAAGGTGCAGTTCTTCCCCGTCACGCACTCCATCCCGGACTCGATGGGTATCGCTATCGAGACGCCGCACGGAAACGTCGTCGTCACCGGTGACCTCAAGCTCGACCACGAGAACGGCATCCCTACCGAGAAGGAAGTGAAGACGTGGGGCCATCTCGCCTCGCAGAAGAACCTCTTCTTCATCGCGGACTCGACCAACGCGGAGCGCGATGGGTTCTCGGTGCCTGAGCGCAAAGTGCACGAGACGCTCGAGAACATCATCAAGACGGTCCAGGGCCGCCTCATCATCGGTACCTTCGCCTCGCAGTTCGAGCGCATGATCCGCATCATCGAGATATCGGAATCGCTCGGCAAGAAGATAGTCACCGAGGGCCGCTCCATCAAGACGAACCTCGAGATAGCGCAGAAGACGGGCCTTCTTAACATCAAGAAGGAAACGCTCATCAGCGCGCAGGAAATCGGTGACTACCCTCCCGACAAGGTGGTTATTCTTGCAACTGGTGCCCAGGGCGAGGAGTTCGCTGCCCTCATGCGCATAGCGACGAAGCAGCATAAGAACATCACCCTCACGAACAAGGACACCATCGTGCTCTCGTCCTCGGTCATTCCGGGCAACGAGATATCGGTGCAGCGCCTGAAGGACAACCTGTACCGCAATGGCGTTACGCTCATCCACTACCGCTCATCCGATGTGCACTCGACCGGGCACGGCAACACCGGCGAGCTCATCTGGATTAACCAGCAGGTGAACGCGAAGTTCTTCATGCCCGCCTACGGCTACTACTCGATGACCGCCAGCCACGCCAAGGCCATCGAGCAGGCCGGACGCCCGCGCGAGAGCATTGTCGTCGCTGACAACGGTACCGTCATCGATATCGAGGACGGAGAGCGCCTCAACGTCCACAAGCAGAAAGTGCCATCCGCACCGCTCGTGGTCGACGGCTTCTCCATCGGGGATATGCAGGAAGTGGTCATCCGTGACCGCCAGATGCTCGCGAAGGACGGTATGTTCGTGATCATCGCGACGGTGAACCTCAAGACCGGAAAGCTTCGTAAGTCCCCGGATATCATTTCCCGTGGCTTCGTGTACCTGCGCGAGAGCCAGGACATGCTCAACCAGGCACGACTTCTCATCAAGAAGACGGTTGAGGACTCGACGCAGGGCATGAACCCAGTCGACCTCGACTACGTGAAGAATGCACTCTCCGACACCATGGCGGGCTATCTCTTCGCGAGGACGAATAAGGCACCGATGGTCATTCCGGTGTTGATCGGGGTCTAGATCAGTCCATCGTTTCGATCGAAGCAAACCGCCGCGCTTTCGCGCGGCGGTTTGCTTTCATCTATTGTTCAGTGCGAATGATACAATTTCTGCACATGCAACCGCGGCAAGTACTGTGGCTCGGCAATTTCTTCTCGGCCGCGCACTTCTTCCTCATCATCTACATAGTCGGGCCGTATCTCGAAACGCTCATTGGCGTCGCGGGAGCTGGGCTCGTCATAACGATGGGAGCGGTCATTACACTCCTCATCTTCCCGATCATGCCGCGACTGGTCGCGAAGCGCGGTGCGAAACGCATCGCTATCGCCCTCGCCTTCTTCCAGGCGGTCGTGCTCACCATACTCGCAGGAAGTCCTTCGGCAGGGATCGCGATAGCGTGCGTCGCGCTCGCCTGCGCGACCTCTCCCCTTCTCGCGTATCAGCTCGACCTCCTGCTCGAAGCGACCGTAAAGGAAGAGGGTTCGACCGGACGCGTGCGCACTGCATTCATGACGGTCGGTAGCCTCGCGCTCGTGCTTGCGCCGCTTATGGTGGGCCTTCTCCTTGATGGGACGAACCGGTACGACCTCGTATTCTTCGCAGCGGCCGTTTCCCTCACCCCGTTCATCATGCTCTTCCTGGTGGAGCGCATACCGGAGGGCCTGCCGCCTCACGGGAGCAAGATAGCAGCGGTATTCACCTGTATGTGGGGGGATAGGGATTTCCGGGCCGTCGCCTTCTCGTACGGCCTCTTGCAGGTATTCTTCCATCTCGCCCCGCTCTATATCCCCATCTACCTCCACACCGTGCTTGGCATGCCGTGGGACCAGCTCGGCTGGATGTTCGCCATCATGGTGCTCCCGTTCGTGTTCCTCGAGTACCCTGCGGGATATCTCGCTGACCGGTACTTCGGCGATCGGCTCCTTCTGGTCGCGGGATTCATCATCATGGGCCTGGCATTCGCAGCGTTCACCTTCGTTGACGCCGCGACGCCGCTCGTCGTCATCCTCGCTATCTTGGTGCTCACCCGCATTGGTGCGGCGCTCGCCGAAGCGATGGTGGAGGGGCACTTCTTCAGGCGTGTGTCGGAGCGCGACCCCAATACGGTGAGCGTGTTCCGCATGATGCGTCCGGGGGGCGCGCTCGTCGCGCCCTTGCTTGGGAGCATCTTCCTCATCCTCGGTGGCTACAGCATGCTCTTCTTCGTGCTCGGTCTTGCCATTGCGTTCGCCGGCACGGTGATGGGGCTGCGCGTCCAGGACACCCGCTACCCGGGAAGGGAGAATCTCGTTCCTGTCCTTGCTACCAAACCTTCCTGAACGAGCTTTACGAGGGCGGATTCCATTTGCGGTCGGCGTTCTGTTCCAAGAAGTCCCGTAAGGGCTTTCTTTGTTTGGGTTCCTGACAGAAGGGCTCGGAGTACGGCGCCACGCGCTTGGCGTTCTGAACCCTCGAACTTGGATTGCCTCGTATATCCTTTCGCTCTCGAGTTGATGCGGACACCGCTACGCTTCAGGTGCGAGCCATAGTCCATGAGCGCGGCATACCATTCGCGCGCCTTCCCTTTTGGATACGCCCTTGTTAGTACCTCGAGTACTTCTTTATCTGAAACTGTCTCCTGCTCCGGAAAGAAATGGTGCGTGACGGCCGTGCGGATATTTGTTTCTATGAAAATACTGTCTGCGTTCGCGGAGAATGCCGCGACCGCACGAGCGGTGTATGGACCGACTCCCGGGAGTGTTTCGAGCGTTACGGCGTCAGTCGGCATCTTGCCCTTGTGCTCACGTACGACCACTTTCGCCGCTTCATGCAGCATCTTGGCGCGACGATTGTATCCAAGTCCTTGCCACTGGCGTAGGACGGAGGAAAGAGGCGCTTTCGCGAGTGCAGCGATCGTCGGGAATTCCTTGAGGAAGTTCTTATAGTATGGAATGACGCGCTCTACCTGCGTCTGCTGAAGCATTACTTCGGAGACGAGGATACGGTATGCATCCGTAGTCTTTCGCCATGGCAGGTCATGCCTGCCATGCGTGCGGTAGTGCTTCCAGACGAGAGCCCTAAAGGTTGATGGTGTCATCCTCCGAAGTGTCCGTAACTGGCTTCGAAGCGACCGGAGTTATGAGTGGCTCTGAAGGCACGATGAAGATTCCGAGGATGTAGGCGATGATTCCGGGGAAAACACCGGTAAGGACGGTGATTATCGTGTAGACAAGTCGGATAGCGTTGGCATCGACGTTCAGGTACTCGCCCGCCCCGCCGCAGAGCCCTCCGATTATCCTATCCGTTCGGCTTCTGTAGAGTTTCTTGGTCATGGGGGCATTATACGGAATTACTGAGGGAAGCGGAATCGCGGCCTGGGACGATGCTGGAACCCTTATGCAATCTATGTTAGGTTCTGTCTAGACTGAATGGAGGCGGATATGAATATCCCAATCGGTACTCGCCTGGGCGTGGCGCCCAGCCTTCTTGCCCAAATCCTTGCCGGCTTTACTGGTAAGCCCCCGCCGATTCGCACCGGCAGCGTGGTGTACCGGGAAATCGGCGAGCGGAGCAAGCTACCCCTGTACACCCTGGCGTTCGACGATGGTAGCACTGACTGCTATTTCGAATCTCAGATGATCATTCCCGAGACTTGCGTGTGCGGGACCCAAATGGATGAGGTCTGCTTCATCGACGGAACCGACAACTGTCTCGCCTGCCACGAGCTACATGTGATGGAACAGACTGGCGCAGGGGTTGTCTTTTCTCCAGCTCATAAACGTCGGGCATTCAATCTCGTCCGCCCCGAAAAGTGAGACCACCCACAGAGCCACCCGACCCTGTCGGGTGGTTTTTGTTTTACCACTGGCAGACTAGGCCTCGAATCTACATCTCATAAATCACATCCTTCCTCTCCACCACGACTGGCCAGCCATGCTTCTTCGCATGCCGATAGAGAAGACGGTTCGGATTGAACGCGACCGGGTTCTCGACCATCGTAAGCATGGAGATATCACTCTCGGTGTCCCCTACCCCATAGGAATTCTTGAAGGTGAGGTTCTCCTTCTCGACCGCGCGCTTGAGTACCGCACTCTTGTTCATGATGAGATGCTCGTCCGCTATCTCGCCGGTGAAGCGGTTACTGGCCCCTGTCTCGTAGAACGTGCCATAGGACTTGTGGAACCCGAGCTCGTACGCGAATCCGTCCACGATGAACTTCGGCGAGTGCGAGATGGCAAGGAGGAAGTATCCCTTCGCCTTCAAATCATCGACGAGATCGCGGGTATAGCGATACGTCCTGTCCTTCTTGGCTTCAATTATCTCGCCTGCTACGTCAGCAACATCGCCATACGGCGCCCCCTTCGCATGCTTACCGAACGCCTGCACTACTTTCTTTATAAAAGGCTCGTACTCCCCTTTTCTGTTCAACCATTCGAGCTGCGAGGTCTCATAGCTCTTCCGGGCGTCTGCCGGGAATATCTCTCGCTTGATCAGCTCCTCGACGAGCTCTATGAGGAGCGAGGAGCGGAAGAGTGTGCCGTCTATATCGAATACCGCGACGGGCTGCTGCTTTTCCATGCCTCCATGGTACCTCTACTGCGGAAAAGGAAAAGCGCCTCCGAAGAGACGCTGTTTCGCACGAAAGGACCGGCCCCAGCCCTTTAGCTTCCACCGAAGTAGCAAATAATGCGCCGGAGCGCTGATATGCCCTTGACCGCACTCCTTTAGGCTGCAGGGCGCACCTTTTATCCCGGGGTATGGGAGGTGCAACAATGTAGACACACGGGAGTGTGAACGGCCAACCCCTTGAGCTTTCACTGTGTCGGGTTGGTTCAAGGACTGGGACCTGGACCGATGCTACTCCTGACGCGCGCCCGCGTCAATCACTTCGCCTTAGGCCAGACAAGAGCAGCCGGAGACCATATCTTCGTCAACGGATGATCCTCGCAAGCGTGCGGGATAGCGTTGCAGACGTAGCGGCCATACAGCACGAGGCCGTTATTCACGTACCGCCAATCTTTCTTCGGCACTAAAGCCTCGAGCTCCTTCGATATCTTCGTGAGCTCGGTGGAATCGGATAGGTCGAAGCGAATAGCGAAGCGCCGTACGTGCGTATCGGTCGGTATGCCATCCCAGATGTTATACAGCTCGCCGAGCACCACATGCGCGGTCTTGTACGCGACCCCTGGAAGTTTCGTCAGCTCTGGCTCGGTCTTGGGCACCTCTCCACCGAATTCATCGAGAAGGAGCCGTGCGGAACTTAAGATGTATTTCGTCTTGCTCTGATGGAACGTGATGCTCGAGGTCTCGCGGGAGAATACGCCAGGGTCTGCGTCCGCAAAATCCTGAACGGTTTGGTATTTCTTGAAAAGCGTATCGGTGACTGCGTTCACTTTCTTATCCGTGCACTGCGCAGAAAGAATGACGGCGACCACCAGCTGGAACGGGGTGGAATAGTTGAGCTCTGTCTTGGGGATGGGATAGGTCTTCTTGAGATACGCGAGTATCTTCCCCATCCGCTCCTTTCGCTCCTCGAACTTGGGGTCGAGCATCGGAAGTTGGCTCATAGGCTTCTAAGCGAGCTCACGGAGGTCGGCAAGCACTTCTTCTGCATGTTTTTCCGGCTTCACTCCCTCATACACCTTCAGTATGGTTCCGTCAGACCCTACAAGGAACGAAGTGCGGAATATTCCATCGTATTCACGGCCCATGAACTTCTTCCTTCCCCATACGTCGTATGCGTTCACTACTTTCCTGTCCTCGTCCGCAAGCAGCGGGAACATAAGACCATGCTTCTCCACGAACTTCTTGTGGCTCTTTACGCTATCGGCCGATATACCGAGCACCACTGCCTTGAGCTTCTTGAAATCAGGTTCCGCGTCGCGTATGGCGCACGCCTGCTTGGTACAGCCTGGCGTATCGTCCTTCGGATAGAAATAGATGAGAACGGGCTTGCCGCGATAGCTTGAGAGCGTGTGCGGGGTGCCATCCTGGTCGAGAAGCGTAAAGTCCGGAGCCTGCGCTCCTACTTTCGGCATCATAGCTCCACCTCGTCGCTGCGGGAGAACGCGAAGCCGTACGCGATAGCGACTATCGCGCCGATAGCGGCAGCGGAGAGCACGAGTACGAACACCTTGCCCACGACCGGAATGATACCGACGAGATACAACACGAACATGCCGAGTACGGCGCCACGCCACGAGACGCCCTGTCGCTTGAAGAGGCCGCGCATGAGCGCTGCACCGGCGAGTATGCCTGCGTACAGATACCCAACGAGAAGAAGCGAGAGGTATGCGAGCAGGAGCAGGAGCGCGACCACCGTTCCCACGAACGAGATGAGGAGCAGGATGATGAGCGCGGGAGTTGCGACCGTGACCGCGAACCCAAGAAGGGCGAACAGTACGAAATGCCTTGGGGAACGTGCGAGCACGCGCTCGGTCACCCGGCTCGTGAAGCGCGGGAAGAGACCGGCAAGGAGGCCGGCGGCGATAACTGCAGCGATTACGCTCGCGACGAAGAAGACGCCCGCGCCTGCGATAGCGAACCGCTTCGCTTCTTCGACCGTCGGGAGGTATGCGGAAGCACCGGTGTACACCACTCCCCCATCGACCGCGGTCGACGCAGGGACTCCTGCCTGCTGCGGTGCATTGTATTTAAGTACACCATGGATGCGCGTGCCCTCTCCGAGCGTAAGGCGTTCCGAGGCGACCACCTCAACGTCGCCCAGGTATTCACCCGCCAGATACACGTCACCCCCATAGATGACCACGGGACCGGTAGCGCCATTCTCGAGGCGAACGCTCGCGCCTGCGATGCGTGTCGAGGAGGCGGTACCAGTGACTACGACAGAGCCTCCTGCAAGCATGAGGTCGCCACCGATAGTGTCCTCGATGATGATGCGTCCACCAGCTGCGCGCACATCGCCCGCGACCGGCCGCTTGAGGTCAATCGTTCCCCCTGCAAGCGTCGCGTCGCCCGCGACCGCTGCTGAAAGGGTGAGTGTTCCTCCTGCCGCAAGAACGTCCCCACCAATCGGTGCGGATACGTTCACGTCGGTACCTGTCAGGTACGCGTTATCCGCTATGGGCTCCGAGATGACTAGTGTACGGTCGGTACGCACCGTGGACGCCAGCGTTATGCCCGGAATGACGAGGAGGAGTGCAAGCGCTAGCAGTCGACGCTTCATAGGTTCAGGATACCACAGGGCGTATGGGGGTGAGTTTTGCACGTCCGGGGGCGTGCCTTGCCCACAACCTAAGAGCAATAAGGCATATAAGGGCCGCTATGACCGCCGACGCGATGCAGTAGATGCACAACGCCTTGATGAGGGCGAACTGGATGAAGAGGAATGCTAAGGATGCAATGAGGCCGAGCACGCCGAGTACCGCGACCGCCTGGTAGAGCGGGTGGTGGGTGCGGACGAAGAGGATCGCGACAAGGACAAAAAGGAAGCAATAGAAGATGACGCCGTAGAGCGCGAGCGGCAGCCCGAAGAGCTTCGAGTAAGGACTCTGCGCAACGATATTGCAGCCATCGAGCACCGCACCCACGTCGCAGAAGAGCGCAGCTCCCTGGAATGCAGAAAGAGTGAGGTACCACGCATCTGCTATGCCGAGGAATGCGAGGACGAGCAATGTCACGAGTAGCCCGTTACGGGTGTTCATCAAGCTATCGTAGCCTGCGGACGTATGAGCGGCAAATGGGTATACTTGTGCCATGGAACCGATGCCGCAGACGGATGAGGAGTGGCGCGAGAAGCTCTCGCCCGAAGAATACCGAGTGCTCCGGGAGCGCGAGACGGAGGCTCCTTTCTCGGGCGCGTACGTAGAGAATCATGAGGAGGGCGTATACCGCTGCAAAGCGTGCGGGAACCTCCTATTCACCTCTGACCAGAAGTTCGACTCGGGCACCGGCTGGCCATCGTTCACCGATCCTGCGGTGGCGGAGAACGTGGGCACGCGTCCCGACGACACATACGGCATGCACCGCACCGAGGTGTACTGCAAGAAATGCGACGGCCATCTGGGTCACGTATTCAATGACGGCCCAGCTGAAGCAGGCGGCAAGCGGTATTGCATCAATTCCGTCTGCCTAGCCTTCGAGAAGGAATAACGAGTGAGGCACCATCCGTATCTGGTACGAATGGTGCCTGAATCACTAGATATATCGCTGGAGTGAACGGGCGAGCTCGTTCGTGCGAGTTCGCCTCTTGGTCTGCGCCGGTTGATACGCCACGCGAGCGTGCTCCAGGCAGTACGGCCCATCGTCCTGCCGCCTTCCGCAGAAAGTGAAGCCGTCGGTGAATGGGTCGCCGATAGGCCATTTGCACATGTGAGCGTCGAGCGTGAGGATGGTCGCCGTGCCCGGAGCTTCCTCGACATACTGCACCGGCGCCGGGATGGGCGCGGTGGCGACAATCGGAGCAGGCTCAGCGACACGCCGACGTGCGACAGACGCTGCAGCCGGACGGGGCGAACGCGGTGCCTTGAACACGGGCCGGGCCGGTTTCGATGGCGTCGCACGACCCGAAAGCCCGAGCCGGTGGACTTTGCCGATGACAGCGTTGCGCGTCACGCCGCCCAACTGTTTAGCTATCTGGTCTCCAGAGAGACCGTCCTGCCAGAGCTTCTTGAGACTCTCTACGCGTTCGTCGGTCCAACCCATGATCTTCCCTTTCCCGCCGCTGGCGGTTCCGTGAGGAATGAATGTCTAGAAACTGCTTTCTCTTCCCTTCCGGAGCGGATTATATGACGCCTCGACAAATCGCTATCAACAGGAGCTAATGATGAGCTTAGGTGCAGCCCATCGTTGTCGCTCCGTCCTTCCTCATCCCTACGTTAGTTTCCGCATATCGTACATAGGTCTCGCCTTCCGCTTTCGTGAATATTGCGGTGACCGCGAGCCCGCAACGCACGCTCGGTTCCCAATACTGATCGAATACGAAATTGCCGAGGGAGTAATACACGCGGGTGCTGCCGATATCCTCCACCTCCCCCACAACATGCGAGTGCGTGCCGATGATGAGGTCCGCTCCTGCGTTCGCGAATGCTCGTGCGAGCTCGCGTACTCGTACGGGTGGAGCGGTCTCATACTCATTTCCCCAATGCGCAAGCACGATTACAGCGTCCGCACTCTGCACCGCGTCGCTTTCAAGCGCCTGGCGGGCACGCGCAGAATCCCCGCCCACGAAGTCGCTATACGAAACGAACGCGAGGCGCACACCGTTCACCTCTTGTACTACCGGCTCGATAGAGTCTCCGGTCGGGTCGCCGATATACTCGATGCCTGCACCAGACAGGTATTTGGTGGTCGAGCGCACGCCATCGGCTCCGAAGTCCTTGATATGGTTGTTGCCTATCGAGACGAGGTCGAAGCCGTAATCGAGCAGGAGCTTCCGTACGCTCGAGGCGAACGTGAAGCGCATGTTGGTAAGCTCTCCGATCTGGGTACCCTGCGACTGCGATAGGTTATCCGTTATCGGGCCTTCCAGGTTCCCGACGTTCATATCGGCTTCCGACAGAAGCCGCTCGACGCCGCCGAGCACATGAGCATTCCCATTCCGCGCGAGCACGGTACGGATATACCGGTCGAACATCATATCGCCCACGAACAGGACCGTCGCGGTCTTTATCTCCTCTTTCTTCTGGAAGATCCTGGCTTGGCTAGTCTCTACCGTCTGTGAGCTGAGCATGAAAAGCGTGAGGCTGAACGCCCCAGCGAATATGAGGAGTATGGTTCCGACCCTCTTCATACACTGATGATACAGTAGGCGGATGAAGGAGGTAGCGATGTTCGGTGGAGGATGCTTCTGGTGTACGGAAGCGGTATTCAAGATGATGAAAGGAGTGACTGCGGTCGCGCCGGGCTACGCAGGCGGGCACACGAAGAACCCGACCTATGAACAGGTATCGACTGGAGAGACCGGCCATGCCGAGGTCATCCGTATAGAATACGACCCCGCGGTGGTAGCGTATCGCACGCTCCTCACCATATTCTTCGCTTCGCATGATGCGACGCAGTTGAATCAGCAGGGCAATGATATAGGCACCCAGTACCGCTCTGCGGTGTTCCCTACGACGCCTAAGCAAAACATTGAGACCGAAGCGTTCATTCGCGAGCTCGAAGCCTCGAGCACGGACGGCGACCCGATAGTAACCACCATAGAAGAGAACGCGGTCTTCTATCCTGCCGAGGAGTACCACAGGGACTATTTCGAGAACCATCCCGAGCAGGCGTACTGCCAGATAGTGATAGCGCCGAAGCTCCAGAAGGTGCAGAAGGTGTACGCAGAGCTTCTCTCGCAACCTTCCTAGGCGGGCGAGTGTTCTAGGAGATAGGAAGATCTTTGACAGCCGGAACATCGTCGCGCGCAGAAATGCGAGCGAGGTCCAACATACGCGCCTTTACTCGAACTCTAACGCAACGAATATGACTATATTCCGCGCTCTCGGTCTCTTGGTGCTTATCTTGGTCCTGCAATCGATGGTTCCTGCTATATGGAGCGAACTCGAGGCTACTATCATCGCGTTCTTGCACGGTGCACGCATATCAGCTGGCGTCGCGACGAGTATTGCTGCTTCTGCTGGAAGCACCAACCTATCCGTCCCGCTCTCCGCTATGCCCTTCACCACCCCGCCCTTCCCCCTTCCGCAAGCCGCGTATACCAACCTCTAACTCTCTCCCGTCGCCTAAGCCAATTCCTCGGGATTGGCTTTCGTATTTCCATAAGAAGAAAGCCGCTCCAGGGAGCGGCTTTCTTCTTGCATCAGACGAATTGTTTACGGCTTAGTTGTAAAAATGCTACATCACAAGTGATGGAGGTAAGCCGTAAACAGCTCGTCTCATACGCACGATTACATAAAAGATATCATATATCCTTTTGCAAGTCAACAGCCCCCCGGTAGGCTCGGACGGTGTTGGAACCTTGATTTGTCTTAGAATCTCTATACTCTAACCTCGGGTGTTCGGGCAACACAATTGGCTAGCCCAAACGTGGCCATTAGTTCCTGCGCAGGCAGGAGCTGGTCTCAGAAGTAGCGATTAGCTACCACAAGGTGACGAACTCAATACCTGAGAAACGCTGACAGAGATCATTCCTCGACTTTTGGTGCTCGAACACTTCCAGACCACTTCATGTGGTCTTTCTTTTTGCGTACTAAAGTCTGCTGGGGGTCTGGGACGATGTTGGAACTTCACTAATACGACCCCATGACCCGATAGTTGATAAATATAGACATTTGTGTTATAAAGACAAAAGTGATGCATCGCTAGGAGACGTCTAATGGAAGAGGTTCCCTCTCGCTCTTTTCTGGTCTTCAGGACCTTTCCTGACACCTGGGAATTGCCGGGTGAATACAGCAATGTACTTGAGAAGCATCTTTGTTCTATCCCAACGGAACTAATACTTCCGTGGCCGGTCAACATTTGCCCCAGAAATATTGGGGATGAGATCTGCTTCTCGAGCATGTTGACCCCGTATGCCGACTTCGTGGTGGAGAAGTTTGAGTACATCTACAGTCGCAAGAAAGGGGTTACTCAGTGGGTTCGTTTAAGACCTACTGAGGACGGCATGGACTTTAACCTCAACACGCTGCTTCACGCAGCCGATGAGGGGTTCCTGTTCGAATCTGAAGTCCCAATTTCACGAGTGTTGTACGACGCCGGCCTTCGACACACGGCCGTCGGATGACATTGCAGCAGCCCTCACACTTCGATGATGTGGGGGCTTTAATATTGCTGGCAGACTAGGGATCGAACCTATTTGTCCCCTCCTCCTCCCGACCCTGCACATGCGGCTCATCCATGCCGAAATAGTGGCCGAGCTCATGCCAGATAGTTTCGCGTATCACGATGCGTATCGCATCCCGGAATTCCCTATCCATCTCTTCTGCCTCTTCGATGATAGGTAGCCGATAGAGCGTGATGGTGTCCGGCATGGTGCCACCAATGCCATACTCGCTGCCGCGCTCCGAGAGCGGAACGCCATGATACAGACCGAGCAGGGTCTCTTCGTGTTCGAGCCCCTCTTCCTTCCTAACTTCTTCGCTCAGCTCGTCCTCGATCAGAAGCGCGACGTTCTTCACCGACCGCTCGAATCGCTCCGGCACCTTCTTCCACTCCTCTGCGGCTATCGCCTCGAATTCACGTATATCCATGTCCATAGTTTATACTCCATACACATGAATATCCGCCACGCCAAGATAAGTGAGCAGCTCGGGGTCGTAGGCCTGCTCGTCACTATCGGTGCACTCGTCCTCATCGCGTTCTTCGTCGATATGGAAGCGCTCAAGGCGTATGTGCTCGCATCAGGCCCGTTCGCACCGCTCGTATTCATACTCCTGAAAGCATCGACGGTCATCATCGCCCCGCTATCGGGCGCCCCGCTCTACCCTATCGTCGGACTCTTCTTCGGGTTCTGGCCCGGCTTCCTCTACGTGCTCATCGGTGACTTCCTCGGGTACACGGGCGCGTTCTTCCTCGCCCGCAAGTTCGGGTACCCCTTCGTGCGCAAGATGATAGCCGGGAACGAGCACGGTCTCCTGTCCCGCGTCGTATCGCACGTGGGCACGGTGAAGGGCTTCATCCATATGTGCCTCACTTGCTTCGCGCTTCCCGAACTCATCTCGTACGGCACTGGCCTCTCCCGTCTCCCCTACCCGATATTCATCTCCGTATTGCTTCCGCTCTCGGCAGTGATGTCCGCGACGCTCGTCCTCTTCGGATCGCTCCTCGACTTCTCCGAGGGCTCGCTCCTCATCACCATCGGTATGCCGCTCGTTGGCGGCGTCATCATCGCTATCGGCGGATACCTCTTCCTTCGCGGAGTGAACGAGAAGGTCTAGGAAGCCGCTTCTTCGCTTAGAGGAGCAGGTTGCGTCATCATCTCATCGAGTTCGGCCTTGATGGCGTTCTCGAATGCCTTCATCTGGTACCTGGTCCCGAGCCAGAACCCAAGCGCGAACACTAGGACGAAGAGCACGATAGCGACTGCCTGCGAGTACCAGTTCACAGTGTTCCATTCGATTTTCATATCTTGGAGTATAGCGTAATAGCAAAACGACCTCCTAAGAGGTCGTTTTTGCGTAGGACAGCTTCGTGGGTTACTTCAACTCTGCGTCTATCAGCGCCGCGACCGATGCGAACGGCTGCGCGCCCGCGAGAAGCGTCTTGCCGATTATCATCGCCGGGGTGCCAGTGACGCCCAGCGCAGAACCTTCCGTACGGTCAGCTGCGATAGCTTCCGAGTACTTAGCGCGGTTGGATGCAACGAGCGCCGCAACGCGGTCCCCATCGATGCCAGCTACGCCGCGGGTAAGCGTATCGACGCTCTTCTCATCGCCGAAGCCTCCATGCTCCTCATCCTGCGCGACGAACATCGCCTTGTACCATTCGTAATAGAGCTCGGGATGCGCCTCCCATACAGCACGGGAGTAGAGCGCGCCTGATTCTGAATCAGGCCCGAGGAACTGGAAGTCCTTGACGAGGATCTTCACCTTTCCGGTCGCGACATACGTGTCGTATATCTGCACCATCGCTGTCTGCTCGAACTGCTTGCAGAACGGGCACTGGTAATCGAACCAGTACGCCATGACGACCGGTGCGTTCTTATCGCCCAGGAACGGCCCGTTATCCTTCACGTCCTTGATGTTAACCGCCTTCGCTACCTGCTCTCCAGGCTGGGAAGGTAGCGCATCTCCGCGACCGAATGCGAACGCACCTGCGATGATAAGCGCGCCCACGATGACCGCGATAGGGGTCATGTACTTCTCCAAGAACGAACCAGTATCTGCTTTTTCCATATAAGTATTACGCCCTTTTATTTCCAATAGCCTTCAGTATAGCAAAAACCCCAGGCTGCATAGCCTGGGGTTTTTGAGCACTTAGAGGGACCGATTACGAGATGAACGTAAGCGCCTTCCCGCCCATGCCAGCACGACCGGTACGGCCGATACGGTGGGTGTAATCCTCGTAGGTGCCCGGCAAGTCGAAGTTGATGACGTGCGTCACTCCCGAGATGTCGAGACCACGAGCCGCGACGTCGGTTGCCACGAGCACGCGCACATGCGACTGCTTGAAGAGCCCAAGGGCCTTCTGGCGCGCGGAGTGCGTCTTGTTGCCGTGGATGGAGTCGGCTTTTATGCCGGCCTGGCGAAGATCCTTCGCGAGGCGCTCCACGCCGTGCTTGGTGCGTCCGAAGACAAGCACGCGCTCCATGTCAGGAGCCTGGAGAAGCTCGATGAGCTTCGTAAGCTTCTGGGCAGGAGGAACGCGCACGACGTCCTGGTCGATAGTGTGCGAGGTCTCGCGGGTCTTCACCGAAATGCGGACCGGGTCCTTGAGGAATTCGCCGATGAGGCGCTCGATATCCTTCGACAGCGTTGCCGAGAAGAAGAGCGTGTGACGGACGTTCCGCATGAATCCCATAATGAAACGCATGTCGTTGATGAATCCCATGTCGAGCATGCGATCGGCCTCATCGAGGACGACGGTACCGAAGTCGGAGAGGTCGAGCTCCCTGCGCTCCATGATGTCCTTGAGGCGTCCCGGCGTGCCGATGACGAAGGATGGGTTGCGACGGAGTACGCGTATCTGCGGAGAGATGTTGGCACCTCCCACAATCGTCACCGAGTTTAGCTGGAGGCCCTTGGCGAAGCCGAAGAACTCCTGCTCGATCTGGATAGCGAGCTCGCGCGTCGGTACCATGATGAGCACGCGCTCATTCTGGCCGAGTGCACGGAACTTGAGCACCTTATCGATGAGCGGAATGAGGAATGCCGCTGTCTTACCAGTACCCGTGTTCGCAAGACCGACCACATCGAGTCCCTTGAGGACGTGCGGTATGGACTCGTCCTGGATAGGGGTCGGGGTGACATATCCCTTGGCCGCGATGTTCGCCTTGAGGCGCTCATCGATAGCGAAGCCTGCGAATGCGTGCTCGGGTACGTACGCCTCTACCTCTTCAGGAGCTGAAGCCTTATTAATAAGCTTATTCAGGTCGACGTTCATCTCCTGGAATCCCCGCTTACCGCCGGAGCGGTTCGAGGAACCGCCGCCACGAGGGCCACGGTCGAACGAAGGGCGAGATGAGGACGAGGGGCCACGAGAGCCGCCACCGCCACGAGGCGGTCCGAAACTACGCTGAGGGCGACGCGGGGCGCCGTTCGCAAGAGCGAACTGCATGCCCGCTTCGTACGCGTTGCTTGCGCCACCACGGCTTGAACCGCTGCGGCTAGGACGAGGGCCTGAGCCACCCGACCGATTGCCTCCACGCTTATCGCGCGAAGAGAAATTACTATTTTGCATGTATGTATCTGTTTGAACGAGAGCGCTGGCGCTCTTCGTGTTGAGTAATCAACCGTCCTCGAGAGTTTCAAGCCGATGCGCTTTCCGCTTTGGCTGGTCCTGATGAGTTTGCTCTCAAGACGTCAAACAATATGGAGTAACCGTTGTGGAGGAACTATAGCACTTCCCTCCTTATTTTGCAAGGCGTGGAGACAAATGACGCCCCGCCCGAAAGCAGGGCGAGGCGTCGAATCAGGTACCTAAGCGACCTCAAACACGGGCCAGTTGTGCCCGCTTATCCCGTATCCCGCCCACGAGCACTCGAGCGTACGCCGGATCCCGTTATATGCGATACGGAAATTGCGACGTTCGCTCTCATGGTCGTATACGATCGGGACGAAGAGGCTGAATCCGGATTCGCTATGGAGCTTGAACCGGTCTATGGGAAGATTAGGATGCGCTGCCGAGATGCCGAGGCATGTGTGAACGCACGCAGGCACCAATCCCTCCTTCTGGCCCCATGCGAGAGGATCATCGAGATACGTGTGGCTGCCGAGTCCATAGTTGAGCAAGACAAGCGGTCGTCCTGCCTTCCTATCCTGGCAGCACGCCCCGGCTCCCTCCCACGTGCGGGAACGGCACGAGGCTTCGGTGCTAGGCGCTCCAAGCGAGACGAGCTCGTCGAAAGCATCCCATTCGGGCATTTCCGGGCACAGCATCACGAGGATGCGGCCGGAAGCTGGTGCAGTTACCTGGCTTTTCGCTCTGCGGAGCAGTTGCTCAGGCGTTAGCGGAACGTCCGTCATTACATGCTCCTACATGAGGGTGAACGTGTCGAAGAGCGCAGCTCTATGCCATAGAACTCCTCCTTCTGGCCGGATGTTACCACCCTCACCTAAAAACAACGAGACACCGCTATGGCGGTGTCTGTTCGTATCTACTTATGCAAGTCTATGTCAGCTGTAGTTTCGCCCGCGTGCGGGCCCGCACCAATTCCCTAGGCGATAGGGTTCCGTCCCTGGATGAGGCGGACGAGAACCATGATGACCGCGACGACGAGAAGCAGGTGGATGAATCCGCCAAGCGTGTAGCTCGTCACGAGACCGAGAAGCCAGAGCACGAGAAGTATCACTGCGATGGTATAGAACATGGAATTTCGTTAGTGACTGGTAATCCTCATACCGTATGAAAAACAACCTAGAGAAATGATGAAGGGCGCTTCCCGGAGGAAACGCCCCTATCGACCTACTGGCCGACTGCGACTGTATCGGCGAAAAGAAGACCATGGATGACCGGATGACTCATCGGATCCGCCCGGGTCTCGGCGACCAGCTTGGGACCGTAGGCTTTCCTAACTCGAGCGCGTTGCTCGACCGTGAGAGTAACGGGCCAGGTCGGGATCGATACGCCACGCCCATCGGGCGCGAGCAGATTCTGGACGAAGAGCCGGCTCATCATATTGGCACTGCTGGCGCGGATAGGGGGCGACGGCTTCCCGTCCGCGCACGTGAAGTACATAGACTTGACCCTCACCTGCTGTTCTTTGAGCGGCGGCTGCATGCGCCACTGATGCATGATGGCCTCGATGCAGTTCTCGAACGACTGCGTTCCCATGACTGTATTCCCTTCTGTGCCCGTACGTGGCTGTGAAATCTGGACGTACCCTACCAGAAACCGCTACCCGCCACAATGAGAAAGGCCGGGAGGTCCCGGCCTTTGCTCTAGCGGCGATTCTTCGAACGATCGCTCTCGGTGAGCCCCTGCTTACGCAGACGCACCGAAAGTGGCGTTATCTCGAGATACTCGTCATCCGTCATGACCTCAAGACCGCGCTCGATGCTGAGAGTGAACGCGGGGACCAGGTTGATGGCTTCATCCATACCGGACGAACGGACGTTGCTCTGGTTCTTTCCCTTGGTAGGGTTCACGACCATCTCTTCTCCCTTCGAAGTGTTGCCCACCACCATACCTTCATAGACTTCGGTAGCCGGGGTGATATAGAGGACGCCGCGCTCCTGCATGCCCCAAAGCGCATAGCCGAGCGCCTTGCCGGTTGCCATGGAAATCATGGAGCCCACCTGGCGCTTCTTTATCTCGCCTGCGTACGGCTTGAAGCCGAGCACGCGCGTTGAAAGTATTCCCTCGCCCTTGGTGTCGACGACGAACTGGTTGCGATACCCAAGAAGGCCGCGGGTAGGACCTTCGAGTGTGAGGCGCACCGTGTCGCCGTGCTGCACAAGGTTCATGAGCACGAATGCGCGAGTACCGAGGCGCTCGATGATGGAGCCCTGGAACTCGGTCGGAGTATCGATAGTGACTTCCTCGTATGGCTCGAGCTTCTGGCCCTCTTCCTCGCGGATGATTACCTGCGGCTGGGAGACCTGCATCTCGTATCCTGCGCGGCGCATGTTCTCGAGGAGGATGGCGATGTGGAGCTCGCCGCGGCCCGAGACCTTGAAGGCGTCAGGGGACACGAAGTCCACCTTGAGTCCCACGTTCACTTCGAGCTCGCGCTCGAGGTATTCGCGAAGCTGGCGGCTCGTCACGTACTTCCCTTCGCGGCCCGCGAACGGTGAATTATTCACGAGGAAGTTCACGGTGATGGTCGGCTCATCAATAGCGATTGCTGGCATCGGCTCCATAGCAGGGTCGGTAGTGATGGTCTCTCCGATGAATACGTCAGGAAGACCTGCGACGATCACGATGTCGCCTGCGGACGCTTCCGTAGCTTCAACGCGCTCAAGACCCTTGAAGGTGAATATCTTCGTCGTCTTTCCGTTACGCGCAGTGCCGTCAGGCTTCTTCACGATGACGTTCTGTCCCGGAGTGATGGTTCCTTCGTACACGCGGCAGATGGCGAGGCGGCCGAGGAAGTTATCGTACGCGAGATTGAATGACTGGAGCTTGAGGGGCTTGGCCTCGTCTCCTGCTGCTGAAGCTGCAGGCACGTTCTCAAGAACGGTATCGAGAAGCGGCTCGAGGTTCACGCGCTCGTCGTCGAGCTTCTTCATAGCAACGCCCTCGCGACCGATGGCATATACCACTTTGAAGTCGGACTGCTCATCGCTTGCTCCGAGCTCGAGGAAGAGTTCGAGCACCTGCTCTTCAGCACGATCGGGATCTGCTGCTGGCTTGTCTATCTTATTCAGAACGACGATAGGCTTGAGCCCGAGCTCGAGTGACTTCTTGAGTACGAAACGGGTCTGCGGCATGGGGCCTTCCTGCGCGTCGACGATGAGGAGCACGGAGTCGATGGAACGGAGCACACGCTCAACTTCCGAACCGAAGTCGGAGTGGCCTGGGGTGTCGACGATGTTTATCTTCGTTCCCTTGTACTCCACCGAGGCGTTCTTGGAGTAGATGGTGATGCCGCGCTCGTGCTCGAGTGCGTTACTGTCCATGGACACGCCAGCAGCTGCCGCGCCGGTTTCCTTGAGGATGGCGTCGGTCAGCGTGGTCTTTCCGTGGTCCACGTGGGCGATGATGGCGATATTCCGGGTTTCCATATGACGAATCTGGCTTGCGAATAAAATAAAAAGGCCCCACGGGCAATTGAAAATAGAATACCTTTATATAGATGAAGCGTCAATCATCCTCAGGCGACGAATCCCTGCTGCTGAGAGTCCGGGACGATGTTGGAACTCTTATGCAATGCATGGTAGGTTCTGTCTAGACACATTCAGGAGAACGTTAATGCCCTCAGGAAACCGAAAGCAGTGGTTGCTCGGGAGTGCTACTCCCACATTCCCTGCACGCTTCTGCTCCACCTCTGAAGGAAGGCGGATGTTCCCGGACATTCTCCAAGATGCCTTCGGGCTCAAGAGCATCACAGGCTTTCATCGCTACGGACGAACGCTCGGTGCGATTATCCCCATCGAGGCCGTTCGGCTTCTCGCCGGCTATCCGGATGCGGTGGACGACGATACGAAGGTCCGCATTCGGAACGCAGCCCTGAACCTCCTCGAGGGACAAGGTGATCTACGTTGATGGAAGAACCTCACACTCCGCGCCCTGAAAGCGCGGAGTTCTTGCTGAGGGTCTGGGACGATGTTGGAACTCTTACACTCCGATTTGAGGAACCGCGCCCGCCATATACAGAAACATATAAATCAGGAGGACAATGAAAAAACCGATGGCAAGAAGTTTTCTATTCATTTCTTTACTTTGTACAAACCAGATATGCTTCCAAAATTTATCGTTAGCCCTTTTTGAGAGAAGAACTATCAATCCAAGCACAATGGACAGAAACGCAACTACCGGAAGTATGGCTACCAATGCAAGACCCAAAAAACTCAGTGGAGGATAGTTACTTACAATCAGACCTGCACTCAAGAACATTACTCCAAGCAGAAGAGACCGTGCAGGATTTAGATAGCGATAATACCAATAATCTTTCCCGAAACTATCGTCACCTGATTCTCCCTCTTTAGCCGTTAAATCTGATGTCCACTCCTTATAGAATTTTCTTGAGAAAAACATTGCAAAGCCATAATAGATAGCAGCCACGCCAGTTGCAATTAAGAAGAGTGGAAACCAGGTCATATAAGAAGTATATCGCCTGCAGGATGAGTCCGTCCTGGGAGACTAGGTATCGAACCTACCGCAAATACGTATCAACGTTCCTCAACTGCCCCGCATAGCTCTCGGAGCAGTGTATTACCCCATCCATATCATGGAGGTAGTAGAGGCAGTCAGTATTCTCCGGCTCAAGTACGGCTTTGATGGAAGCGAGGCTCGGATTAGCAATAGGGTGCGGCGGGAGCCCCGCGTATTTATACGTATTGAATGGAGAGTCGATGTATTTATCATCCTTGGTAGGTGCCGGCCACCAATTCCCCTTCTTCCCGCGGATGTACTGGAAGGTAGCGTCCACCTGGAGACGCATGCCGGTATCGAGACGATTCCACATAATTCCTGCAACGAGCGCCTTGTCGTTCTTCGCTGACTCGCGCTCGACGAGCGACGCCATGGTGATGAGCTCGTTCCAGGAGAGGTCCATGTCGGCAGCTTGCTCGGCATACGGTGCGAATACTTCCTCGAACCGGCCACGCAACCGCTGCGCCACCTGTTCCGGCGATTGGTCCGACGCGATGAGATAGGTGTCGCCGAAGTAAACGCCCTCGATGAGGGTGGCGTCAGGCGCCGTATCGACCGTCACCCATTTCTCCACCTGCTCATCGGTCCATCCGAGCTTCTTCTGCAAGAGTTCCGCTATCTGCTCCTTACGGAGACCGGGAGGAATGGTTACCCACGCAAGGTATGGAGGACGCGCGAACGCTTCTGCGAGAGTCCACGCGTCCTGGCTCCGGCTTATCTTGTACCCTCCTTCCACGATGTCCTCGTGGCCCGTTATCGCATATGCCATACGGAACGCGAGCTCGCTCTTTATGAAATTCAATTCCTTGAGGCCGCTCGCCACTTCCGCGATAGGAGTGTCCGGATTAACGATGAATTCCTCGGGCTCCGCGTACTGCGCAACCGGCCCGAACATGTTGGAGTAGATAAGGAGGAATACAACGATGAAGGCAACTGCACCTATGCCCCAGAGGATGAGCGCGCGACGCATATCCCGCTTGGGTCGATAGAACGGAAACTGCATATTCTACCCATTGTACCTTATCCCTTTTCTCCGTAGAGAACGCGGGCCAATTTCAGGTCATCGTACGTATATTTCCCTTTGAGTTTCGTGTATATCGGCGCCAGCTTCTCGCTCCCCACCGCTTTCATCGCGACGAATATCTTCGGGAGCCCGTCGATTATGGCTTCAGGCAGCAAATCCTGTACCTCATCCGTGGTTATGCGTCCCGCTTCCTTCAGCTTCTGCAGGTGGTCTGCAATGGTGCCGAGCGTGAGCCCGCGGAGCGCGTTGATGTCATTGATGGTCTTCCCTTCCTTGAGGAGGTCGTACGTCTCGTCATACGTGCTGCGCTTCACTTTCGCGATGGACGCGTCACGCACTTCAAGAGAGCCGCCTGACGCTTTTATGAAATTCTGTTCCATCGTCGTACGCTCCTCGCTTTCTTCAAGGAGACCGAACGCAACGGCAGCTTGTTCGGATAGTTCGCGGAAGAGCTTGTCCTTAGCAGCCACTCCCGGGTGCACATTGAGCGCGTTCTCGTTCCATCCGAGAAGGGAGAGCCCAGCGAGCGTACGCACGCGCGAGAGCGCGACATATCCCTGTCCGTATTCGAATGAGCGTGAAAGATCCATCGCCGCAGCGTCCATGCTCATTCCCTGGCTCTTATGCACCGTGATGGCCCACGCAAGACGGAGCGGCACCTGCATTATCTTGGCGCGCGCCTTGCCGCCTTCCTCTACCGCCCACTCCGCGGGCGCTATCGTTATCACCCTCCCGTCGCGGGTCTCTATCATCGGGTAGCTGGTGCCGCGCTCGAAGCCCGTGATTATACCGAGCGTCCCGTTCGCATATCCCGCTATAGGATTGTTCTTCGTCGCCATAACGACCGCGCCTTCCTTGAGCACTAAAGTCTCGGGCGAGAGGCAGCCACGCTTAAGGCCTTCGATGAGCATGGGAGCTCCTTGCCCCGTCATGGTGAAGCGCTTCCCATTCCCTGGAAGCGCCGCGAGCTTCCCTTCGTTTATCCGGTCCACGTCCGCGTTGTGCGTATACAGCTGGGGAATGTCCTCGTCGAGCCCTTCGCCATCGGTCTCGCGCGCCGTGATGAGCGAGACGTGCGTATGGTCCCAGGAGCTCGTGCGTATGGCGCCGAGGAGATCGAGGAATGCACCATCTTCCTGACGATGCTGCTCGTGCAGGTAGCAGATGATGGGGTTGAGCGCGGGCCACGCGGGACTCTCGAACGCGAACGCTGAGGGTCGTCCCACCTTCCCGATTGGAGGGAGCTGGAAGAAGTCACCCACGAGAACCACTTGCATGCCGCCGAACGGTTCTTCGCGCCTTCGGACTTCTTTAGCGACCGCGTCCACCATCGTGAGCACGTCGCCCGAGAGCATGGAGACCTCATCGATGATGAGCACGTCGGTGCGCTGTATGCGCTTCACCACGTGCTCTTTCTGCGAGACGCGCTCGAGAAGGTCCGCGGTGAGGCGCTCCGCGATACCGATGCCGCTCCAGGAGTGGATGGTCACGCCATGAATGTGGGTCGCAGCGATGCCGGTCGATGCCGTTATGGATGGCTCGATGGCGTGCGAGCGCAGCCACTTCACATACTCATTGATGGTATGCGTCTTGCCGCTTCCGGGCTCCCCCGTAAGGAATACGTTCGCTCCGGTCTTGAGTACTTGCAGCGCTTCGCCTTGAGTCATCCACCGATACTACCAGACCCCGCGCTCGAGGGCCTGGAGTGAAGATAAAATAAATATGAAACGCCTCGCCCGTGATGAGCGCTACCTTCCCGAAGAGCTTTCCGCTCCCCTCGTAGCATTCCCTCTTATCCTCGGGCGCAGGCCGCATGGACGTTGTCCTTGCTTCTGCGGTGGAATCTTCGACTTGCGTTCGAAATTACGATTCCGCATCCACCCATACTCCCCTATGCATGGTGAAGTGCGAGTTAACGACCCATGCGCGCGAACAGCTTGCGTATCTCTTCTACGACTACGATAGGAAGCGCTGCCATGAGGATGAGTTTCCACTCATCGAGCGAGAGCGGCACGGTGTGGAGCACTCCCTGGAGGAACGGGGTGTATACCGCGAATATCTGGAGTATGACGACTACCGTCGTTGCACCGATGAGGTATGGGTTGCTAAACGGATTCATAGCAAATATCGAACGCGTCTCCGAGCGGCAGTTCCAGGCGTTGTACCACTGGAGCACTGCGAGCACTGAAAGCGAGATGGTGAGCGCCTTCGGGAGGCCTTCGGAGAGATGCATGCCGAAGAGCACGAGCGTGACGACCGCCATCGTCGTCGCCATGAGCGCCATACGCAGGAACATCGACTTATCGATGAGGTATTTGCCGGGCATGGTGAACTTGCGGGCCATAAGGTTCTTCTCCTTGGGCTCCATAGCAAGCGCTACATCGAGGAAGCCATCGGTCACGAAGTTGAGCCAGATGATCTGCGCGGGGAGCACAGGGAGCGGATAGCTGACGACGAGCGCTCCGGTGATGGCGAGCGTCTCGCCGGCCGAGGTGGAGAAGAGATAGAGCGCGACGCGGCGAATGCTCTGGTATATGCCGCGGCCCTCCTCGACCGCAGCCACAATGCTGCCGAAGTCGTCATCGAGAAGAACGATGTCAGCTGCTTCCTTCGCGACCTCCGTTCCTATCTTCCCCATAGCGACACCGAGATCGGCAGCGACCAAAGAAGGCGCATCGTTAATCCCGTCGCCCGTCATCGCGATGGTGAGACCCTTCGCTCTATACGCCCTGATGATGCGGAGCTTGTGCTCGGGCGTGACGCGCGCGAACACGGTCACCGAGGTAAGCGTATCGATGAGCGTCGCCTCGTCCATATCATCCATCTCCGTTCCTGTGAGCACGCCATCCCCTTCGTTCCATATGCCGGCTTCCTTGGCTACCGCGCGCGCGGTCGCGACGTGATCCCCCGTTATCATCACCACCTTGATACCCGCATCGTGGGCTGCGAGAAGCGCACTACGCACCTCAGGCTTCAGGCCATCGCGTATCCCGAAGAAGCCGAGGAACGTGAGCTTGTCCACATGCTCGGGAGAGAGCGCTTCGTGCACGCCATTTCTCTCCGCGTATGCAAGCACGCGGAATCCGTCTTCCGAGAGACGGAGCATCAGTGCTTCGAGCTCTCCGCGCTTCTCCGCAGTCATTACGTGTTCGCTCCCGTTCGCCCGCACCATGCTTGAACGAGAAAGGATGTGCTCGGGCGCGCCCGTCACCGAAAGAGCGCCGCCACGAGCGCCTGCGTGGACCGCTGCGTGGAAGCGGAGCTCCGAGGTGAACGGAAGCTCGAACAAGGGCGGTGACTCCCGCTCAAGATCCTCCTTCTGGAACCCGAGCTTACGAGCGAGCACGATGAGCGCCGCTTCCGTCGGGTCGCCCGCGACTCTCCAGAGCTTGCGCTCTTCGTCGTACACGACGCGCGCGGTCGAGGTGTATGCGGCTATCTTCCCTGCAGAGAGGAGCTCGGGATGGTTCGCAGCGACTATCGAAGCGTTGTCGAGAAGCACGTCACCGGTTGGGGCATATCCCGCGCCCGTGACGTCGAAGAGCTTCCCTTCCGCATATACCTTCTGGACTATCATCTCGTTCTTCGTGATCGTCCCCGTCTTATCCACCGCAATGACCGCCGCCTGTCCGAGTGCTTCGACGGCCTGGAGATTCTTCACGAGCGCATTGCGCTTGCTCATGCGCCAGACTCCGGACGCGAGCACTAAAGTCATGACGATAGGAAGGCCCTCGGGAATGATGGAGACCGCAAGCGTGACGACCGTCGCGAACATCTCGTCCAGCGGGTGCCCCTGCAGGTACCCGAGCACGAACAGGAATGCACTGATGAGGAGAACGACGACGATTATCGCCCTGGAGAGGCGACGGATACTCGCCTGGAGCGGTATCTCGGTCGAAGCACCCGACAGTTCCTTCGCGATAGAGCCGAGGATGGTGCTCGTCCCGGTCGCGACCACGAGCGCCTGTCCGGTGCCTGCAGCGATGTTCGTTCCCTTGAACGCCATGTTGAGCTGGTCGCCAAGCGTGAGCTCGGTGTCGGCAAGCGCATGGACGTCCTTCTCGACCGGAACGGACTCACCGGTGAGCGCGGACTCGTCTATGCGTAGGCCACGCGCGGAGAGGATGCGGGCATCCGCTGCGACCTTGCCGCCCTCCGAGAATATGAGGATGTCGCCCGGCACCACTTCGCGGTCAGGGATCAAGAGTTCGCGACCGTCGCGCAACACCGTCGCTTCGGTGGTGGCGTACGACTTAAGGGCACGCAGCGTATTCTGCGCCTTCCCTTCCTGGATAGTCCCGACGATGGCGTTGAAGAAAAGTATCGCGAGGATGATGTACGCATCGACCGGGTCTTCGGTGAAATACACGATTGCCGCGGCACCCAGGAGTATATAGATGAGCGGACTTGCGAACTGGCGGAGGAAGATGATGAGGATGCTGTCCGGCCTGGCTTCTGGGAGCGCGTTCGCGCCATGGGTCGCAAGACGCTCCTTCGCAACAGCTGTCGCAAGACCATGCTCGCTCGCTTCGAGCTGTTCTTCGACCTGTTCCTTGGGGAGCGCGTACCAGCGCATTGACTGCATTCCCTCATTGTCGCCTATGCACTGAGGAAAATCTACCGAAGCTCATTGAAAAACGGCGTGCGTGTGGTACATTTGACTTATATTCAAAAGTGATACACAATACGCAGGCATATGCAGTCTCTCGTCAACCTTCTACGCCGTACGGCGCTTCGGACGCGCACGTTCGGAGACGCTTCATGGCGTCGCTATCGCGGCCTCAAGAAGTGGCAGCAAATAGCTGTCGCTATTCTTCTTGCCGTCCTTCTCATAGCAGGCATCACGCTCTTGCGTCAGGACGGTGCGCACGACGCCGGCAACCAGCTCCGCACCGTGACGCTTGCGACCGTCGGTGAGCTTTCAGGACAGGGTGCCTCTGTCAGCATCCTCGGTACCGTGCGCTCGATAACCGAAGCGGACATCCTCGCGCAGTCAGGCGGGACCGTACGGAGCGTGAACGCCAAGCTCGGCGGGAGTGTTCCTGCAGGCTTCGTCATCGCGAGCCTTGAGAACGCGAGCGAACGTGCTGCGGTCCTTCAGGCCGAGGGTTCGTACGAAAGCGCGCTCGCCGCACGCTCCATAACCCAGGTCCAGGCAGCTAATACCGGAGAATCGCTCGAGGAGGCGGAAACCTCGGCCCGCAACACGTATCGCACTGCGTACACGACTCTCGACAGCATGGTGGCGAACGAGGCGCAGAGCTTCTTCGGCGGCTCCTCCGTAAGCCCGACCGTACTCGTTTCCTCTGGCTCAGACAATGCGCTCAAGAACGAGTTCATAGCGCTTAGGCGCGAGATGCAGTCGTGGCGGTACGCCCTGGATGCGTCCGGCACGAAGAATCCGGAAGTCCTCCTTGCCGACGCGGAGCGCATAGCCAACCGCGCCTCAATTTTCCTAGTAGACCTTGCTCGCGTGGCCGCACAGACCAACTCGGGCGCGACCGCTACCCAAAAAGCGAATCTTGCAGCCGCCCGCGCGGATGTGGACGGCCTCCTCGCGACCCTATCGGCTGAACGCGATGCGTTGCGTGCAGCGCAGGCAGCAGCAGCCGTCGCGAGCCACCAGACAGATTCGAGAAGCGGCGAGGTCGCGAGCGCGGACGCATCGGTCAAGACCGCACTCGGGGTGCTGCGCGGCGCGCAGGCGCAGCTCGAGAAGACCGTAGTGCGCGCTCCTATCGGCGGCCAGGTGAACTTCCTTCCTATACGAGTCGGCGACTACGTCACCGCATTCACGCACGTCGCGACCGTTGCCCAGAACGGCGCGCTCGAGATAGTCGCGTACGTGGGTGAGGACGACCGCGCGCTCCTTGCGGCAGGCACTAAAGTCACCGTCGAGGACGATATCCCCGGTATCGTAACGTCCATAGCGCCCGCGCTTGATCCAACTACCAAGCTCATAGAGGTGCATGTAGCGGTCGATGCAGCGAGCGCAGGAGGAATAGTGAACGGCCAGTCGGTTCGCATCGCGCTTCCGAACCAGGCACCGAAGAAGGAAGAGGTAGGCACCGTTAGCGGCCCCTCGCTCCTTCCCCTTTCTGCAGTGAAGCTTTCAGGCGACAAGCGCATCATCTTCACCATCGATGAGGAGGGCGCGCTCGTGGCGAACGAAGTCGAAGTCCTCGAAGTCCGTGGCGACCGTATAGAGGTGCGGACCAATCTCCCGCTCGAGCTGCGTATCGTCACCGACGCGCGCGGGCTCGCCGCAGGCCAGAAGGTAACCATCGCTCCGTAACGATGCATGACGAAGTTCTGGCTCTTCTTCATCCATAAGCACCACTTCACCATCCTGATGGGAGCGGTGCTCGTGCTTGCGGGCGCATACGCCGCAGCCGCCATACCGAAGGAGTCCTCTCCGGAGATACAGATACCTATCGGTATCGTTACCACCGTTCTTCCGGGTGCCTCGAGCGAGGATGTCGAGCGCCTTATCACGAATAAGATAGAGGACCGGGTGCTCGGTGTGGAGAACGTCACGAAGGTGACCTCCACGTCAGGCGAGGGCGTCTCTTCGATTACGGTCGAGTTCGCGGCCTCGGCTGATATCGATAAGTCCATCCAGCTCCTCAAGGACGAGGTGGACAAGGTGAGCCCGGAGCTTCCGAGCGAGGCCGAGGATCCCTCGGTGACCGATGTGAATTTCGCGGACCAGCCTATCATCATCGCCTCGATCTCGGGCGAACTCACCCCTGCAGAGCTCACCGCAGTCGGTACGATAGTGAAGGACGAGCTTGAGCGCGTGCCGAGCGTCTCCTCTGTCGCGCTTTCTGGAGTCCGCGAGCGCCAGGTGGACGTCATCGTCGAGCAGTCCAAGCTCCGTCAGTACGGACTTTCCCTTTCCGACGTTACGAACGCGATACGCGCATCGGGCGTGGCGTCCCCACTCGGCTCCATCACCGTCGACAATATCGCGTACGCAGTGCGGCTCGAGGCGGGGCTTTCGAACACGGAACAGGTCGGAAGCGTAGCGCTCGCAGGACCCGCGGGCAGTGTGCTCCACGTACGGGACGTCGCGAAAGTGGTCGACGGGCTCGAGGATGCGGTCACTCATTCGCGCGTCTCGGTCGAAGGGGCGCCATCCGCGCCCGCGCTTTCTATATCAGTATTCAAGAGTAGGGGCGGCAACGTGGTCGAGATGGGCGACAAGGTTAAGGAAAAGCTCAAGGAGCTCGAGAGCACGACGCTCGAAGGGACCAAGACCGTCATTTCGTATGACGCGTCGGAAGATGTGCAGCATGACCTCACCGAGCTCACGAACGTCGGCCTCGAGACGATCGCGCTCGTTATGCTCATGCTCTTCTTCACGCTTGGCTGGCGTGAGTCGCTCGCGGCTGCGGCATCCATCCCGCTCTCGTTCCTCATCGCCTTCATCGGTATCGCGGCGTCCGGCAACACCATCAATTTCATATCGCTCTTCTCGCTCATCCTCGCCATCGGTATCCTCGTGGACTCCGGCATCGTGGTGGTGGAAGCTATACATACGCATTTCGTCGAGAACGGAGACAAGGAGAAGTCGGCGCGCGCCGCTATCAAGGAGTATGCGTGGCCATTGTTCGCCGGTACGTTCACCACCATCGCGGTGTTCGTCCCGCTCTTCTTCATCTCGGGCATCGTCGGCAAGTACCTCGCGTCTATTCCATACACCGTTATCTTCGTGCTCCTCGCGTCCATCTTCGTCGCGCTCGGGTTCGTGCCGCTCCTATCGATGTACATCATCCGCCCTTCCCTCTCGAAGCTCGAAGAGCGTCAGGAGGAATATAACAAGCGCGCGAAGGCGTGGTACGAGAACCTGCTCCGCGGGATACTCGGCGACCGGAAGAAGGAAAACCGGTTCCTCATCGGCATCTCCATACTCCTCGTGATATCGCTCGCCCTCCCTATGGTGGGCGCAGTGAAGGTCGTCTTCTTCCCGGGAGAGGACTCCGGCATCATCACGATCGAAGTGGAGAAGCCGCAGGGCACCGCGCTTTCGGAGACCGACCTCTCGGTACGCGAGGTCGAGGAACTCCTCTATGACGATGCGCGCATCAAGTCGTTCGTGACCGAAGTGGGCTCCGGCAGCTACTTCGCGCAGAGCGGGCTCTCAGGGAGTCGCGCAGGCAACATCACGGTTAATTTGGTGGATAAGGAGGACAGGAAGGAAACGAGCGCGGAGATAGTCGATGAGCTGCGCACGAAGCTGCGTCCCATTACATCAGCGCGCGTCATCGTGTCGGAGCCGTCAGGCGGCCCCCCAACGTCGGCGGCCGTCTCCGTCACCTTCGAAGGCGATGATCTCATCGCGCTCACGGAAGCCGCTGACCAGGGTGCGCGCATCCTCGGAACCATACCCGGCGCGACTAACATAAACACAAGCACGAGGGACGACAGCGCGGAGTTCGTGGTGAAGCTCGATACGGCCAAGGCCACAGAGCAAGGCGTTTCCCCGCTCGTAGTCGCTGACACGCTCCGTACCGCGCTCTATGGGGCGAAAGCGACCGACATACGCACCGGGGACGACGATATCGAGGTGCGCACGCGTCTCGACCTTAACCCGACGTATCGGGACCCTTCAGAAACAACGCATGTCACCATCGATGCGGTGCGCGAGCTCACGGTGCCTGGCACTCGTGGCCCGGTGCCGCTCGGTACCATCGCTGCGATATCGTACGAGCCAGCGAACACCGTCATCCGTCACGAGGACGGAACGCGTATCAGTACGCTCACCGCGGACGCTGCGACGGGAGCAAACCCCATAGAGATATCCCAGGCGTTCCAGAAGCAACTCGAAACGGAACAGCTTCCTGAAGGCGTGCACCTGAAGATCGGCGGCGAGAGCGAGGACGTGAACAAGTCGTTCGCGGAGCTCGGCCTCGCACTCCTTGCCGGAGCCGCGCTCATGCTCGGCATCCTCGTGCTTGAGTTCAACTCCTTCCGCCACTCCTTCTACCTCCTTTCCATCATCCCGTTCTCGCTCATCGGCGTTCTGTTCGGTCTCATGGTTACCGGGGCCGCGCTCTCGCTCCCGTCCATGCTCGGCGTCATCGCGCTGGCGGGCGTCATCATCAACCACGCCATCATTCTCATGGACTCCGTCGCGCGTATCGGACGTAACAATCCGAACCAGACGCTCACCGACGTGGTGGTCGCAGCCGCCTCCTCGCGCTTCCGCCCTATCATCCTCACCACGGTCGTGACCGTGGTCGGTATGATCCCGCTCTCGTTCGCGTCCGCTATATGGGGCCCGCTCGCGGTCGCCATTATGTTCGGTCTTTCCTTCTCCATGGTGCTTACGCTCATCCTCATCCCCGTCCTCTACCACCGCTGGCCGGGCAAGGAGGTGAAGGCGCGCTTCGCCAAGGAAGACGAGCCTCTCGCGCCAGTGGCATAGTCCACTCAAGAAGAAAACCCCGGTGCGGACGTGCCGGGGTTTTCTTCTTTCTATAGAGCATCAACTATCGTTCGCAGCAGCTGCCTGCCTGTCCGCTTCTTCCCGCTCCTCCTGCGCTCGTCGTTCTGCTTCTTCAGCGGCTTCTGCCGCTTCGGCCGCTTGGCGGAGCTGTTCTGCGGTCTCGGCAGCATCGCTTTCTGCACGATCGGCATCGTCGCGGAGCTGATCTGGATCGGCCATATGTTGATGTGCTTATGGGTATGGGAATACCATACGACGCGGCATATTAAGGATGAGTGAACCCTTATCCCCACGTTTCCTTGCAGGTGAACTACGGTTTACCTATACTGGAACCATGCTCGATGAGTACAAGAAAAAGGTAACGGGGTTCTATGAGCGGAATAAGCGCATGCCCGGCTACAAGGAGCTCATGGCGCTTACCGGCTTCAAGTCCAAGAACGCCGTGTACAAACTCATAGGCAAGCTGGTGGAAGCGGGTGTCGTAGAGAAGGACCGTGAGGGGCACATCATTCCGGGCAGGCTCATGCGCGGCGCTCCCCTTCTCGGACTCGTGGAGGCGGGCTTCCCGTCGCCCGCGGAAGAGGAACTTCTCGACGTGATGGACTTCGACGAGTACCTGACGCCCCACAAGGAATCGAGCTACATCCTCAAAGTGAAGGGAGACTCGATGATAGACGCGGGGATATGTCCGGGCGACCTCGTCATCGTCGAGCGCCATCCGACCTATAAGCCCGGGCAGATAGTCATCGCTTCGATCGAGGGCGAGTACACGATGAAATATCTCCGCAAGAAGAATGACTCCTATTTCCTCGAGCCGGCGAATACCGCTTACAAACCGATCTATCCCAAGGGCGAACTTTCAATCGAAGCTGTTGTCACCGCCGTCGTGCGCAAATACTAACCACTACATCATGACTACCCGAACCATGTCCCCTGCCCTCTACCAGCTCGGTAGCTTCGAGCGCGTGCTCCGTCGCGTATCCCGGAAGCCGACACGCCGCTTCTGGAACTTCTCCCATGCCAACCGAAGTAGGGTGGGGTAAGAACTACTACTATCCCCGAGCGATCGTTCATGTCGACGGCGATGGCTTCTTCGCCGCCTGCGAAGTGGCACGCGATCCATCGCTTCGAGGGAAACCGGTCGTAACCGGCAAGGAACGCGGCATCGTGTCGGCCGCGACCTATGAAGCGAAGGCGCGCGGCATCACGCGCGGCGTACCACTGAAGGACGTGAAGAAGATATGCCCGGACGCGATCATCATCTCCTCCGATTACCAGCTCTACACCCTCTACTCGCTCCGCATGTACGAAATCATGCGCCGGTATACGCCCGAGGTAGAGGAGTACGGCATCGACGAGTGCTTCGGGGACATCACCGGGCTCCGTCGCACCCTCAACAAGTCGTATGAGGAGATCGCTCTTTCGATCAAGAAGGATCTATTCCAGGAGCTGGACATCACTTTCTCCGTCGGGCTTTCCTGCACGAAGGTCCTGGCGAAGATAGGTTCCAACTATAGGAAGCCGGACGGATTCACCCCCATCCCCCTTCTCGGGAAGGATGAGTTCCTTACGACGGTTCCGGTGGAGAAAGTGTGGGGCATCGGTCCGAACACTGGTGCGCTCTTACGCAAACACGGTGTATCCACCGCACTCGACTTCGCACGCAAGGACGAGGCGTGGGTACGTGCGCGCGTCACGAAACCGATCATCGAGCTCTGGCAGGAGCTGAACGGTGAGTTCGTATTTCCCCTAGTGACCGAAGCAAAGGACGACTACCATTCCATACAAAGAACCCGTACCTTCAGCCCGGCGACCGCGGACGCTTCGTTCCTGTATTCGGAGCTTTCCAAGAACATCGAGGGAGCATGCCGCAAGGCCAGGCGGTATAACCTGATCGCGACCGGCCTTTCCTTCTTCTTGAAATCGTCCGAATTCCGCTATCGTACGCAGGCTCTCGTGCTCCCCCGCCCTACGAATGTCCCCGGCGAGATATTGCATGCGCTCGAACCGTTCTTCGCCAAGGTGTACCGCACCGGTACGAGGTACCGCACCACCGGCATCACGCTCACGGGCCTGCGCGAAGCGAAGCCCGAGCAGCTCGATATATTCAGCGTGCCGGGACGCAATGACGCGGTATCACAGCTATTCGAACACGTGGACGAGCTCACGGAGAAGTACGGCCGCGACACCATATACCTCGGATCGAGCGCGAAGTCGGTGAAAGCGCGTAAGCAGTCAGCGGACGGGAGCGGTATCGGAAGCATGTCGAGATACCGTCCCGCGTCGCTCTTCAAGGCGGATAAGCGGCCGAAACTCTTCTCGCTCCCGATGCTCGGCGACGTGTACTAGGAAATGATAAGAACGGCCACGTGCGGCCGCTCTTTACCCCGTGAAATACGTCTCTCGTTCGACGGCTTGCACGAATGCCTGTAACTGGGAGTCCTGTACGCGAGCGGGCATCTCTAGAACCATCGAGACGCCGTTCCGGCGCACCACGACAAGTTCACTGCCTGGAGCCCCGACAGAACAGTATTCATACAGTCCTCTGAGCACCCCCACATCCGGGAAGGTGGCCAAGGAGTGCGCTTCGACGCGGAGGTCATACTGCCTTCGTCCATGGCGTATGTCTGGACCGAACTGTTCGAGTACCAGCCTGCTTGTATCCATTGTCGTCTCCTTCTGACCTGCACTAAGCATACACCCGCGGGTGTAGAGAAAGCCCCGCGTAAGCGGGGCTTTCTCTAACCGTCAGATTCTAATGCTTCCTCAACTTGGCATCCAAGGACCAACGTCCCGGACCTGTGATCATGACCGAAATGACGGTCACGAGGATGAGCAGGATGAATTCATACCCACCGTTCGCAACGAAGAAGCCCTTCGTGAGATGCACCGAAACGAGCGCGACCGCCGAAACGATGATGAGTACCTTCGCTGCCCAGTGCGTGAAGAGACCGAGGATGAGGAATGCGCCGCCGAGAACTTCGGCCGCGATGAGGAGCACTGCGAAGAGCTCCGGAGCCGGGAAGCCGAGCGTTCCGAGGAAGCCAGCGGTTCCGTCCACGCCTCCCGAGAGCTTCTGCCAGCCGTGCGCGAGGAAAATAGCGCCAACGACGACCCGAAGCAAGAAGGGGGCGAGCGAAGAGAATTTATCGCTGCACGTGCAATTCAGTAGGTTATGCATGTCTATGGGTTAATGGGATAACCCTTATATTGTACCCCCATCACGAGGGCGCTTGGCTGGGGATGGCTAGCGACCCCCTCCTATCGTGACCGAGTCGTTGATTCGGGTCAGAAGGGCCTGGTCCGCGTTCCCGGCAAGCACGGAGGCAAGGGGGGTGTACACAATGAGCGCAGCGTAGGCCGAAGCGGCGTCCTCTTCGCGAGGCGGAAGCACATAGGTATAGATAGGCCCGAAGCTCTTCGTGACTACCTCCCCACCCGCGACTGGACGACTGATAAGTGTGAGGTAGTACTCGGTAGTGTTCTCGCCATTCTTCGTACTGAACGCACGGCTTCGCTCCACGTCATTGCAACTGACGCTTTCTCCGGATTCGGTCGCGTTGCACAGAAGCTTCATCTGCGCTAAGAGGAATGTCTCGAAATCTGCGGACACTGCGTCGCCTGCAGGCGTGGCTATCGTAAGTTCTACAGCCGGGCGGAATCCTTCTGTCGTTGTCGAGCCAATGGAGAGTGAGCCATTCGCATATTCCTCGAGCTCGAGTTCGAGCGGGTACGTGATACTGAACTGCGAACCCCGGTACTGATTCACCACCTCACGTTTGCCGGCATCATTGAGTCGGTACATAGCCACACCGACGCCGATGAGGAATACGAGGCCGATAACGAGGATGATGATGGTTGTGCGTGACATATAGCTAATCTGGCGTACCGAGGCTTAATGTTTAATGAATGAAAGGCTAAGAACCGAGCGATTCGAAACAGGTTACTCCCTGATGACGAACGAGGTGATGGTTATATTACTGGAATCGCTCCTATAGCGGAAATCCGCCGTATACGCGTTATGCCCGTCCTCGTAGGACACGGAGCCAGTACCGCCTGTGGCATATATCTCCGTCACATAGAACGTGCCTCCCAGCACCTCCTTTTCCGGCGCAAGGTCCGCCAGATGTATGCGTACGTGATTCTCCGCCGCCAGATCCCGTTCTAGAACTTCCGTTGCCGGCTTCTCCGATCCCTCCGGCTCAGGCGGCGGAACCACGGCAAACAAGATAAGAGCGACGAGCGCAAGAAACGCAATGAATGGAAGACGTTTCATCCGAAGCATCATATCAGACAAAGGGAAAAGGCCCCCAAAGGGGCCTTTTCCGAGAATTGATTATGCGTTAGTCCTCGTCCTGATCATCCTCATCTTCGTCTTCGTCTTCGTCTTCGTCTTCATTATCTTCCTCGTCCTCACTGCACCCATCCTCCTCCGTATCTTCGTCCTCATCGACGACACGGTCGCTTGCGCGGCTTGCACGGTCCTCCTCTTCAAGCTCGAGGATCTTGTCGACGGCGTCCTCCGATAGGTCATATGTATCGGCGAGTTCCTCGATGAGTTCTGCTCGAGTGTCAGCCTCGGTCACGAGAATCTTGTCGATGCCGTCCACCTCCACCTTTATAAGGGTCTCGTTAGTGAAGATATCGGCTTCGGCTTCCGTAAGCCCCTTAGTCGTTTCGTCGTCATTGTCGTCGACATCACATGCCTCGTCATCGCCGTCCTCATCCTCGGTGTCGTCGTCTTTGGAGACGGTACCGCCGGCGGCAATTGCTTTCACGTGCAGCTGGAGCAGCGCGATAAGCTGGCGCATGAGGCTCTCGATCTGCTTATTGAGCGCTGCTATTTCCGCTGCCTGGTCGGTGGTTTGCGCGTACGCAGGCACCGCGAAACCGCCGAGCACACTTACCGAAAGGGCGAAGGCGACAGCGAGCGATGCAATCTTCTTAGAAATTCCTTTTTTCATAGGGCTTATTCTCGATTATCTGGATATGGGACCAGTATACCCCCGATTGCGCTGTGCTTCGTGGAATTTTCCTTCACTTAGCGTTCACGGACCATACGCAATCATTAGCGGATGATGTCATATCTTCTCTACCTCCTCGCCGGACTCGTGTTTGCCAGTGGCGTACCCCATTTCGTGAAAGGTATTGTTGGGGATCAGCATCCCACTCCATTCCGGGAGTCTTCCGGACCACTTCTAAACGTGGTGTGGGGTACGGCAAACTTCTTTGTCGCCGGCTGGCTGTGGCTCTTCGCCAGCCTTATGCCCCATGCGCTCGGGTTCTCATTGCTCGCGTTCTTCATAGGGCTGTTCGTGGGCTCGATGGTACTCACCAAACGCACGAAGAAGACTGCTGACCGGAAGCCGGAGCCGTATGCCTCGTATGTGTAGGGTGCGTTAGAACCAGTTAAAGAAACGGAGAATCTGACGCCAGAGCGATAGGAAGAATCCTTCCGAAGGTGCTTCTACGTTTTCGGAAGTAGTAGCTGCAGGTGCTGGTTCGATTGGAGATGGCGTGGTCACTACCTCGCTCCCGCTATTCCCTCCTCCAGATGAAGTACCGGAACCCGTTCCATACGCAATGCAGTATCCGGCGCGTGGAGGACCTTCGCATGCCATAAGGGTGCAGGCAGCGTTGCCATCGAACTGCAGACTACAGGTATTGCAACCGTCCGACCACGTCGTGCATCCCTTAGGCGGAGTATACGGAGTCGTTGGATCGGGATACACCGGCCCAGTCTCGCTCGAGGTGCACTCCCCTTTATGGATGAAACTGGCGCTATCGTTCCCGAGCATGCAGGCATTCCCATATGTCTGGTACTGCGGGTAGCAGGGCGCGCGTACGCATTGCACTTCCTTAGCGCCGCAGACCGGATCGTACTGCATCGTGCACATCTGCGTCGGAGTACGCGCGAAAGCAGCCGGCGCGAACGCCACGAACGAGGCGAGCACGAGAATAAGGGTTTTCATGGCACTGTAGACGCACCCTCCGAGCCTTTCTTACTCCTAGAAGTAGCCGAAACCAGTCCCTGCGAGGTAGATACCGGCAACGATGGCAAGAGCTCCTCCTGCTGAATACCAAACCGGCTTATTGAACGAGCGGATGAAGCTCTGTACGAACTTCGCCGGCATCGCCATATAGATGAGGCTCTCGATGACCATCATATAACCCACGAGCGAAATGATGCCGGGGATGCTGGTAGAGACCGTTGGATACGAGAGTACGAGCGCGAGGCCGGCGACGAGTTCGATAGCCGCGATGATGAACCTAAGGCCAGTGTTGCTCGCAAAGTCGCGGATAGCGGGAATGAGCGACCTCCTGCGGAGCAGCATCATGACTCCCATGATTATGAAATAGAGACCGAACAGCTTGGCGAGGAATATTTCCATACGGAAGGGTTACTTCTATACCGAAACGATACCACCACAGATGATTCGCTCCATACGTTATGCACTCCTACTGCTCAGCGTTCTTCTTATGCAGATGCGGGATCCGCGGTATGAGCATGCTCACGATACCCGCAAGGACCGCGATGGCATAGAACCCGAACCCGATGGACATACCTATCGCGCCTGCGACCCAGAGGCTCGCAGCCGTCGTGAGATTCTTCACGCTCGCCCCCTCCTTGAGGATAAGGCCAGCACCGAGGAAGCCGATACCGGTCACTATCTGCGCCGCGATGCGCGAAGTCGAGGTCGGATCGACCACCGAGGAGAGGATAGTGAATAGCATGGCGCCCAGGATCACGAGCACGTGCGTGCTGATGCCAGCATCCTTCCCTCTCGACTCGCGCTCTGCTCCTATGGCGAAGCCGATAACGACGGAAAGCACGATACCGATAATGAACTGTATCTCGAGCGGTCCGATGAGTCCGTACAACATATGGTCGTTAGATTATTTCGTAGTAAATGGCTATCTGATCGTTGTCCACGAGCACCGTGTTCTCGAACGTGTTCACCTCGACCCCGTTCACCGTCATGCGTACCCGATGCGTGCCATCAGCTACGTGCTCGAATATCTGCGTTGCGCTGAACGGCTTCTCCCATACCGCGAAGAAGTCCGCGACCGTGAAGTCGCGTTTCTCAGGCGATTCCACGTGGATGAGGCCATCTGCGGTGTGCGTATGAAGCGCAGTCATGCAGCTAGGCTTGATACCGACATTCGCGGGGATGATCTGCTGCTCCCCATTCACATAGATAGCGATGACTGGATGGATATGGAATTCGGTCGCCATATCCGTCGTGCAGGCAAGGGCAACTTCACGAGTGGTGCGATCCGTCTTCATGCCGCCACGCGTGCTCGCGGATGCGAACCAGATGCCGACAAGAACCAGGACGATGATTCCGATGACTAGCCAGGTGTTCTTTTTCATAGCAGTGATTAGCCCTTGGATGCATCCATCCACACGGCCTCTATATTATTGCCATCGAAGTCGTGCACGAATGCCCCATAGTAGCCGGGACTGTACGCTGCGCGGTAGCCCGGAGCGCCGTTGTCGGTAGCCCCTGCCGCAAGTGCCGCATCATAGAACGCCTGCACCTCGTCTTGATTGGCGGCCACGAACGCGACATGTGTCGTTCCTCCTGCAGGATTCTGCCCTATCCAGAAGTCCTGTTTCCCTCCCTGCGTAAAGCCGGCTGCGGTATATTCCGGCAGGTCTAGACCGAGCGCGTAGCCAAGCGGAGCCAGCATCGCGATATAGAGCTCCTTCGATTTCGAATAATCCCTGACTGCTACCGACGTATGTGAAATCATACGGCCAGTATAAAGGACGAACGGGGTCGTGCCCAGCGCTATTTCTCGAGGTCGAGTACCTCGTCGATGCGAATCTGCTCGACGAAGTCCGGCACGTGGCTCACGAGTATCATGGCGCCTTCATAGGAATCGAGCGCCTTCGCGATGACCGGAAGATGACGGAAATTGATGTGGTTGGTCGGCTCGTCGAGGATGAGGAGACCCGGGGCAAGTAGGACGAGACGAGCGAAGGCGACGAGCCCCTTCTGCCCTTCCGAGAGCGCGCCTATCTTCTTGCCCATATGGGCACCCGTGAGGAGGAAGCCTGCGGCCGTCGCGCGCATCTTCTCCTCGTTGGGCTTTTCCATGATGCCCATAAGGGACTCGAATACAGTGTTATCGAAATTGAGCGTGGAGAAGTCCTGTCGGTAGTACCCGACCTTGATGCCCTTCGCTATAGTCGCGCCTTCCGCCTTCCCTCCTGCAAGCGCCTCGAGCAGGGTGGACTTACCGATGCCGTTCGGACCACGGAGCAAGAGGTGCTGTTTCTTCTTAAGGACGATATTCGCCTTGTGCGCCTTCGGCGTGTGCTTCTTAGGATCGATAGTGGTGTACGACGTTATCGAAAGTATCTCGCCAACGATGTCCTCCTGCACGGGAATGATGAACTGCCGGATGGTCTTATCCTCCTTGCGCACGTCCACCTTCGCTTCCTCCATTTCTTCCGCCTCCTCGCGCATCTTCTTCGCGACGAGACGCATCTTTCCTCCCTTCTGCGCGAAGAAGTTCGCCTTGTCCTTGTTTTCCTGTATCTTCTTCGCGAGCTGCGCGTTCTTACGGTTCTCGCGCTCGATACGAGCCGTTATCTCCTTGAGGAGGTCGTAGTAGTTACCGATATACTGCTCGACCTTGCGGGTATGCACATCGAGATAGAGGACGCCATCGGTGAACGAGTTGAGGAACTCCGCATCATGGGAGATGACGAGGCAGGTCTTCTGGTAGTCCTTGAGGAACTGTGTGAGATGCTCGATACCGGCGGTGTCGAGATTGTTCGTCGGCTCGTCGAGCAGCAGCAGGTCCGGATCCTGGATGAGAGCGGACGCAAGCAGGAGGCGCGCCTGCTGGCCGCCGGAGAATGACTTCACCTGACGGTCCTTCGGTGCGTGCAGGTTCACTATCTCGAGTACCGCATCTATTTTCGGATCGATATCGTACACCTTCTTCGGGAAGCACGCCTCGAAGAATTCCTGGACGGTGAGCTCGCGCTCCTTCGGCGTTATCGCCTGGTGCGCCATAGCGACCGAGATGCCCGGTGCCTTCTGTATCTTCCCGTCCTCGGGCGTGAGGCTCTCGGTGATGAGCTTGAAGATGGTGGACTTCCCTGCGCCATTCTGGCCCATGAGCGTCACCTTCATCCCGCGACGCAAGGAGAAGTCCACCGCCTCGAGGATAGGGTGATTATGCCCGTAATTGAACGAGACTTCCTCAAAGCGTAGAACCGCTTCACGCGGTCCTTGCGGGTTATTCGATGCGGTGGAGTTCTTGGCCACGCCTTACCTTACCGCAGCGAGCCCGAAATGGTAAGACCTGCCCTACGCGCTCGCTCCAGCGATGTATCCGGTCGTCCAGCAGAGCTGGAGCGAATATCCCCCACTCGGCCGGTTGATATCAAGCAGATCACCGACGATGAAAAGGTTCTCGACGAGCTTCGACTTCATGGTGCGCGTATCGACTTCGGTCAGCGGAACACCACCATCAGCCACCACCGCCTTGCCGAACCCCATGAGCCCGGTAATGGTGAGCGGAAGCTTCTTGAAGCGTGCGGCAAGCTCACGGCGCATCTCCTTCGTAACGCTGTTCACCTTCGTTTCGACTATAACGACAGTATCAGCATGGTGAAGCAGCGCTGAAAGCGTGCCTACCGGCGCAAGCTCCGCGAGCACATTCTTAAGCATCTTGTTCTTGTTCCGCTCGAACAGCTCAAGAAGGCTGCGTTCGAGCGTGGCGGCATCCATGCTTGGGAAAAGATCGATGGCGGTCTCGACCGGACCGGCATAGAGAAGGTCTTGTATGGACTTCGCTGCATTCAGGATGAGCGGACCCGAGAGGCCGAAGTGCGTGCAGAGGATATCCCCTGAACGCCCGAATTTCTTCGTTCCGTTCTGGTAGAAGGTTATCTTCACGTCCTTGAGGGTGGTTCCCGAAAGTTCCTTCACCCATGCGTCCTCAACCATCACCGGTACGATGCTCGGCGTCGGCTTCTTTATCGTATGCCCGAACTGCTCGAGCCAGTGGAAGCCGTCACCCGTGGAGCCGGTCTCCGGATGAGACAGCCCGCCTGTCGCGAGTATGTATGAATCAGCTTCGTAGGTATGCTTCCCTGCGGTTATTGAAATGATTCGACCGTTCGTGAACTCGATGTTCGCTACAGGAACCCCTACTTTAGTGATGACACCGGCCTCGTCCACGTATTTCCGCATGACGCGGACCACATCCTCCGCGCGCTCGGACTCAGGGAACGCCCGCTTCCGGCCCTGCACAACGAGAGGAAGGCTGAGGCCCTCGAAGAACGCGAACGCTTCCTGCATGCCGAAGCGTGCGAACGCTGAATACAGGAACTGCTCGGATGAGCCGAATTGCCCGAGAAGGGCACGGGTATCGGCCTCAGCATTCAATATATTGCAGCGTCCACCGCCCGTTATCTTGAGCTTCTCGCCGAGGTACTTGTTCTTCTCGAGGAGAAGGACACGCTTCCCATTCTTGGCTGCGGTGCCGGCCGCCATAAGGCCAGCAGCACCGCCACCAATGACGATGACGTCGTATTTGCGCTGCTCGTGCGTCTGCATATCCTACGAGCCTAGCAGGAGCGGCCGCGCTTGTCGCTTACGGCGCTAATCAGCGAGATGCGCGAAGAGATCGACCAGATACCCGTCCGGGTCGCGTATCACCGCGTATCGCTGACCCCAGGGTGCGTTCCATGGCTCCTTCACGATAGTGAATCCATTCTCCCGCACGCGTTCGACCGCCGCATCGACTTCGAGCGGACTGTCGCACAGAAGCGCGAATGCAGAATGGTTAGCCGGGACAGGCGCCGCACCGAGCATCCCTTCGATAAGCTTCTTATCGTCTATCATGAAGCGCACTTCCCCTTCTTTCGTTACCGCTTCCAAGTGCTTATCCTCCTTGGTGAACGCAGGGAACGAGAAGCCGAGAAGCGAATAGAAGTTCACTGTGCTCCCGAAGTCCGAACTCGTTACCCCAATGGCGTCCAGTCGCATAGGCGAGGATTAAAGCTCGTCAACCGCGTCGTCGGCGAGATTGCGCGCATCCTTCGCGAGGTCCATGGCTTCGTCATAGTCCTCGTCATCGTATGCTTCTTCCGCTTGCTCGAAGGTATCCTCCGCTTCCTCGAGGAGCTCCTGAGCATCGTCGACATCATCGCCGTCGTCCTCCGCTTCCTCTATCGCCTCCTGTGCGTCATTGATAGCGTTCTCCGCCTTGTCGAGCTCCTTCTTCGCGGACTGCTTCTCGCTTGAGCCTATAGCGTCTATGGCATCATCGACCAAGTCGTCCGCTTCCTCCGCGAGATCCTTCGCATCGTCGAATTCTTCATCGTCGAATGCAGTTTGCGCTTGTTCGAGCATGTCCTCCGCTTCCTTGAGCGTATCTTCCGCCTCATCCGTCTCCTTGTCGTCATCCTTCGCGTCGTCCAGGGTTTCCCATGCCTGCTCTATGCGCTCTTCCAGATCGTCGAGGAAGTCCTCGGCTTCGTCCTCCGACGAGACACCGCCCGCTTCCTCGAAGGCATCTTCGGCGTTGTCCTTCGCGTCATCGGCGTGCTCAAGCGCCTTTGCGTAGTCTTTCCTGAAATACGCGACGACTGCCTCGAACAGGTCATCCTTCGCGTCCTCAACTTCCGCTTCTGCGGTTCCGATAGCTCTGCCCTCATCGGCTGCATCCTCTATCTCCTCCTCGGCTTCCTCGATAGCTTCGAGTGCCTGTTCTATCAGTGCACGTGCATCCTTATCGGACGCTGAAGCCGGCGCCGTGGTCTGGCTTCCTTTGAGCGACTCCACCTGCGCAAGCAGCTGCGCGAGCTGGGCCTTGAGGGCCGCTTCGCTATCGGTCGCGGGCGTGGTCGGTGCAGGTGTCGTCGTCACTCCGCTCATGAGCGCTCCATACTTCTGGCGCGAGAGCGGCCCGAAGTATCCCGTTGCAGGCGAGAGACCGCTCGCGGTCTGCCACTTGATGAGGGCGAGCTTCGTCTTATCGCGGAACTGGGTGGTCTCCTTGCCGGGAGAGCCAACACCCTCGGTGCTTATGACGAAGCCTGCACCGTTCAGGTACTTCTGGAGGCAGCGTATGTCCTCACCGTCCTGGCCTAGCTCGAGATCGCGCTTGAAATCACACGTGGGCACAGCCGCAGAAACGGGCATCGAGAGGACGAACGAGAGGGCTATGGCGAATAGAGTGGCGAGAGGAAGGACTCTTGAGACGGTCATAGGGAGGGACGGATTAGTAAGACGAACGTTGTATGCCGTCTATGATAGAACGCGGCCGCGCTCTTAACAACACGGTCGCGCTTCATTAAGCGTGGCTATCGGCTGCTAGGGAGCGGTTCCTTCGTACGCAGCCTCGAGCGCGGCGAGATCAAACTTCTTCATCGCAAGGAAGGCTTTCGTGACGCGCTCTATCTGCTCGGGGGTTCCTGCCCGCATCATCTCATTCATCCTGGTCGGGACTATCTGCCATGCGACACCGTGAACGTCCTTGAGCCATCCGCACTGCTCCGCTTCTGGCACAAAAGAAAGCCGTTCCCAGTAATAATCGATCTCTTCTTGGGAGTCACACTCGACCATGAGCGAGACGGCCTCGTTGAAGGCGAAGTCGTGCTGGTGGGCGCTCTCCATCGCCGCGAACCATTGCCCCTCAAGCTGGAAATCCGTGAACATGACCGCCCCCTCCTTATCCGGCTCCATGCCTGCGGGGTACCGCGCGAGCGTGCCGCGTTTCGAATCCTTGAAGATAGAGAGATAGAAATCAGTCGCCTCCTCGGCCTTGCCGTATGCGTCCTTAACGAACATGAAGAAAGGAATGATGAACGGGCGCTCCTCCCCTTCAGGGTTCGTGAGCATGAGCTGCCAGGACACCCCATACTTATCCTGTATCCATCCGTACCGCTTGCTGAACGGATACTCGTCGAGCGGCATGAGCGCTTTCCCGCCGCTCGAGAGCTTCTCCCAGAGCTCGTCGAGATGCTCGAGCGCCTCTGCGTCCCTCGAAGGATCGAAATTCAACAGGAAGGATATCGAGGGATTGAGCTTGAAATAGGGCCCGGCGCTGATGGCCATGAACGAATAGCCGGACAGGTCGAACGAGACGGTATCGGCATCGCCGGACGGCGTGTCGTGAAGCGTCGTTACATTCGTGATCTTGGAGTCCTTGAAGGCCGAGACGTAGAATTCTGCAGCCTCCTTCGCTTCCGTATCGAACCAGAGGTGCGGGATTATCTTTTGCATATGCTCGAATCGTATCACGCAGCGCTGTACGAATCGTGAAGCCGCAGCGATACTAGACGATTCCATGAGCCCTGCTGCTACCGCCTGCGCGCCGTCCGGAGCTCGAATACCTGGTTCCTGACGTGCTCTTTCATGCACATGAACGGTACCGATAAGGAGCGGGGGCGTTAACTAGTACTGCGAGCGCTTCGCGTGCCGTATCTATGCTTCGAACGTGACCTGGAAGCTGTACATCCCCATGGCGCAGACCCCTTGCAGCGTGCTGCCTATCTTCTGCGGAGGCACCGTGACTTCGGTAACGCCGCTCGGCTCCATGGTCGTGCTATAGCCGAGACTCGGGATGCGGATGGCGGCCGAACAATCGTAGGTGCCGCTCGTCTTCACCCGAAGCACGGTGGGAACATCCGCTCGGGCGGTGCTCAGCTTGGGCGCATAGCCCCCCTTCGCATCGATCTCGATGACCTGCGTCTCCCCTTCCATGCGGACGTTAGCTGCTTGAGCTACGGGCTCGCCTTTGCTGGCGAACATCACGGCCCCACCGATAACGAAGGCTGCGATGAGTATGGACGCCATAAGCGGAAGCTGCTTCATATGCCGATTGTACTAGAAACTGATAAGCGGTGGAATGAGCCCTGCAGCCACCAGGCTATTCATGAGATTGAAGAGCCCGAAGAATATCACCACGAGCCCCGCCGTCTTATAGAACACGCCGGTCTGCATCTTCTTGAGGCTAAGCGCGCCGAACGAGAGGAACGCGAGCACCGGAAGCGTGCCGAGCGCGAAGATGGTCATGGTGAGCGCTCCGGTAAGGAAGCTTCCCGTGGTGAGCGTATAGAGCTGCATCGACTGCGTGAACCCGCAGGGCAGGAAGAAGGTCGCTGCACCGATGAGGAACGGCATGAAGGCATTGTTCACGCTCTTCAGGGCTCCTATCCGCTTGGCGAACGCGCTCGGGAGCGCAAGCTGGAACTTCTTGGTGGCCGGCAGCACATCGAGCAGGTTGATGCCGAGGATGAGAAGGACGACCGCAACGATGAGGCCGAGCACGAATGTGCCCGTCCCGCCGAGCACGAAGAACGAGCCGAGCGCTCCGATGGCCCCGCCGAGCACGAAGAACGAGACGAGGCGGCCGATATGGAATAGCACCTGCGGCCCTGTGCCCTTCCCCTCCTTGGCATACGTCGCTGACATCGAGAGCACGAGGCCGCCCACGACCGCCATGCAGGTGGAGACCGAGGCGATGAGGCCGATCACGAACGCGGTCGTATACGTCATGTCTCCCGTCCCGGCGAGGTTCACGATGCCGAGCTTCTGCAGCACGATGAACAGGGCGATGAAGACGGCCGCAGCAGGAACGGCATAGGTGAAGTCCGCCCAGCGCACCTGATGCTTCTTCCGTTCCAGACTCACCGTGTATCCGTGCCTTGCGAGCGGTTCGGTCAGGTATGCCGCAATCTCTAGAGGCGTGCGGTCGCCGAACTCCCCAGCGACGTCGACCGTATGGGTAGCGAGCGACGACTCCGCATGCGTGACCTCCGGCAGGTCCATGAGCTCTCCCTCGGTGAGGGCGATGCATGCCTTGCAGTGCATGCCGTGGACGTGAAAGGTATAGGTTTCCATAGCTAGAGCGTAACGGCCTTTAATCGAAGCGAATTGAGCACCACCGACACGCTCGAGAGCGCCATCGCGAGCCCCGCGATGACCGGGGACAAGAGTATCCCGAAGAACGGAAACAGGATGCCGGCAGCGATAGGAATACCGACGAGGTTGTAGAAGAATGCCCAGAACAGGTTCTGCTTGATGCCGCGCATCGTGAGGCGCGAGAGCTTTATGGCCTTCACAAGCTTCCCGATATCGCCTCCAAGGAGCGTGATCCCGGCCGTTTCTATCGCAACGTCCGTGCCCGTGCCCCTGGCCCTGCCTACAGCCGCTTGCGCGAGCGCCGGGGCATCGTTGCCGCCATCGCCCGCCATGGCCACGACATCCCCCTTCGCCTGGGTCCCCCGTAACGCTTCGAGCTTCACGTCGGTCCGGACTTCGGCCCCCGCCCCCTCCAGTCCCAACTCTCGGGCGAAAGCCGCTGCCGTTTGTTTATTATCGCCGGTAAGCATGACTATCGTGATGCCCATATGGTGCAGCGCCGCCACTGCCGCTACGGACTCGGGCTTTATCGCGTCTGCGACGAGCACCAGAGCGATTATCTCTTTTTTGGTCGCGAGAACGATCGGCGTCCGTCCTTTAGCCGTATGCATCGCGAGCGAGTCCGTATCGAGCGGAAGCTTGAGATCACCGATGAGCTTCGTATTGCCCGCGAAGTATTCCGTTCCCTCCACGAGAGCTCGGACCCCCTTCCCTTGGATGACTTCGAACCGCTCCGTCCGCACGGGCTCGACCGAGCGCTCGTGCGCATACGCGAGGACAGCCGTTGCGACCGGGTGCTCGGACTTCTGCTCAAGCGAGGCGAGTATCCGTAGCACGTCCGTCTCGGTATGGTTCCCGTACGCCTCCACCACGACCACTTCGGGCTTTCCCTTCGTGATCGTGCCGGTCTTATCGACAACGATAGTATCCACCTCCTGGAGCTTCTGGAGCGTCGCGGCGTCCTTGATGAGGATGCCCTCCTGCGCTCCCTTGCCCACGCCCACGATAACGGCGATAGGCGTCGCGAGCCCGAGCGCGCACGGGCACGCAATGACGAGGATGCCGACGAAGGACGTAAGGCCGAGCGAGAGCGCTGCAGCGAACCCGAGCGCGGGTATGCCAAGGACAAGCCATGCCGCAAGTACGAGCACCGCGAATACGAGCACGATCGGGACGAAGACGCTCGAGAGCTTGTCGGCGAGCCCCTGTATAGGCGCCTTGCTGCCCTGCGCTTCGCCTACCATCCGTATGATGCTTGCAAGCAGGGTTTCAGAACCGACCTTCGTCGCCTTGAATATGAAATGGCCGTTCGTGTTTAGCGTGCCTGCCACGACGGTATCTCCCGGGTTTTTCTCCGCCGGCATCGGCTCGCCCGTGACCATGGACTCGTCTACGTACGAACTTCCTTCGGTGAGCACGCCGTCGACCGGAATCTTCCCGCCGGGCCGCACGACGACGAGGTCGCCATGCGTCACCTGGTCTACTGGAACGGACACCTCCTTCCCGTCCCGCATCAGGAATGCGGTCTTCGCCTGGAGGTTGAGCAGTTTCTCGATGGCGTCGCCGGTCTTGAGCTTCGAACGGGCTTCGAGGTATTTGCCGAGCGCGATGAATGCGATCACGACGATCGTGACGTCGTAGTAGGTTTGGTCGACGTTCAGCAGGCCTCGGAGCGGCTCCTCGAAGGCTGTAAGGATGAAGCTGTAGAGGAACGCGACCGAGGTGCCGATGCCGATGAGCGTATCCATGTTCGCCTTGCCGTAGCGGACGAAGCGGTAGAAGCCGAGCAGATAGGGCTTCCCTACCACCACCATGGTGTAGGTCGCGAAGATAGGCAGGAGATGGTGGAAGAACTCGTACCAGATCAGAGGCATGGCAGCGAGCACACCGAACTCTCCCAGCATCTCCCAACCCATGACGAAGACGCTGAACGCAGCGAGCGGCAGCACCGAGAGCACCTTCCATTGCATATCCTTAATCTCTTCGAGCTTCTCCGCCTTCGATTGAGTGATGCCGGTGTGCGCGGCATGCTCGTCAGGGGACATATTCATGCTTTCGGCGGTAGGCACGACGAGCGAGTAGCCGAGGGGTTGTATCTGTTTGGAAAGCTCGTGGGGGTCCGTCTTCGACTCGTCGAACGCAATCTTCGCCGTTTCGGTGCCGTAACTGACTTCGACGTGCTCCACGCCCGCCACCTTCTTGACCGCTCGCTCGATGATGCTCGCGCAGGAGGCGCAGTGCATTCCCTTGATCCGGTAGGTCTTATGGTCGCTCATAGTATTTTATTTACGCTTCAGGCGATACACGGCAAGAATCTCCTTCTTCGCCTTCGCGATATTCCCAGCCTTGATCTGCTTCGACGCGCAGGTGTCGAGATGGTTCTCGAGGAGCAGGTCCTCGACGCCGGACAGCGCGCTCTTTATCGCGGAGGTCTGGGTAATGACATCGATGCAGTAGGTTTCCTTCTCTACGAGCTCCTGCAGGCCCCGCACCTGGCCCTCGATACGACGCAGGCGATTCTGCAAAAGCTTTTTTGTTTCCGTCTTCATATGCCCAATATACCCCCAGGGGGTATATTGTCAACGGACAAGGATGCGCTACGCTACGAGCATATGAACCACAGCAAGAACTACCACCGACTCGCACTCATGTTCGGACTCCACCTCATCGCGATGTACATCCTCATGTACGCGATGGTGAATACCTTCGCAAACGCGGTCCCGAACCATAATCAGCTCTATATGGCCGTGCTCATGGCCTCCCCGATGCTCGTGCTCGAGCTCTGGCTCATGGGTTCTATGTATCAGAATAAGAAGCTGAACGGCGGGATCATCATTGCAGGGCTTCTCTTGCTTGTTGGCTCGTTCTTTTTCATCCGGCAGCAGACCGCCATTGCCGACGAGCAGTTCTTAAAATCGATGATCCCCCACCATGCCGGGGCCATCCTCATGTGCGAAAAGGCCGATCTCACGGATCCTCAAATAAAAGAGCTGTGCGGGAATATCGTATCCGGCCAGCAGGCGGAGATAGATTGGATGAGGGCGAAGCTGGAAACGCTATAGAGCTAGCTCGTCGGTAGTCCCGCCTTCGTAGTGCTCATCATCCTTCTCGGCGTCCTTCTTGGTCTTGTGGACTATCGCATCCTCGTGGTGGGGCGGCGCGTAGAGAGTATAGAGCTTGAGGGCATCGCTTGAGGACAGGTTCTTGATATTGTGGCGCACGCCCGCGGGGATCACCACTGCCGATCCGTCGGTGAGATCGCGCTCGACGCCATCGAGGACGCTCTGCCCTTCCCCTTCCTCGATGCGGATGAACTGATCGACGTCATGCACCTCCTCCCCGATGTCTTCGCCCGCTGGGATCGACATAAGGACGAGCTGGCAGTGCTCTGCGGTATACAGCACGCGCCTGAAGTCCTCGTTCTCAAGGGTCTCGGCTTCTATATTGGTTACGAATCCTTTCATATGTATTTAGTTATTGCGCCGTATCCTGCAGGCGCATGCTGGTAACTATCTGATCGATATGTGTATCGGGTATCTCCGACTTTCCAGACCGGTCATACCACACGACGACGACCGGATAATCCGGGTTCTTCGTTTCGATGAAGTTGATGAAGAATACCTGGTCGTCGCATACCTCGAACCCATTGCAGGCAGGAGAGTAGCCGACCTTCACGTACTCAAGACCGTGCTCATTCGTCATCTTCGCGCAGGAAAGCGGGAGCGGGCCACGCGCGCAGAAATCCTCGATGTCCTTCTCGCTGAACGTGTCCTCATAGCGCCGCTCGCGTGGCAGCGGATGGAGCGAAAATAGGCGGCTCTCCGCCGAAAAGAACCAGCGCGGTTCGTTCGCGCGCGTCGTCCCGAGGTAGCGGTGCTCGCACCCGTCGCTTGCCGTCAGCAAGGAGTCGTCGCACTCACCAAGCTCCTGCGCTTCTTCCCTGATTTCGCCCAGCTCCGAGGAATACTCGAAGGCGATCCCCATGGCTGGGCTTGCATAGGTCTCGGTAGTCGGCACTGCGAGCGGGAACGTACCCCCTTCGCGGCGCACGCCAGCATAGAAGCTCATGCCAGCGATGAGGGTAAAGATGACGATGAAGAGCGCGATTCGTGCAGGGAGCGATTGTTTGATGTACGCGATCATAGGCCAAGTGATTATGCGGCAAGCCAGCCGCCGTCCACATAGAATGTCGCGCCGGTCACGTAGCTCGCTTCATCCGAAGCGAGGAACACTACCATCGGGGCGACCTCGTCGGACGTACCGATCCGGCGCAGCGGCACATGCTGGGCAAGGAACGCATCCATGTCTTCCTTGGAGAGACGACGGGCCCGGCTCATGTCCGTATCGATAGCTCCTGGTGCGACTGCATTAACGTTGATACCGAGCGGTGCCCACTCGGCTGCGAGGCTTTCGGTCATTGCGATGATGCCGCCCTTGGTCGCGGCGTAGTGCGCGCCGCCCACGAGCCCGACGCCCACCTGCCCGGATGCGACGGAGGCGATATTGATGATCCTTCCTGACCCCTGCTTCGCCATTTCCTTCGCCGCACGTTGGGCGCACAGGAACTCGCCCCTGAGATTAACGCGCATGGTTTGCTCCCATTCCTCTTCCGTTATATCGAGTGCGGGCGTGGGGCGATATACACCTGCGTTATTCACGAGAATATCGAGCTTTCCCCAGGTTTCGACGGTCTTCGTGATGACTTCGTCGATCTGAGCCTTGTTAGCCACATCCATCGCAAAGCACAGCGCTTCTCCGCCTGCCGCAGTTATCTCGCCCGCGACCAGCGCGCAGCCATCGACTCCTACGTCGGTGACCACCACCCTGGCCCCCTGAGAAGCGAGCGCGAGCGCATGGGCACGCCCCATGCCTCGCTGAGCGCCCGTTACGAGTGCGACCTTACCGGTGAGATCAAACATATGTAGAGTGTAGCACCGCCTCCTATGGACCAATACGGGATATGGCTCGAAAGGGCCGCGGCCCGGGTAGTGTAGACTCTTGTATATGACCCAGGATCAAACAGGACGCGCCCGTTCGTTCCTATTGAAGAATACGACCGGGGTGCTCGCCACCGCCACACAAGGAGGAGGTGTGCGTGCTCGCACCGTTCACTACGCCGCCAACGATGCCTTCGAGCTCTATTTCCTTACGCTCGCCGGTACGCGCAAGGTCGAGGATATCGCTGCGAATCCCCGGGCGGCCTTCGTGGTCTCGGATCCACAGGCTCCGTGGACGCTTCAGATTGAAGGCACCCTATCCGAGCAGCCTGACACGACCATTATCGACCCCATGGTCCAGAAGCTCATGGACACCCTTATGGAGAAGGGCGACGCCTTTGCCCCGCTCACGCATCTTGATCCGAATAAGATCCTCTTCTACAAACTCACTCCTACCTGGATACGCCTCGGTGAGTTCGCTAGGGGCGAAGGTACGAAAGAGGTATTCTCGATGATCACTCCGTAGGCGTCTTCTCGAACTCCCAAGGGCGCTCCTCCTCCCCTACCTTATGGAGGAACATGGACCGTGCGGTCTTCACGGCGAAATAGAACGCGAGCACGAGGAGCACGACCTCGACCTCGCGTACGAGAAGAAGCTGGAACGAGTCCCGCGCGTGATAGGTAATTGCCGTTGCCTCGACGAGAAGGGCCCCCACGCCTGCCGCCACTGCGTTGAGCACCATGACGACCTTGCTGTGGGGGTTGGTGAGGCCGGCTAAGAGCACGAGGATAAGGCCGCCGGCTATCTGAGTGAAAAGGCCGAACGGGAGCAAATCGCCCCATATCGGGAGCGCGACAAACGAGACCACGGCGGCAGCAAGGAAGCAGAAGCGGACGTAGTCGCCGTAGTAATGCCGTATGCCGGGTTTTGGTTCGGTCATTTTATAGTCGGAGTAACCATCAGTCATACGTAGAATATTATTTCTTCTTGCGCGCTGCCTGCGCTTTTTTAATGTTCGCCTTTTGCGCCCTCTTCATCGCGGGTGTCGGCTTCGCCTTTTCGGGGACGTTCTTCACCGGATGCGCGTGGAATATGTCGCCTTTCACCTGCGTAATCTTCCCACTTATCGCCTTAGAAAGAGCGGCTCGCTCTTTCGCATTATCTATAACCAGCTGACCACCGGGGGTAACGTGGGCATGCTTCTTGTCTATGAGCCAGGTGGCGGTATCCCAGCTTCCGCTCGAACGTCTTCCGGCGATGCGCTCCAATCCGCCCTTCTTTCCAACGTCTTGCGTCCGGAAGGAGGTGAACTGCCCCTTAGGCCGCACTTCTACGCGATAGAATTTTCCCTCTCCGCCGGTGCCCGGCTTCTTGCGTCCCCTCCCCTGCGGCTGGGCGAGCGTGCGCTGCCGCGGGCTCATGCTCTTCCACTTCGCTGACGCTTTCTTGACGTTCTTCTTTGCTGCCGAAACCTGTTTTTTTGTAGCCATACGACTAAAGATTAGGAGCTGACAGTTGCGTTGTTAGTACTGGACAAGCGAGCCTTCCAAAAAACTATAGTGGAGTTGATAGGATAGAGCCACTCGGTGGGGCTTTATTTTCAGCTTCTCCATCTTATAAATATACCCCCTTATTAGGGGGCTTTTATCGCGGAGTCGGATATTGACTATGAAGCCGGATATATTTCTATATAGCGCTTTTTCCAGGCCTTGGTGAAGGTGTCCACTGAGATGGTCCCGCCACCCTCTCGCTCTGCAGGGTCGTTGTAATACACTGTTTCTCCCTCGATCCTATTGATAACGACCAGGTGCGGGATAGGATTGCTTGGCTCAAACGTGTAATGCACGGAGGCAATGACCGGTCCCCGTCCTACCGCTTCCTTAAATTGCGCAAAAGCCTCGGCATTCCCGGCAAGGTCATGACTCTCTCCGGTAAACCCATACGCGCTTGAGACACCTATCAGTCCCTTATACGTCCAGCCCGCCTCTGAATAGGCTCCCTGCTCAATACCGTCTGCAAGCAATGCATCAACCGAAACGGTACCGGGCTTGTAATACTCCATGATCATGCCGAGGCTTGCGATACCGCAACCCACCTTTTGCCACTTAGGAGAGCTGATGTCCGTGAATTGTGAAAAGAATGGGACACTGGTTGGCTGGTACGTCTCAAGAATCGCCTTTGGGGGAAGCGTGTTTGTCTGCGCAACCGCGGGAGTTGCAGACGTGAATCCAGGCGCACTAAGCAAGAGCAACCCGGTTAGGAGCAAAGAGAGAAAGGCCATAACTCGAACATCCTACTGCCCCTCACCACATCCCGCAATGCCTAATCTTCTACGATGATGACGGTTCCTAACTCAGCCCAATCATAGAGCTCCTTCGCCTTGTCCGGCGGCAGGTTTACGCATCCGTGGGAATACCTGCCTCCAAAGCTGGAGTGCCAATATGCACCGTGAATGACCGCGCCTTCATGAGTGAAGTAGAGATTCCACGGCACACCAGGAAGGTCGTAGTAATCGCTTGGAACGCCAGGGATCGGTCCCTGCATATAACGGCTCGGTGTTTTCTTGAAAACAGCGAACGTGCCGCGCGGCGTCGGCGTAAGCTCAAGGCCGGTAGAAATCGCCGTTTCCATGAATACGGTATCGCCATCGTATGCAATCAATGTCTGCTCGCTACGATCCACGACGATACGCTTCGTCGTCGTTGCCGTCTCGTGCTCCCATATCGTCTTATCCCCTTCGTCCAGAACAACGCGCACATAGTCAGCAGCGACGTACCAGTCGCCCGTAACTCGTTCGGGATACCTGAGCGATTCATCGAATACGACCTTGAACCAGCTTTTTCCATCTCGCTCAACCTTCCCGCTGATTTTCAGTACAACATGATTTCGTAGACGCGTAACAACCGGAAAGTCAGTGCCCGGACCCGAGCGCACATGGACGCATTCTCCTTGGAAATGCTCCGCGCAACTATCAATGACTTCGATATATTCAAAGAGCACGTTCGTTAGCGGCAGTAAGCGTGCGCCCGCTTCTGTCGATGAGTCGATGAGCACTGCTTCTTCGGGTCGAACGAAAGAAGTCTGCGGCGCTTCCCAATACGCAGCTTCTGGTTCATCTATATACTGCTGCGCTTCTCCAAGTCCGTGCGGAGCTGAGGCATACTTATCAAGAAGCAGGTACGTGCCTGCGCCAACCGCGGCGAGTATGAGCGCCCACAGTATCAACGGCCGATGAGCTGATGCCTTCATAGGCGCACTATATATGATTTAGTTTTCTTAAGGAAACAGTGCGGCAAGGGTGGTGCTGTAATCTGGCACGAATTTGCTGGTCATCTGAGGTGGTATCCGAACTGGTTCCGCTCTCCGTATACCCGAATATCTACTACGCTATTCAGGCTGGAATGGCCTCGGGATCTCCTTGTCCAAGATCTCACGCTGCAGGTACTTCTTCTTGGTGCGTATCGTTGCGCCCTTCTCCGGCGATCTATCCTTAGCAGCTTCCATACGCTTCAGTTCAAGCCACTCCTCGAGTCTCCGCTTTTCCTTCTGCTGCTTCTCGTACGCTTCGGTGGTGCGCGCCTGATTCTTTTCCCTCTCGATGAGATAGCTGGCGTAATCGCCCGTATAGGAACTGATCGAGCGAGTCGAAGGATGTATCTCGAGGATACGCGTCACACGCGCAGCATGCATGAGCTTTGAATTCTCCGAAGCTAGAAGTAGCCCTCCACGGAATCCTGCGATGAAGCGTATGATAGCCCCGACATCCACGGAATCGCTCAAACCCTGCGCGTCGATGACGAGGAAGGTGGGTCGCGCGTGGAGTATCTGCACGAGCGAGTCCGCGCCTCCCTGGATACCTTCAGGAGAGATATATGCGAGACGCTCTCCGTCATGGGTGACGGAGCCTCCATCCATCTCGTCTTCATCCGCGATAATACGAAGGAATGTTCCCGTATCGCCTTCCCTGACACCCAATACGCCCACGCGCTCTCCCGGACGCATAACAAGATTGACCTTCTCGAAGAGAGGTTCGCCGAGCGCATCCACGCGCAAATCCTTAACGACGATCATGGAGCCTTACTATAACGTGCTGGGGGTTTGGTACGACGTGGGAACTTTTATTAAATAGAAGAGCCGCCGTTCCCTTTCGGAAACAGGCGGCCCCAGAGTTCTGTTTAGTTGAACATGTTCCAGTAAGCGGAAGGGTTCTTCCAGTCGGGATAGTGTTCTTCCAACCAGTCGTTGATTTTCTTTTGCAGCTCCTTCAGAGAAGCTTCTCTTGTCTCTTTAGGAATGCGAACTTCGTATTCCCCATACAGACGTTCTCCATAAGGATTTTCGATCCATTGAGAGCGCGTCGTGTAGGATTCATCTTCACCCGCACTGAACCCTGTCCACTGGGTGAGAGCGTACTGTAAGCGGAGTACGGGAGGTTTGAATCTCCACCGTTTCAGCCGCCCATCAGCGTGAGTACCAGGCATGTAATGATTGGGGCGCAGTGCGTCCAGAATCCTACCGCGAAGCTGCTCACGTTCGTCCAGCAGAAGCGGCCGGCCGTTTTCCAGTAGTATGTGCCAGCCCTTAGGCAAACTCACGGTCTGCCAGCCCTGATGATCACCTGATTGTCCGAACTCGCGCCCGAATGGAGTGATGCCCAAAGTGCGAAGTATTGTTTCGACATCTTCGTCATCAACCTCGTTCATTACGATTTTGAGTGGAATCTCATTCCAACGATCTTGCGTTCTGGGCATTGCCCGCCTCCAGTGTGAGTGGTTCCTGTTCTGAGTATTAAAATAGCACACTATACATAAAAGTCAATTGCTGCGAGACTAGGACTCGAACCTAGATAACATCCTCCAGAGGGATGCGTCCTACCATTAGACGATCTCGCAATGACGAAGCGGCTCACGCCGCCGTCGAGGACACAATACTGGAAAATAGCCCGTTCTTCAACCGTATAAAAAGTACTAAGTCCTGGCGGAGCCAGGACTTAGTCCAAGTACTTTATACCGAACACCTCGTACGCGCCAGGGCCGCGAAGACGATATGGGGATAACAATCTATGCCGGGAACGAGGCCAGGATGGCGCCCATAACGAGCAGGTTCACGAGATAGTAGCCGGAGGTGATGAACCAGTACTTCCAGCTCTTGTTCTCCCAGAGCACGGGACCGAGCGATACCGGCATGACGAAGCCGAGCCAGCTCCAGAAACCGGCCATGAGCCCTGCGGCGATACCGACTGTCTGCGTATATGCCGAGGAGAATGCGAGTGCATATGCGAGAACATACGCCATGACGACGCTTCCAAGCGTCATGAGCGCATAGCTCCTGAGCATCGCGCTCTTAGCGGACGGATCGGTCTTTGCCTTCATCATGTCGTCCGTGGTGAGGCCCACCTCCTTCATCCAGGCTTTCCCGAACAGCGGACCGTACCAGAGCGAGCCGAGTACGACTGCGGTTACGACCGCTCCCAAGATGGCTAGATAGTTTATTGCTACTTCCATACGGAAATAATTAATGGATACACAAAAAGTATAGCGCCGCCTAAACCCATTGACTTCATCCTATATACAGGTTAGAATGCTACTATCTCGTTCGGGCAATCACGCCACCAAAGGGAGAGAGTGCATGAGTTTTAAATTGGTTCTTAAGGGCGCGTATAGCCAGGTGACTTATGAATTTCTCCTGGCCGCAGGTATCCGTATGGAGCCGTTCGAAGCGGCCCAGAGGGTATCGCTCGGAGATGAGCGCCTATGGGAACTGTCCAGGTGCGTTCCTCGCTTCCTGGTTGAGGGCAATCTTCAGGACCCCGACGAGTTGTGCGTCGTGCTTGATGTCGAGGAGGATTCGTTGGAGTCGCTCGATCATCTCTATGAGAAGCCGGTTCCGCATCTGCGGCTCCACGTCGAACGCAACAAATGCGTCATTCGACGTGAGGACGCCGCTCCTCCCGGCGGGAAAATCGTTCGCGTGAGGGACTTGGCTTTCTGGCCGCGTGCTCCAAAAGAGAACGATGAGCTCCGGGCATTCTTTTCGCCAGCACAACAGCAAGCGGCATAAACAGATCTTTCGGCGCAAGTACGCCAACTAGGCTTCCCTTCGGGGAGGCCATTCTTTTTATATTTACGATGTCTTATCCCCTAAAGTCCGCACGCTTCTGCGCCGCCTCGAGGAACTTCGTGAAAAGTGGGTGCGGCGTGAGTGGACGCGCCTGAAGCTCCGGATGGAACTGGCAGCCCAGATAGAACGGATGTTCGGTCTTAGGAAGTTCCGCTATCTCCATGAGCACGCCGTCAGGTGACTTCCCCGAGAATACGAGACCCTTCTGGGTAAGCCGCTCGATGTATTCCGGATTTATCTCGTACCGATGGCGATGGCGCTCTTCTACGACGTCAGCTCCGTATGCTTCCTGCGCAATAGTGCCCTTCGTGAGGTGCGCGGGATACGAACCGAGGCGCATAGTGCCGCCATACTTCCCCTCGGCGATAAGCGCCTTCTGGTCCGGCATCACGTCGACGACCGGGTGCGCAGCATTCGGGTCTATCTCCACCGTGTGCGCTCCCTCGAGCCCGAGCACATTGCGTGCGTACTCGATAACGAGCATATGCATGCCATAGCAGAGGCCGAAATACGGGATACGGTGCGTCCTCGTATATTCCGCCGCCTTTATCTTCCCTTCTATCCCGGTCTCGCCGAACCCGCCCGGTACGATGACGCCGTCATACTGCTCAAGCTTCTCAGCATCTTCCTTCGTTTCTATATCCTTGGCGTTCACCCATTCGATGATGGCCTTAACGCCGACTGCAGCAGCCGAGAACTTGAGCGCCTCGATGACGGAAAGATAGGCGTCTGAGAGCACGAAATCGCCCGTATCAAAGTACTTCCCGACGATACCTATCTTCACCGTCGGTTTCTCCACCTTCGTCCTGTCCACAAACTCCTTCCAGTCCGAGAAATCGGCAGCCTTGTCCTTCGGGAGCGAAAGCGCATCGAGGAGCAAGTCGCCGAGATTATCCTTCTCGAAGTTGAGCGGCACGTCATAGATGCTCGCGACGTCAGGTGCCGAGATGATGTGGTCAGGGCGCACGTTGCACCAGATGGCGAGCTTCTCCTTCCGCTTCTCGTCCATCGTGTTGTTGCTGCGCGCAAGGATGAAATCCGGCTGCACTCCATACGAGTTAAGTTCGCGGACGGCCGATTGAGTGGGCTTGGTCTTCATCTCCCCTATCGTATTAGGCACCGGCAAGTATGAAACGAGCACGAAACGCACGTCGTCGGGCTTCTTGAGACGCATCACGCGTGCCGCTTCGATGAAGAGCGCATTCTGGAAGTCGCCCACCGTCCCGCCTATCTCTATAACGGAGATGCGGCTGCCGTTGTGTGCAGCCGCCGTTTCCAGGCGCTCGATGATTTCATCACGGACGTGCGGGATAGCCTCGACGAACTTGCCCTTGTAGCCGAGCGCGCGCTCGCGGTTGATGACCGACTGGTACACCATACCGCTCGTCATGTAGTCCTCAGGACCCAGATCGCGTCCGAGGAAGCGCTCGTAGTTGCCCATGTCCTGGTCGGTCTCGAGCCCGCTCTTGAGCACGAACACCTCGCCGTGCTCGGTCGGGTTCATGGTGCCCGCGTCCACATTGAGGTACGGGTCTATCTTCACGAGATTCACGTCGTACCCGCGCTCCTTGAGAATGAGCCCCATTGAGGAGGTGGCGATGCCCTTGCCCACGCCGCTCATCACGCCGCCCAGAACGAATATGTACTTATGACCTTCCTTCGCCATACCTAGACCTTCAGATACCTACGCACCGCGAGCCACGAAGCGAGCGCCCCTATCAAGATGCCGGAGCCCACGAGTATGCCGAACACCATCGCGAAGTTCGAGACGTAGTAGTCGAAGAGGTTGAATCCGCCGAGCCAGCTTGAGAGCGCGCTCCCGGCGTACCACGTCGCAGGATAGAACAGGAGGAGCGCTATGACAGCAGCCATGATTCCCGAGAGGATACCGGCCACGATAAATGGACCCCGGATGTACATATTCGATGCTCCCACGAGCCGCATGACCGCAATCTCGTCGCGTGCGCTGTATATCGCGAGGCGGATGGTCGCAAGTGCGATGATGACTGAAGCGCCGGCGAACAAGATGACAACGAAGAGACCTGCCTTCTCCATAGTCTCTATGGCGCCCGTAAGGCGGTCGATGACCGACTTGTTCTGGTAGTAGTTGATACGATCGACGATGTCGGTACCGCTCGGGTCGTCAGCGAGATGGTTCACGATGGACTCGTACTGGCTCGGATCCTTCGCCTTTATAGCAAGCGATGCCCCGAGCGGGTTCTCACCGAGCTCCTCAAGCGCCTGAAGCGTGAGCTGGTCGTTCGCATGGCGGGTCTTGAATTCCTCGAGCGCCGCGTCGCGTGACGTATAGGTGACGGTCGCTACTTCTGGCAACTCCTCCAGCGAGTCCTGGATGGCAAGGATGTCTCCTTCGGCTGCGTCGACGGTGAAGTACACGTTCACGTCCACCTTGTCCTGCACGAGCGCGAGCGTGTGGGTGAGGAGCGCGGAAAGGAAGATGAGGAAGCCGACGATGACAAGCGTCACCGTCATGATGAGCACGGTCGCGAACGATACGGCCCCGCTCCGGGCGAAGTTCTTCGCGCCGCTCGATGCTATCCGTTTAAGTGAGGTCCAAAGCATAAAATCTATAGTACGTACTGACCCTGCAGGTCATCGCGGATAATCCGTCCCTTGTCCATCGTCACCACACGCTTGCCGAGGGAGTCCACGACGCCCTTATTATGCGTCGTGATGAGCACCGTGGTGCCCACGAGTTCGTTGATCTTCTTGAGGATATCCATGATCTCGAACGTGTTCATCGGGTCGAGGTTGCCCGTCGGCTCGTCGGCCACGATGACGTCCGGCTGATTGATGATGGCGCGACCGATAGCGACGCGCTGCTGCTCCCCGCCTGAGAGCTGGTGCGGGAAGTGCCATGCCTTGTCCGTCAGGTCGACGAGGCCGAGGATGTGCGGAACGTCGGAGTCTATCTCCTCCTGAGGCCGGCCTGCCGCTTCCATTGCGAACGCGATGTTCTCATACGCGGTCTTATGCGGGATGAGTCGGAAGTCCTGGAACACCATGCCTATCTTCCGGCGATAGTGGTGAAGCGCGCTGCGCGGTACGGCATGCACATCGATGTCTTCGAAGAAGACCGAGCCCTCGGTAGGCCGATCCTCAGCAAGCAGCATACGGAGGAGCGTGGTCTTCCCTGCTCCTGAGTGACCGACGATGGAGACGAATTCCTTAGGCGCTATCTTGAGGGTCACCGCATCGAGCCCGGAAGTCCCGTCGCGATGTATTTTGGTGACCCGGTCGAAATAGATCATAGGTTAAACAACGGAAAGCATTATACCCCACCCTCGCGGGAAGCGTCTATAAAATCATCCAGGTCACCCGCAAGGACGGCGTCCGGATTACCGGATTCGTGCCCCGTCTCGTGGTCCTTCACCATCTTATACGGATGCAGGACGTAGGAACGCATCTGGGAGCCCCATTCGTTGGCAGTGGACGGCGCTATGGAGCGGCCTTTCGCCTCGGCTTCGCGGCGTTCCTCCTCCATACGGAACAGCTTCGCTTGGATGAACTCGAGCGCCTTCTCCCGGTTGGCGAGCTGGCTCCGCTCGCTCGACACATGGACCGATACGCCGCTCGGGGTGTGGGTAATACGCACCGCGGTCTCCCGCTTATTCACGTTCTGGCCGCCAGCTCCCCCTGACTTCGCGAACTGGATATCGAGGTCGTCCGACCGGAGCTCCACCTTGTGCTGTGCATCGAGCTTCGGGAGCACCTCGACCAGCGCGAATGAGGTCTGGCGCTTGTCGTTGGCGTTAAACGGCGAGATACGCACGAGACGATGTACGCCCGCTTCGTTCTTCAGCCTCCCGTATACCCCCTTCCCCGTTATTTCAAGGAGAAGGTTGCGGAACCCGCCATGATTGTTCTCGTTCGCATGGAGTTCGAGCACGCTCCATCCTTTCGACTTCGCGTATCCCTCGTACATACGGCGGAGCATGGCAGCGAAGTCCTCCGCATCATCGCCACCCGCGCCTGCGAGTATCGCGAGGGTCGCGCTCCCGCCGTCGAGCGAGTCTCCATCCCCTCCCTCCTTGAGTGATTGGTATTCAGCGACACGGCGCTGCGCTTCGTCTTTATCCGCCCAGAAGTCAGGACTCGCCATGAGCGCCTCTATCTCCTTCATCCGCTCCTCGGGATTCATTGAGGGAGTATAGCAAAGCGGCGCCCGAGGGCGCCGCAGTCGCTAATTGAGACCGGCGGAGCGCTGGAGACGGATGAGCCCGCCAACTACGCACTCCTCTGGATCGAATGGTTCTGCCAACACGAGGTAATACGGATGGGAATCGCCACTGATCCAATATCGCGTGTCTGCCGGAGACGGAGTAGTGAGAAGTTTTGTAAAAGCCGGTTCGGTCGTGCAGTCGCGGAAGACCATTGCCCCGCTCGCATCCACGAATTCGAGGGAGACTCGCATGGGGAAACCTCTCTGCATGCTGTTGCGGGTTACACCTGCAATAAGGATAGCACCTGCTTTGGAGCCGAAGGGGAGATTCGAACTCCCGACATTTCGCTTACGATGCGAACGCTCTACCAACTGAGCTACTTCGGCGAAGTGTAGGGAATATATCATAATCCCGAATTCTTGCGAGAGCGTTTTCTATAAAGAAGGCCTGCCTCCTTCGCACGATTACTGATAGCTCGGTTGGGCCTACCCTTACCTTTGTTTAAGGCAGCAAACGTGGTGGTAAGTGCATCACAATTCGGACAGAGAAGCCGTAGGTTCCCTTCAGAATTATTCCTCCAATTACCATCAATATGATCCGCCACGAGCGGCGCCTCTCCTGTTTTTGGGTTCTTTTCCGACCATCCGCACACACAGCATTTATTTTCGAACTTCTCACGTAAATACCTTTTGACTGTCTTGTTGACCAAGCCAATACTAGTCAGTCCAGCTACTTCCCCAGATTTCCATCGCTTTATAAATATCCTGTTTTGATATACGAACTGACACTTATTGCTGCAATATTTATAAGTGGAACGCGGAGTTTCTCCGCCACAAGCGAGACAGGGCGTCCTCGGCTTCTTCGGGTTCGGCATACCCCACCTCTATACCAGATAGAGATAATGAAAATATGAAATTACGCGTGCTTCTTCCAGTAGAACAGGCCGATAAGCGTACCGATGATGCTTCCGATGAGATTCACGACGAGATCGATCGCGGTGTTGTAGTAGCCGCCAACATCGGTGTCCGGGATGGTGAGCTTCGCTATGAACTCGATTATCTCGTTCGCGGCGCCGATGCCCATCGCACCGAATATGGTCAGGAGCGCGAGACCGATGGGGTGGAACTTCCCGTCGCGGGCGAGGAAGAAATAGACGGCGAGTGCCGCGATGATGGAGCCATACGTATGAACTATCTGATCGAACTTGATGAACGTGAGCCCGGTCGGATTATCGAGCGGCATGACCACATAGTTATAGAGGACGTCATTCGCCACCTGTATGCCGCCACCGAGTATATGGAGGAGCATCTGGAGCGAGAGCATCCAGAGGAGCCAATCGGGCAGGCACGTCCATTTGAGCGTGCAGGCGACGAGCGCCAATATGAGGGCAACCGCAGCGATATATCCCAAGAACTCCGTGTTCCCTACCGATATGAAATAGAACACCGCAATGACGATGTATGCGAGCGTGAATAGGCCGAGCGCTATCCGGGAGGGGGTGATGATATTCATGCTCTTGCTGTTGAGTCTCCGTAGCTAATACTACTGACCATGAAGAATAGTTGAATTCGAGTTGAGCCGATGGGCAGAATTGAACTGCCGACCTACTCCTTACCATGGAGTTGCTCTACCCCTGAGCTACATCGGCGATGTCGCCCGAAGGCGACCTTCGCAGACTACGGCATTTCCGGTACTTTTTCAAACTTCACCATTCCCCCACCACCTCTCCATATACTGGATCAGAATGCGCATAGCCGTGATAAATCTCCAGTCCGGCATCGGCACCACGAAAGGCTACGGCCAATATGCCACCTCGGGATGGAAATACGTCCTTCCGCACGGAGCGAAGTATGTACGCGAAGCAGGGGCGCTTGTCGCTGCTGAGGATATCGATATCGCCCTCATTACGGAAGTGGACGACCGAGGCCTTCGTTCAGGCTTCCTTCCTCAGAGCGAAACCCTCAGTGAATACTCGGGTATTCCGCATACCAGGTTCTTCCCGACCCGTACCATTGCCCCGCTCGTGGTCGAGGGGAACACCATTCTCTCTCGGTATCCGATAACCCATACGGAGACGCACCCACTTTCCATCGGGACTATCCCCCGCGTTATGGGAGAGATCATCGTCCATGTCGAGGAGCAACGGGTGCATGTATTCGTTGCGCACCTGGGCATACGCAACATCGCACGCGCGAAGCAGATACAAGATATCCATCGCATCATTACGGAACGCGACGAGCCCGTCATACTCGGCGGGGACTTCAATGAACGCGATCACGAAGCGTTCGAGATACTGCGGACTGCGGGCTTCGCGCATATAGTCGCGCTCCCCACCTTCCCGTCATGGAAGCCGGTCCATTCACTCTCGGTACTTTTCCTATCGGATCACTTCCACGCTCCGACATCATCCATACCTGACGCCGCTTCTTTCTCGGACCATTTGCCGCTGCTGGCTGAAACTAGCTTTCGATAGTAGTTTCTTGCAAACACAAAACCGCCCACATGGACGGTTTTGTGAAGTGCGCGGTCGACCGGACTTGAACCGGCAACCTTCCGCGTGCATGCTACCCCCCTACTTTCGTAGGGGCATGGACTATATCTTCACCATAGGTTTCCCCGTAGGTGCTCCGGTATCTAGTCTCTACGGCGCCCCCCTCCGAGTGAGGGGGTTCCCTCGGTATTCGCATATCCTGGTAGACCAGGACTTAGCATTCACCGATATCCCAGAGAGTTTCAACTTGACTTTCGAACAAGAAGCTGCCTAATCGACAGGCGGATGCTCTAACCAGTTGAGCTACGACCGCACTATGCTGAATATCAATCCCTTAACCGACTAACGCGCACGAGTCGAATATAGCCTGGAATCAGACTATAGACAACTCTGGTGCCGACGGCAGGGAACGATCCTGCGACCTTAGCTTTATGAGTGCTACGCTCTAACCAACTGAGCTACGTCGGCAATTCTCGATTTGAGCAATGCGCTCTATATAGGCCAATATCTTGTCTCTAATATCTGTACCCTTTGAGACACGCAATGCCAGAACACCATAATACACATCGCGGTTCTCGTAAATCTTTTTCCCTCTATCTAGGAAGGTGGTGCGTCGGAATTGACTAATCGGAATATCGAGAGCCTTGCTCCAAAACCGTAGAATGTCTGTCTCGCGGTCGCGATGCGTGTCGCTTATGAATATCCGTGGCATGAAACGAGACTTCTCCACCTCGAGACATTCCATGAACCAACGACTCATGAGTTGAATGACCCGTGGGTCTGAATTTATCAGAGCGAGCGACCCAGAGTTCGATTTAACGCCCTCTCCCCAGTACAAGCCTATCCCGATTAGGAACAGCTCCCTATCCGTAAGATCAGGCAGAATGTTGATAGCTTCTTCCTGCGCGACTTTCAGACGATTCGATCGCTTCATTCTATTCATCTCAGCCCCAATCATCCGTCCGCGATGGCCTGCCACTATCTGTTTCGCATGAAGTACCTCCTTTTGCTCCGGTGTTAACTCGATATCTCGAAGCCACAAACTGACCGTGCTGGGAGCGATTTTTATCGCCCGGCCTATTTCCTTAACGCTCATCCCTTTCCGCCTCAGTTCGATAGCCCTTCGTTTCTCCTCTGGTTTAGCCATATGTATCGCTATCATTTTCCTGCAGGCCTCATCATCATTTCCTGGAATTTATATAAAGGAAATCTGGAATAGTAATCGTCTCGCTATGCCCACCACACCTCTTTCCTTCGTCCCATTCGCGAAGCTCCCTGTTACAATCCACTCAACATAGCCGCATGAGAGTTCTTGTCGTCGAAGATGAGCAGCAGATCGCAGACTTCCTCAAGGAATCCTTCGAGGCGGAGTATTTCGTAGTCGATGTCGCGAGCGATGGCGAGCGTGGTTCCTATTACGCCCGCACGAACGACTACGACCTCATCGTGCTCGATAACATGCTGCCGAAGAAGGAGGGTGCGCAGGTGTGCCGAGAGGTCCGCGCAGCCGGCCGCCTCATGCCCATACTCATCGTATCGGTCCGGAGCCATACGCTGGATAAGGTGGAGCTGCTCGATGCCGGCGCGGACGACTATCTCGCCAAGCCCTTCGCACTTGAGGAGCTTATGGCCCGCTCGCGCGCATTGCTCCGCCGGCCGCAACCGCTCGAGGGAGATATCCTCCAGATAGAGGACATCGTACTCGATACGAGGTCAGGCATCGTCCGCAAGGGAGAAAGCGACATCCGCCTTACGCGCAAAGAATACATGCTCCTGCGCTATCTCATGAAGAATCCCGGTATCGTACTTTCGCGCGGCATGATACTCGAGCATGTATGGGACATGGAAGTCGATATCTTCTCCAACACCATCGAGTCCCATATCCTCTCGCTTCGGAAGAAGATGGGAAACCGGGGGCGGGATAGCCTTATCCAGACCATTTCCGGAAGAGGCTATCGCATGGGCACCTAAAGATTTCTTTATCTTTTCTCCAGGAAAATTTTAACAATGGCTTCGTATCATTCTGGGTAATGACGTATTGCACGACTAGGTAACGATTCAGCGGATGGAGTCACCTGAAAGGCCGACCGCACTCGGTATCCTTGCTTTCGCTCGTTCTTGGTGGACGGGTTTCTGTTCCATCGTCCAGAACGATGATTACGACCATGCCGAAATCCTGCATTCACTCAGCGAGATACTCTATACGAACCTCGAGTTCAGCGACCTCATACGCGAGTCTGAGAAAAGCCTTGCGAAGATACTCAGGGCCGAATCGGTCACCATCCGATTCTCCGAAGAGCACGGTATCGATACCCCTGATTTCGATGCACTCGCTACCGAACATATCGTGGCGATACCCATCGTCATCGGCACGCACACCATCGGTACCATATCGTTCGAGAAGCGGCTTTCCGGAAAGCCGTACAGCGAGAATGACCTCAAACTCCTCAAGACGTTCTCGTACCAGGCAGCAACCGCCTTCCATCGTGCGCATCTCCATACGAAGACGAAAGAGCACGCGAACGAGCTCGAACGCATTGTCGCTAAGCGTACGCGTGCGCTTCGCAGGGCGCAGGCGTACGAACGGAGGATGATAGTCGATCTTTCGCACAATCTCCAGACGCCCCTTACCGTCTTCCGAGCGAAGCTCGAACAGCTCAAGTCGCAGGACAAGGAAACGGAAGCGCTTGAGCTCGCGCTGAACGAGCTCTCCGGCTTCATTCATGACCTCCTGGCCCTCGCGCGCCTCGATGGTGAGCCCGCACAGGAACATGTTCCCTTCGACGTCTCCCTGCTGCTTCGGGATATCGTGGACGAGGTCGGCATCATTGCTGCGGCCAATGTGCGGATAGAGAGCGATATACCGAGCGGAATCATGATCTGCGGCGACGACAAGCGATTGCGGGAGGCGGTGCTGAATATCGCGAGTAATTCCCTCAACTATATGCGGGAAGACGGGGATAGGCGGCTTTCCTTCTCCCTCGGACAGGATGCGGGGACGATCAGAATCGCTATCCGCGATACCGGCATCGGCATACCGCAATCCGAGCTAGCGCGTGTCTTCGATCGCTTCTATCGAGGCACGAACGTGCCGCTTCCCGTACTTGGGAGCGGACTCGGGCTATCGATAGCCAAGCGCATTAGCGAGCAGCATGGCGGCCGTATCTTCATAGAAAGCACGCAGGGCGTCGGCACGAACGTTTCGCTCCACCTTCCTGCTGGGACGGCGCTCCACGTATAGTCGACAAGCGCTAACTCACCGCGAACCGGGCAAGGTTCACGAACTGGATAGCGAGAAATACCCCATAGAAGAGAAGCAGGGCTACACCTTCTCTACGCGAAAGGATTGAACGAGAACGGGCGAAGAAATAGAACGCGGTGAATCCTACGAACATAAGGAGTGCGGATGCTACGAACTCGCTGCTCTCGACGACGAATCCCCCTGACAAGAGCGCGAGCATTCCGAAGATGGGAACGTTCGCAGCAGCGGAGCCCAGATAATCACCGAACGCGATGTCCTTGCGCTTCTCGAGCACAGCACGGACCGCGATGACGATCTCGGGGATATTGGTCCCCACCGAGAGCAGGATGAGCCCGATAAGCGAAGATGGTACGTCAATAAGGCGCGCGACCTCGACGGTCTGCTCGACGAGGAAATGCGATGCGACGAATATCGCTCCGGCGCTCAAGAGTATCTTCCCAGTATCGATGAGGAGACCGCGCTTGCCGCCTGCGGCTTCTGGTATGCATACGTTCGTCTCGGTAGCCTCGGGGCGGTTCCGTATCGAGTACGCGAGCGCCGCGTACGCCAGGACGGCGAACGCGCCCTCGAGCATGGTCACGCGCCCGTCCGCGAGCAGGAGCACCGGGAGCAGGACGACTAGGAGAGTGAACGCGAGCATCTCCTTCGAGACCAGTCCCTTGAGCGATATGCCGTTACCGGCGACCGCGAGGAATGGAACGATGAGCAGGAGGATGACGAACGATGCGCCGACGAGATTGCCGGCGGAGACCCCAGGCACTCCGGCGAGCCCCGCGTTCATGGCGACCGATATCTCGCTAATGGAAGTGAGGAATCCGAGCAGGAAGAACGCAGTTCCAAACCCCGAGCGGCAGAGCCGCATGGAGATGCGCCCCACGGTATCGAGAAGGACGCCCGCGAAGAACCAGACGACCCCTATCGAAAGCAGGAATACAAGGAGATGGGAGACCAGAGACATATGACCGGAATATTGTACCCCAGGGCAATCGATGCGGTTCCCGAGGGGTTAGAAACGCGTTCGCTTAGTGCCCATGCCCCGGAACGATGACGCCATCGTATATTTCCTTATTCTCTTCCCCCGATACCGTAAGGACTCCCCACGCTCCCTTCTCCATGCGTGCGAGCGCATGATCGACTAACACATAGTTCCCTGGAACCTGCGTATCGAACTCCACGACCGAGGCGCCGCCCGCAGGAACGATGGTCGTTTGAACATCGGTATGCGGAATGGAAGTCAATGATGCTTCTGGGAACACCCGATCGAATACTTCTCCGATGACGTGGAAGGACGATACGAGGTTCACGCCGCCGTTGCCGAAGTAAATGCGCGTGGTTTCGCCAGTGTTCGCCTGCATACGATCCGAGAGCCCGCCGATTTTGCCGTTGAAGACGACGTACGTAGGGTTGCCATCAAGCATCGCCTTGGCGTCGAAGAGCTGGAGGCCCTTTCGACCCATGCCCCCGGTCGCATAGTATTCTCCCTGCATTACGTAATATTCGTTATCTACGGGCGCCAATCCTTCTTCCGGCTCTACGAGGATCAAGCCGTACATGCCATGCGTCATGTGGTTCGCGACGTTCGGCGTCGCGCAATGGTAGACGAACAGTCCGGGATGAAGCGCCTTGAAGGTGACGGTGGCTGATTCCCCCGGCGCGACCATAGTGGACACTGCTCCACCACCAGGACCCGTGACCGCATGCAAGTCGATATTGTGGTGGTGCAAGCTGGTCGGATCGTTATGGAGCGTAAGCTCGACCGTGTCGCCCTCGCGAACGCGGAGCATCGGTCCCGGGATCTTCCCATCAAAGGTCCAGTAGTTAACGAATACCCCTGGCGCCATCTCAGCGATGACTTCTTTTGCGGTTAGTTCTACTTTCACGCGTTCGGATACCGTCCGCTCGATTGGTGGCGGGACTTCGTTCGGGTCGCGAGCGATATCATCCACACGTTCGATCTCATCGAAATGAGTGAGCAATCCCCACACATTCGACAGCGGGAGTACCGGCCCTTCTGCCGGCCCGTACGTAATGAGAGAAAGTGGGTACTCGAGATTCCGCGGCAACCCATTGGGTACATAGAACACGATCGAAACGGCGAGGAACACGACGACGAGCGCAATGCGCATCGAATACCACCGTAGGTGCCGCAACGAGAGATAGATGAAGATGCCAGCGAAGATGAAGGCGATGAACAATCCAGCAGCTTGGACGAAGTACGACCAGGTGTACGAGAGCAATTGCAGCATAAATAGGATTTAGAAAGGGATTTTACATTCGTCGAAGCAATGCGCGCTCCGGTTAAGGCGATAGACCCGCTCGCGCCCCTGGTCGGTGCTCTCGACGGCATCGACGGAACGCAACGCATTGAGGTGATGGGTCACGGTCGGCTGGGCAAGCTTAAGTTTTTTGGTAAGCGCCGAGACGGTCATTCCATTCGCTTCCTTCCCCAGGAGGCACACGAGCGTATACCGGCTCTTCGAACCGACCACCTTAAAGCAGTCCGGGCAAAGCTCCTCTTCCGAGGTAACCGATTTCTTAACCCATGCAGGCCTCTTATACGTGCGCTCGCTTGCCGGCTTCTTCGTTGTCCCCACCTTTTTTTGATTCATAGATGACCATCTATTGATACACTGATAAACCCATAGACGCTTATCAATATATCACCTTACTTTTATGCCACGAACGAAATCCACATACCCCGCCTCGATCATCAAGCGAGATGGGTCGAGCGCCCCATTCGAGCTTGAAAAGATTGCCCGTGCTATCGCGAAAGCGCTTGCGGCAGCGAGCGAAGGATCGAGCGAGGAATCGATAACCGTCGCACGATCGGTCGCGGCTTCACTCCAAGGCGCGCTCGAACAAGGCGCGCGAACGGTGCCTTCGGTGGAGCAGGTGCAGGATATAGTCGAGGCGGAACTCATGAAGGCCGGGTACGTCGCGACCGCCAAGGCGTACATCCTGTATCGCGAGCATCACGCGAAGCTGCGCAAGGAAGCGTCCGACGTATCGCCCGCCATCCGCGCCGTCGTTTCCAAGAGTAAGGAATACTTCCCCAACCAGCTCTCCGAATTCGTCTACTACAGCACGTATTCCAGATGGCTCGACGACCAGGGCCGGCGCGAAGCCTGGGTCGAGACGGTCGACCGCTATATATCATTCATGCGGGAGAACCTGGGCGACAGGCTTACGCAGGACGAGTATCAGGAAGTACGCGAGTACATGCTCGCTATGAAGGCGATGGGATCGATGCGGCTCCTGTGGAGCGCCGGCGCGCCGGCCCGGACATCGAATGTCTGCGTCTACAACTGCTCGTTCATAGCGCCCGCATGCTGGCAGGATTTCGCCGAAATAATGTACATCTCCATGTGCGGAACAGGCGTCGGCTTCTCGGTGGAGCGCCAGACCGTCGAGGCGCTTCCGGTAATCGAACAGCAGACCGGCGCTACCCTTCCCCAATACGTGATCGAAGATAGCAAGGAGGGCTGGGCGGATGCGCTTGCGTACGGCATGGACGCCTGGGCGTCTGGCTCGGACGTTTCCTTCGATTACGGCCATATCCGCCCGCGAGGAGCGCGCCTCAAGACCATGGGTGGACGGGCCTCGGGACCGGAACCCTTGAAGAATCTCCTTGAGTTCGCGCGCGAGCGCATGCTGGAGCACCAAGGACGCCATCTCTCCACGCTCGATGTGCACGACCTGGTCTGCAAGATCGGCGAGATCGTAGTGGCTGGAGGCGTGCGCCGAAGCGCTCTCATCTCCCTCTCCGACCTCGATGATATAGAGATGCGCGAGGCGAAGAACGGCCAGTTCTACCTGACGAATCCGCAGCGCGCTATGGCGAATAACTCCGCGGTCTATAACGAGAAGCCGACGGCAATCGAATTCATGGAGGAGTGGCTCAACCTGGCGAAGAGCGGGTCCGGCGAGCGCGGCATCTTCAATCGCGGAAGCCTTGAGAAGCAGCTGCCCGCACGCAGGTGGCCGCTCTTCGCGAAGGACCTCGCCCGAAGCGGCACGAACCCGTGCGGCGAGATCATCCTCAAGTCCAAACAATTCTGCAACCTGAGCGAAGTCGTGGTGCGCCCTGAGGATACGCTCGAGACCCTGGCTGCGAAGGTGCGTATCGCGACCATCCTTGGCACCTATCAAGCATCGCTCACTGATTTCCCGTACCTTTCGCCCGAATGGAAGAAGAATTGCGAAGAGGAGGCATTGCTCGGGGTGTCCATGACCGGGCAATGGGACAATGCGGCCGTACGCGATCCTGGCGTCCAACGCGCTCTCAAGGAAGTGGCCCTCGAGACGAACCAAATCTATGCGAAGCGCTTCGGCATCAATCCTTCCACGGCGATCACGGCAGTGAAGCCGTCCGGCAACGGCTCGCAGCTCTTCGATTGCGCATCCGGCATGCACCCGCGGCATTCTAAATACTACCTGCGGCGCGTGCGCATCGAGGGACACAATCCGCTCAAGCGGCTCCTTGAGGACGCGGGCGTCCCTTGCGTGCCTGAAGTCGGGCAAACGAAGGATACCGCCACGACGTGGGTGCTCGAGTTCCCGGTGAAAGCGCCGGAAGACGCTGCCGTTAAGGGCGATCACACCGCGCTCGATCAGCTTGAGTATTGGAAGATGGTGAAGGAGGAGTATTGCGAGCACAACCCTTCAGTGACCGTCACCATAGCCGCCGATGAATGGTTCGCGGTCGGCGAGTGGGTCTATGCGCATTGGGACATCGTCGGCGGGCTGTCGTTCCTGCCCAAAAGCGAGCATGTCTACCAACTCGCGCCGTACGAGGAGATAAGCAAGGAGCGGTACCTTGAGCTCGCCTCCGTCTTCCCCGCTATCGACTTCGCCCAACTGGTCCGCTACGAAACGGAGGACGCCACTACCGGAGCGAAGGAGCTTGCCTGCGTATCGGGCACCTGCGAGATCGACGTGCCTGCCCCGACTAACTGAAAACGCCTATGAATATCTCCCTCTCGATGACCGCACGTATCGCTCTATTCTGCGCGCTCCTGGCGCTCGGCATAGGTTCGCGCTTCATTCCGCATCCGCCGGACATGACGGCATTGACCGCGGTCATATTCGCGGGCGCGCTGTATCTCGGGCCGCGGATGTCGCTCGTGCTCGCACTGTCCCTTCTCCTGGTGTCCGACGCGCTCATTGGTAGTTACGAACTGCCGGTGATGCTCTCCGTCTACGGCACCTTCCTCCTGATCGCGGGAGCTGGAATCCTTTTCGCGCGTTCAGGAAGCGTCGGCAACAAGGCTCTCGCGCTTGCGGGTGCCTCGCTACTGTTCTTCCTCGTCACGAATGCCGCTGTGTGGTATTTCACGCCCTGGTACCCGAAGGATATCGGAGGGCTCATGGCCTCGTACACGCTTGGCCTTCCCTTCCTTAAGAACATGCTTATCGGCGACTTCATCTATACGCCGGCGCTGCTCGCTGCGCTCGCGCTCGTACTGAAGCCGTACCCGGCGCCGGCGCACTCTACGTATGCGGCATAGAACGCTCATGGTCGGCAGCGTCGCGCTTGCAGCAGGGATAGCCGGCACTCTGCTAGCCCTTGAGGCTAGCGGGCCTTATCCTCCTACGCAGCCGCACGGAGCGGACGGGCATATGCATGCGGCGCCCCCGCATACGGACTCGCCTGCAGGAAAGATTCGCGATGCGGTCCCTGACCGTTCCTACGTTTTTGTCGCGGAGGCTACAGGAACCGTAGAGACCCTCATGCAGGAAAAGCGGGCGGACGGTTCTCTCGCCTTCACAAGCAAGGAGTACCCAACGCTTGGTTCGTTCCTTGAATCAGTGAACGGAGTACGGAACGAGAACGGCGAATATTGGATGCTGCATATTAATGGAACGCGCTCTTCCGTCGGGATGTCGAGTGCTCCGGTAGTCCCTGGCGACCGTATCGAATGGCGCTATGAATAGATTCCTCTTCATCGCTCTCGCGGCCGTTCTTTCCGTAAGCGCTCCGCTCGGAGTGCGTGCCGACGAGATTGCCACGACCTCGCCTGGAACGATCACGGATCCCATTGAAATTCCGGTCGAGCCGATCGTCGAGAGCACCACCTCGGCCGAGCCTATGATGGAGAGCGGTACCTCGACCGAACCAATTGATGCGCCTGCGCCAGCGATCTCGATTCGGCTCAGCATCGAGAGCCACAGCGAAACGCTCTTCGATGGACCGCTGACCGTGACCGCGTGCCCGCGTTCCCCGGGCGACGCGACGGAGTCCATCAGCGGATACTGCGCCCTCGAGCAATCGGGCGTTGCCACGCGATGGTCCTGGTACGGGAATGACGCGTTCATCGACTCGATCGGAGGGGTGGCGAACGACCATGCCGCAAGCGCGTACTGGAACTGGTTCTCGGATCTTTCCTTCGGAGCGACTGCGCTTAACGCGCACGAGCTTCACGAGGGTGAATCACTACTCCTTACGATTGAACGATTCCCGCTGCGCGTGTCCCTCTCGCCGGACACGCTCGTCGCGAATAGCACGACAACTGTGTCCGTGCTGCAGTTCGGATTCGATACGAGCTTCAACCCTGTATGGGAGCCTGCACCAGGAAGCATCGTCCTCATAAACGAAGAGTCGCATCAGGCCGATGTCGCAGGAACATTCGCCTACGTCCCTCCTGTAGCTGGAGAACTCACGATCGCCGCGACCAAGGAAGGGTACCTGTCAGCAGGCCCCGTCACGACGCACGTCGAGAATGCAGCCCTTCCCGCGCCAGACACGGACAATGGTAGCGGAAGCACCGCACCTCCTCAGCCTGAGGAGGATCCGGTCGCTAGCGCCCTTGAGTTCCTCCTTCATTATCAGCGGACGGACGGCTCCTTCCCGAATCCCCTGCTCACGGATTGGGCTGCGATAGCGCTCAAGAGCACGGGCGCCCCCACGAAGTCGCTGAAGAAGTACCTGACTGCGGCGTCCGACCCCTTGGAGACCGCGACAGATTTCGAACGAAGGGCGATGGCGCTTATGTCGCTTGGTATCGATCCGCAGGAGATGATCGAGGAAATAACCGATCGCTTCGATGGCACGCAGATCGGCGACCCCTCGCTCGTGAATGACGATATCTTCGGGCTCATAGCGCTCTCTCACGCCGGGTACACCGACGCTGATGAGATCACGAAGGAAGTCACGTCCTTCGTCCTTGGCAGGCAGAAATCGAACGGCTCATGGGAAAGCGCTGACCTTACCGCAGCAGCGATACAGGCGCTCGCTCCCCTCGATGCTCTCCCGGGCGTATCTAGCGCGGTATCGAAAGCGCGGGACTATCTCGCCTCAAACCAGCGACAGGACGGCTGCTTCGGCAACAGCTTCACGACCAGCTGGGGTATCATGGCTATCGTTGCGCTCGGCGACTCTCCTGACGGATGGCGTTCGGCTAGCGGGATATCGCCGCTTGCGTGCCTGCGATCGCTCCAGGCTGCTGATGGTGGATTCGAGGAGGGAGCGGACGGAAATACACGAGCATGGGCGACCGCATACGCGATACCCGCCCTTGAAGAAGATACCTGGAACAAGCTGCTCGGCCAGTATCAAAGATCCATACCCCCAAAGGTCGAAGACGATGAGGCTCACCTCGTCGCGGCACTCCCCTTGGAATCAGAGCGCGCGACGACCACGGTCGAGGTATTTCCAGAAGCTCCTCTCCCCATGCTACCGATAGCCGTAACGGAACCGGCTATCTCTCGGACGAGCGAGCAGGTTGTGCCTGGACCTCCTGCGCGGACATTAGCCGCAGCGGCCGTACTCGCGCTTCCAGAAGCGGTACCTGAACGGAGCGCGAGCATATGGTCGTTCTTCGCTGACATCGCTGCATTCTTCCTGAGCGGGATATACAATCTTCTATCGAAGACAGACTAGCCGACCGGGCGTGATGCAGATGCGCCGCCGCTAGACTGTTGGATCTCTGGGTGGAAAAGCGAAAGCCCGACTTTCGTCGGGCTTTCGCTTGCTTATTGCACTGGTAGGACAGGATTGGCACCAGATCAACCTTTGGGTACAGGCATGCTTCTAACTGAACGTCGAGGATCCTTCTTCGAGAACACGCTATTGATGGGCGTTTTCAGGAACGGAACACCCGTCTCCCTATCGAGAGTAATCTCCCCCGCACGCATATTCACCTGAAGCGAGGGAATTATGAGGCGCGGTACGCCAAGCGTCGTATCCCGCTGTATGCGAAGCGTAGTAAATTCCTCAATGCTCGTGCGTGCGTTCAAATGCACATTGGTGCGCTTCTGTTCTCCGACCGTCGTCTCGTACCGGTATTCGGAACGACCTTCAGGAAGGTAATCATGGCACATGAACATTCGCATTTCTTCAGGGAGCATGAAGAGCTTCTGGGCTGATGCATGCATATCCTTTGCACTCCCACCCGGAAAATCAACACGTGCAGTTCCATAGTCCGGCATGAAGAGGGTGTCCCCCGGAAATACCGCATCCCCTATCACATAGGTGACGTCTGCGGGTGTGTGGCCCGGGGTATAGAGTACCCGTACCGGGATATTCCCTATCGAAAACGTATCGTCTTCCTTGAACAATCGATCGAACTGGCTTCCGTCGCGTTGGAATTCCGTGCCTTCATTGAACACCTTGCCGAACACCTCCTGAACTTCGAGAATTCGTTCACCGATAGCCATCTTCCCGCCCAGCCGCTCCTTTAGGTACGGTGCCGCCGAGAGGTGATCCGCGTGTACATGTGTCTCAAGAATCCAGTCGACCGCATATCCGTGTTCTTCAACATAGCGGATGATACTGTCTGCACTCTCATACGAAATGGTTGCGCTATGCGGCTCGTAATCAAGCACACTATCGATAATGGCGCATCGCTTGGTCTCTCTGTCCGCGACCACGTAGCTCACGGTATTGGTCGCGTGGTCGAAGAATCCCTTGACGGAGGGAGGATGGTTGAGGAACGATTCATAGCGATGCATAGGCAGATTCAATTAGTCCTTATTCCAGGGCATACGCATAAGCAGCATGCTCATCCCGCACCAGCCAGTGAGCCCGGCAAAAAGGAGCCCTGCCCCCACTACGGCAGAGAGAGCAAGCCACAGCGGCGAAGCGAGCAGGGCGAACACGTGCGCGAGGATAACAAGCGCGCCAGCGACCAAGAGTGTCTGCCGCATGAGCGAAAGTCGTGAAGAAATCCGTTCCGTTCCGTACCCCGCCTGTTCCCAGGCGAGCAGGCCGCCCTCCACATTCACCAGCTCGGCCTGTATCCCGAGCGCAGAGAGCTTCTCTATCGCAGTACTGCCCCTACGCCCCGAACGGCAGTGCACGTAGATGGTCTTCTTATCCTTGAACTCGGCTATATGACGCTCCAACTCATCAAGCGGTACTGAACGTACCCCGCTTATATGCTTCTCCTTATACTCCTCAGGCGTACAGACATTGATAAAATCGACCGACGGATTGTTCTTCTCTACATCTACGACCTCTTTGAATGACGATACGGAAATATGCTTCATACGATTAGGTAGTTAGAGTAATGACGGCTCGTGCAAGGTTCGTATAGTCGCGAGAGGCGGTCTTGTAATAGACGTGGCGGCCGCTCGTGCGCGTGCGCACAACTCCTGTCTTACGCAGCACCGCGAGGTGCTGCGAGAGAGCGCTCTGGCTCAGATCGCATTTCTCGAGGAGGCCGGTCACCGTGCTCTCGCGTGCAAGGCACGCTACGAGCCGTACCCGCTCCGGGTTCCCGAACGCGCTACATAGTTCCCTTAACTTCATCAATACATATTAGCGAATACTAATGTATTTGCAAGCACGTCACCGCTCTCGACTGGAAATGCAAAAGTCCGGCACGGGCCGGACTTTTGCTTCTTGTTGCGGGGGCCGGAATCGAACCGGCGTCTGGAGGTTATGAGCCTCCCGAGGTACCTCTCCTCTACCCCGCTATATCTATGTTATACGCCACAAAAACCCTCTTCGCAACCCATACATCTATATCTCGCCGTGCTCCCGCATCACCGCCTCATATTTGTGTATCGTCCTATACGCCAGGTGGTCGTTCAGCTGGTACGCCGATCCTTCATGCGCGATGGAGTTACGCACCATATGCGCGTCCCATGCGTCCCGGATGGTCTTGAAGTGCGCCGGGTCCACCGCCTTGAGCTTCTCCCCTACCGAAGTTCCTAGGTACCCGAGCTGCGTAAGCAGGTCATCGAGCATGATATCGGCTTCGAGTATGGCTTGTCGCCAATCGTTCTCGTGCGGGCTCTCGATAAGCTCCATGACATGCGCCCAGCGGTTATGGTCGCGCTTGGTCTCGACGACCGCAGGATGCTGCGTCGCGTACTTCGGTGCCTCCTGCCGCTTAGTCTCAAGCATGCGGATAGTGGAGTGAATGAGCACCGCAAGCGCGGCAAGCGATATAAAGAAGCAGAGGATGGTCACGACCACCCAAAGAGCGCCTGTGAACGCGACGAAGTCGCCCCATGCGTCACCAGTCCCGCCGACCCTACCCCCCGTGAAGAGCTCGTAGAGAAGACGGAAGAAGTAGGAAACGTTGAGGAAATGGATATCGGAATCGCTTCCCATTAGTCTCTAGTATAGCGTCTCGCCGGTGACTGCAGCACCTATCTTGAACAGAAGATCATCAGCTCCGTGAGGCGCGGTGAAATGGATGCCAGTCGGAAGCGTGCTTCCCTCGCGCACTACCGTTCCCATCGGTACCGAAATGGCCGGCATGCCAGTCAGGTTCGCAGTCACCGTAAAGATATCCTCGATGTACATGGAGACCGGATCGCTCTTCTCGCCGAACTTGAACGCGGGCGACGGCGTGGTCGGGAACGCGATTACATCCACATCCGCGAAGGCCGCATTGTATTCGTTCGTGAGTACGAGACGTGCGGCATCCGCCTTGCGGTAATACGCATCGATATAGCCTGAGGAGAGCACGAACGTGCCGAGCAGTATGCGGCGCTTGGTCTCCGCACCGAATCCTTCGGTGCGCGCCTGTATGTAATCCTGGAGCAGGTCCTTACCGCGCGCAGCATGCCCGTACCGTATACCATCGAAGCGTGCGAGGTTGGTGGAGGCTTCGGCCGGCATGATGACGTAGTACACGGGGAGTGCGGACGCGCTGGTCGGAAGCGAGACTTCGGTCACTTCGTGGCCTGCGGCCGTAAGAGCATCGAGCGTCGCATCGAAATGGGCACGCACATCCGCATCTACCCCTTCGGAAAGAAGGTGCATCGGTACCCCGATACGGAGTTTCTCTCTCACCTCTTTCTTTGGATAGGTATCGTCCCCGATGCTCGTCGAATCAAGGGGATCTTTCCCGCGAATGGTTTCGTACAACGCCTTCGCATCAGCTACCGTGCGTGCGAGCGGTCCTGCCTGGTCGAGCGAACTTCCGAGCGCGATGAGACCGCTTCGCGAGACCGCACCATACGTCGGCTTCATACCGACGAGTCCGCAGTGGGCCGCGGGCTGACGAATGGAGCCGCCCGTATCGGTACCAAGCGCAGCGAGCGCCATGTTGGCCGCAGCGGCAGCGGACGAGCCGCCGGACGAGCCGCCTGGAACTCGTGCAGTATCGAGCGGGTTCAGGACCTTCCCGAATGCAGAGTGCTCGGTGGAGCTTCCCATCGCGAACTCGTCCATGTTCGTGCGCCCTACGAAAAGCGCGCCTGCTTCTTTGAGCTTATGGGTCACGGTCGCGTCATACGTGGCCGTATAGTTCGCAAGCATCTTCGAGGCCGCGCTCGCGATATGGCCTTCGATGAGGATGTTGTCCTTCATCGCAAGCGGGATGCCGCACAAGAGCGGGGCGGCGTCCCCTTCCTCATCGATACGCTTCTGCGCGTACGCTATCGCTTGCTCGTCCGCTTCGAAGATCTCGAGGTATGCATTCAATTCCGGATTGCGCTTAACCGCTTCAGCTGCCACCGCGTCCCACAGCTCGTGTACCGTTATCTCCTTGGCGCGGAGCTTCTTCCCCGCCTCGATTATGGAAAGCTCGTTCAGTAGCTTACTCATGGGTAAGTATCTTCTTCACGAGAAGATGGTTGCCATCCTTGTCCGGGAACTGCTCGACAAGTGCCTGGGTGTATTTCCCCCCCTCATGCGGCTCGCCGTCCTCGCGGAACACATTGCGGACAACACCAGCAGTCGGCGTCTCGTGCGCAAGCGTGAGCTCATCGAGCTTTCCCACGTACGCGAGGACCGCGTCGAATTCCTTAGTAAACGAGGCGAGCTCGGCCTCGGGCACTTCTATACGCGCGAGCGCCGCGAGCTTCTGTACGTCTTCGGGAGTAGCCATTGCCGCCACTTTATCACAGACCGAGCCGCTTCTTGAACTCCCGCTCGTCGATGACCGGAACCCCTAGCTCGTGCGCCTTCTCAAGCTTGCTGCCGGCTTTCTCGCCTGCCAGCACAAAGGTCGTCTTGCGGGAGACCATGCCCGCGACCTTCCCGCCCGCGCGCTTCACCATCGCCTCGGCGCGCTCGCGGGATAGCGTAGGCAACGTGCCCGTTACGACTATGGTAAGCCCTTCGAATTCACCATCCCTGTCCGGCATCGCGACGCGCGTAATCTTCACCTGCTCGCTCAAACGCTCGATGAGCGCTTGATGCTCCTCGTCATCGAACCAGGACGCTACCGACTGCGCCACGACGTCGCCTATGCCTGGCACTTCCTCGAGGTCGGCACGGCTCGCATCCTTAAGACGCTTCAATGTATTGAAATGACGTGCCAGCAGGAGTGCAGTCTCCTCGCCCACATGATCGATGGAAAGGCCGACGAGCACGCGGTTCAGCGGCACCGTACGCGCCTCTTGTATGGACGCCAGGAGCTTTTGGACGGACACCTCCTTGAAGCCTGGGAGCGTTATCAGCTTGTCATGGGTGAGGGTGAAGATGTCATCGAACGAGGCTATGATCCCCTCCTCCAGAAGGAACCGTACCGTCTTCGCACCGAACCCGTCGATGTCGAACGCGGACTTCCCGACGAAATGCGCGAACTTGCGTGCGAGCTGCTCGGGAGAGCCCCGCACCACGCAGCGATGCGCGGCCTCGCCCGGAATCCGCTCTATCGCACCATCCCCTCCGCAGAGCGATGAGGTCGTCGGGAATTTCCACTTCTTCTCCTTGCCAGTGCGGAACTCGGTAAGTACCTGCACGACTTCCGGAATGATATCGCCCGCCTTCTGCAGGACAACGGTATCGCCGACGCGTATGTCCTTCTCCCGTATGAAATCCTCGTTATGCAGCGTTGCGCGTGCGACCGTCGTTCCAGCCACCGAGACCGCCCGCAGGTTCGCAACCGGCGTGAGCTTGCCCGTCCTTCCCACCTGCAGCCCGATGCTCTCGACCACGGTCGTCACCTGTTCCGCGGCGAACTTCACCGCTATGGCGTAGCGGGGTCCCTTGCCGGTGTGACCCAAGAGCTCCTGCTGCTGGCGAGAATCCACCTTCACCACGATACCGTCGATGAGATAGTCTTCCTTCTCGCGAGCCGCTCCCTCCCATTCCTTCCAGAACCGGACGATGCTCTCCGGCTTCTGCACCTTCCGCTCGTGAGGGTTCACCGGGAGCCCGAGTCCGCGCAAGTAATCGAGCTCCTCGCTCTGGGACTGAGGCACCGGTTCGCTGGTGTGCTCTACGTCATAGAGGAACGCATGCAGCGGACGCGCGGCTGTCACCGCTGGATCGAGCTGGCGCACCGAGCCTGCCGCGATATTGCGCGGGTTCGCGAACAAAGCATCGCCCGACACCGCGCGCTCATGATTCATCCTCTCGAATCCCTTGCGGCTCATGTATATCTCCCCCTCGACGATGAGGTCGATAGGGCGCGTGAGCGTCTGGGGGACGTCGCGAATGGTGCGAACGGCATGCGTCACGTCTTCACCTATCGTTCCATCGCCGCGCGTCGCAGCGAGCACGAGCTCGCCCCTCTCATAGGTCAAGATGATATGGAGGCCGTCTATCTTCAGTTCGCACACGTATTCAGGGACGGTCGCGTCCCCAGCCTTCTCGAGAGCACGGCGCACTTTCGTATCAAAGGCCTCGATCTCTTCTTCGGTGAACGCGTCATTCAAGGACCACTGCGGAATAACGTGCTTGGTCTTCCGGAGCGCGGCAAGCGGCCTCCCAGCAATGGTCTGGGTGGGTGAATCCTTGACCACGAGCGATGGATACTTCGCCTCGAGTTCTGATAGCTCGCGCTTCAGGGAATCGAGCGCCTCCGGGCTTATCGGAGACTCGTCCTTCTCATGATACAGGGCCCGGTATTCCTGGATGCTCTTCCGGAGCTTTTCTGCGCGCTCGCGCACGTCTTCGGGGACTGCCATATACCCCTCAGTATACCCAAAACACCCTTAGTACGTGACCTTAAGGCCACGCTCCACGCGCCGTTGATCAGTCGTCAAACAGCTACTATATCCGGTCGCGTATATACCAGTAGCACCCGACGTATTCTTGGTTATCGTCACGCGCGCGTTCGAACCCGTTGGCGAGCAAGGAATAGTCATCGTGGAAGTGCGTACCGCTCCAGCAGTGCTTGCCGTAACAGCCACCGTCTGGTTATTGCATCTGATGCTCGTCGTCGCGACCGCGGTACTGAACGCATTGAACTGCTGATCGACATATAGCCCGCATTCGAGGGCGGAGTCGGCGTTATAGAATGCGACCTGAGAGTTACGCGCGGTCGAGGAAAGGATGACCTGCTTGTATGCGATGTCGACGAGCGCAAGACCGACCGCAACAAGCACGGAACTCAAGATGACCGCGATAAGGAGGGTGAAGCCGCGAGGAGAGATGGTCATCATAGCCAATTATAGAGATTATCGGTGACCGTGACCGTAAATGGAGTATGCGCAGTATTGAAGGTAACCGTGACCGTGAGCTGCGTCTCGTTCGAGCTTATGGACGTGAGTTTCACTTTCCGGGTGAAGCGGGTGGCGGTAAAACTGCTACCCGTCTGCTGGGTATAGAGAGAGCCCGAGCTCACCGTCATGACGGGACAGGTAGCTCCGCACACAAGCACGTTCGTCGTGCCCGTTGGATCGACGACGCATCCATTAGTCGTGGTGCAGTTAGCGCTCCCGCCCGTACCATCGACACCGAAGAGCCATGAGCGCGGCGTAGTAGGATTCGCGAGGTTGTACAGATAGTTCCCGTCCCGTATGGCCCGTACGTACTCGATACCCTCTTCTGCCAGTGCCGTCGCTATTAATTGGTCGCGCGCCGCATACGAAGTCAGCAATCCCTGCTGGACCATCTGGAACGGCCCGAGCACCGCTATCACTATGATGGTGATAGCAACGAGGGTCTCGACGAGAGTAAAGCCTTTCATATTACGGGATATCGAGCAGTCGCTGCGTACCGCTCGTCTGGATGACGAACGAGGCGGTCTTGCCCGCATCGGTCTCCATAGTACCGCGCACCGAAACAGTCACCTGAGGCTGTACGAGCGCGTTTGCGCCGGTAACTCCAACACCGCGCACATTGAAAGAAAGGCTCGTGATAGTTATGCGAGGATCCGTAAGCGGGATGGCGGTCGCGTCCGAGCAGGTAGTGACCGCGGACCCGCTGCACTGGCCGATGGTTCCGGTGCTGTTCAACCGATAGTGCATCGGCTGATCCTGGCTATCGCAGAATGTAAGTCGATTGAACGTACCGTTCGTGCCGCTACCCGCCGCGGCGCAGTTAACGGTCGTCGTGCCGCCCGTATAGTGCGTACCCGTGCGCACGTTACGCACCATACTCTCGATGCCGAACGAAAGGTTCGCAACGAGCTGATTGGTCGCCCGCGCCTCGCGGTCATGACTGATAAGCGCGAGATAGAGTCCCATCACGACGAGCATGACCATGCTGAAGAGCCCGATAGAGACGATGAGCTCGAGCAGCGTGTATCCGCGGGCAGGGGTACGCATCATAGGCAATCGGTGACAGCGACCTGACCTACTTTCGAGACGACGACGCAACGCTCAGCGGCACCGTCCGGCGAGCGCAGGTATATCTTCGCATCAGTGAGCGAATGCAGCGTTGTTCCGCCTGTCGTCCTCCCGAAGATGATGGTATCGGTCGACGGTCGCATGAACGTTATATGCATCGTCTCAAAATCACCGGTAGTGGAGCAGAGTAGCGCCCCGCCGATCGCGTGGCCACAGAACTTATATATGTTGAATCCCCTGTTGAGCGAATAGGTGCGGACGAGCTCGGCAGGAGTGGCCGACGGGTCATAGATGCAATCGCCCGGATGGGCTTCAGGTGAGGTTGCTGACAATTGAGTATGGCCAGGACACAGTCCAGATTGCGTGCTGCCAGGCGAAGCGGGCGAAGTATCGGCGAATAAAATATACGACGTAGGAGTGAGACTCGAGAACCGCACGCCATACCCCGCCCCGTATACGCTACCCGAGATACGGCTCGAAAGACCGAGTGTCTGCGCTTCGCGCACGGAAAACGCGATGGTATACGTCGTATCGGTGAGAAGAAGCGAGCGATTGAAGGTGCTCTGCCCCATCACGGCGATAAGCGTGACGACCACGATTATGGAAAGGACGACGAGCATCTCGACCAAGGAGAAGCCGCGACTCGCAGATGGATGTACTTTCGTATCTCTTAGAAAAGGAATGGGTTCCATTGAGTGAAGAATGCGAGCAGGAAGCCGGCGGCCAGGAACGGCACGAACGGCACCTCAATACCTATTCTATGCCCCCTCGGCGTAGCTACCAATATAGCAATGCCGCACAACGCCCCTATCCAGAACGAGAAGATGAGGCCAGGGAACGCCGCCGCGAACCCCACAAGGAGCGCGAGACCGAGCGCGACCGGGCTATCCCCGAGCCCCATCAACCGCCCGCGCGAGAGCGCATAGAAGACGAAGAAGGCAGCACCGATGATGCCGGCAAAGAGAAGGGTGAGCCCGAAGTCCCTTAGATCGAACGAGTTCAGATAGCTCGTGATAACGGCCAGGGCGACGAAGAGCGATGACGCTACGGGCGGCACCACCGTATGCCGCATATCGTAGAGGACGATGAACGCGAGGACGCAGAGCGCTCCGAGGAACGGGATAAGTACGAGGGTGAGCCCGAATGTAAGGTAGGAGAGAGCGAAGAGTATCCCGAGCGCGGCTTCCGTAACCACATAGCTTATAGGAAGCCTGACCCCGCAGTATCCGCACCGCCCATAGGTCGCGAGCCAGGAAGCGACAGGAACGAGGTCGAGGAATCCGAGCTGAGTGCTGCATGAATTGCAGCGGGAGCGATCGCTCGCCCATCGCTCGCCCGTATAGAGGCGCTCGGCGAGCACGCCGATGAAGCTCGCGAGTATGGCGCCGAGAACTCCGAACGCGAAGGCGAGAAGCGTCATGCGTTCAGTATAACCTCACGAGACTACTGGCAATCAAGGTCCGCACTCGACTGCAGGAGTGCGACCGACGAAGTCGCAACACCTCCAACACTATCGACGCAGTAGAATCCGCCCGTCTTGAGCGCGGCTTCCGCTGCCCACAATGCGTCGTCCGAATTGCATGAGGACTGCAACTCGGTCGTCGGGCCCGTCCCTATCGCGTTCCCTCCCCCCGCAAGCGTCGCGCCCCACACGAGCGTATAGATGCTCTTCACTTCAGCGCCCGCATTATCGATGCACACATTCGCGAAGCTCTTGTTGTTCGCATCATGGTACAGCTCCGCCTGCGCACGGATACCGCTCAAGTTCGACCTGACCGCGGCATCCTGACCCTTATCGCGCGCGACACGTATGGAAGTGAGCACCACCGACGAGAGGATGCCGATGATAGCGATCACGACGAGGAGCTCGATGAGGGTGAAACCCTTCCGAGCGGAAGATGTTACAGGATGCATGCGACGAAGGTGATTGGTATGAGCGTAAGTATAACGTGCGCATGAGAGGTAAAAACAAAGAGCCCCGTTCGGGGCTCTTTGTTCATCCTATATACGTAGGACTAGTAGGTGGCGTCAGTGTCGCAGTTCGCGTCTGAGACAATGGAAGGACCAGGGTTGGTGCTGCTTGCGAAGCCTGTGGAGTCAACGCAGTAGATTTCAGTCGTGGTCGTCTTGAGGGCGACCATAGCTGCCCAACGCTCTGAGTTCGCGTAGCAAGAGGTTGCAAGCGTTGCAGAGCTACCAGAAGCACTGAGAGCCGCATTCACGCTATCGCCGATGACGTTCGAGCCAGTTGCGGCGCAGACGCCCGTACCGCCAGTACCAGTCATGGTAGGGGCCGTAACGGTCGTTGAATAACGGTTATTGTTGCTGTCGTAGAAGATTTCCGCCTCAGCGCGAGCTGAAGAGAGGTTCGATTTGACCGCCGCGTCCGCACCCTTATTGCGCGCGGTGTTGAGCGATGCGAGCACCACCGACGAGAGGATGCCGATGATAGCGATCACGACGAGGAGCTCGATGAGGGTGAAACCTCGAAGATGTCCTTGTCGGATGCCTGAAGGTGCAAGATTCATAATTATGAAGTGATGGTTACGCGGTTACGAGTAAAAATATCCGCTTGCTTCTATTGTACGAGATGATATCTCGCTTGTTTTGATGCGTGTGGATAAGGGTCATCCGCAGCGGAACGAAACTGGCTAGATCGAACCGGCGAGATTGTAGATAGGAACGAGCACCGACGCGAGCAGGACGCCCACACCAAGGCCAAGAAGCACGATCATCATCGGCTCGATGAGGTCGACGAGCGTGTCGACGGCGTTGCTCACCTCACGACGATAGAACTTTGCGAGCGTCGTGAGAATGTTGCCGAGCTCTCCTGTCTCCTCGCCCACCTTCACCATGGCACTCATGATTCCTGGTATCTCCGGGTGGCGCGAGAGCGCGTCCGATATGGGTGCGCCGCCCTTCACCTGGTCACCCACGTCTTTGAGTACCGCTTCGTAGCGCGCGTTACCCACCACCGATGCGGTTATCTCCACCGACTCCACCACCGGCACACCCGACATGAGCATCGTTGCGAAGTTGTCCGCGATGCGGGAGAGGTAGAGCTTCTCGTAGAGGTCACCGATGTATGGGACTTCGAGCTTCAGATCATCGAAGAAGAGACGGCCGGGCGGGGTCTGGCCCCAACGGTACGCGAAGACGCCGCCGACGACGAGCGCCACGAGGAAGAAGAACCCGTAATTCACGAGGAACATGGAAAGCCCGATGACTATCTGCGTGTAGAGCGGTACTTCCTGACCCGAGTCTATGAGTATCTGGCTCACCTTCGGAATGACCATGGTGAGCATGAGCGCCATCACCACGAAGAACACCGTTATCACGAACGCCGGATAGATGAGCGCGTTCTGCGCCTTGCTCGCGACTTCATAGGTGCGATCGAGATAGTCGGCGAGGTACCCGAACGTCTCGGAAAGCTTTCCGGACTCTTCGCCCGAGCGCACCATGTTCACATAGAAGGTGGTGAACACCTTTGGGTGGCGCGCCATCGCCTTGCTGATGGGGCTTCCTCCCTGCAGGTCGTCAGCCACCTGCGTGAGTATCTCAGAGAGGTGGCGGTTATCGACCTCGGCCGCGAGCAGGCGGAACACGCGGAGCGCGGAGACCTGCGCTTCGAACAAAGTCGCTATCTGCCGCGACAGTATGACGATGTCTTTGTTCGAAACGCTCTTAAGGAAGCTGAGCTCCACCTTGAGCGGTCCCTTCTTCCCCATCGGTTCTATCGAAGAGACGATGAGATTGCGGCGCTGGAGCGTCGACACCGCGACGTCCATGGACAAGGCCTCGATAGTCCCCTGACGCTCATGCCCATCGGTATCGAGTGCTCGGTATGAAAAAAGCATAGGTTAGAGGTATCGCTCGAAGGTCTTGGGGTCCATCGCGCGTTCGTACGCATGCTCGATGGTGACTTCTCCCTTGCGTACGAGCTCGGCGAGCGAGCGGTCCATGTCTATCATCCCCTCCTGGCTCGACGTCTGCACAACCGTCGATATCTCGTGGGTGCGGCCTTCGCGGATGAGGTTCGCAACCGCGCTGTTGTTGATGAGAAGTTCGTACGCCGGGACCTGACCACCCGATATGCGCGGCACGAGACGCTGCGAGAATATACCGGCGAGGGAACCCGCGAGCTGCACGCGCACCTGCGCCTGCTGGTTCGGCGGGAACATGTCGATAATGCGGTCAATGGTCTGCGCCGCGTTATTAGTATGAAGCGTCGACAGCACGAGGTGACCCGTCTCAGCCGCGGTGACGGCTGCGGAAATGGTCTCGTAGTTACGCATCTCTCCCACCATGATGACGTTCACGTCCTCGCGGAATGCCGAGTTGAGCGCGGCCGCGAAGTCAGGCGTATCGATATGCACCTCGCGCTGATGGATGAGCGACTTCTTCTGCTCGAAGAGGTACTCGACCGGATCCTCGATGGTGACGATGTGCTCGGCACGCGTCTCGTTGATGCGGTCGATGATAGCGGCGAGCGTCGTCGACTTACCCTGCCCTACCGGCCCTACCACGAGGAAGAAGCCCTGCTGCTTCTGGCTGAATACTTCGAGCACCGAAGGGAGATTGAGATCCGTGAACGTACGTATCTCCTTCGGGATGAGACGCATCGCGATAACGACCGCGCCCTGCACCACATATCCATTCACGCGGAAGCGATTGCCATCCGTATGCGCGAGCGAGAAGTCGACGGCCTGCTCGGCCTCGAACTTCGGCCACATGTTCTGCGGGGCCACCGATTTCAGCATTTCCTTCGTCTCATCAGGCGTAAGCACCGCTTCCTGCACGAGCGGCACGAGCGCGCCCGATACACGGATGATAGGAGGAGAGCCGACCGATATATGGAGGTCGGAGCCACCTTCGCGTACGACCGTATCAAGGAGCGTTTGTATACGATTCATCGAGGTCATGCAGGCTGAGTTTCTATTATCTTTATGGTTTCGGTGAATACTTCGGACGGAATGGCGGAAGCCTTGATGATGTATCCATCTGCCTTAAGCTCCTTCGCACGATTGAGATCGGCGTCCTGTCCCTGGTTCGAGAGGATGATGACCTTCATGCCAGGCGCAAGATTCTCCTTACGGATGACATCGAGTATGTCGAATCCGCTCATTCCCGGCATCACGACGTCGAGAAGGAGCGCGTTCGGTGCCGGCTGCTCACGGAGCGCAGCGAGGAGCTCCTCGCCCTTTGAGAATGCCGTCACTTCATGGCCCGCAGCCTTGAATTTGACGGCGTACATATCGAGCAGGAAACGATCATCATCTACGAGATAGAGGCGATAGGTGTTCATACGACTGGTTCAGGGAGGGTATCTTCAGGTTCGTCGACTGCGAAATACGTGCCGCCCAAGGTATTGACTTCCTCGAACGGTATCTCGCCAGCGAGTGCCTTCATGATAGCATCCTCGCGCATCGTATACATGCCTTTTGCACGCGCTGCCGCGAACACTTTCTCCTCCTGCGGCTGGGCGAGCACCACCTGCTCGAGCTCCTTATCCATCTCGAGGAATTCAAAGACAGCGAGGCGTCCGCGGGTGCCGTTCGGGCAGTCAGGCGTCGCCTGGGCATGGTAGATATTCTCGAATTTAGGGAGATTCACCTTCGCGTGCTCCGGCAGGTCCTCGAACTCCTTCTCGAGCAGCACGCGGATGGAGTCGGAGACCGGCACCGCCTGTCCGGCACCCGGACACAGCTTACGCACGAGGCGTTGGCCAACGGCGGCGATGAGGGTCGGTGCGATGAGGTACGGGTCGACGCCCATGTCGATGAGGCGCGGAATGACACCGGCGGCGGTGTTCGTGTGGATGGTCGAGAAGACGAGGTGACCGGTGAGCGCGGCCTGTATGGCGAGCTGCGCCGTTTCCTTGTCGCGGATCTCTCCCACCATGATGACGTCAGGGTCCTGACGCAGGATGGAACGGAGTCCCGACGCGAACGTGTAGCCTATTTCAGGACGGACCTGCGACTGCGCGACGCCCGGTATCTCATACTCGACCGGATCCTCCACCGACACCACGTTCGAGGCCTCCCTATCGAGAGCCGAAAGCATAGCGAACAGAGTCGTCGACTTACCCGAACCGGTCGGTCCCGCGACGAGGATGATGCCGTACGGCTTGCGGATGATGTCCTTCACGCGCGCGAGATCCGACGGGGAAAGACCGAGATCCTCAAGCGATGCGATGGATTTCGCGCGATCGAGGATACGCATCACCACCTTCTCTCCGTCAGGCGTCGGGAATGTCGAGACACGGAAGTCTATCCTTCGCCCTTCCACGGTCGCCGAGAAGCGTCCATCCTGCGGCTTACGCTTCTCATCGAGACGCATCTGCGAAAGTATCTTGATACGCGCGACGACCGCAGGGTGCACCTTCGTCGGGAGCTCGAGCGAGGTGTGGAGCTCGCCGTCCATACGGAAGCGTACACGGGTCTTCTCGTCGGTCGGCTCGATGTGGATATCGGATGCGCCGCCCTCCACCGCGTACCGGAGGATGGTCGCCACGATCTTGGTGACCGGCGCGTCCGCTTTTATCGCCTGTTCCTCGACGATGCCCGTGTCGTCCTCCTTATCCTGCTGCATATCTATCTCGAGCGTGCCCTCGTATTCAGTCAACGCCTCGCCCACTTCGCCCGTGAGATTCTCGTATTCCTTTATGACGCGGGCGAAATCAGTCTCGCTGATGAGCGAGAGCTTGTATGGCATGCCAACGCGCGACGATATGAACTGCAGCGCATCGAGCGCTTCGAGATTATCCGGATCGACGATACCGACCTCGAGCGCAGCGTCGGCAATTGCGAGCGGGACGAATCGGTAGTGGCGCGCGGATTCTTCCGGGATGAACTCGAGCGCCTCGTGCGCTATCTCCTGCGACGGAAGTATCTTGTACGGCATGTCGTACCGTTCGCTCTTCGCTTTCAGCATCTGCTCGACCGTGATGCCGCGCTTCTCGAGCAGCGTCTCGATGGAGGTCGCAGAACCCTTGGCTTCCGCAGTAATAGCAGCCGCGTCCTCCTGTTTAAGGAGTCCGGTGTCTACGAGAAGCGAGAGCGTATTCATATATTAAGCCTGCGAACGATGCATGCGTCCATGATAGCGCACGAACGCGTTGCATTCGTGCATAAGATTGTAGCGGCTGTGGTTAGCGACCGAGCGGCGCGAACGGATCGTTGCGTCCTGGCACCTCAGGCGTGATGGCGGTATGGATATCGATGAGCGCGAGGAAACGCGGGTCGCTGAAGATGCTCGTATCGAAGACGATGGAGTCGAGCTCGCCTGCGAGCGTCACAAAGTTCGCTTCGCTTGCGGTAGCAGCACCTCCGGTTACCGACACGGTGCTGTCGGACTCATCGTTCTTCATGAGCGTGTACCCAACCGCAAGCGCGATGATAACAGCGAGCGCGACCAGGACTGCTACGGTTCGCGAGATATGGAAAGAGTTCGGGTTCATATGATAGTTAGCGGAGCCAGTAGAGGCGGAACGTCATGTTGTAGGTATAGACCCCCGTCTCGGTGGTCTGCACATCGAGCGCGATGAGATCGAGCGGACGCAGGCTCACCTCGACATTATCGAGGAAGGTACGGAAGGCGGCGTAGGTGCCCTTGCCGCTCATCGTGAGCTCGATGGAATCGACCGGATGATCGCTCGGCGTTATGACCCCGTCCGCCGCATCGTTAGCAGCATCAACGGCAACCTCGGTCGTGTCGAAATTGCCAAGCTGGATGCCCGAGCGCGTCGCGAGCGCGTCGAGGTCGAGGATGAGCTGCACGTTATCGACGCCGTCTGGAAGGAACGCTTCGAGGCGCGCGAGCGACTCCGGAGGTATGTTGCTACGCTCCTGGGAGAGCTGTGCTTCCTTCTGCCTGAAACGATCGGCGGCTGCGAGCGCACTGTCGTAGTCCTGTATCTGCTGCTTCGCTACCGCTATGGGGCCCGTAAGCGTCGGATTGATATACCCGAAGAAGAGGCCGATTGCGAGGAGGATGCCGATGACGGGGATGAGACGTGACATAGAGTTATGGTTGCGTAGGCAGGGCTTCGGCCGGAGGCGCGACTGGCGCTACCGGGCCTCTCCATATAAGTACTGATGGGTCGATCTCAGCGGATAGCGTGAAATCGATCAACCCCTTCTCCTGGGTCGTGATTCCCGAGAAGATAGCCCGCTTTATGCGCTTCTCGGCCGCGAATGCGGACGATTGCGCAGCGAGCGCATTGAAATTACGGGCGCTTCCGGTCATCTCCAAGGTTGCGGTCCTATCCTCCTTCACCGCAACCTTGAGCGAATCGAACATTACGCTCTGGAGCGTAAGCGTTTCGAGCACATCGAAGTACTGCGAGAGCGCGACATGCTGGTCGAGGAGCATGCCGGTTGAAGAGAATCGGTTACGGAGCCGGAGGAATTCCTCGACCGTCGCACGACTGATGCTCGCTTCCGCATCACGCAGCTCTTCCGCCTTAGCATCACGTGAGGACTCGAGGAATTTCAGGTAGCCAAATATGCCGGCTGAAGCCAGGAGCGCGAGCCCCGCGACTATCATCGCGACGACCATGAACACGTTCACGCCGGAACGAGCACGGCGCGTGGTCGCGACGGGCTGCTTCGGCACGAACGAGGTAGGTACGGTAGGAGGTAGTGCCACGATGTTCAGTATACGCGGTCAAATAATGGAATGTATGCCTTTATACACACCGTTACTCGAGCTCCTCGAGCTTGCGCAGCGCAAGCCCGACGGCAACGGCGAACTCCGGCCCTATTTCTTTCAGGACCGGCTGCATGAATGCGGGCGTCTGCGTCTTGCTGAACGGATCCGCCACCTGCACATCGAGAGAGAAGAATGATTTCGCGTACGCGCCAAGCTCTTTCGTCACCCCGCCTCCGCCCGTGAGAATGAGCGTGGAGATGGATTTGCTCTCCCCCGCCTCGTACTGCATCATGGCGCGCTTCGCTTCCTCGAAGATGCGGGAGAACACGAGCTCGATGGTACTGCGGTCGTACGACGAGGCGCCCGCAGCACGGAAGCCATGTTCCTTCTTGAGGATCTCTGCCTTCTGTATGGTCATGCTGTGCGCAGCCGCGATGGTACGCGTCACGTCCTGGCCGCCCTTAGGTATGTTGTGCGAGAGCGCGACCACGCCGTGCTCGACGACGTAGACCTTTGTCGCGGATGCACCGATATCGAGCACGAGCACCGGCTTCACCGGCTCGTCAACGACAGAGCGTATGGTGCTGAATATCTCTATCTCATAGAACGTCGCCTGGAGCTCGGCGCCCGTTACGACCTGTTCGAGCAGCTTGAGCTCATCGTTGTGCACCGCGACCAATAGCACGTCGACTTTCTGGGGCGCTTCCTTCAGCGCATCCTTGCCGCCCTCGGGTATAGGCTGCGGGAGGATGAACCAGTCGAGTTGCACCTCGGAGACGGGTACCGGAATGTACTTCCTCGCCTCGAGCTCGATGATGGTCTTCTGCTCGTCCGGATTCTCCCTATACGGGAGGGTCACGAGCGTAAGCAGTGAGCGGGAGAATGGGATAGAGACGCCCGCCTCGTTCGTCGTGACATTCGCCTCACGAAGGAGGTCCTTGAGGGATTCCGTTATCTTCGCGGCAGGAAGATTCGTCGCGGTGCCCACTTCGCCGCCCGAATACGGGCCGAGCGCGAGCTCGCCATACGTTTCAAGCACAGCAGTCCCTCCTTCGCGGCGAAGCTGGACCACTTTTAGCGATGAAGAGCCGACGTCGATGCCGATAACGCTCTTGCTCTTCTTCGTGCTTGCGAACAGCTTCGAAAGAAAGCTCATGGGGCGATTGTATCATGCAGGTATGCGCATACTGTCGCGATTGCTCGACCTTCTCTTCCCTCCGCGCCCGACAGCGAGGCTTGCGCGCGATGCCGCTTCTGCTTCCGTCGCCCCGCTCATATCGCCCGAAGCACGCTCCATAGCCGGGCACGAAGGCGCCGCGCTGCTGCCTTACCGCCATCCGCTCGTGCAGGCTCTCGTCATCGAGGCGAAGTACCATGGAAACCGACACGCGCAGTCGCTACTCGGCACTGCTCTTGCGGACTATCTCGCTGACTTCATACGTGACATGCACGCGTTTTCCGAGCGACGTATCGTGCTTGTGCCGATACCGCTTGGAGCAGCGAGGTTACGCGAGCGCGGATATAACCAGACAGAACGCATATGCAGGGCCGCGATTGGCAACGGAATTGAAATGAATCCTGAAATCCTTATGCGCACTAGAAATACCGTACCTCAAACAACGCTGTCCAAATCAGAGAGATTGAAGAATATGATTGGCGCATTCGTCGTCCGAGGCTCTATCGACCCATCCGCTACCTATGTAGTGTTCGATGATGTCGTTACCACGGGTACGACCCTCACGAGCGCTATTTCCGCGCTCAGAAAAGCCGGAGCACGTCATGTTTCTGCGCTTGCACTCGCCCATTAGATTACCCTCATCTTTTCATGAACCTGATTGTTTAGGACGCTGAAGTGAAGTAGGATAGCCGGAAAGGATGGGTGTCTGAGTGGCCGAAAGAGATGGATTGCTAATCCATTATACGGGTTAAACCGTATCGAGGGTTCGAATCCCTCCCCATCCGCAGCGTTTTTACTTCCGTAGAGCGTTATCACAAACACCATGAAAAGCTGGGTGAGGAGAACCATATTCATACTCATAGGGCTCTTCGCCCTCATCGGACTCGCTTTCACCGCGGTGTTCATCGCCATGCAGTTCGATCTATTGAATGTGCGCGGATCGATACTCGAACGGAACCACTTCTTCGCGAACGTAGCGAGCGCACCGATCATTCCCGCAGCCCTAGCCCAGCCCTGCGTCGATGCCGCCAAGAAGAAGTGCGACTGGAACGAGACGCCGGAGTGGGCGGTCGTCGCTGGAGGCCTGGAAAAGGATGCTTTCATCATCGAACGCGTCGCGAAGGAGACCGATGTAGATGCGCGCCTCATCGCAGCCGCGGTCATTCCTGAACAGCTCCGGTTCTTCACCTCCGAACGCGAGGTGTTCAAGCGGTACTTCGAACCGCTCAAGATACTCGGTTCCCTCTCCCAGTTCTCGCTCGGCGTTTCCGGCATCAAGCAGGAGACGGCGAAGGAGATAGAGCGCCATGCGCTTGACGCTGCTTCCCCGTTCTACCCAGGACCCGAATACGCCAAGCTCATCGAATACCCAGAAGGCGCTAACGCCGACGCTGAACTCTACAGGCGGCTGACCGACGCGAAGGACCACTACTACTCCTATCTCTACACCGCGCTCTATATAAAGGAAGTCGAAGCGCAGTGGGAACGTGCCGGGTTCGGAAGTGAACTCACCCCCGATATCGCTATCACCCTCTTCAACATCGGGTTCGAACGCTCCAACCCCAATCCGATGCCAGTCGCCGCGGGCGCGTCCATACAGGTAGGTGGACGAGCGTACCCATTCGGCGTACTTGGCGGCGAGTTCTATCGCTCCGAAGTGCTGCTCGATATCTTCCCGCGATAGCTTCATAGAGCGCTCATGCATGAGCGCATAGGATGCAGGAATGAAGAAAACGAGCCGAATAAGCATCGAAGGACGCCTATCCCGCACTCCCTCTCGTACCGATCTAATCGCCCGTTTCGAGCGATTGCTTGGCATACAGCTTCCACGCCTCGGCGCTCCTACCCCTCGCCCTACGTGGATACACTTCCCACCCCTCGTTACATAACGACGAGCATGGAGTGGGTGTAGAATCGACTGTACGATTATCCTTCACATAGTCCGTATGCATACGAGAATCCTGTGGGCGCCTCCTACCATCGTCTTCCGGGATATCTCCGCCGCGCTTGCGGGGCTGCAGTATCTGAAGCCTCGGGCTGCGCTATAGCATGTATATGGAGCCCATACGAACACGTTCGGCGGGGGGTATCGTCATCGGCGATGGCGGAACCATTGCGCTCGTGCAGAGCCGTAGCAGCGGGTTCTGGACCTTCCCGAAAGGCCACGTGGACGAAGGTGAGACGGATGAGCAGGCCGCACGACGCGAGATACAAGAGGAGGCCGGATTAACGGATCTAGAATATATCGACGACCTCGGCGAGTTCGAGCGTCCGCACATCCTCCCTGATGGTTCGGACGATTCGAAGGAGATAAAAATAATCAAGATGTTCCTCTTCGCTGCAGTGCCGCATTCCGTGCTCGCACCCTCGATGGAGATGAAGGATGCCAAGTGGGTACCGTTCCGTGAACTCGCAGACCACATCGTCTATCTCAAGGATAGAGCGTGGCTCGCAACAGTCGCGCCACGTATACGCGAAGCAATACAACGCGACTAAGAGAGGCTCAAGAAAAGGAAGAGTGCGATGGGTGCGACCCACACTGCCCAATCAGCGACGCTTTTGCGCCAGAGCTGACCATAGTATTTAGGATGGAGGTAAAACTCCTGGAACGAGATGAAGAGTACCGCGAGCGCGAGCAGCAAGTAGAGCGCCGTCTCGCTGCCGAAGATATCCTTGGCCACGAGCGTCGTGAAAATGATAAGGAGAAGTGCCCCCGCAAGATGGCAGGCCTGCCTGTACGCGAGCACCTTATACCCAAAATGGCCGGGACCGAGTTTGCGGCGCGCCCGAGCGAGCGCTAGGTCGTACGAGCGCTTGCCTCGCACCCACTCTCCCTTTATCTCGTTCCGGAACGGATAGAACCTGTCCGGGAGCGTAATGAGGAATGGATAGACCCCACCCCGTTGACTCTTCTTGGCTCGAGCTTTTTTCACGCACTAAGTATAGCGCTACTTCCGTACAGCTCCCGCGACAGCCTTCACTACCCGCTTATCGAGGATATCGGGGATTATTTTTGAGACGGTGGGCTTCGATACGAGCGCCGCAAGTACCTTAGCCGCCCGAAGCTTCGAAGCGTCCGTAATGCGTGTTACTCCCTTATCAAGCGCTCCCCGGAATATGCCCGGGAACACGAGCGCGTTGTTTATCTGGTTCGGGAAATCCGAGCGTCCAGTCGCGATAACCATAGCCCCGCCCTTCTTCGCCTCTTCAGGCAGAATCTCTGGCACCGGGTTCGAGAGCGCGAACACGATAGCCTTCTCGTTCATGAGCTTCACGTCCTCGGCCTTGAGGAGATTGGGGCCTGACACACCGATGAATACGTCGGACTCGACGAGCGCTTTGCGGAGGTCGCCCTCCTCGCCTGCATTGACGAGCCCTTCGTCGATAAGCGCCTGCTTGGTCGGATTCAAATCCTTCCTTCCTTTCCCTATGATGCCGCGACTATCGACCGCAAGGATATTCACCTTGGGCTGATACAGCTTGAGGAGCCGGATGATGGCGACGCCTGCCGCCCCGACCCCGCTTATCGTTATCCGTGTGCCGTTCCACTTCTTCCCGACCACCTGCATCGCGTTGATGAGACCGGCGAGCACGACGATAGCGGTACCATGCTGGTCGTCATGCATGACTGGGATATCGAGTGCTTCGATGAGACGCTTCTCGATGTCGAAGCATTCCGGCGCCTTGAAGTCCTCGAGGTTGATGCCGCCCCACCCGGGCGCTATCGCCGTGATAGTTCGCACTATCTCATCGGGATTCTGCGTATCTAGCACGATGGGCCACGCGTCGATGCCTGCAAGCTCCCGGAAGATGAGCGCCTTCCCCTCCATGACCGGGAGTGCGCCGTACGGACCGATGTTGCCGAGACCGAGCACCGCCGACCCATCCGATATGACCGCGACGGAGTTCTTCTTTACCGACATGAGTCGAGCGTCCTTCGGATACCTTGCGAGATGAAGCGATGCAGCACCTACGCCCGGGGTGTAGTAGAGGGCGAAGTCCTCTTTCGTCTTCATCTTCACGCGACTCTTCGTCTCGATACGGGCTCCGGTCTTCTTGAACGCGTCTACTATCTGTTTCGGTGTCTTAGCCATGAGTAGGAGTTAGAGGCTCAGTATATAAAGAAAGCGGCCCCGCACCACTGTGGATGCGGGACCGTTGCTTTCTAAGGTTTATTTACACACTGCGAGAAGCGCTTTCGCGGTCATAGGACCCACGATGCCGTACCCTGCGCTACCTGCGGCGGCTATCTTATTCTTCACCTGGAAGGCCTTCACCGCCTTGTCCGTTGCTGGCCCGAAGTACCCGGTCACCTTTCCTTCCGGATAAATGGTCTTGTCCTGCGCCAGTATCTTCTGGAGACGCGTCACTTGTCCCTTCGTTTTCGCGTCAGTGCTCTCGAGCTCGAGCGAACCCGTGAATGCTGCGCAAGAGCTAGAGACAGTGGTGGGCGCAGGTACGAGCGTAACCGGGTCCGTTGTAGCAATAACCGGCACCAGGCTATACCGCGCGTTAAGTATATTGCGCGTCGTCGCATCGAGCGTGCCGCTCTCCTTGATGCCTCTCGCTTTCTGATATGCCCTAAGCGCGTCCGTTACGCACTCTCCCATCCGTCCGTCGAGTGGGCAGTTTATGAGCGTAGAGGGCGCAGCTGGATAGTATCCCTCCGCCTTGAGTGCGTGCTGGAGCGCGTAGATAGCGATGCTTGAAACGGGTTCAGGCGTAACGGCAGCACTGGTCGGCGATTGTTCTGGGTTTGCGAGCGCATAGGGTTGCGGTTCCAGAGCCGCGACTACATCGCTCCTCCACGTATGCGGGAGCGCTTTCGTCTCATATGTGCCCGACGCATTGCCTCCGAAGAAGTCGTGTACGCCGCGCGCGGTCTGGAGCGCGTAATCGGTAAAGACGGTGGTGCGGATGTTCTCGTCGATGAACTTCGGTTCGTATATATAGCCGTATTCGATGAGGATGCTCGCAACGGCCGACGTACTGTTCGCACCCAGCGCGATGAGCTCCTGATCCTCGACAACGCCCTTATCCTCGATAGGAAGCGTGGACTTCGCCGTGAGCTTCGTTACCTTGTCGAATACATCCTCGGCGATGTCCTTGGATACATCCCCGTTCCCGAACTGGCTATCTGGCACGTATATGGCGAGGCCGGAGTACTTTCCTACGCCGCTAGCGGTGCGGTCGCCCGCATCATTGAGATGCACATGGATCATGAGGTCGACATCGTTCTCATTCGACCACTTCGTGATTCCGTACAGACGATATGCAACGTCGCCCGGTGCGACATTGTGCCCTGCCTGCTCTTCGTTCTTCTCCACCTTCCCGCGCTTAAGCAGCTTCTTCATCTCCTTCTTATGCGTTTCGACGAATTTCTTTATCGTCTTCATGTTCCGCTTGAAGTACGGGGCGAGGTCGTCGTTCCACCCGGTCATGTCGCGCGCAACGAGCACCTCGAGGTTCGGGTCTGCGCGGAGTTCAGTGGCGAGCTTCTCCGAAAGCATGAGGGCGAGTTCGCGTTCGTAGTATCCAGCGTACTGCGCGCCGCCATAGGTGGGTTCGTGGCCCGGAACGATAAGGATGCGCACCCTGTCGCCTCCCGCCGCCGCTTCCTGATACGCGGCCTTCAGTTCAGCTGATGTGGGTGCCTCGCTCGATGCGAGCCTCGTCTTGGTCGCTGCTTGTATGAATGCGGTCGGGAATGCGAACAGGAACGAAACGATGAGCGCGACCGCGATGACGATGGACCAGTGACGTGAGTAGCGGAACATATATAAGAGACTATACCTCAGTAGACGATGAGGAATGCGTGTTCTTTCATGAAGGCGCGCGGACATCGAAAATCGTATACTTCTCGTATGCAACCGGAGGACCCTATCGAGAAGCATTTCACGCGCTTGAAGCCCGACCAGAAGAAAGCGCTCGCGAAGCTCGGTCTTGCGACCGTGCGTGACCTCCTCTACCACTTCCCCGCGCGCTACGAGGCAGCAGGGCCCACCGGCACCATCATAGGTGCTACTCCGGGCACTGACGTCACCCTCTATGGGACGGTCAGGAAACCAGAGACCCGCAAAGCATGGAAGAGCCGCCGGCCGATAGCGGAAGCATGGCTTGAGGACGCGTCGGGACGCATCAAGATGATGTGGTTCAACCAGCCCTATATCGCGAAGACGCTTCAGGATGGCATGGTCATCCGAGCGACCGGGAAGATCGCAGGCGAGGGCGCGAAGCGATACCTCGCGAACCCGGAGATAGACAGGACGCCCATTACGAGCGAGGACGTGCATGACACGCTCTTCACCGAAGCGAGCGTCGAAGGCGAGAACACGCTCTACGCCATATACCCCGAATCGAAAGGTGTCTCATCGCTCTGGTTCCTGCACGCGCAGAAGCGGTTGTTCGAGGGAAGGCTCCACGAGACGATACCGGACCCTATCCCCGCTGACATACTCGAGCGATACAACCTTCCCTCCCTTTCCACCGCGCTCGTATGGATGCACGCACCCCGCAAGCTACCGGACGCGCAAGCTGCAAGGAAGCGCTTCGCGTTCGAGGAAGTGTTCGCGATACAGCTCGGCATGCAGCGCGAGCGCAGTTCAGCCGTACAGGAGAAGGCGCTTTCGGTCGAGACCGACCGCACGACACTCAACGAGTTCATCGCATCGTTCCCCTTCCCGCCGACCGCAGCGCAGACGCGCTCGATAGAGAGCGTCGCGCTCGACTTCGAGCAATCGCATCCGATGCGTCGCTTGCTCGAGGGTGACGTGGGTAGCGGGAAGACCGCGGTCGCAGCGGCGACCGCATATATGGTGGCGACGTCGAGGCCACCCGGACGCAAGAGCGGCACGCTCCAGGTCGCCTATATGTGCCCGACCGAGATACTCGCGAAGCAGCACTTCTCCACCTTCGTCTCGTACTTCAAGGACCATCCTATCCCTATCGGCCTCATCACCGGAAGCGAGTGCCGCAAGTTCCCGAGCAAGGTACACAAAGAAGAGTCGACGAAGATATCCCGCGCGCAGTTCAGCAAATGGGTCAAGAACGGTGAGATTCCCATCGTTATCGGTACGCACGCGCTCGTCTACAAGTCCCTTGAGTTCCAGAATCTCGCATACGCCATCATCGACGAGCAGCATCGCTTCGGTAAGGCGCACCGGCAGAAGCTCGTGAAGAAGGATGGTATCTCGCCGCACCTTCTCTCTATGACCGCGACCCCTATCCCTCGCACGCTCGCACTCACCATATATGGCGATCTGGATATATCGCTCCTCGACGAGATGCCTGCGGGGAGGAAGCCGGTCATAACGGAGATACTCGATATAAAAACACGCGAGAAGGCGTATGAGCGCGTACGAAGCGAGCTAGCGGAGGGTCGCCAAGCATATGTCATCTGTCCCCGCATCGATGAGCCTGATCCAACGAAGGAGCTCGCTATGCAAGCCAAGTCCGTTAAGGCGGAAGCCGAGCGATTGAAAAACGAAGTCTTCCCTGGCGTTTCCATAGATATCCTCCACAGCAAGATGACGCCTATAGAGAAAGAGAAAGCGATGGAGCGCTTCGAGAAGAACGAGGTGCAGATATTGGTCGCGACGTCCGTCGTCGAAGTCGGCGTGAATGTGCCGAACGCGACCGTCATCCTCATCGAGGGCGCGGAACGTTTCGGTCTCGCCCAGCTCCATCAGCTCCGCGGTCGCGTCATACGCTCGACGCACCAGGCGTACTGCTTCGCGCTGCCGGAGAAGTTCAGCGGCCAGACGAAGGAGCGATTGAAGGCACTCGTTACCGCGAAGAACGGCTTCGAGCTCGCCGAGTACGACCTCGCGCTCCGTGGTTCCGGCGAGCTCTATGGCGCTCGCCAGTGGGGCGTGTCGGACATCGCGATGGAAGCGCTCAAGAATATAAAGATGGTGGAGGCTGCCCGGACCGAGGCTGGACGGCTCATTCGGGAAGACCCAGAACTCACGGACTATCCCGCACTCAAGGAGCTCGCGCTTGAGGCTATGGCGCACGTGCATCCGGAGTAGGAAGTGCTAGAGTCCCAGGTAGAAGTCACGGAGGAGCTCGCCATGAGCGACCAAAGGAAGAAACAGGAGTTCGACGCGGACTTTAGCCCGTCCAATCCGGTGAACCGTCAGGCTGCCGAATACCACGGACTTCGTTTCGATTCCCGCAAGAAGGCGTACGTTGATGAGGGCGGCTGTCTCGTTCGCGATCGCTTCGGTCAAAAACTATGAAGATTCCCCAAGGGAATGAGGGACTCAGGCGCTCGCGCCTGAGTCGTTTCCTTTTGTGCGCCCGGCAGGGCACGATCCTGCGACCCCCCGGATATAAGCCGGGTGCTCTGACCAACTGAGCTACGGGCGCTCCATCATGGAATCACGGAGGTAAGTTCCGTGCAAATGTATCGCGAATACTTTCGAGGCATGCGTGCACATATTCGGATACATCGCGATTCCCATAGAGGATATTGCAGGTTCCATGAGTGAACCGTTGCGTGTAGGTAAGTCCGCTTCGGCTCGATGACTTGATGTATGGTTTTCGGAAAGCCGTTCTCGGCAGATCTAGTACCTCTGACCAATAATTCAATTCGGCTTCCGCATCCATGTCCTGATAAAGATGTATGCACACCTTCAATTTCTCTCTCGGCACGCCGAACATTTCCAGCCATTTGATAAAGAAGATCAATACCGCGGGATCCGTGTTCGATATAGCAGTAAGAGTATTCTGAGTCTTACTCCCTTCACCCCAATATAGAAACAGGCCCGCTATGAACATTTCACGTTCGGACAGTGTAGAGACATCTTTCGCTGCGCGTTCATAGACTCCCTCAAGTCGTGTGCGTTTCTTCAGCGCCTTCGTCTCTCGACACTTCTCAATCCTGCGCTCACTCCATCCACGCAGCTCGTTGATTCGCTCTCGAGAAAGCGGATAGTCCTGCAACCAGATACTTAGTGTCCCCTTACTTACACCAAGCGCCGCTTTTATCTGGCTGTAGCTCATCTGCTGCATCCGCATTTCAAGCGCTCGCGCCTTTAATTCTCGTTTAGCCATAGTACTTAGGAGTAGTGCACACAAAGTACTAACTCCTAGTTCAAATATTCCTGGAGAAATAATAGGGGAAAGCTGAAAACCGCCGAGACATATGTCTCGGCGGTTTTCATGTGAGTTACCTAAATGTCTATCTTCGGCGACTCCTCGTCCTCTTTCGTCTTGGGTGTTATGCCGTTCGCAATGAGGAGCTTCTCGAATTCCTCGCGTTCGAGCGTCTCCACTTCGACGAGCTTCTCCGCGATGGCGTCGAGTGCCTTGCGATGCTCGGTGAGGACACGCCGCGCGCTTTCTTTCGCCTCTTCGATGATACGGGTGACCTCAGCATCTATCGTCGCGGACACGTTCTGCGAGTAGATAGCGTCGCTATGGGCGCGGTCTGCGGCGAACGCGACCGGCCCTATCTTATCCGACATGCCGTAGCGGGCGACCATGTCGCGCGCGAGTCCCACGACCACCGCAAGGTCGTTGGATGGTCCTGTCGTGAGGTCATCGAATACCATCTCTTCCGCGACATAACCGCCGAGCGTTGCGGCAATGTCGTCGAGGAATTCTTTCTTCGACTGCATTCTCCTGTCCTCGAACGGAAGCTTGAGCGTGTAGCCGCCTGCGCGTCCGCGACTGATGATGGAAATCTTGTGCACTGGGTCAGCGTACGGAAGCACCGACGAGACAAGCGCGTGACCTCCTTCGTGGTATGCGGTGACGAGCTTCTCCTTCTTCGAGAGAAGGTGGCTCTTTCGTTCGGGCCCGAGCATCACCTTCTCGATGGAGCGGATGAGGTCGTACTGCGTTATCTCCTTGCGGTTCTCGCGTGCAGCCAGGATTGCGCCCTCGTTCATGAGCGAGTAGAGCTCAGCGCCCGAGAAGCCTGGCGTGCGTTCCGCGATGACTTCAAGGTTCACGTCAGGACCGAACGGCTTCTTGCGGGAATGCACGGAAAGTATCGCGAGACGGTCCTTGCGATCCGGAAGATCGAGCATGACGCGCCTATCGAAGCGACCAGGACGAAGGAGCGCTGGGTCGAGCACATCAGGACGGTTGGTTGCCGCGAGGATGATGACTTTCTCGTTCGGATCGAATCCATCCATCTCGACGAGTATCTGGTTCAACGTCTGCTCGCGCTCGTCGTTGCCGCCGCCAACACCCGTGCCACGCACGCGACCTACCGCGTCTATCTCATCCACGAAGATGATTGCCGGAGCGACCTTCTTCGCCATGTTGAAGAGGTCGCGCACACGTGACGCCCCGACTCCCACGAACATCTCCACGAACTCGGAGCCCGAGATGGAGAAGAACGGTACGCCTGCCTCGCCCGCAACAGCGCGCGCAAGCATCGTCTTTCCCGTTCCTGGGGCGCCCATGAGAAGAATGCCCTTCGGGATGCGTGCACCTATATCGAGGAACTTCTTCGGGTTCTTGAGGAAGTCCACGACTTCCATGAGCTCTTCCTTCGCCTCCTTCGCGCCTGCGACGTCTGCGAACAATATGCGCTGCGTCGTATCAGCCGGGTCTATCATCTTCGCCTTGGACTGACCGAAACTGAACGCTTGCATGCCCGCTCCGCGCACCTGGCGCGTGAGGAACCAGAAGAGGATAGCGAGGAAGAGGATGGGAAGAAGTATCGGCGCGAGGTTGAAGAACCAATACTTGAAGCCCGACTCCGTCGCGATGGTTATCTGCGTACGAGTGAGCTCCTCTGGAGTGACGCCGTATACTGCGAGCGTCTCGGGAAGTCCCTGATCCGGGTCCTTCATCGACTTCTTCTCCGTGCCGTCCGCGTACGTGAGCAGAAGCTCGTTCCCTTCTATCTTCACGACGGTGAGCGAGCCCGCCTTCACGTCCTGTGCTACCTGCGAGAGCGCTATCTCCTCCTTCGCCTTATCTCCTCCGAACAAAAGGGAGAAGATGCTCATTAAGAGAAGGAACACGAGCACCGTCGAAAGGAGGTTGCCCATGAAGCCTGGGGTGCCAGGCGTGAGGAAATTGCGCGGGCCCTTGCCCTTGCCTGGTTTCTTGCCGCTCCCCTTCTTTGCCGATCCACCAGTCGGTGGAGTATTCGGCGAGGCTTTCTTGTTTGGGGTGATGGATGCCATTTTTTGAGCTTACTTCCCGACACTATACAATAAGGCGAATTGCTATGGAAACGATGAAGAGAGAGCCTATCGCCATCATCACATCAGGTGGCGGCATGAAATGCGCGTATTCAGCGGGCGCTCTCGTCGCGCTCGCGAAAGAACTGAAGCTCACCTCGCCCGACATCTTCGTCTCGGCATCGGGCTCGGTGGGCGCCATGTTCTACTACCTCGCCGGCCAGTACGACGACATAGAGAAAGCGTGGACGCGGTATCTTCCCTCTCCGCAGTTCATCCGGTACGCACCATTCCCTGCGCTCCGAATCAATTACATGGTCGATACCGTCCTCAAGCAATATCTCCCGCTCGATGTCGAGAAGGCGGAAGCGAGCAAGACGAAGTTCCTCGTGCCAGTCACCGATATACGCTCCGGCGATACACGCTTCATCGGCAATGACCTCTGGCTCAACCCGTACGAAGTGATGCGTGCCGCCACCGCGATACCGCTTCTGTATAACGGGCATGTGAATCTGGGCAGTCACAGCTATCTCGATGGCGATTTCACGACCGGTATCGCCGACCTCATCACGGCCGCCATCAACGCCGGAGCGAAGCGCATCGTCTGCATCACGAACACCGACGCGCCCACGAAGGTGGGCAAGGCCATCCTTCGGGTATATGGAGCGCTTCTCTCTCCGGGGCTGCGCCGTGCGCTCCTGCGCGATATGGCGATGACGCAGGATATCGAATGGCCCGGCGGCATCAAGTTCTCGCTCATCTCCCCCACCTCTCCGCTCCCGACCGTGCTGTATAGCAGGGAGCGCAGGAAGGTGGTCGAGGCGTTCACGATGGGATACGAGGACTTGCTCGCGAAGCGCGAGGAGATAGAGGAGCTATTCGGTGCCGAGCCCACTCGCGATACAGTATCGGTATGAGCCTCATACAGAACAAGAAAGCGCACCTGCGGTTCGAGGTACTCGAGTCGTATGTCGCGGGCATGGAGCTTACCGGCGGCGAAGTGAAGAGTTTGCGTGCTAAGCATGGCTCTCTTGAAGGGGCTCGGGTGATAGTCCGAGGCGGCGAGGCGTACGTGGCCGGCATGACTATTCCCCCATACCAGGTGAAGAACACACCCGAGGCGTATGACCCGGAGCACGTGCGCCGCCTGCTCCTTTCCAAGAAGGAAATAAGCGAGCTTTCTGACGCAGAGTCCAAGAAGGGCTTGACAGTAGTGCCTTTGGAAGTGTATAATAGTGGGAGGTACCTGAAGCTCAAGGTCGCTATCGTGCGCGGCAAAGGAAAAGCCGATAAACGAGAGGACTTGAAGCGAGCGGACGCCAAGCTCGACATCGAGCGGGCGCTTCGCGGGAAGAAATAAGCGGGCCAGTCGCGTTCCGGACACCATCTCCTGATAGTGTCCGGAACGGGGGTGACCGGCTTTGACGGTCTGTACTTTGAGAGACGTGCGACGCGATGGAAGATTGCTGACCATCTAAATCCCGCAATCAACCAATACTTGCAAACAAAACTGTTGCAAGCGTAAAGTCTCCGTACTTCGGTAAGGAAAGCTTTGCGTTCGCTTACGCGTAAAAGCTTCGCGCTTTCGCCTAAGCGACGTCTTTTTCTCTCGGTTCTCGTAGCGAGGGGAAGGGGCGGAATCTTCTACGGGATCGGCTCGTGCTCTCCTAGGCACCGAGCTTAAACAACAGGATCAGGAAGGAGCGTTTTCGCTAGCGTTCTTATTCTCCTTCTGAAGCATCAACACTAGCTATGCGTCGTAGATTCGTCCTCAAAGCCAGATTCGGACCGGAGTTCAACTCTCCGCACCTCCACCTAGTTTCACTAAAGGCCTCGAAAGAGGCCTTTAGTGTTGGCGTGTCTTGATGGATTGGAGGTTCTAATCTTTCGCAGCAACCTCTAAAAATTCCCCTACCTCTCAGCCACAAAGATTGCATCCATGCCGTTCCTGAAAATTCGTTCTATCTTCTTAAACTCATACTTTTCTAAGAAAGCTTTTTGTTCACTTTCGGTGAATTTAATCTTCTCGTCTTGAAGGTAATGCTTAGTCCATTCTTCTTTGACGTCCGGCCTTCCTATTTCGTCGTACACCTCGAACGCCTCAATCTGCTCCTGGAGAGTCTTTGCATGTTCCTGCTCGTCATCGAGAGCAAGTTTATCGGCGTTTATATAGATAGCACCCTTCTTAAGCACACGGGCTATTTCTACAAACAACTCCTCGCGATACTTTGGGGGCAAATTATGAATGAGGTACGCAGACACAAAACCATCGAGTGATTCTGGAGGATAATGTTTTAAAGCTTCTAGGATATCTGTTTCTGATGGAAAGAATCTGTTCGAAAAATCTTTAAGGACTTCTTTTGCCTGGTTCAAAGTCTTTGATTCATTGTCGATTCCATATACTTCGATGAATGGGTTTGCATTCAAAATGCGCAGAGTGGTAATGCCCGTACCTACCCCGGCTTCAAGGATTTTGATGCGGTTGCCCTCAATCGAGGTATGACCTGCGATGTATGTCCCTATCCTGTCCTGAAGCTCGTCATGATACGAGACTGACTTACCAAAAAGGTCATAGTCTTCTCCCAGGACCCCAGCAAATCGCGCTGAATGTTCGCTCATAAGCCAAGTATATTCTCTTTTTCTAGGAGGTTCTAATCTCCCGTCCTAGTTTTGAGTACTCCGTAGGAACGTATTAGCTTTCGTGTACTCATGGTGATACCCAGTCATCTGCCACCCGTAGGAAATATGAGGAGCTGCATTGTAGTAGCGAGGTTCTTATATCGGATAACAACCTCCACCTAGTTTCAGGAAAAGCCCCAGACGGGGCTTTTCATATATACGCATCTTTATCGTTGAGAGGTTCTAATATTTCGCAGCTAGCTCTGAAAGTTCGCGGTACAGAATAAATCTGTGATGCTTCTTGCTGCGGGCGACCATGCGCTTGGCTGAAGCTATGAGCCACAGGACCAGTTCCGGGTTGAGTAGCCAGGTGTACTTCTGTACCCTGTACCCATGGATCACTACACCTCCATAAAGGCCGTCGTCGAGCATATCGTCGAGAACAAGCTTTCTTCCCGCCCCCTCGATGAGATAGCGGAGTCCATGCAGATGAGCCCTGGACATCTCCAGAAGCTATTCACGAAATGGGTCGGCATCAGCCCGAAGCAGTTCGGCAGGTACTTGAGCCTGGAATACGCGAAGGAGCTCCTGCGGGAGAATCAGAACAGTATGCAGGCGAGCATCCGCTCTGGCCTATCGAGCGGCGGCCGTCTCCACGACCTCTTCGTCGACATAGAAGCGATGACGCCGGGCCAATACCAGAATCAAGGCGAGAACCTCACTATCCGATACTCCGCATTCGAGACGAAGTTCGGCTCGTGCCTCGTCGCATCAACCGATAGAGGTATCTGCAATATCCTCTTCTTCGAAGAGGACGGGGTGCGGGAACTCCGCGCACGGTGGCCCAAGGCGAACCTTATAGAGGAGACGCAGCCATCGCACGAGCAGGTAAGGAATTATTTCTCGAACATCGCTCCGGAGTCGAAGATAAAGCTGCACCTCGCGGGAACGAACTTCCAGATAAAGGTATGGGAAGCGCTTCTCTCCATTCCTGAAGGAAACATCAGTACGTACGGGGAGGTAGCGAAGCGCCTCGGGCATCCTGATATGTCGCGCGCAGTGGGTACCGCCATAGGCGACAACCCTGTGGGATATATCATCCCGTGCCATCGTGTGCTCAAGTCTACCGGCGAGATAAGTGGCTACCGCTGGGGTGTACCGAGAAAACGCGTCATGCTCGCATACGAAGCGATGCAGAGGGACAAAGCATAACAAAAGCCCCGAATGGGGGCTTTTGTCGAAGCTCGAATAGCTTCTATGGTCTCGTAGTGGTCGAATTGTTCACCGTCGTCGTCGCATTGATGGTCGTATTGTTCACGACAGGCGGCGGAAGGATGGTGTTGTTCGTGGTGTCGCCCGCAGTCTCGGATTCGGGCGTGGTATCCGTCGCCGTCCTGTTCGTAAGGTTCGGGAACAGGAAGATGAGGAAGAGCACGAGAAGCACTATTACGATGATACCGAGTATCCAGCCCGTAGAGTTACTACCCCTATCGTTCGGTGAATTGATGATGTCTGCCATATCCGTATCTGGAATTATTATTGATCAATCGCCGCATGATACGCACCTACTGATGAGCGAAGGGTTAAGAGAATGACTATTGAGTCGCCCCGGCGCCCGCACTTCCTGAATCAAGGGCGGGGACCTCTACATTGATGGTGGTGTCAGCATCACCCCCGCCACTGTTGCCTAAACCCGGCCAGATGAAGAAGGCGATGAGCGCCACAGCGACGATAACGATGAGCGCGACCACGAGCCCTGCTGTTGCACCGCTATCGCTGTTACCTGGGTTGTTTACTATCGTTGCCATAGAGAATTCTAGTGTTATGTATCTGGTATTCCCTCACCATATTCGAACGACGATGAGCAATGCATTAAATGGATATTCATTCCCTTCATGATTCCTTAATACCCTTTTCAGGTATTGATAGTGCACACCCTGTCATGGAATCCATTGGAATACGTCTATACTCCAAGGCAGGGCTTTCCTATAATCGTAACTAATGAACATGGACAAAAAACTCCGAACCGCCTGGACCGTCGCCGGTATCCTCGCCGTTCTCCTTATCATCATGACCGTCATGTGGGGACGCGAAAGCGGAACGTTCACGCTCGGCGCTGAAGACCTTTCTGACCAAAGGAACAAGGTAGCCGAGGCATGCAAGAGCGCGGACGATCTCGAGTCGCCTGCCTGCAAGGACGCGCTTGATGACCTGGCACGCCTCTTGGGCCGTTTCGACAAGAAACTCGAGAAGAATAAGAAGATTGACGGAGAAGCGAGCACAACGGTAGAAGTCGCACCGTAAGAAGAGTATATAGAGACACTGCGCAGCTATGAGCTGCGCAGTGTCTTCTTTTGCGCAGTCCGAGGCAAAACATGAGCGAATACGTTGTAAAATAGCCATTTACGTGCTATTATCCTCATTACTACTGCTTTGAGTACCGAACGAGTAAGAATCAATCGCGAGATCCGCGCACGGGAGCTACGGGTCATAGGCGCCGACGGGGGAAACCTCGGCGTCATTTCGCTTGAAGAGGCGCTCAAAGCCGCTGAAACGGCCGGTCTGGACCTCATCGAGATATCGCCGAACGCCGTCCCCCCGGTTGCGAAAGTGATGGATTATGGTAAGTTTCAGTACGAGCTGAAGAAGAGGGAAAGTGCAGCCAGGGCCAAAGCCAAGGTCTCAGAGACCAAGGAGGTCCAGATAAAGGTGGGTACTGGAGAGAATGACATGCGGTTGAAGGCTAAAAAGGCCGCCGAATGGCTCGAAGAGGGCCATCGGGTCCGCATGGAGCTCTTCCTCAAGGGCCGGTACAAGGGGATGGATGAAGCCTTCCTCAAGACCCGGCTCGAGAAGTTCATGCTCCTCATTCCGCACTCGTACAAGATAGCTGAACCGGTCACGAGGGCACCGAAAGGATTCGCCGCCATAATCGAGAGAGACAATACGAAGCCCGCGCCGACTGCGAAGAAGCCGGAAACCGAAGAAACCAAACCCCCGCATGAAAACCAATAAGTCATTTACGAAGCGCATCAGGGTGACCCGCACCGGGAAATTGCTCGTGCGCAAGGCCGGACAGGACCACTTCAACGCCAAGGAGCGCGGACGCACCAAGGGCGAGAAGGGCCGCGTGCAGCAGCTCACGGTCACTAATGATGTGCGTCGCCGCTTCCTCGGCGGTAACGCGGGAAAGAAGCCGAAAGCTTCCTAGTCTTACATTTTAAATAGCATTCTATGGCACGAGTAAAAGGAGGAGTCACATCAGCGAAGCGCCGCCGCAACATACTGGTTCGCGCCAAGGGGTATCGCCATGGCCGCTCCACGAAGGTCCGCCTCGCGAAGGAGTCGCTCGTGCACGCAGGTAAGAACGCGTTCAACCACCGTCGCGACAAGAAGACCGACTACCGCCAGCTTTGGATAGTACGCCTCAACGCCGCGCTCCGTGATATGGGCTTCAAGAGCTACAGCACGTTCATCGCAGCGAAGGCTAAGGCCGGTATCGAGCTCGACCGCAAGGTCCTCTCGGAACTCGCGGCAACGCAGCCAGAAACGTTCGCAAGGATCGTAAAGAAGATTTCTTAACCTCCTCTCGATTAGAAAATAGCCCCGCACTCGGGGCTATTTTTCCATCGTCAGAACTATGACTTCTCTTTATGCGCCTTTCCTTTCTCAATGAGCCACGAGTCGCCCATGGACGGAACGATGGCGTTGCCGCCCGCGTAGTCGTGGATGCGCTGCGCGAGGAACCGCGCAGAAGACGGCTCCCCGATTGCCACGAATATGGAGTGCGCACGCGGAAGCGACTTCTTCGCGAACTCAAGAAGCCCATCGCGGTCCGCGTGTGCTGACCATGCTGAGAGCGTCTCCACTTTCGCCCGCACGCGTACCGGCCTTCCATCGATGCGTACCGACTTCGAACCGTCCTGAAGCAGCCTTCCAGGGCTTCCAGGAGCCTGGTATCCGACGATGAGGAGCGTCGTGGACGGGTCGGGTAGGTATTTCCCCTCGTGCCTGCCGATACGGCCCCCATGGCTCATTCCAGCTCCTGCGATGATGAGCTTCGGGCCTTGTACCGCATCGATGTTCCTCGACTCATCGCGCGAGCGGGTCATGGTGAGGAACGGGAACCTGAAGAGGCTTTGCTCATGCTTCAATTCCTCCTTCGCTGCAGTATTGAAATACTCCTTCGCGTGCTTCTCGTACACTTCCGTCACCCCTATCGCAAGCGGCGAGTCCAGGAATACCGGAATCTGCGGCACCTCCCCCGCCTCCATGAGGTTCGAGAGCTCATACAGCATGAGCTGCGTGCGCTCGATTGAGAACGCGGGCATGAGTATCGCTCCCCTGCGCTTTATCGCCCTGTTGAGCGTGTCGCGCAGCTGCGGTACGCGCTCCGCCAGATGCGGGTGCTGCCTATCCCCATACACGCTTTCCATAACGAGGGCGTCGGCGTCCGAAACGCCTTCAGCGTCTGGAAGGTATGGGGAAGGAGAATTCCCGAGGTCGCCGGTGATTGCGAGCGTGGTTCCATCGTCTGCCATGAGGCGTACGCTTGCGGACCCAAGGATATGCCCCGAGTCCCGAAGCATGATTGATATACCAGGCGCTATCTCTCGCTCCATCCGGTACGGGAGTACCTCTACGCACGCCATGAAGGCTGCGACGTCCTCTTCCCGGTACAAGGGCTGCAGGCCACGGCTCTCGGCCTCTCGAGTCAGGAGCCCGACACTGTCTCGGAGCATGAGCTCGGTGAGGTCGCGGGTCGCAAGCGTCATGTATACGTCGCCACGGAACCCTTCCCGCATCAGTTTGGGCGCCCTACCTATGTGATCGAGATGCGCATGCGTGATGACGAGCGCATCGATGGACGACACATCATACGGGAACGGTTCGTACATCCGCTTCTCGCTAAAATCCCTCCCCTGCTCTATCCCGCAGTCGACGAGCACCTTCCCTTTCGGGCTCTCTACCAAAAAATTAGAACCGGTGACGGTCCCTGCACCTCCATGAAAAGTAAGACGAAGCGGCATCGTGATTGCATTCTATCATCAGAAAAACCGCACTGAGGCGGTTTTTCTGATGGAGCCGTTCCCGGGTGGCAACTTTCGTATGCCACGTGGGTGTCCGCATCGCGACTACTGAAGCATGAAATGCTAATCGAGCACGCGTGGATATAAGACTCCCGAATTTGAAGCAAGTTGCATTTTCGGGAACGGCTCCGAGGATAGTATAGCAAAAGACCCGCGAGGCGGGCCTTTGTGCATTACTCCATTATGCCGTCGAGGTTCACGTCGTAGAGGATCTGGTCCCCCACGAGACGGTACGTGATGAGCTCTTCCGGGGTGAACCAGAGCGCTATCTCATCCTCCGCATTCTGCGGCTCATCCGAGCAGTGAATGAGGTTGCGCACCGCGCGATCATCGATAGCAGCGATGTTATAGGAGTCGATGGTCAGATCGCCGCGGATGGTTCCGACATCCGAGGTTGCGGGCTCGGTCTCGCCGACGATTTTCTTCACCACGTTCACGGCCTCGTTACCCTCCCATACCATCATGACGACGGGGCCTGAGGTCATGAACTTCTCAAGCGCGCGGATGATGTCCTTGCCGTACTCGATGGGCTCCTTTTCCGATGAGAGGCCAGCAGCAGCGCGGTCCGATGCTATCTTCGTGCCCTTCTTGATGAACCACGCATCGTCCTTGCTGTAGTGCTTCCAGATGCGGTCGGCGTCGAGGACCGTCAGCTTGAGCGCGGCGAGCTTAAGGCCGGTACGCTCGAAGCGGCGGATTATCTCCCCGATAAGGGCACGCTGGACGCCATCAGGCTTGATGATGACGAACGTCCTTTGGGTCTTAGGGTGCGGAATAGGCATAGTTGTTTAGTAAAAAATCGCCCTACGGCGCTTGTATGGGCATACTATACGCGATATCAGCTTCCGATGCTACTGCCCGCTCGGGCGTCGGGTTATGACCAAGGTCTCCCCCTCCTCCACCAGGATGGTGTGCTCGAAGTGCGCGGAAATTGAGCCATCCTTGGTGCGGTATGTATATCCATCATTCGCAAGCTGCACCGCGGCCTTACCCGCGTTCGCGATAGGTTCGAGCGCGAGCACCATACCCTTCACTATCTCCGGACCCGTTCCTGCGTGCCCATCGTTGGCGATGAACGGTTCCTCGTGCACCGAGGAACCCACCCCATGCCCGCCAAGCATCTTCACGACGGAGAAGCCGCTACCGACGAATGACGCGCCCGTGGCGTGCGAAATGTCGCCGATGCGGTTACCGGGACGCGCGACCGCGATAGCCTCCTCAAGCGCGTGCTGCGTCGCGCTCATGAGCGCATATGCTTCCTTTGATACGACTCCGACGGGCACCGTAAGCGCGGAGTCCACCACGAACCCCTTATGGATGAGGCCGAGGTCGAGCGCGACGATGTCGCCTTCCTTAAGGATCCTGTCCCCCTCGTTCGGGATGCCGTGCACGACTTCGTCATTCACCGACACGCACAAGGTCGCTGGGTACTTCCTTCGGGCGCCGTCTGGCGTATATCCCTTGAACGCGGGCTCGTCGCCCCGTTCTCGGATCATCTTCTCCGCAAGAGTATCGAGCTCGTGCGTGGACACGCCGGGCGCAACAATTTCCGCGACCGCTTCAAGCACCTCACCGAGACGCTTCCCGGCCTCGATCAAGGATTCCCGCTCGTCTTGGTTGCGTACTATCATGCCTTTTTAAGTACGGACTCGATCGCACTCGCGACCTCCTCCGGCGACTGCTCGCCATCTATCTCCGCAACGAGCCCGAGCTCGCGGAAGAACGCGAGGCCCGGCTCGGTCTCTTCCCTGAATTTCGTGAAGCGCTCCGTTATCTTCTCTTCCCCATCGCTGTCCGGCCTATCCTGCGTCTTGGCGCGGTCGAGCATGCGGCGCCTCGCTTCGTCCTCCGACACATCGAGGTTAAGTACGAGGAGCCTACGGCCGAGCCATGAGATTATCTCGTTGAAATGCTTCGCTTGGCTCTCGGTGCGCCCGAACCCTTCCGCAATCACGCCCACGTGAGGCTCGAGCTCGAGCAGGCCACTCTCGAGCAGGTAGTCAGCGAACCAGTCAGGAAGGAGCGTCCCCTTGTCGTACATCTCGCGTACGCGCTCGGAGAATGGCTCGTTACCATCGCGTATCTCCTTGATGAGATCGCCGGACGACAGGCGTATCCAGCCAAGGCGCTTCGCAAGAAGCTTGGCCTGCGTCCCCTTTCCGGAGCCGGGACGGCCGATGATGAGCACGATATCAGGTTTGGTATGGGGCATAGAGACCTTGAGTGTATCAAATCTAGAGCGCTGCTTCGATGACGGCCGCGAATGCTGCCTTCGCCTCCTCCTGCTTTCCTTCATGATTCACCACCACCGTATCCGCCTCGCCCTTGAACGTAAGCTCATCATCGTATCGCTGCTTCCGCTTGCTGAGCTCCTCGTCCGACATGGGCGCTCGCTTGAGCGCTCGCTCCCGTAGACCCTCCCAGGGGCCTGCATCGATGTATACGGTCACGAACTGCTCCTTAGGCAGCAGATCACGAACCTGGCGTACACCCTGCACTTCCATTTCCTTGAGAAGCACCTTGCCAGCGGCAAGATCTTCCTCGACCTCGGCTTTCAGCGTGCCGTAGTAGTTATCGCCGAAGCGCGCCCACTCGAGGAACGCTCCTTCCTCGATCATCTTCTCGAATTCGGGAACCGTGAGGAACCGATAGTGATCATTCTCGACCGCGTCAGGCCGCCTCGGGCGCGTCGTATATGAATACGGGATAACGAGTTCCGGATACGTAGCGATGGCATGCTTCATGAGCATGCTCTTGCCGCTTCCCATTCCGCCGATAAGGACTATGAACGTGCCTGAATTCATTTGAGGATTACGGTATCACGAAAGAAGCGGCCGTGCGGCCGCTTCGCTTCTAATATTCCCGGAGGGACGTCTGCGCGTCGACCTTGCGGATGAGATCGAGGACGACGTTAACCGCGATGAGGAGCGCCGTACCGCCGACCAGGACCGCGGTGATGCCGGTGAGGCCCTGCACGATGAACGGAATGACAGCGACGAGTCCGAGGAAGAGGGCGCCTGGGAGCGTGATGCGGTTCACGATGGTGCCGATGTGCCGCTCGGTCTCGGGGCCAGGACGGACGCCAGGAACGAAGGCTCCTGACTTCTGCAGGTTATCCGCTACGCGCTTCGGCTCGAATGTGATGGATGTATAGAAGTACGTGAACATCACGACGAGGGCGAAATACACCGAGCCATTGCTCCATGGGTTCGCGCTGAACGCAGCATACGCTGCAGTCGCGGTCGCAAGTCCCGTGACGCCGAGCGCCTGAAGCGCGGTAAGGGCCATCTGCGGAAGGAGGAGGAGCGAGAGCGCGAAGATTATCGGAATAACGCCGGCCTGAAGGAGGCGGACCGGGAGGTAGGTCGGTGCGCCGCCCGTAGCACCGCGCACCTGGCGCGCGTAGTGGATAGGAATAGAACGCTCGGCTTCGGAAACAAGCACCACCGCGAGGATGACGAGGAGCGCGAGTACCGCGAATCCGACGTATGCAGGGATGTTCGCAGCAGTTGCCGTGAAGAGCGCCTGAGAAAGGCCTGCAGGAAGCGATGCGACGATACCAGCGAAGATGATGAGCGAGACGCCGTTACCGATACCGAACTCGGTGATGAGCTCGCCGATCCACATAAGAAGCATCGAACCTGCAGCGATGAGGATGACGTTCTCGGCGAAATCAAACGGGGTGAGCGTCGTCACGATGCCCTGGGACTCGAGAAGGGTGAGGAACGCGACGCCCTGGAGCACTGCGAACGGCACCGCTATCATGCGGCTGATGCTCATGAAGCGGGTGCGGCCCTGCTCTCCCTCTTCGGAATACATGGCCTTCACCCTTGGAGAGATGACGGTCGCAAGCTGCATGAGGATGGACGCGGTGATGTACGGACCCACGCCGAGCATCACGATGGAGAGGTTCGAGAGCCCACCGCCCGAGAAGATGTTGAGGAGACCGAGGAACTGGTTGTTACTCAGGAACTGCGTGAGCGCTACCTGGTCCACGCCCGGGATCGGGATGGAAGCGAGGAAGCGGAAGACGGCGAACGCTGCGACTACGAAAAGGAGCCGGTTACGGATGACCGGGTCGGTGAGGATGGTCTTGAATTTGCGGAGTGCGTTGGAAAGCATGAGGTGCGCGGGTTACGCCACCAGGGAGCCGCCTGCAGCCTCTATCGCCTTCTTGGCGGTATCGGAGGCTTCGCAGTCGGAGACCTTGAGGGCCTTCGTAAGAGTACCAGTACCGAGAATCTTTACGAACGCGACCTTGCCGCCGCGAGCGCGGATGAGGCCCTGCTTGTAGAGGGTCTCGGGCGTCACCGCGTCGCCTGCGGTGAAGGCAGCTTCGAGCGCGGAAAGGTTCACCGGTGTGTACGGAATGCGATTACGCACCGTACGACTGCGGTTCTTGCCATGGCCACGGAGCTTCGGGAGCTTCTTGATGAGGTCGCGCATTTCCGGGCGCTTCTTGTGCCCGGCGCGCGCATTCTGACCCTTGGTGCCGCGACCCGAGGTCTTTCCGCGCTTACCACCACGACCCACGCGAGGCGATGTGATGCGAGCAGTATTCGGAGCGAGTGTGTTTATCTGCATACCAGTAGGGGTTAGCGGGAACGGACCTGCTTAAGGGCCTCGACCGTCGCGCGTGCGATGGTGAGCTTGTTCTTGGTGCGCGAAAGGATCTTCGCGACGACGTTCGTGACGCCCGCGTACTCGAGCACGGTGCGCATAGCGGAACCGGCAACGATACCGCGACCAGGACTTGGGATGATGGAAATAACGGACGATGCGTACTTCACCGTCACATCGTGCTTGATGGAGTTGTCTTCGGTACGAGGAACGGTGATGAGGTGCTTCTTAGCGTCGCGCACCGCCTTGTCGATGGCGAGCGCGGTGTCCGCACCCTTGCCGATACCGACGCCGACACGGCCCTTCTTGTCGCCGATAACGACGGTTACGGAGAAGGAGAAGCGACGACCGCCGGCCATGACGCGGGCGACGCGGCGGACCTCGATGGTCGCCTGCTCGAATTCGCTGCGCTCCCTCGGCTCGCGACCGCGACCACGGCTGTTGCCGCCGCGTGCGCCGCCAGGGCCGCCCTGAGCGCGACCACGGCCACGGATAGGACCGCGCGCGTCCGGACGCGCTGCTGCGGCTTCAGGAGCCGCTGCCTCTACGGGCGCAGCCTCAGCTGGAGCCTGCGTATCGGTATCGAGAGTCGTTGTATCAGTCATAGAATATTAGAAAGTGAGTCCGCCTTCGCGTGCTGCATTCGCGACCGCCTCTATCTGCCCGCCGTATTCGAATCCGCCGCGGTCGAACACCACGGTCGTGATACCTGCCTTCTTCGCTGCTGCAGCGATAGCGGCGCCCACCGCAGGAGCCTGCTTGCCGAGGGGTCCTGGGAACGAGCGACCATGGGCCGCGGCTATGGTCTTCTGCGCCTCGTCATCGATGAGCTGCGCGGAGATGAACTTGTTCGACTTAGACACCGCGAGGCGTGGACGCTCTGCGGTACCGGTTATCTTGGCGCGGACGCGGCGATGCCTGCGATCGCGGAGCTCTTTCTTGTTGAGGAGTGTAGTTGCCATAAAAGATTAGACGGCCTTCTTGCCCTGCTTACGGCGGATGACCTCATCCTCGTACTTGATGCCCTTTCCAAGGTACGGCTCCGGCGGCTTCACCGCGCGAATCTCCGCTGAGAACTGCCCGACCTGCTGCTTGTCGGAGCCCTCGACCGTGATGGTGTTCTTCACGACAGTGACGGTTATCTCCTTCGGAACGGCGAGGGTGACCTGGTGAGAGAAACCGACAGAGAAGACGAGGTCGGTGCCACGGAGCTCTACCTTGTATCCGACACCATTGAGCTGAAGAACCTTCTTGAAGGGAGTCTCCACGCCCTGCATCATCGCAGTGAGGTGCGAAGCGAAAGTGCCCGTGAGCGCACGAGCGAGCTTGGAGTTGTCCTTAGGAGCGATGACCACCCCCTCAGGCGTTACCTCGATGGAAACAGATGAGTGGATGGGGCGTGCGAGCGTCGCCTTCGAACCCTTCACCGAAAGCTCGCCGCCTGTGGCGGTCACCTGTACTTTCGCCGGAATGGCTATGGGTTTCTTTGCGATACGGAAGGACATAGTACGAAAATGATTACCAGATCTCGAAGAGGTCCTCGCCACCGGCCTTCACCTTGCGCGCCTCGGAGTCCGTGAGGATACCGCGGTTGGTCGAAAGGAGGCGTGCGCCGCTACCGTTCTTCACGGTGTGTGCGCTCGCGGAAGGGGTGTAGAGACGACGACCTGGCTTACTGATGCGCTTCACGTCGCGGATCTTGGAGTGGCCGCGGTCATCAAAGGCGAGGGTCACCTCGAATTCATACGGGCTCTTGCTCGGACCTACGTGCGCGACGTATCCGAGGGTCTTGAGCTTGTTCGCTATCTCCTCGACGTGCTTGGAGTACGGCACGGTAACGATATTCTTGCCGATAGCGCCGGCATTCTTAAGACGGATGATGAAATCTCCTACGCGGTCAGTAACCATACGAAAATTACCAGGAAGCCTTCTTAACGCCCGGGATCTTGCCGTCGCGGGCGAGCTCGCGGAAAACGATGCGGGAAACACCGAAATCGCGCATGTAGCCGCGGCCACGGCCAGAGACCGCGCAGCGGTTGTTGATACGCACTGGGGAGGAGTTCCGGGGGAGCTTCTGGAGACCATCGAAATCACCCGCAGCCTTAAGAGCCGCACGCTTTTCAGCGTACTTCTCGGCAAGCTTCACGCGCTTGGCGTTTCGTGCGATTTGGGAGGTCTTTGCCATAAGAAAAATAGCTCCGGAGAGCGTGCAAGTAATGTATCAGTAAGGATTTAGGCTGTCAAACGCTTGCCTACAAAGAAGCGTGCCCGAACCCCTTACGGAGATCGGGCACGAATATGAAGGCATGGTAGCCGCTCTCTAGGAATTGCGCTTGCGCGCTTCCTCAAGAGGAACCACCCGGTGTTCGTCGTCGATATGATCAACGGGCCTTGGACCCGGGATCATGAGCGGAGCCCTGGAAGTAGGAATCCGCACCGGATCGACCGGACCCCTCAACGGTTCGAGAGGAGTCACGTGAACCACCTTCGGTTTCACTGACTGAGCTTGGGGCATAATCCCTTGGAACGCATGGTTGCCCATCGCCCAATGGAAACCCAGAAGCCGTTGGACATCGTCGGCGGTCAGAGGTTGGAGCCAGGTGGTGTGGCTCTTGGCATCGGACGCCCAAAGCTCGCTCAGTCGACACGTGTTCCCATTATAATCGAACTTCACACGCGTTTCGGCGAACCGAGTGTTTTCTTCGTACGCTGGCAGGAGCGAGATGTAGAGGTAGTCCTTCTCGCTTTTGGGAATGCCATAGTCCGAGAGAAGCACAGGGCGAGGGTTCGCGAGGCGGATCAATTTCGTCTCGCCCAGCAGAAGTGAGAGCCTGAGTAGCTGTCCCGTCCGCGAAAGTGCGGGCGCACGACTGCTATCTTCCATGGATTGAAGGACGCTCAACCCGGGAATCACCTTCGGGACAACGTCCCGAGTCATGTACCGTAACCCATAATCCAGCGCCGAGCCCGTCTGCGGAAAGAACGGGAACATGATATGAGGCTTCGTTTCATCGAAGCGCTTTATATCGTATTCGAGCGGCTTATTCGGTTCTTGAGGCTTAGGCGCCACGATGCTGTACAGCAGCTCGCGAGTGGACTCAGGGACGAGCAGTTCCGGTGCGCCGAAGACCATGGGAAAGGATCCCGTATACTTCTCCACCGGTTCCATCGCTTCTTCAAATTCAGCATCTTTCACATCCGCAGCGGCGGCATCGCGGGTCTTGTCATCACTCATCACGTTTCTCCCCATATCGGTGGCCTGTCGGCCATGTTGATCCGGGGCCACTGTACCACTTTTCCGGAAAAACGAGTGATTTATGAAGAAAGCCCCCGGACGCAAATCCGGGAGCTTTCCTTGACGGCTTATCTACGCCTCAACAGCGACTTTCAGTGGAAGGCCGAGGTGACGGAAGAATGCTTCTGCCTCTTCCTTGGTCTTTGCGGTAGTCACGAGCGTGATAGCGAGGCCGAACACATCCTTGAGGTCCTCGTCGGAGGTCTCGGGGAAGATGGTGTTGTCCTTGATGCCGATGGTGAGGTTGCCCATATCGTCTATCGCGGTCGCGTTGAGGCCACGGAAGTCGCGCGTACGAGGGAGTGCGATGTGTATGAGCTTGTCGAGGAAGTCGTTCATGCGGTTGCCGCGCATGGTGACCTGGTACCCGACGACGTCGCCCTGGCGCATCTTGAACTGCGCGATGGACTGCTTAGCGGCACGAGGCGATGCCTTCTGGCCCGTGATGCGTGCGAGACGCTCCTCGATGACCGCCTTGCGGTTCTTATCCGCCTTACCCACACCAGTGGAGACGATTATTTTCACGAGGCGCGGGGACGCGAAGACGTTCGTATAGCCGAACTTCTCCTTAAGGGAATCGAATGCGCTCGCCTGTTTTTCTTTTGAGATGATCATAAATAGTTGCTTACGCGAGTGCGGTGCCGCTCTTCACGGTGACGCGGGTGTTCTTCCCGTCCTTGATCTCGCGCTTCACGCGGGTTCCCTTCTTGTCCTTGGGGTCCTGCACCATCACATTGCTGATGGCGATAGCGCGCGGGCGCTCGACGATGCGACCGGACTGGCCGCGGCCGGCGCTCTTCAAGTGGCGCTTCACCATACCGACGCCGTCGACGACGATTTTCGCCTCCTGAGGAAGTACGCGGGCTACCTGCCCTACTTTGCCCTTATCCTTGCCCGAAACCACGATGACATGGTCACCTTTCTTGATTTTGAACTTGGCGGTCTGCTTACCAGCTGATGCTTTAGACATATTGAAATTGGTTAGACGACCTCAGGCGCGAGTGACGCGATGTTCTGCCATCCCTTTTCGACCAGGTCGCGCGGTACCGGACCGAAGACGCGGTTCCCCTTCGGACCCATCTCCTTACCCTGCTTCTCGATGAGCACGACAGCGTTGTCATCGAACTTCACATAGATGCCGTTAGCACGGCGGAAGGGCTTCCTCTGGCGCACGACGACCGCCTTGTATATGTCCTTCTTCTTTACCGCCTTGCGAGGCTGCGCAGTCTGGACCGATACGACAACGACATCGCCTATCTCGGCGTAGCGGCGCTTCGAGCCCCCAAGCACCTTGAAGACGCGCGCAACGGTGGCGCCTGAATTGTCTGCAACTTTAACGATGGACTGGGGCTGTACCATAAAAGTTTATTTAGCGATCTTGAACGACTTACGCTTCGAGATGGGGCGGGTAGCTACAATAGTGACCGCATCTCCCACAGCAACGGTGTTGCCTGGGTCATCGACGAGGAACTTCTGCGTCTTCACCTGGTACTTCTTGTACTTCGGGTGCTTCACGTAGCGGGATACGGCGACCGTGGCCGTGTCCTTCATGGCCGTCTTGACGACGGTTCCGGTGAAGGTCTGGGGCTTGGAGATGTTGGTGTCCATAGTAAGTATTATACGGTCTTAGTCTTTACGGTCATTTCCGTCAAGATGCGTGCGATATCCTTGCGAACCTTGCCTGCGTGGTTCACGTCCTTCACGCGAGCACCGGTAGCGGCAAAACGGGCCTGGCGAAGCTCTTCACGCTTCTCGCCCAGAAGCTTCTTGAGCTCCTCCATGTCCTTTTCCTTGAATGAGATTTTCTTAGCCATATGAGTTTAGCCGCGGGTGACGACGGTCGTCTTTAGAGGAAGCTTCGCGCCCGCACGGCGGAGCGCATCGCGCGCCTTCACGTCCTCCACACCATCGAGCTCGAAGAGCACGCGGCCTGGACGCACCTCGAATACGAAATGCTTGGGGTCACCCTTACCCTTACCCATGCCCACCTCAGCAGGCTTGTTGGTGATTGGACGGTCCGGGAAGATGCGGATCCAGAGCTTACCACCCTTTCCCGTAACGCGGGTAAGCACCTTACGAGCAGCCTCGATCTGGTTCGAGGTGATGCGGGACGGGGTCGTCGCCTTGAGGCCATAGGAACCGAAGGCCACGGTGATGCCGCGGGTCTCAGGACGCGCAAGACGCTCCGGGGACTTGCGTCCGGTCTGCCACTTGCGATGCTTTACCTTTTTCGGGAACAACATACCAGTATTATTTAGCGGCTGCGGCGCGAGGCGTCGCTACGCGATCCTTCTCGTTGAAGGTCTCGCCGAGGTAGATCCACACCTTGATGCCGATGGTGCCGTACGGGAGGAACGCGCGCTCCTCTGCGTACCCGATGTTCGCGCGGAAGGTCTGGAGCGGGATACGACCCCGCTTTATCTGCTCGGTGCGGCTCATATCAGCGCCACCGAGGCGACCCGACACGATAACACGTACGCCCAGCACCTCACGGACCGCCATGACCTTCTCCACCGTCGACTTGAGCACGCGGCGGAACGGCATGCGCTTCTCGAGGCCTTCAGCGACCATGTATGCAACGACTGCCGCATCGGTCTCCGGCTGGCGAATCTCCATGATGTCGAGCTTCACGGCACGTGCGGGCGCCGGAGAGAGCTTCTTCACGAGCTTTGTGAGCTCGGTGCGGAGCTTGGTGGCGTTCTCACCCGAGCGACCGATGACGAGGCCTGGGCGCGCGGTGTGGAGGATGACACGGACCTCGGCTGCGGTGCGCTCTATCTCGATGTCGGAAATGTACATCGAGCGGAGCTTCTTCTTGAGGTATGCACGGATAGCCGCATCCACCGCGAGGTTCTCGCGGAAGGACTTCTTGTCGGTAGCGAACCAACGGCTCTTCCAATCACGGATGATGCCGAGGCGGTGCGCGTAAGGATGTACGGTGTGAGTCATATCGAAAGTTATGCAGCTGCCTTCTTATCGGCCCTAAGCGTCACGATGACGCGGCTACGGCGCTTGCGGATGGGCGCTGCACGGCCCATGGCGCGCGGCATGTAGCGCACGAGCATGCCGGCGGAGTCGACGCGGATGTCGGAGACGCGGAGGGTCTCGACGTCCTCCCCTTTCTGCTTGGCGTTAGCTGCTGCGGACTCGATGAGCTTCTTTATAGGAAGGGATGCGCGCTTCGGGAGGAAGGCGAGGGCGTTCACGGCATCGGTCACGGACTTGCCCTTCACGAGGTCGGTCACAAGACGCACCTTGCGGGGCGACTGGTTGTACGTGGAAAGTTCCGCAGTAGCTGCGGACGGCACGCGCGCGACCTTATTCTTCTGGGTTCCTTTGGATGCCATAGATTATTTCTTCTTGGCAGGAGCAGGAGCGGCCTTAGCAGCCTTTGCAGCTGCGATCTCGGTCTGCTGCTTCTTCTGCTCAAGCTGCTTCTGCATCTTACCTCCGTGACGGACGAACTTCTTGGTCGGGGAGAATTCCCCAAGGCGGTGCCCTACCATCTCTTCCGAGACGAGGACCTCCACGTGGCTCTTGCCATTGTGGACGCCGAAGGTGAATCCGACCATTTCAGGCGCAATCTGGCTCCTACGTGCCCACGTCTTAATGACCCCCGCGGAGGCGGGTTTCTTGTCCTGGATCTTCTTCATGAGCTTTACGTCCACGAAGGGTCCTTTCTTGAGTGATCGAGACATGGGTAACTAAAAGCCCGCTGCGCGGGATAGGTAAAATCTATATGAAACGGCGGTCGGTGTCAAACTTTGGGCCTCTATGCTAGGGTTTTTACGGATCGCAACACGGAGGAGGCCATGACAAGCCCCAGAAATCGTACTGAGTATGCACGCAGGATCGGCACTTTGGCCACCCTGCGGACGACCAACCCCCAGCATCTCGGACGTCTCATCGCCCAGCGACGGGTACGGCGAGGACGCCAGTGGCTTGACCGCCATGGCCCACGCGGCTGGCACCGGAACCTGTTCGAGCCTAATCCGGGCGGCTCACGCTTCCGAGCGAAGGACTGTAGGGGAAGTGAATGCGTACTTTCCCTCGCGTTCGAGTTTGCCGTGGGCGCGAAGAACGCCCACGGCGAGCTTACCTTCGCCGTGGTAGAGGCGCACTTCGAGAAGGAACTTGGCGGAAATCGAGCGGGGCTTCTCGGGTTCGAGATCGGGATCCCCTTCCACAAGCGCAACCCGAACGTCACGATCGCGAGCGAGGAGCTCGATCGGTGCTGGGAAGATGAACTCCGGCATTATCATCACCGATGGTCACACATTCTAAAGGCCGTCGCCTAAGGAAGCACGGGGCCCCGCCGTACGCGGGGCCTTTTCCTGTTCCGGGTCTATACTGATCGCATGGACATCAAGAACCCTTCATTCATCGGTGCTCTCGGCTTCGTGGCTCTCGTGCTCGGACTTACCGGCTGGTATATGGCCACCCATCCGGCTCCGGTAGCTCCTATTGTCGAGGAAGAACCGTCTGCGCTTGAATCGGAAACCCCAAAGAATATGCGCGAGAATTCCAAGTACTACACCATCGACGTCACCTACCCCACCCACATCTCGTTCCCCCTTAGCAGCCGCAGCGACGCAGGAGTCGGTGCAGAAAACACAATGAAAACATGGGTCGATAGCGCAGTCACTGAATTCAAGGCATATGCAAAAGAGAACGAGGCGGCAATTGAGGATTTCGCGAACCGAGGTGATGAGATTCCGGCTACCCTAAGCTCCTCCGAGCTTTCCATAACCTATGGGAAGAAGAGCAGCGAACGCACCGTTACCTATGTATTCACCTCCGCAAGCTACACAGGCGGAGCGCACGGCATAGCGGTGCCCGTAACCTTCACCTTCGACAAAACAACGGGAGCGCAGATCGAGCTCGCTGACCTGTTCACCGCAGGGAGCGGCTATCTGTATCGTCTTTCAGAAATCTCCCGTGCCGACCTCCCGAAGATAATGGGAGGATTCTCTGAGTCCGGATTCATTGCCGAGGGCACTATGCCAAGAGACGTGCACTTCCAAGCCTTCTATCTCGAGGGCGACACCCTTACATTCCTCTTCGCTCCGTACCAGGTCGGCCCGTACTCGCTCGGTACTGTGACGCTTCCCATAAAGCTTTCGCGCCTAAATGATATTCTAAAGGCCGAGTACCGTGCAGAATAATCCTCTGCTAGACTTTGATCAGAGGCTTGGAGAGCGAAAATGTGTGAATATTGCGGCCCAACAGACGGGAAACACGAACGTGTCAGGCCAGATCTCCTGGCTGAGATGCGCAGATTCAACGAAGTCGAGGCTGCGCGCCGCGGCCTCACCATGGAGGAATTCCAGGACGGGGACTATCTCGTGAGTCCAAAGAATAGGATCTTCTCGTGGTTCGAGGACGCTTGGGTGAACCTTCGACTCCTCAAACCAGGACTTTAACGCCACAGAAAAGGCCCGCCATCCGGCGGGCCTTTTTCCTTTGCGAAACGCGCTTCTCTATCCTCGCTTCTTGCCAACCTTTCGGCGCGAAACGATGAACTTGTTGGAGTGCTTCTTCGGCGTGCGGGTCTTCTGTCCCTTGCCGGTCGGCTTGCCCCACATGCTCTTTGCACGGCGGAGTCCGCGACCCTGCTTACCTTCACCACCTCCGTGAGGGTGGTCTACCGGGTTCATGGCGGTACCACGGACCGTAGGGCGGATACCCTTCCAGCGCGACTTACCGGCCTTTCCGTATACCTCAAGGCGCTTCTCCTCGTTACCAACGGCACCGATGGATGCGAAGCAACGCTCGGAGATCTTGCGGATCTCGGTCGAAGGAAGCTTCACCTGGGCGTATCCCGCGTCATGCGCGACCACTTCCGCATAGTTACCAGCGGAGCGTGCGATGCGAGCACCTGCGCCTGCCTGAAGCTCCACGTTGTATATGAAGGTACCGGACGGTATCTTGCCGAGCGGCATACGGTTACCGATCTTCACGGGCACGTTGTCTCCGACAACGAACGAATCGCCGACCTTGAGCTCCTTTGGAAGGGTCACATAGCGGCGTGCGCCGTCAGCGTAGAGGGCGCGGCCGATGAACGCAGTGCGATACGGATCGTACTCAACGGTCTCGATCTTTGCAGGGATGTCACGCTTGTCGTACTTGAAATCGACATCGCGGAGACGGCGCTTGGACCCCCCGCCCTGGTGGCGCGTAGTGATGCGGCCCGCATTGTTGCGGCCAGCACGGTTCTTGTTGGCCGAGAGCAGGCTCTTGAACGGCTTGTCACCCGAAAGCACGCCCTTGTACGTGACAACGGTCATCTGGCGGCGGCTCTTGGAGGTTGGCTTGAATGATTTCATATTTCAAATGCTATGCGAACGTGATGCTCTCCCCCTTCTTGAGGTATACGTACGCCTTGTGGCGGCGAGCACGCGTGCCGACACCGCGCTTCGTGCGCATCGAGACCTTCTTCGCAGGAAGGTTCACCATGTTCACCTTCACCGGAGTGACTTTGTATATCTTTTCGATAGCATTCATCACGTCGTGCTTGGTGACTGCAGGAGGAACCTCGAAGACATAGACGCCGTTCTCGGTGCCGATGAGCGCCTTCTCGGAGAACCAAGGGGCCTTGAGGACGTTCGCGATGCGATCGTCAGTAGGGTTGAGGACGCCGCGGCGTACCGGCGCCTTGGAAACGCGTACCTTCTTCGTATTCTTGTCGGATGAGAAAAGTGCCATATACGTTTATTTAGAGAGACGGGCGGACAGGACCGGAAGCGAGACCGCTGGGTTCTCGATAACGAGGAACTTCTTGTTCATGAGGTCGACTGGGTTCAGGTTGCGCACCTCCTCCGTCATGAGATGACCCATGTTGCGGAACGACTTCTCAATGTTCGCGTCCTTCTGCGAGAGCGCGACTACTGCGGCATTCTTGCGCTTGGTGACGAGACCCTGCATCCCGGATGCGTTCGCGATTGCGATGAGCGCGTTCTTAGCGTCCTTCGTTGCGGGCTTGCCGAGCGAAAGAGAATCAACGAAGACAATCTCGCCATCCCTCCACTTGCGTGAGAGTACGGATGCGAGCGCTGCGGCACGCATCTTGCGGTTGATTTTCACCGCGTATATTTTCTCTGCGCGTGGACCATGGGTCACACCGCCGCCCTTCCATATTGGGGAACGGTTGGAACCGTGACGAGCGCGGCCGGTACCCTTCTGCTTCCATGGCTTCTTACCACCTCCGGACACTTCACCGCGGAACTTGGTGTGCGCGATGGTAGGGCGAGCGTTCGCCTGCATACCGACCACGACCTGGTGCACGAGGTCTGCCTTCCACGGCTGAGCAAAGAGCTCCGCTGGAAGCGCGATGGTGCCAGCAGACGCTCCCTTCATGTTGTAGATGGTGGCTTCGGACGCCGAGACGACCTTCTTCTCCGCCTTAGGCGAAGCCTCAGCCGTGACCACCTTCTTAGGTGCGGTCTTCTTGGCTGGAGCCTTCTTCGCGACGGTTTTCTTTACGGTTGCCATAGTATTAAAATTACGCGTTCTGGCTTATGACCTCGACGAGCGAGCCGGGAGCTCCCGGGATAGCACCCGAGATGAGGATTTCGCCGCGGGTCGTATCGACACGAAGGACCTTCAGGTTCGAGACGCTTATACGATTCCCGCCCATGCGTCCACCCATGCGCATACCCTTCGCGACGCGACCGCCGGCACGACCACCACCACCAATCGAACCTGGCTCGCGCTCGGAGTGCTTCTGACCGTGAGAGCGACGACCACCATGGAACCCATGGCGCTTCACTACGCCCGCGAAGCCGCGACCCTTCACAGTACCTGAAACAGTGACGACGTCACCCTCTGCAAACACGTCAGGAGTTATCTCCGTACCAACAGCGAGCTCTCCCGCCTCAGTACGGAACTCCTTCATACCCTTGAATGCCTTGCCCTTGGTGTGGCCAAGTTGGGCCTTATTCACGCGCGCTTCCTTTTGCGTCCCGAAACCGACCTGGACGGCAGAATAGCCATCGGTTTCCGGGGTCTTCACCTGGGTCACCTCCAAAGGACCGGTCTTAAGGATGGTGCACGCCGAAACACGCCCGTCTTCATGGAAGATCTGGGTCATGCGGTCCTTGCGGGCGATGAGGAATTTCATGGGCAAAAATAAAGCGCGCCTTCAACAGCGCGTTCGGTCCGAAACGGACTTCCCGGCCATTGGTCCGGCCGGGGCCGTACGTAGCGATAGAGGCACTCTACATGACCCTTCCGGAACATGCAAATATCGCGTGCTATAGTCCAAATGTCTCGCATTCTGGCGAGATATTTGGAGGTCTTTCTCATGCGCTGGCCGAAGTGGAATATCCCCAAGGGGATGGGTGCGGGGCACATCTTCCCCGAAGCGGATGGTGTGGGCGATGGCCATGTCGAAGGCGACAGCGGCCTCAACCTGAAGCCCGTCGGCTTCATCATCCCGGTCAAGGACGACTAGCTCGACGCCGAGCCAGTGGAGGCCCCGCGATCACTCGCGGGGCCTTTTCCTATGCACATGCAAACCCCCGAACCTTACGGTCCGGGGGTCATGGGCTAGTATGCCCGCGCTATCGCGTCTGCGTTCCCAATCTTCCACCCGAGACGTACATATTCCCGAACGAGCTGGTCGATGAGCCGATCGCTTTCCTTCCGTTGCTGCTCGGTCATCGTCCGATTGTGTTGGCTCGCCCTCTCGTTGCGAATCTGCGCCTGGATCTCGATGAACCGGTCCCGGTCGCTCTCTCTCGCAGCATATAGCCACTTCACCATGGAAATGATGGCTTTCCCGAGCATGTGTTCCCCTCTATGGTTCGTAAACGCAAAGCGCCGCTTCCGCGGCTGGCGCACAATGAACGCCTGCATAGATTTAACCGCATTGTCCACACCTATGCAATGAAAAGGCCGCGGACACGCATCCGCGGCCTTTCGAACCTTCTACGCTAGCGCTTGTATGCGGATTCGAGCGCGTTCACTAGGAACTGGACAGCGTGAGGCGACGCCAGATCGTTGCCCGCGAGCAAATCAGCGAGCGCTTCCCGCTCGGTATCAGCAAGCGCGTAAAGGACCATGGCGCAGAGAATTTCCGATAATTCCCTATGGACCCACGAGAACGAGATGATATAGCTCTCGCCTCTGACCGCTGCGCCATTGAAGGACCTATCGTGAGAGGGACATTTCGAGCTCCGGGTATGCGACTCGTGTATAGCGAGCAACCGCGCTTCCATTTGGCAATCACGGATGAGTTCGTGGCCGATGGTCAGATCCGGCTGACCGACGGGCGTTATGACGAGAGGATTCCCATCATAAAGCGATACGCACAGGTACCCGCCCTTCCTTTCTCTCTTCTCGAGCTCTTCGCGGTACGGAGAGTTCGAATCCCACATGGCGCGAAGGACCGCGGTAGCGGCATCCGCGAACTGCTGTATGTCTTTTGACGCCATCGGCGCACTCCCTTGCTGACTGTTCTGGTTGCATATCATCATGCGTCCACGTAAAAAGCAAAACCGCCCCGGGGAAGGGCGGTTTTCGAGCGCTCAATCAGGAGCGTTCGACTCTAGGGACGGGCAACCGATGCCCACAGGACGTTCAGGTGGGTAGAAAAGGCTGTCGCCTGCGGCCCCGCTATTGCTCCGCCACAGCGCGAACTCGTCTTCCGTAAGCGTAGCGTCACTTATCTGCCGTTGCATTCACTCTCCTTCTCTCTTTCAGTCGGCCTTGGTAGATACGCTGTTCCGAAAGTGGGACCTTATGGAACAGCCAGCTCATGTCCTTCCCATCCTTCTTAACGCCCTTCCGATAGCGGTAGCGGAAGGCGGATTCGCTCCACTCCCAAGGAGTGTAGTAGGTAAGGGGCCTATCGGCCCAGGTAGGCCGGTCCACGAGGCCGCCGCCGAGCGAGCGCTGCACGCCGCGAGCGGTCTCCACTTCCTGTTTCGCTGCGCCGGTCAATCGCCTGATACGTTGCATTCGCACATCCTTTCTCAAAGAACAGGAATCGAGCATACCGCATCCTGCATGAAGATAAAAGCAAAACCGCCCGAGAGGGCGGTTTTGCTTCGGTCGTAAGCGAGTGCTTACACCATCTTCACATCGATCGTGACACCGGATGGAAGGTTGAGGTTCGTGAGAGCCTCGATGACCTTCGGATTCGGGGACATGATATCGATGAGGCGCTTGTGGATGCGCATCTCGAACTGCTCGCGTGCGTCCTTGTGGACGAAGGTCGAGCGGTTCACGGTCCAGCGCTTTATCTCGGTCGGAAGCGGGATAGGGCCGACGATTGACGCATCGAAGCGGTTCGCCGTATCCATTATCTGCTTCACCGAGAGGTCGAGGATCTTATGCTCGTAGGCGCGGACACGGATGCGAAGCTTTGGCTCCGCGGCGGGCGCGCTTGCGTCCTTTTTCGCCGTCTTCTTCGCTTTAGTGGCTGCCATACGAGTCAGGGTAGCACGCTATTACGCGGTGATCTTGGTCACGACGCCGGCGCCGACCGTCTTACCACCTTCGCGGACGGAGAAACGGAAGTTCTCTTCGAGCGCGATAGGCGCGGTGAGCTTGACCTTGAAGGTCACGGTGTCGCCTGGCATCACCATCTCCTTGCCGTCTGGAAGGGTCACTTCGCCGGTCACGTCCGTCGTGCGGATGTAGAACTGCGGCTTGTATCCCGTGAAGAACGGCGTGTGGCGTCCGCCTTCATCCTTAGAAAGGACGTAGACCTCCGCTTCGAAGTCGGTGTGCGGGGTAACCGAACCTGACTTCGCGAGGACCTGGCCGCGGTGCACGTCTTCCTTCTTCGTACCACGGAGAAGAATACCTGCGTTGTCGCCTGCCTGGCCTTCCTGGAGCTGCTTGTTGAACATCTCGATACCGGTGACGGTCGTCTTCGCGGTTGGGTGGAGGCCGACTATTTCGACTTCCTCACCGACCTTGATAACGCCGCGCTCGATGCGGCCCGTGATAACGGTTCCGCGACCTTCGATCGAGAAGATGTCCTCGATAGGCATGAGGAACGGCTTGTCGAGCTCGCGCTCTGGCTGCGGGAAGTACGTGTCCATGGTGTCCACGAGCTCCTTCACCTTAAGCGCCCACTGGTCGTCCGCTGAAGTCGCTTCGAGCGCCTTGAGGCCGGAACCACGGATGACCGGGGTTGCTGCGCCGTCGTAGCCCTGCTTGGTAAGGAGTTCGCGCATCTCTTCCTCCACGAGGTCGAGCATGTCCGCGTCGTCAACCATATCTACCTTGTTGAGGAAGATGATGAGGCGCGGCACACCAACCTGCTTGGCGAGAAGAATGTGCTCACGGGTCTGCGGCATGGCGCCGTCAGTAGCCGCGACCACGAGGACTGCACCGTCCATCTGGGCGGCACCAGTGATCATGTTCTTGATGTAGTCAGCGTGGCCCGGCGCATCGATGTGCGCGTAGTGGCGGTTCGGTGACTCGTACTCCGAGTGGTGAAGCGCAATGGTAATACCACGCGCCTTCTCTTCCGGAGCGTTGTCGATGTTCTCGACCTTCTCTGCACGGGCCTTGTAGCCGGCTGCGGAGTTGAGGTTGAGGACGTTCAGGATAGCGGCCGTAAGGGTCGTCTTGCCGTGGTCAACGTGGCCGATGGTGCCCACGTTCATGTGCGGCTTGCTGCGATCGAATGCATCTGCCATAGGTTCGTAAGTTACTGGTAGCTAAAGTTATAACTTTGCCGCGCCTGCCTGTTTTAAAAGACAGGCGACCAAGGCGGTAGGCGTTACCCGCGCAGCGCTTTCCACCAGTTCCCTATGAGAGGAACATTGAAAAGAGCGCCGTACTCGCGTTAATAGCTAAGATACAGGCCAGGAAGCGAGCGGTCAAGCTTCGAAGATAAGGAAACGCCCCTTCCGAGCTATCGGAAGGGGCGTTGTCTCTTGGGCGGGTCTGAAGACCTTAGTTTCGCTTGGGCGCCGGAGGGAGCCGCGGATGCTGGAAGCGTTCCTTCAGGTACGCGTCCTTGCCCTTGGGCGACTCATGAGGACGATGGTTAGCGTGCTCGATGTGCGGGGACCTTCCCTCGCCACGGAGGAAGGAGGGACGATGATTAGTCATCTCAATCACCTTTCGCTATCGTTCCGCCCTCTATGCTAGCACGCGTTTATTGCAGCTCGAGGACCGTGGTGAAGTTCCCGCGGAAACCGTTCGATTCCGTCGTCGATTCCTCCTGCTGGCCCACTTTAACGACGTACTCGCCCCCCTCCTCGAACACCCCTATCTCGTCTCCTCCGCCCGCGAACCAGCAGAGCACCCCTGAAATCTGGCCTGGCTGCAGGTTCTCGGCAGCGATCTCGGCGCACGATCCCGCGTACGTACCGACCTCCTTGCTTTCGGCCCCGCGAATGAGCGTGACCGCAGTCTGCGGGGTGCCGTCCTTTTCTCCGGCATCCTCGAACTTCCAACTGAAGGTGGCAGAATCGTTCGTTTCTGCCGCTTCCGGCATCTTAGCGAGCTCCATCTTCTTGAAATCAAGATCGCCGCGCATATACAGCGCCACGGCTGCAGCGATAGCTATGAGCAGAAGCGCCCCTAGAAGCAGGTTCTTTCGTGTGTTCATACTAAAACGGTAGCATGGCGGGAAAAGGGAGAAAGAAGGACTTCGGGATAAGGAAAGGGCGGCCGCAAGCGGCCGCCCTAGCACCCTTATGAATTGCGACTCCCTCTCCGCCTGAACGGAACACGCTGGGTTATCTGGCCTGCCCTACCAAGACGAAGCGGTGGCACGCCGTGCGGAGCTTCCTCCCACCTCTTCAGCTCGTGGCCTCCGTCTATCGTGTCCATGCCCACCTCAAGGCTGCAGGACGGCCCAGCGTACCGATAGGTATGCGCAGCCGCCAGAAGCAGCAGTACCTCCTCATCGGGAGTATGCGAGGCTTCCTGAGAAAAAAGCTCCAGCGAACTGGTGCCGACGATATAGGAATCCTCGTAATTCTCGAATGCGGGCCTGACAGTATTCATGAGCCCGACCCACACGATAAGTGAATGTAGATCTAAATCCTCGTTCATCCCATTCCCCTATTGTTCTATCCCGACGGAATCCTAGCACACGCAGGCTAAAACAAAGAGCCGCTTGAAGCGGCTCTTTGTCCTTACGAAAGTAAGATTACTTCCTCGAAGCGATGATATCCGCCGCAACGTTGCTTGGCACGACCTCGTAGTGGTCGAACTCCATGGTCATGGAACCCCGTCCTTCCGTCATGGAACGGAGGGTCGTGGTGTATCCGAACATTTCCGAGAGCGGAACCTTGGCGTTGACCACCTTGTTCATGCCGCGCTCTTCCATACCTTCGATAGAGGCACGCTTTCCGGAGAGGTTACCCGTGATGTCACCCATGAACTGCTCCGGCACGACGACCTCCACCTTCATGATAGGTTCGAGGATGACCGGCTTCGCCTTCTGCGCCGCTTCCTGGAATGCCTGGGACGCCGCTATCTTGAAGGCGATCTCCGAGGAGTCCACATCGTGGTACGAACCGTCGTAGAGGTCGACGGAGACGTCGACGATCGGATAGCCCGCGAGGATGCCGCGATGCAGCGACTCGCGGATGCCCTTCTCCACTGCCGGGATGTATTCCTGCGGGATAACGCCTCCCTTGATGTTGTTGATGAACTCGAAGTGGTCCTCGCGAGTGACGTTCTTCGCGACCTTCGCCTCAGGGTCTACCGGCTCCATGTGCTTAACGCGTATCTTCACGTGGCCGTACTGACCCTTACCGCCCGTCTGCTTCACGTACTTGTTGTCGACTTCAGCGGAGCCCATGATGGTCTCACGATACGCCACCTGCGGCTTGCCCACGTTCGCGCCCACGTTGAACTCGCGCTGCATGCGGTCCACGAGGATTTCGAGATGAAGCTCACCCATGCCGGCGATGATGGTCTCGCCCGTCTCCTCATCAGACGTGATCTTGAAGGTAGGATCCTCGTCGGAAAGCTTCTTGAGCGCCATGCCCATCTTCTCCTGGTCGGCCTTGGTCTTCGGCTCGATGCGAAGCGACACCACTGGCTCGGGGAAGACGATCTGCTCGAGGATGATCGGGTTCGCCTCGTCGCAAAGCGTGTGCGATGTCTTCGTGTCTTTCAGACCCACGAACGCCGCGATCTCTCCGGTGAAGACCTTCTCCACTTCCTCGCGCTTATCTGCCTGAAGGCGCACGATGCGGCCGATGCGCTCCTTGGTTCCCGTGTTCGCGTTGTATATATACGAACCTGCCGTCACCGTTCCTGCGTACACGCGGAAGAAGGTGAGCGCTCCAACGAATGGGTCGGTCTGGAGCTTGAAGGCGAGCGCGGTGAACGGCTCGTCGTCAGACGCAGTACGGATGACTTCTTCATCGGTCTTCGGGTTGATTCCCTTCACTGGCGGGAGGTCGAGCGGGGACGGAAGGTAGTCGACGACGGCGTCGAGCACGAGCTGCACGCCCTTATTCTTGAGCGCGGACCCGGTATAGACCGGGAAGATCTCGTTGGCGATGACCGCCTTGCGCAGCGTCGCCTGGAGCTCGGCATACGACGGCTCGTTACCCTCGAAGAATGCGTTCATCTGGGCCTCGTCGTGCTCGACGATGCGCTCGATGAGCTCTGCTCTATACTTGAGCGCCTCTTCCTTGTACTGCTCGGGTACCTCGCCCTCGATGACGTCCTCGCCCATGTTGCCGGTGAAGGTGTATGACTTCATCGAAAGGAGGTCGATGACACCCTCGAAGTTTTCTTCAGCGCCCATAGGAATCTGCGCACGGACGGCCTTCTTGGAGAGACGGTCGAGGATGGATGCATAGGAGTCCTCGAACGACGCGCCAGTACGGTCGAGCTTGTTGATGAAGCAGACGCGCGGCACGTTCGCTTCGTCAGCGTAGCGCCAGTTGGTCTCGGACTGCGGTTCGACGCCTGCAACGCCGTCGAAGACGACAATGGCACCGTCGAGCACGCGCATGGAGCGCTTCACTTCGGCCGTGAAGTCGATGTGTCCGGGGGTATCGATGACGTTGAAGCGGAACTTCTTCGCCGTGTCCTTCTTATCCTTCTCGTTGGTGCGGGTCCAGAAACAGGTGATGGCGGCCGAGGTGATGGTGATACCGCGCTCGCGCTCCTGCTCCATCCAGTCAGTCGTGGTCTCGCCCGTGTGCACCTCACCTATCTTGTGCTGGGAGCCGGTGTAGAAGAGCACGCGCTCAGACGTGGTCGTTTTGCCCGCGTCCACGTGGGCCACGATGCCGAAGTTGCGCACTTTCTCGAGAGGATAATCGCGATTCATATAGGTAATTAAAGTAAAAAGCCGCCGAGGCGTTAGTCATAAGATACGTTTTCGACTGCTAAAACGCAAGAAAAGCGAAGGGCGCGGATTCTATCCGCGCCCTTGTGTCGTCGCCCCGCTGGAGCGTATTGGTCAGCCGTTCTCCTTAGTGCGGCTACCCGCACGATTGCTTTCACCGCCCTTGCGGCCAGCGGACGCGGCGAGGTCGCGGTCCTTGGCGAAGCTGCGCTTCTCGCCCGGGACACTCGCGCCGCCCTTGCGGGCGATTTCGCGCCGGCGTTCCGGATTCATCGCGGCGAAGCCCCGACGGGACTTTGGCTTAGCATTGGGGTCGCTCATTGGCGGGCCCTCCCTACTGTAATCGCCCGGGATGGACGATTATCTGCCAGCACCTTACCAGGGCGGCATGGAGAGCGCCACTACTGGCTCACGCAGTGATTGTACGAAGTGGTCCATCCGGCGCAGCCGGTTAGGGTCGAGGGTTCGGACGTGCCAGGATCCTGGTTCAAGACGGCACAGACCGTAAAGCGTCCATTGTTGTCATTCTCGTTTGCATAGAAATAGTCGCCGGTCTGGTTCGCATAGAACGGATCGAGCGGCATCTTGGAGATATACGTCGGGACGATATCCGACTGGAGGGCGGCGCCCATTCCGCTGGTTGGATTGGAGACGTAGGTGCACCAGCCGGATGTGCGCGGTAGTGAGCCGGTGCTGTTGTAGTAGCTGTTTATCGACTTCACGAGCTGGCTCACATCGGAGCGCCTCCGGGCATCGTTCGCCTTGTTGCGAGCGACGTTAAGCGAGGAAAGCACCACCGACGAGAGGATACCGATAATAGCTATCACCACGAGGAGCTCGATGAGGGTGAAGCCGCGATTGGTTGAGTGTTCCATACCTATTGCTTGATGATGGCCGGATTGATAACGCTGGCATCGATAGGCGTGATGACGACTATCTCCTTCGGTTGCGTCTTGAACGCGATGAATACCGATGCGGCGAGCACCGTACCAAGCACGCCGAGCACCACCTTCTCCATCTTGCCTTCGTCCTTCTTGGGCCCTGGTGTTATGAGCTGCCCGAGCGGAAGACCCGCACGCTTCCCGTTCGACCGACGCATGAGCGCCGGATCCTTTTCGGAATCGAATACTACCTCGTCCATGTGGCTTCCAGTATATACGCACCGAGCCGTCTTTCCGTCTTTTCCCCACGGGTGTAGGGTGAAATCAGAGCCATAGTAGGGAGAAAACAGATGGAGATCCTTGAGATTGCTGTCCTGCCTGATGATTGGCCCGAGCACGAAAAGGTCCAATCGTTAAAGAAACCGCCGAAGGGCTGGCGCGGCGGCCACTACAATCGAGCGTGTCTTTTCGCAAAGCGTGGCTTCGTGCAATATGCGGCTCGACTGAACGAACCGTTCGATCGCCACTTTATCGGCATCATGTTCCTGCAATTGTTCGAGAGCTTCGATCAGCCTGCAGGCAGATGGCGGCGGCAAGTACCGCAATACCTGAAGACCTTCGATCCCTTCTTCGGGGCACCTATCACGGTCGGATTCGATCCTCTCACCGGCAACATGTGGGTAGCCGACGGGCATCATGATCTGAAATACTTCAGGAACCAAACCCTCAAGGCCGTGAAGCATGAGGGCTTTGAATTCGCCCGCGTAGTCCGCCCTCGCGAGCCCTGACGAAATGTGAGAAGCGCGCCCTCCCGAGGGCGCGCTTTTCTTCAACCGCGTCCATAAAAACAGAGGCGCCCGGTTGGGCGCCTCTTCGTTTTCGTCATTTTCTTGCTAGCAGTAGCGTGGGCGATTGGCCCGGTACGGCTCGAGATTGAGGCCTAGTTCCGGGATTGGTTCGGGTTCGGGCCGGAACCCGTTCTTCCGACAGATGTTTCCGGTGCATTCACCTCTTCGCGGACCGCACTTGAGTCCTCCCTCATCCGTACCGTTCGGAAGATCGGGACATCGTGGATGATGATGGCAATACATGACCTTGCTCCATAAAAGTTCCCTCTGTGCCCACCCTACGCCTGCGATACGTAAATACAAGTGTGGGGGGGTGCATTACGCAAAACCGCCCTTTCGGGCGGTTCGTTCGGCTGTTACCAGGCGAAGTGGGCGAATGCCTTGTTGGCCTCGGCCATGCGGTGCATGTCGTCCTTCTTCTTGATAGCTGTGCCCTCGTTCTTAACGGCGAGGAGGATTTCCTCCGCGAGCTTCGCTGCCATAGGCTTACCCTTCTTGGCGCGTGCGGAGTTGATGAGCCAACGGTATGCGAGGGAGACGCGGCGCTGCTGCGGCACTTCGCGCGGCACCTGGTAGTTAGCGCCACCGACACGGCGGGAACGGACCTCCATGAGCGGAGAGACGTTGCGGATGGCGGTCTCGAAGGTCTCGAGTGGATCCATCTCCTGCGCCTTGATGAGGTCGAGTGCATCGTAGACGACCTTGCGGGCGGTATCCTTCTTGCCGTCCCACATGACGGTGTTGATGAAGCGTGAAATAGCCTCCGAACCATAAACGAGGTCAGGGCGGCGTGGGTACTTGTTTTTTACGGGATGTCGCATGGTGGTATATGAAAACTATGCCTTAGGCTTCTTAGCTCCGTAACGGGAACGGGAACGGCGACGCTTATCGAGACCGGCGGTGTCGAGGCGACCACGCACGATGGTGTACTGGACACCGATATCCTTCACGCGACCACCGCGGAGCATGACCACGGAGTGCTCCTGGAGGTTGTGGCCCTCGCCCGGGATGTAGGCGGTGACTTCCATGCCGTTGGTGAGGCGTACGCGGGCGATCTTACGGATAGCGGAGTTAGGCTTGCGGGGAGTCTTTGTGGTCACCTTCACGCACACGCCACGCTTGAACGGCGCCGAGTAGAAGGTTGGGCGGTTCTTAAGGGTGTTGAAGCCACGTCCAAGAGCCACGACCTTCGTTTTGCGGGTCAGTGGCTTACGTGCCTTCTTCGTGAGCTGATTGATGGTTGCCATTTCGAAATGAAAACTCCCCCGTGGGAGTTAGGCACACTATATATAAAGGCCTATATAAATGCAAATTATCTAGGCTTTGCCTGCTCCTTTCCTTCTCAGTCGCTCCGGAAGCTCAGAAGTACCTAGTAATAGGAGCGAGAGGAATCCATAAAGCACTGCAAGTAGGCCAGCCCACATACTCACATCATTAAGGGCAAAACCTGCAAATTTCATATGTGACAGAGCAAATAGAAGGGGTACGACCAGAATACCGCACCATAAAGAGAAGCGTGCCCATAGGCTATAAGTCCTACGAGTGGTAAAGAAGGCGAGAAGAGACGCGATAAGGAATGTAATGGAGAGGGGTAGACCTGGATCTCCTATCTCCACTTCGTAAGGAGACCTACAAATTAAGCCTTGGGTATTCGTTAACACTTCATTGCACAGCCCGAACCATTCTGGCCATATGAGGTAAGAGGATAGGCCTGTCGCGAGAATCCCTACACCAATCAATACGTATCTGATGCTCATGGCTATTTCTTACTATTCTCTAGCGCTCTGACACAGGTAGCAATAGCCGCAGCACGTTCTGGGGGGATAGCCTTGAGGTTTGCCTCTACATGCTTTCTTAGATTATTCACGAGGTTCTGGAACTTCTTGGCATCCCTTCCTTGATGTTCCATATTCGACATGACGAGCGTGAGGTAGAGGCGAACGAAAAGGGTGCGGACACGACCTATCTCCTTCTTGCAGATACCTATAGCATCTTTGCGAGTGAGCTTATCGCTTATATTTGCGTCTGTTGTTCCATCTCCATCTATGTCGAGCGATAGCTGGCTCACACCTGAGCCTGACACAGTAACAGTCGCCTGAGTTGAGGATCCAACGGGAAGTTTGCTGAATTCCCTAAACACCTCTCCGTTCTCATTGGCAAAAGTAAGATCGAATACTCCACTGCCAGTGCCACTAATCGCGATGTCGTAGGTACGATCTGCGGGTAGTACTAGGTACTTTGCTTCCCCGCCAAGCTCGATACTACTTCCTGGAATTCCTTCACGAACATACTTAAGATCGTTGTTTGTATCATCGTAGCTGAAGATGCCTGTCTGATGTCCGTCACTATCTCTTGCGGCAATTATCGCAGGAGAATGCACCCCAACGATTACTTTTGACTCCGAACTTTCAGGCTTTGCTATAGGAAACAGATTTTCTTCAAACGAGACATCTAGCCCAAGCAGATTAGCGAGATAGGCATGCATATGAGCCGACTCAGTTATATTCTTATGTATCCTCGTTTCACCGAATTGGTCATTTAGTTCCGCGAGATTGAAATAGACAGCCTTGCCTTGAAACACCGCGCTCCTGGTTAAGACCGTTTCATCTCCGTCATCCGTAAGCTTTGGCGTGTACTCAATATACGTAGGGCATGAGAGCGAGAAGCAGGACATCTCTTTCGTCACATAGTCCGCGCCACTCATGGTCGACTGACCCCAACCTGCTATTTCATACACCTGCACATCAAGAGCCGGTGTCCACGTATCGAGAATCGCATGCGTCGCCTTTGCTTTTGCGACGAGCGCGGAAGAGAGCGGAAGAGGCGTACCCGTGTCGCCTGCCGTTGGTGCCGGACGCGTTGCCGGATTATTCAGCGCGAAGCTCTCTGCTTCCGCGGCAGTATCAAGAGACGGACCATATACATTTGTGAACGCCGTGGTCTTCGCTCCAGGAGCAAACGTTGCGATGGGTGCTGCAGCGTCCTCGAAGTACGCAGCGGAAGGGATAAGCGTATACGCCCCCGGAAATGTCGCCGCGACATCGCGTCTGACCGTTGATGGTATCCAGAACTGCAAGTCTATCTCCCGACCATGCAGCAGTGCTGACAATCCCTTTGGAGTACCGGTCTGGGGAGTAGCGATGAATATGACCCTGTCTACGAGCCCCGTCTTTCCTTCCGCTGCGAGCTTTACCATAAGCGCTTTTGCGAGAAGGCCGCCATTACTGTGCCCGATGATTGTTACCCTCCCACTCTTAGAGCTCGCGGCCAAGCGTTCGACCTCAGACACGAGATATTCGCGTGAGCCGTTTTCCTTGAGCGCACCGTCGCGCACGACATCTAGCACGTCGTACCGCCAATCGTACGAATATCCCTTCCAATCAGCTATCTTTCCTTCCTGCTTAAGCTCATCGAGGTAGCCCATGAACTTTCCATAGATGGTAGTGCTGTATGGGAGGTTCAAGACCGAATCAATGATGTCGCGCGTATAGACAGTGATTGGACTTGTTCCATCGGATCCAAGGGCCAACTTCTTCACATCGCTGGTTCCGATTGGCTCCCATAGCAGCTCTTCCCTTTCGCCTTCTTTCGTATACAAACGGCTTGTAAGGAAGCCAGGTAAGAAAAGTACATTCGACGCCCCGCTCACGACACCTTCAACCACCTCTATCTCAAGGAGGTCGTACATGACCGGAAGCTGAGGAGCACCATCCTCATTCTCCTTGCCGTGCTCGATGAAATTCCTGAAGGGTTCAAGCGGGAATGACGCCACCGGACAAAGTTCTCCTTGAGGACCTGTGCATAAGTCAGCTGCGGTAAGTCCAGGGACGGTTCCTTCATCGGTTCGTTCATATGTCGCGCTAAGCGCGATGACGTATTTGCCGGGAGTATCGAAACGGACAGTAAGGTCAGGAGTCTCACCGTGCGAAACAGGCGTCGAAGCAATACGGGTACTTGAGCCCAATTCCCCCTGGAACACATCAAGTGTCAGGGTCGCGGATTCAAAGATAGGATTGAACGGAACTACATGGCCGCCATATGGAGCGAATGGGTCAACCGGATTAACTACATACGACCAGGAGAGATTCCCATCAACGCCAGTCTGAAGCTGCGTCGGCGCATCCGTACTCAGCGGAGTTCCGTTCCACGCAGCACTCATCTCGAACAGAGTGGCCGCTGCACGCATATGTTCTCTTCCCTCAAAGAAGGGATTCGGAATCACGAGAATGCTCCCATCTTCCTGAAGACAGCGCTGATTGAAATCAGTGTCATACACGCACGGTTCTTCGGGTGTCTGTGCGAAAACGTGAGCGGGAAATTGCGAGAACGCGGTCGCGAACAGTAATACAAAGGTCAGTGATTTTTCCATTGCCTGCATCGTAGCGGGCAAAAGATAATGAAAAGATAAAATTTCCGGAGTTTTCGTCTCCCACCTGTTGATAACTCCTCATATCCTGACCTTCATTGTTAATAAAGAAGCCCCGCCGGTAAACCGACGGGGCTCAAGGTTCTCTCGGGCGGGCCGCTAGGCCCGCTTCACGAACGTCAGGACGGACACGCCCTGGATGACCGGATGGAACGAGACGAGATGATCGACGCGCTCCACCTGGTAACCTTCGGCGATGAGCCTATCCTGCTCGTCGACGAAATCAGGAACGTTCGTCCACAACGTGCGGACGCCGAGAACAGCATCCGGTTGGCGCAGGATAGCGCTACTTGGTGGCTCTTGTTTGGTCATGGCCATCAGAGGAGCGGTTTCGGGTGGCTCTACTCGCGCTTCAGACTCAACCGCGGGAGCGGGAGCTTCCGCCGGCTCTGCTGCTGCAACAAGTGGTGGCGTAGGTGCTTCAGGACGCTTCCGAGCGATGGAACCGTCCTTCTGCTTGGGCATCGTCGCCGTAAGCTCACGATAGATACTCCAAGCCTCAATGAGCGCTTTCATCTCCGCACTCTTTTCTTCACGCTTCGGAAGACCGAATAGCCCTTTCGCGTGCGTCGCGATCGTGCTCACGCCACCGGTCGAGGCATGAACTGCCTTTGCGGCGAGGGTAACACTCCCCGCCGCAGCCAAAGCATCCAGCACCTCGATTCTCCGAACGCTAAGCTTGCGCGCTTTCATTGCCCGCTTGATACGAGCAACGACCGCTTCTCGCTCTGCGTCGGTGAAGAGCGAGACCTCCAGGTTTGGGGCAGGCGGAGCCAGTTCGCACAGCTCCACGATAGGTTCCGCGTCCAGAGGCGTCTCTTCGACGACTTTCGTGGACGAATCCGGCGGCGACGCTTCCGCGAGCTCGCGCCCGCGATAACGCGCCCACGCACGGGCGAGCACGACTAACTCCTGCTTGGCTCCTTCCTTTCTTCCTTCGGCCTCGACAGTCGGGACCTTGAAGATCGCCTTCAGTTGCGAGAGACTCGCGCTTACGCCATTGGCTTCGACACCAAGCGCAGCGGCAATACGTGCCACTGTACCTTCCACGATCAGCGTGTCGAGGATGAGAGCCCTTCGCTCGGTGATCGGCTTCCTGTTCATGATTTTCATGATGCGCGACAGAAGCGGGTCGGACCCTTCTGGGGCGGGCGGTTGCACCTCTTGCACTGGTTCAGCCAAGAGAACATCCGAGCCTGCTTCTTCAGGCTCCGGAGCCTCGATGATGAGTCTCGGTTCGTCGACGGGCACTTCCCGCACCTCCTCCGGTTGTGGAGCCGCAGTGAGCTCATCAACGATTGCGCTCTTTGCCGTGGCAAGCGGAAGCGCTCTCTCTTCGTTCCCCAACCTTAAATCAGGGACGGCGACCTTCTCGGCGCTCAACTCGAGCGCATAAAGAAGGAACTCGGTATGTTCCTCATTGATCGGCCCTGGTTTTTCGTAGATGCGGTTCATGAGGATGGCCGCCGCCCGCTTCTCACCCATCGACAGCTTCGTCGAGAGCTTCAGGCTGCGGAACAGCTTTTCCATGAGAAGCGGCAGACGAGCAACCTCAACCCTGAGGCTGCCCGCAATCTTCTGGTCGGAAAGACCAGCTGACAAGTCGATAAGCAGGGTGGAACTTTGTTCCGAGAGACCATCGATATGCCTGCCGATATTCTGACGGCTTATGGTCGGCGAGAAGACCTTACCAGTGGGTGCTTGAACCAACGCAGACATGTCATGACCCCTTTCGGCCTGATGATATTTATTATTGTGGGCGATTTGTACTCGGCATCTCGTGGGAGTATGGACCAATCCTAAATGAAATCAAATCCGCCCTCGTGAGCATATTAGAACTCCTCGACAGCTCCTGCAGCCATATCACGGAATTCGATTCCTGCTTCTTTCGACACATTTGTTGATAACTTTCATATCCAACACCGAGGCACTGAGATATGAAAATGCCCCGACAAGCCGGGGCATTTTTATATCAGAACCGTTCGTTAGTCAGCAGCGGTCTTGAAGTCCTGAACGCTCGAAGTAGCAGTGTTGCCCGCCTTATCGGTCGCTACGACGATGAAGTAGTAGTCAGTGTCATCATTGAGAGTATCGAGAGCAAGCTCGTGCGTGCGCAAGAACCTCGCAACGGTCTCCTTCTCGGCATCTGCTAGGTCGACATCGTTATCGGTGCCATACCATACGACTGCTTTCGTACGCTCGTTGGTATTCCACGAGAGCGTTACGGAATCGTCCGTGATGTCATCGGTATCGATATCCGAAATGGCAGGTGCAGTCGTATCGCGGGTAGTGGTCGCAGTCGAGGTGCTATTCCTCCAATCGACTCCGAGCTTCTTAGCGATACCTTCTGGTATCTTCCCGCACGCAGAGAGGTCTATTGAAGCATTACCGAGGCGCTTCTTAGCCTGGCCAGGAGCGATCAGCTTGCCCCACGCCTTGCACTTGAAGTCTGAATCGTCCGCAAGCGCGTTCAGGCGCGCGCGAGTCTTTGCACCAACAGCGACTTCGCCTTCGACACCGTGCTTCTTCTGGAACTTAGCGACGGCCTTGGCGGTGAGTGCGCCATAGAAGCCGGTCACAAGACCTTCGGGATAGATATCAGGGTCTGCTGCGAGTATTTCCTGGAGTGCTTTCACCTCTTCGCTCGTCATCCCCTGGCGAAGTTCACCCGCGAGCGCCATAGTCTCCCTGAGCTCGCTAACGGTTTCGCTATGCTTCTTCATAAGTTCAGCGAGCTGGTCCTGGAGCTTCTTTATCTGCTCGAGGTACGTCTGCATCTGCACACTTGTCGTGGAGGTTACCGTCTCCGCGAACGCTGCGGTCGGCGCAATGCCTACGACAAGCGAGAGCGCGATAGTGAGTGCGGCTAGTTTCTTTACCATAAATGTATTGAGTCAATAGTTATGCGTTGTAATAGCAGGAATCGAATACACCGCTTATACAGTGTATACCGTCTATGAAGACGGGTGGGACTGAACCCACTTACCGCGAAATCTTTCCCTTATCTACTCCGTTCCGGAATGGCTCTATGCCTACCCTGTTCCACTCCTATGAAATACCCGATGGCGAGAAGGGTGAGGACAATAAGCAACTTCTTCATACTCCCTACAACCACCGCCTTGCCCTGCTCGTTTCGCTAGCTAGTCGAATTCGAGATAGAGGGGTGCATGGTCGGACACTTCGTCCGGCAATACCTTGAAATCCTTCACTTCGATCTCGCCGCTTACGAACGTGTAGTCGGCGAATTTCTCAGGCTTCGTATAGTGACTGGTGCGAGTCGAGGTCACGCCATATTCCTTTATGAGGTTACGCAGACCTGCTGCTTCGATTCGGCTTACGCTCTCGGTATCCGGCCGAAGATTGAAATCTCCCATTAAAATAACTCGTTCTTTCCGTGCAACAACGAAGCCTGCGATGCGATCCGATTGCTCGAGTCGCTCGGCGCAGTCAGCCTTTCCCTGGCCGTTCCATAGCCCGTGGACATTCATGATGGTGAGTGGCCCGCCAGAAGTAAGAACGGTTACATATTGCAGGTTCCGAGCGTGATTGCCGTATTCATCCGGTGAGATGAATCCCGCTTCCTTATATACGTAAATCTCCCCCTCTTCCTCGACCGCCAGTTCTTTCCGTACATACATGGCTAGTCCGTAATAGTCACTGAAGTGGGGCCGGAAATACACCCGATGATCGGGCAGCGCCTCCTCGATATCCTGCAGCAACCGCGTGTTCCTCTTCGCTAATTCAAAATCGCTTTTCTCGCCCAACATTTCTTCTCCCCCATTCCATATCTCTTGAAGGCAAAAAATATCCGCATCCGCATGCTTCTTGAAGAATGCAAGGAGTTCGCTCATTCCCGCCTCGCCTCCCCACGTATTGAGTGAGATGACCTTCATGCGCTACACCCCAATAAGAAGCCCGAATATCCAGCTGATGAAGTCGTAGAACGGACCAGCGAAGAAGTAGGTAAAGATGAACAGTATGGCGATGAGCGTGAAGATGCTGCCCGCGCGCATGCGATCCTCGAACTCACGCATCTGCATGCCGATCTTGTACGGCAGGATACCGCGCAGCACCGTGAACCCATCGAGCGGAGGTATAGGAATGAGGTTGAAGATGCCGAGGGAGAGGTTCGTGAGGGTCACGAGCGCTGCCAGATCGCCGAACTCGCCGAACCCGTTCGCATACGCATAGCGCGCAACGAGTGCGAAGATGACCGCGAGCAGGAGATTGGTGGCGACGCCCGCGACCGCGACGATGGCCTCGCCCCACCGCTGGTTCTTCAGGTTGTATGGGTTGTATGGAACAGGCTTCGCCCATCCGAAGAGGATACCTGCGCCCGTCATCACGAGCAGGGCCGGAAGCACGACGGAGCCTACCGGATCGACGTGGGACGCCGGATTGAGCGTGAGACGCCCTTCGAGCTTTGCCGTAGGGTCTCCGAGGGCATAGGCGGCATATCCATGGGCCACCTCATGGATGATGATCGAGAGGACGAGGATGATGATGCCGAAGATGAGTATGTCCATGGATTTGCGGAGGTAAGCCTCACTATGCTAGCATGCGGGGACTATGGCACGTAAATGCGCAGTGACCGGCAAGAGCACGCAAGTAGGCGGGCGGTATTCCAACCGTACCCGTGCTACCCAGTTCAACCCGACCGGCAAGGTCCGCCGCAGCGCGAACCTCCAGAAGCGCCGCGTCTTCGTCGCTGAGCTCGGCAAGAACGTCCTCATCGATGTCTCCGCCAAGGGCATGCGCCACATCAAGAAGAACGGTGCCTTCGCCACGCTCACGAAAGCAGGCGTTATCTAATTGGCGCTCGCAAGAATCGCCCGGTCAGCTGACCGGGCGATTTTCTTTTGGAGCGGCTACTAGCTCAGGGCCTATGCGGCCTGACGATCGAGACGAGCGAGCCTCGTATCGATGAGCTTGCCTACCGCCCGAAGGACACGAGACCTGTCCCCGCGAAGAGCCCGTCTCGAGAACGTCTCGTTGGTGCGGAGCCGAAACGCCTCCGTCTGAGGGGTGGCCGGCAGCTTTCTCCTGCCGACCATGGCCTCGATACAGCTTTTCGTGTCCACGAGCTGGCTGCGGTAGTTCGGGTCGTACTGGCCGCCGAAGAGGCTGGTGAAAATGTTCCCCGCCATCAGCGTGATGAGGTCGTTGGGCATCTTGAATCCTCCTGGAACGGTCCCGTTCGCACTGTACCACTACTTTCCTGTCCGTAAAGTCACTTGTGCACCATTGTCCTCCCGTCGCTCTTGAAGATGATTGTTCCATCTTCCACCGTGGAGGCTACCGAAGCCCCCGACGCACGTACACGCTCCAGAACCTCCTCGTGCGGATGGCCGTATGAGTTGTCCTTCCCCGCCGAGATGACCACGACCGAGGGCGTGACGGCATCGAGCCACGCTGCACTGGTCGACGTGTGCGAGCCATGATGGCCGGCCTTGAGCACATCGCTATCCAACTCCCCGCCAAGCGCGATGAGGTAGTCCTCGACCGAGGACGGTGCATCGCCCGTGAACATAAAAGAGGTATTGCCGTATACGAGCCGGACCACGACGGAGCCGCTATTGGTCTCCGCCTTCGACACGTCACGGTCGGGATATAGCACGTCCGCATACACGCTCTCTCCAAGATGGATACGCATACCCTTCCGTGCGAGAATGCTGACCGCGCCCAGCTCATCCTCCACGGCCGCTCCGAGCCGCTCCGCCTGGCTCGTCCCATGCTCTATACCGGGCGAAAGATAATAGGAGACGCGATAGCGGTTGAGCACGTCCGGCAGCCCGCCGATATGGTCGGCGTCCGGATGCGTCGCGAGCACCATATCGATGGAACGGTCGAGCGGGCTCATGACCCGAGGAAGCTCACGTACGACGGCGCGGTCACGTCCTCCATCTATAAGCAGCTGAACGCCCTCCGGGCTCTCGATGAGGATGGCATCGCCCTGCCCCACATCGAGGAACGACACCGTGAGCAGCTCTGACGTTGGCTCGAATATGGCGTATATGGCTGCTGTATTCACCGCCATGAGCGCGAATACGATGAACGTGGCTATGGCCGGCTTGGTACGCAAGAAGTTCATGAAGCGTTGATAGGACCAGTATAGTCCGGCGTAAATGGTACTGTGGATACATACAGAGCGTATGTTCCTCAAGCGCCTATCTAATCGCATGCTTGCTCCCTTCCAGCTCCTGTACTGGCGCGTCGCCATGCCGGAAGCCGAGGGAGCAAAGGTCCTCATCGAGCACAACGGGAACTTCCTTCTCATCCGCGAGACGTACGGGCCCAAGCACTGGACGCTTCCTGGCGGGCGGAGTCGCAAGGACGAGGAACCGACCGAGACCGCTAAACGCAAGGTTCGCGAGGAGGTGGGCATCGAGCTCACGAAGCTCGTCACGCTCGGCTCCTATTTCCATACCCGGCAGCATAAGAAGGATGTCATCTGCGCGTACTTCGCCCAGGTCGATACGCAGGCCTTCCAGATAAACCCGAACACCATAGGCGAAGCCCACTGGTTCAGCGTCGAGGAGCTCGCAAGTCTCGAGCAATCGGAATCAGTCGACGACGTGCTTGAGCTCTACCACAAATACAAGGCTGAAAAGTAAGACCCTTCCGCCGGAACGGAAGGGTCTCTATGCTGCGAAAGGCTCGAACACCGGCGACTGGAGGAGTTCGCTCGCGTTGTCGTTTTGATAGACCTGGAGATTGAAGCGCTCCCCAGCCAGCACGTTCGGGATCCACTCCTTGTCGGACGCGAGCATCCGATGGAACGGAAGCTTGTCTTTCGAATGCCACCACACCGGGCTCGCCCACATATCCTGCGTATCGGACGGCTCACCGCGGAATGATGTGACGAGATAGACATAGACGCGCCAGACGCTCGCCACTCCGTTATGGAAGGTGATGACCGCCCGTAGGTCCTCGTCCGTCACATCGATAGCGAGTCCCACTTCCTCCTGCGTTTCGCGAACGACGCATTCGTTCGTTGTCTCCCCCGGGTCCACCTTCCCGCCCGGACCATTCAGGGTGTCGCCGCCTATTTCCGCTGTGCGCTTTTTGAGTCCAAGGAGGAGCTGGTCCCCGCGGACGATGAGCGCGAGCGTCGCCTGCTTCATATCCATAGGGTACTCCTTTCCTGGTCCATTCATACCCCTAAAGCCACACCTCATCAACCGCTCACGGAAAAGCGCTATACTCTCCGTACTTGGAAGCTAACCGAATATCCATGACCTATACCGCACGCACGTTTTCCCTACCCGAGCTCTCCGGCCTCTCGAAGAAGCAGATGGACGTCCACCTCGCCCTCTACGAAGGGTACGTGAAGCATGTGAACGTCATCCTCGACACCATCAAGCGGTTGCGGGATGAGGACGCTGAGGCGAACGCATTCGTGATGAACGAGCTCCGCCGTCGCCTCGGATTCGAGTTCGATGGCATGCGCATGCACGAGTACTATTTCGAGCAGCTCGAGAAGGGACCAAGCCAAGCCGCGGAGGATTCTCCGCTCGCAAATGCAGCGTCCGAGAAGTACGGCAACTGGGCGAGCTTCATAACGCACCTGAAGGAAGTCGCGGGCACGCGCGGCATCGGCTGGGTCGTCACGTACTTCGATCCACGGATAAATTCTCTCCATACCGCCTTCGTCGGCGACCATGAGCTCGGGCAGCTCGCTGGCCTTCCTATCATCCTCGCTATCGACCTATGGGAGCATGCGTACATGGTCGACTACGTTCCGGCGGAGAAGAAGACCTATGTCGATGCATTCCTCGCGAGCGTGGATTGGGATCTCGTGAACGAACGCTTCGCGAACGCAGCGACGTAGAACAAGTCAGATAGAAGGAGCGTCTGCGACAGATATCGCGGGCGCTTTTTCTTTGAGCGCGCGCATACCGAATGCCAGGAGCAGGTACAGAAGAATCACTATCCAGAACGGGAACAGCGGAATGGTCAGGCTCGCGAACGGGAGCGCTGCACTGAGCTCTGCGACTTCGACCAAGTACCAGAGCAGAAGAAGCGCAGGAAGCCCAGCAATGGTCGCGAAGACGGGCATGAGGATACCGACGAATCCCGCGATCGCGGAGAAGAGCATTGCGAGCGGAACGACCGGAAGCGCGAGCACGTTCGCCGGAAGCGCGACGAGCGAGAGGTTCCCCGTCTGGTACAGAAGAAGCGGAAGCACGAAGAGCTGCGCTGCAATAGTAGTCGCGATGATATCGCGCAGGAATGCATTCCGGATGCGCACGAGGTGCGGCTCGATGATGGGGCTTCCTATGATAAGTCCGAGCGTGGCGACGAATGAGAATTGGAATCCTGGGTCATGCACGAGGAGAAGCGGGTTCCATAAAAGCATGATGACGAGCACGAAGACGAGAGCGCGTAATGCGTCGTAGGTGCGACCGCTCGCGCGCGCAAATAATCCCAAGCCCGCCATGATGCCCGCGCGCGCTGCGGACGCCCCGGCACCTGCCGCAAGCACGAAGAGAAGTATCGTGAACCCGGCGAGCACTATCGCCACCCGCTTCCGGAGGAAGCTGAACGCGCGCAACATCGCCTCGGCGATTACCATCACGTTGTATCCCGACAGGACGACGATGGGTAGGAGACCCGCGATGGTGAACGCCTCGAGCAGCTCCTTCCCGAGCCCCTGCTTCCCTCCCGTGATTATCCCGACGGCGAGGCTCGCGTAGGGTTCCGGAAGTGCGTTGGATAATCCATGCACGAAGAGATGCTTCGTTTCGTAGAGGTACCTACGGAGGCTAGGCTGGTCATCGAGCAGTCGTATCTTCGCGAAGCCTATGATGCCGAAGACGCCGTCCTTGGCGAGGAAGCTATCGTACCGGAAGGTGCGCCCGCCATCGGTCACGAAGGGTTCAGGACGCTCGAGCGTTCCGCGCACCTCAAGGACCTGCCCATGCGAGAGCTCGGGGTACAAAGGGGCGACCACGAGCATGCGCGTGCGCTCTCCTTCGTGTTCCACGGCGAGCGTGACACGCTGCGTGGTCTCCCGAATGTCGGGGTCGCCCTCAATCCTTCCGGTAAGAACAACCTTGGTATCGAAGAGCGGGAGGAATGCATCGGGAGCTGCGACAGGAGCGACAGCTACGCGCACCATTCCAACGAGAAGCCCAAGAAGGCAGAGGGCTGATAGGACATAGGCTTCGCTCCTTTTGAGGAGCGATAAAAAAGATAAAGAAAAGATGATGGACGCCAACAGCGCCATCACTTCCCAGGATATCAAGAGTAGCGAAGCCAGGGCGATCCCCAGAATGAACGATAAAATCGCAAAGATAAGCCGCCTGGGCACACGGCTATTCTAGGAAACAAATATGAAGAAAAGCTGGAGGAAGTATGAAACCGGTTTTATCGACCCCTATCCATCGCGATATTGGCGAGTTCGTCCGCGTCCTTGTTCTTCTCCCGGTACACATGCTCGAATGAAACCTCTCCAAAGGAGCGCGCGAGGAGATTCTTGAGTACCAGATGCCGTGGAACAAGATTAGGGTGCTTCACCTTGTAGTTGCCCTTGAGCTGCTCGATGACGAGCTTGGAGTCCATACGGATGGTAAGCGGGGTCGACTTCAAGATCTCGAGAGGGTATTCCTTGGAAAGCGCGGTGAGTCCGCGAATGACCGCCTCGTACTCCGCGATGTTGTTGGTCGCAACGCCGAGATAATCAGAGACTTCGACCACACGCTTCCCAAGCGAATCGAAGACGACCGAGCCCGCACCTGCAGGCCCCGGGTTCCCGCGAGCACCGCCATCGGCATAGAGCGTGAAATGCATGGGAGGAGTATACCAAGTAATGAAGGCCGCCCGCGTCTCCGCGGGCGGTTCTCTCACAGGAAGGGACAGCCGTCTTCTTCGGGCAGCGATTCCAATTTCTCGCGACCCCCTTCCCGTATTGATGTGATCCACTCACTCAGGTCGTAGAGCGCAGCGGCCACCATTTCACCGATATGGGTGAGTTGTCGTTCGAGCCATTGCATAGGAACCTCCTCCCACTGACTTCATAGAACGCCCGCTGCTACCGGATGTCAATGATGCGCAATCGCACCGGCTGACCGCGCGAGAACGTGTCGCGCTCGAGATGAACGAGCAGCGATGTGCGACCACCCACGAGGAGCGCATCGCACGAGCTTCCGAGCTCGCGCCTCGCATAGAAAGAAATCGCTTCGATGGTGTCGCTCCCGAACTCGTCGCGCAGCAGCTTCACGCGCAAGTGCTCCCCCGCCTTCCCGAACCACGAGACCTCCGAGAGCTCTATGTGCGAGAGCGCGAACGCTGGCTTGCTGTTGCCCATACCGAACGGCGCGAACCGCTCGAGCGAGAGCAGCGTCTTTACCGACACCTGTTCGGGAGTGAGGTGCGCATCCGCTCTCGACTCCTCTGCGTCATGCTTCGGAAGCGTAGCGAGCGCTTCCACGAGACGCGCCTCGAGGTCGAATACCTTGTCGGGCGCAACCGAGAATCCGCCCGAGGCCGCGTGCCCACCGAACTCGATGAATGCATCGGTCGCCGCGTGCATGAGCTCGTTCACGCTCGTCTTCCCTCCCGCCCTACACGAACCCTTGAGCGTCTCGTTCCCTTCACGTCCCCAGAGGAATACCGGACGACTGTATTCTTCCGCGATACCGTTCGCGACAAGTCCCAGAAGTCCCGGACGCCAATCCGGGTCGCCCATGACGATGACTGCAGGAAGCTCTCCTTCAAGCTTCCGTTTCTCGATGCGTTCATGCACCGCCTTCGTCGTTGCGCCTGCGACCGCACGCCTGGAACGATTCGTCGCTTCGAGCAGCTTCGCGAGCTCGTCCGCTTCGCTCTCATCCTCCGTCGTGAAGAGACGGAACGCATCGCGCGGGTCCCCCATCCTTGAAGCTGCATTCACCCTCGGCGCGATCATGAAACCGACGTCGTCCTCCGTGATGCGCTTCTGGTCCACGCGCGCGACCTTGCATAATCGCTGGAGACCGAGGCGCGGTGACTTCCGCATCACCATGAGCCCGTATTTCGCGATAACCCGGTTCTCTCCACGAAGGGGCACCATGTCAGCGATGGTCGAGAGCCCTGCCATATCAAGGAGCCACTTCTCCCATCCAGGCGCGATATCCTCCCTTCCAGCGAAACCATGCTGCAAGGTCGCGCACGCGAGCTTCCAGGCGATGCCTCCGCCGCACAGGTCCAGGAATGGATACGTCTCGTCCTCACGTGCCTTCGGATCCACGACCGCATACGCAGGAGGAAGATCACCCGAGGGTAGATGGTGGTCCGTGACGATGACCTCCATGCCGAGCTCATTCGCTCGCGCGACAGCACTGTTGTCGACGATGCCCACATCCACCGTGACGATGAGCTTCGTTCCCTCCCTAGCGAGCTTCTCGATGCCGGGGATATTCATCCCGTACCCTTCCAAGTGACGATGCGGGATATAGTTCGTGAAATCAGCGCCCGCCTTCTTGAGGAAGTCATGGAGGACGACACCGCCCGGAATACCATCGCAGTCATAGTCGCTCCACACCGTTACCCGTTCCTTCTCGCTTATCGCACGCGCAAGACGTTCGGCTGCTTTGGGCATATCCGTCATGAGCATCGGGTCATGGATATGCTCATCGTATGAGGGCGAGAGGAACGCCTCGGCTTCTTCGGCTGTCGTTATCCCCCTCCTGGCAAGGAGCGATGCCGTGAAATCATCGTATGCGCGGAGCGTATTGCGCGACTTCTCATCAAGGGGGTCATGGAGCGGGAACATGTGGGCGCATTGTATCAAAAGCCGGACCTGTCGTATCCTTGAGCATATGGAACCGACTATTTTCGAGAAGATACTCAGCCGCGAGATACCAGCGAATATCATCTATGAAGATGGCGATACGCTCGCATTCCTCGATATCGCACCGAACAACCCCGGCCACACGCTCATCATCCCGAAGGTGCACTCCCGGAACCTTCTCGATATCACCGAGGATTCCTGGCTCGCTGTCATGCGTACCGCACGCAAGCTCGCGCCCATCATCAAGGAAGCGGTCGGTGCCGATGGGATCAATATCGCGATGAATAACGAGCCGGCTGCGGGCCAGGTCGTGTTCCACGCGCATGTTCACCTCATCCCGCGCCACGAAGGCGACGGCTTCACGCACTTCCCGCAAGGGAAATACGAGGACGGCGAAGCGGAAGCGCTCGCAGAACGGATTAAGGCAAGGATCGCCAACTAACGAAGCGCGTCGATACCCGGAAGCGAACCGTCCGCGAGGAAGTCGAGCATTGCGCCCCCACCCGTGGAGACGAACGAGATGCGACCATCGAGCCCCAGCTTCTCTATCGCAGCAATGGTGTCGCCTCCCCCAACGATCGAGTGGGCATTCGACTGCGCGATGATGCGCACGAGCGCCTCGGTCGCATCAGTAAATCCCTTCTCATAGTTGCCGAGCGGACCGTTCCACAGGACGGTCTTCGCTTTTCCTATGAGCTCGCTCAAAAGCTCGACGGTCTTGGGCCCATCATCAAGTATGGCCTCATTCGGAGCGACTACCGTCACGCCCGAAAGATGCCCGTCCTCGCGCTTGCTTCCCCTGGGCGCGACGACATAGTCGACGGGCAGCTTCAACTTCGGGTTCTCGAGAATCTTCTTGAGCGCAGCGTGGTCGGCTCCCGACACGAGCGATGCCCCTACCGGTTCCCCCTTCGCTTGCATGAAATCGTTCGCGAGCGCGCCGCCCACGAACACATGGTCATACGACGCAAGCAGCGTAGCGAGCACCGGTTCTTTCGTAGAGAACTTCGCGCCGCCCATGATGGCGAGCGATGGGCGTTTCGGGTTAAGCGCCTTGGTGAGTTCCATCACCTCCTTCTCCACCTGGAAGCCAGCATATGACGGAAGGAGCTCTGGTACTCCTATGACCGAAGCATGCGCACGATGGCAGACATCGAATGAGTCTTGGACGAAGATGTCCGCGAGCATTGCGAGCTCTGCTGCGAACGCTGGATCATTCTCCCTCTCCCCTTTGTCGCGACGTAAATTCTCCAGCATGAGCACATCGCCCGGTACCGTATCGCGCACGGCCTGCCGAGCCACGGGACCGGTCGCGCTTTCGCAGAACCGAATGTTCGGAATGAACTCCTTCATCGCTTCGTATACCGGACGGAGCGTTTCCGTCCCCTTGTCGCCGATGTGCCCTATGAGGATCACTCGCGCATGGTGCTTCCGCAGGAATTCGATTGAAGCGAGCGCGCTACGGAGCCGGAACGTATTCATAACTCTCCCGTCCGCGACCGGTACATTGAGCGCGGCGCGCACCAATACCGGTACGTTCTCAAGATGAGTGATATCGCGCAGCGTTTTCATGTGTCCCATGATACCGCGCATAAAGAAAAACGGCGGGAGTCATCCCGCCGCCCTTTTCATCGCCTCGCTCGCACGCAGCTCAGCCCGTAACTTCATCCAGATCCTTCCGAGATGATTCAGGCCCTTTCCGTCGGGCCCTCTGCCCCAGAACCCATCCTTAGGCGAATCCTCGATCAGCTCGCGATTACCGCTCGCAAGCAACTCCTTCTGCAGGAAGGCATGCTGTTCGAGCTTCGCACGGAGTATCTGCTCCATGACGCAGAGCTTCTCCTCTTCCCAGTCCGGGCGGACGTGCTCGAGGCACTCCGCCACGAGTTCTCGTGCGCGCTTCTTAGCAAGATGCGCGGAAGACTGCCTGAAGATGTCCTCCTTGTCCTGCTTCAGGATGAACTTCTCGGACTGATACGCGTGCTCCGAGGTCATCCATAGGCGACCCTTCCAGAAGACTGCGAACGACGCGAAATTCGAGAATCCATAGAACCGCTGCTCATAGAAGCGCACGGACCCCTTAATCTGTTTCCGTCCCATGCCCGTCTCCCATCAAAAAGAACTGCCCTGACAATACAGGACAGCACCTCTTCCGCAACCGGACTTATGAAATCGCCTTCACGAGCGCACCGTACGTAGGTACGTCCACGCTCGCGTGCCCGATGAGGAATCCATCCACTCCACTACCGCTCGCAAGCTGCCGGATGTTCGTGGGCTCCACCGAGCCGCCATAGAGAATGCGTACTTTCTGATTCGCCTTGCCGGGAATGTAGTCACCGAGCACCTTACGTATATATAGGACGAGCTCTCCGAGGTCGGGAGGAGTAATGGCTTCGCCCGCCGCTTTCCCGATAGCCCAGATAGGTTCGTATGCGATGACTATGGAGAGGCGTTCCTTAGGGGTGAGCTGGCTGAATACTGCAGCTACCTGCTCGCGTATATGCTTCAGGTACCGCGCATCCTCGTCGCGCTCGCGTTCGCCAATACAGAGGATGGGAGTGAGTCGATGTGCGAGCGCGTGCCGCACCTTCTCGAGCACTTGGCTGTCGGTTTCCCCTCCCGCACGACGCTCCGAGTGCCCGACGATGACGTATGAAGCCCCCGCACCTGCCACAGCTGCTGCGGTCACCTCTCCGGTCTGCGCTCCTCCGGTGGTAAGCGATATATCTTGGGCCGCGAACTTCACCTTGGACTTTCCGGACGCCAATAGCCCGAGGAACGGCGCGGGTGGAGCGAGCACGAGCTCATGCGCACCCTTCCCCGCAAGACGATTAGCGATAGCGACAAGCGCCTTGGCCTTCTCCGTCCTTTCTACGTATGCCTTCCAATTCGAGACGATGAGCATGTCCCTCATGATACCAGGTCGGCGATATGAAAAGGCGGCCGCGTGCGCGACCGCCTTGTCCCTGTCTGAACCTATTCGCCCTTACCGGCGAGCTTCAGCAGGCCGTCGCTCACCCGATGCAGGCATCGTTCGAGCGGACTCTTCCCGTCCACGGTTCCCCCGTATTCAGTGGGAGGTATCCCGTGCTCTTCGAGCAGGACCCGTCCGTTCGGCAGGAGCAGAATCAGAAACTGCGCGTCTCCCGTAACGAATCTGCTGCCCTTTGCCCAAGAACGCACGCCGCCTTCTTTCTTAAGAAGAACGGTTATGCACTCCATTTCCGCGCGCGAATCCTCCGGAACAAAGCCGTAGGAACATTGTCTGGACGCGATACTGACCTCAGAGTCCTCGAGCCGAGTGAGCGGTTCAAGGATGGTCTCTATCGCGTATAGGACTCCGAGCGCGACTTGCGATACCACCGTAAGAGCGCGGTGGGTAGGGACTAATCTATCCGCGGACATTGCTTCACCTCGCCCAATGTGTGTTCCATCACCATTACGCACCCAATCATCAGGAAAATCAAGCGTTACTCCTCCCGCCAATCCACGAACTGGTAATCATTGCTCACCGCCGGCGTGAACGCCGGAGGGTCGGTCGCAAGCTGCCTATCATACGCATCGATGCGAGTACCGTAGCCTGCAAAGTTCCCGCATCCACCGTTCCATTTCGTGCCGGTCCGCTTGTTCGACACCGTGGTCCCCCTGATGGTTAGTTGCGTTTTGGGTTCGTATAAAGAAGAGCACCCGCTGTAGTAATTGCGCCCGAACGCCCCTCCCTGCGCAATGAAGATACCGTTGAGCGTCATAGTAGCGGGAGAGTCCGGCGTGATGAGGATGTCGTGCTCGGCGATGAACGTAAGCCCATCGGAACCGTCGCCCGCCTGGTACACGGTATTCCCGCGCAGGTACCCGTTCGGCGCGATACCGGCGTCGACCACATTCGCGGCGACGATGGTCACCTTATCGGTCACCGTCCCCTCTATCCAGACATGGTCCTCGATGAACATGAATTTGCAGTTGGCGGGAAGCGTGTAGGTGGCGTAGAACGTTTCGTTCTGCATGAGCGCCCGATCGGTAGAGCCGTCAGCGCTGTTAACCGGCGTCACATTCAACTGCGTTGTCGACGTTACTCGATTCACGGTGATGGTGCCGTTCGCATTAAAGATGAGGTGATAGCCCTTCCAGTAGGCAGCGCCGTTGCTGTTGCCGGTGGAATACCGAGGCAGGTAGATGCCGTTCGTCTGGGCTATCGTCTTCAAGCTCCCGAAGTCCGCTGAGATACCGGCGAAGTCGACCTGCGGCGCAGGATAACTCCACAAGGTCTGATTAGGCCCCGCGCCCCACACTCCGTTCTTCGTCGCGCTCGGGCTGCAGCCGAATGACGAGGTACAGAGCCAGGTCGAGAGCGAGCTCGTGACGGGCGCGTTCGCGGTACCGTCCATGCGGATGCCTCCGTTGCTGTGATACGGCCCATTGATGACGCGATCGGCACCTGCCCATACGCTATCGTTCAGCACATAGGAATACTGCGCGACGGTCGGGCGTGTGTACCGCACCGAAATGGTGCGCGATGTGTTGCTGCCGGTTGGCTGACCAGTGGACGAAAGATCGACCGAAGTCGTCTGCCCGCACGAGGTGTTCCCCACCACATCGAGCGTGACCTCGCCTGCCACACCGCCCTCAGGATCGTTGTATGAAAGTACGTACGGCCCTGGCTGTCCGGTGCCGTTCGTCAGATCACTGGGATAGTGCGCGAGGAACCATCGGTAGTATTCGAGCCCCGCTTCCGCGAGCGAGAATGCGCGGGCGCGTTCCGTGCTTACGTTCTGCAAACGATTCTCGGTCAGGACGAAGCTCGCGAGGCTTCCGAGCACGGTAAGGAATATCGCCCCGAATACGAGACCGAGGAGGAGGAGATATCCGCGTGAAGGAGCGTTGCGCATACCTTCCATACTACTCGGCACGCAGGTTCCGGAGCGTCGCCGTTCCGGATAACCGAAAGACGTTCGGCAGGCGGTTCGGGTTGAGGTCCACGTCCATCGTCACCCCGACCGCACGGATGAGCGTAATGGTAACGGGGTACGCAAGCGCGGTACCGTCGGAACCGTAGTAGGTGAATATCGGCGTCGAGGTCGCGTTCTTCACGTAGGTCGCGACCGTCTCTATCGTTTCCGGCTGCCCCGTATAGGTCGCAGGATTCCCCGCCGAGCTCGTGATGCCTCGGTAAAGATTCCCGTTGGAAAGATAGGCGCGCACTCGTTCGATACCGCCGTCCTGGTCGATATCCGCATAGAAGGTCGCGCTCGAGGTCGCGGCAAGCGTAACGAGATACGCGCCATCATCACCATAGGATGCTTCGCGGAAGTTCTGGAGCGTAAGCGCGAGGCCGCGACGCGCGCTGTCGAGGGCGACCGACTGCTCGAGTATGTAGGCATTACTGCGATAGAAGTACTGGATGGAACCGACGAGGGCTGCGCCTGCGACCGCTACGATACCGACCACTACTATGGTCTCGGCGAGCGTGAAGCCCCGCATTTGATTAGTCGAAGGTCGCTTCATAGAAAGTGTCGCCTGAAATGGAAACGTTGGTGAATACTGTCGTCGTGTACCCAGTCTTCGTGATAGTGATGGTGTAGTCGCTCGCTGACGAGAGACTCCCAAACGATGCCGCGCCGCATGAGGACCCTGTAATGGTGCTCGTGTAGCCGGTGCGTGCGAGCGTCACGCTCGCACCCGGTACGACGGCTCCTCCTGCGTCACGCACCCCGACAAGGATGCTGTGGGCCGTGTTGGTACCGAGTACGAGCGAACTCTCGACAACCGCCGCGGGGGCGAGCGAGTACGGAGGCATGCCGCACGCGTCCACCACGTCATAGCCGGCCAGGTCGAGCTGATACGCATCCCATTCGAGCGAGAGCGACTTACTTGCGCTTGCGCCCGTCGTATCCGATATCTCGGTCTTATATATGGAAGCCCCGGCTCCAGTAGTCCCTACCGTCTTAGCGCCCTGGAGATCGAACGCTATGTTCGGAAGTGGGATAGGGCCGCGCCTGTAGTTCAAGTTCCAGCTATCGAGCGAGGGAGTCTCGGTCGCGAGCGATGTCGAGAGGTCGGCCGCAAGCGCAAGCGTCGGGTACGTCGTCGTCGAAATACCGCTCAGGTCTATCGGGAAGGCAGTGAAGCCCGCGACGTTCCCCGGGAGTATCGCATCGGGAAGCGGAGTACCCGCACTATCCACGACACGGACGCGCATGTTCGTGTTCACCGAGACAGAACGCACGGCCTCGACACTGAGCCAGCCGGCGAGATACGTGGGTGCCACCGATTGCGATTGCGCGGAACCACTTGCGAGGTATCCGCCCGCATCAGTCGCGAGGATAACTGAGCCGCCCGATACCGCGGCGCTCGACAGGGATGCAAGCAATGAACTATCTGCGAACGTGTCTGCGAAGCTCGCTGTCACTATCGGGGAGAACGTACGGATGGTGAGCGCAGCGAGCACGTCGATAGCGAACGTGCTCGCGGTCGTCTGGTTCTGCGCGACGGTGAGGTATCCCGGCGTCGGGTTCTGGTTCGTCGCGTCGCGTGCATAGGTCTGCGCGGTCGAGTATCCCGCCTTGGTGACCACGATGCGGTAATCGGTCGAGGTAGCGGCGCCCGGCAGGTACACGAGCCCGGCGGCGTTGCTAAAGGCAGTGAGGTTAACCGCTGGCGCGGTGCTCGGATTATCTATATCGACGGTCGCGCCCGCGATACCGGCCCCGAGCGCATCCACCACACTTATCTGCAGCGTTCCCCCTCCGGTCGTGGTCTCGAGCCCAGCCGGTGACTGGCTCGAGATGAGTTCCACTTCGCGCGCAGTGCCGTCCGTGTAGTACGTAACGGTTATCTTCACCTGCTTGTAGTCGGTGGTGATGCCGGTCTGGTCCAGCGCCCCGAGCCCATCCGCAGGATCGTCCACATATTGGATGAAGGTCCTGACTCCGTACGAAAGATTGTTCATGGTCGTCGTCGCGGTCTGCGGTATGACACCGGCAGGGATACCTCCTACCGTTCCTATGGAATCATATGGGAGCGAACGAACGTATTCCATCTGGCTCGTCGCTATCGATGTCGCTACCGCTTTCGATTTCGCGAGCGAAGAGACGAGGAACGAGGCGCGCAGCAGTCCGAATAGCGCGAGGAAGATGATGAGCGTAATTGCAGTACCGACGAGTACGTCGACGAGCGACATGCCGCGCGATGGAGTGCGAGGGAACATGCGTCTATGATAACGCACGCAACCGTTATGAAGCGCGTAGGAATGAGCAGTGGTGATCTGAAGAGTTATGCAGCGGAATGTGCTGGAACACCTATACCTCGTATCGACTTGGATCATTGACCTTCAGTTTTGAGAGGACTGGATTCGGTATAGCCTTCAGCGCTTCATTAATTTGAGCTTCTGGCACCAGCGTTTTTATGAAATTTTCTACAGTCTGCGCACCAGACCCAGCGCGCAAAGCAAACCGAACGGTGTTCTCTTGATCAGAGGCATTCTCGACTAGGCAGGATATTCCTTGCTCGATAGTGAACTTACGAATGCGACCTCGGAGCTTTACCCCGTGCAGTTCGGCGCAATCGCACTTAATTTCGTATATATCCCAAGAAAGAATCATGGGCTGATTCTATCAAATGTCGGCTGGAGTCGGGGACGATGTTGGAACCCTTATGCAACTATGTTAGGGTTCTGTCCAGAAAGAACGGAGGATCAGCTCATGATCGTGGACTCTTTGAACCAGCCAATAACACTGGACTCCCTCACGGAACAGCTCTTTCGACTGGAGAGAGCGACACCTATCCCCCAGGTTACCGACCATCGCATCGCTGCCGGATTTCTCCTTGAGCAATACGGGGACAGGACGCGTAGATTCATCAAGATTGACCGTCAGGCACGGGTGAATATCGTGATCGAATGGATACGGAAAATGAGCGTGTCGCGGCGCGAAACCATATCCACAACACAAGAAGTGGTTGCGACCCTTCTTTACCAAGATCTTGTCGAAGGTACGCCGCACATGGGGTACACCGACATGACTCGCCTTACGCTAAACGCAAACGGAAAGCGGAAGGTCGTTCGAGAATACTTCTCAGTCAATCCCGCCGCATAAACTACTCACCCACGCTAGAAGCCCCTCACCGGAAACGGCGAGGGGTTTGCATGTATCCATGCTGGGGCCTGGGACGATATTGGAACTTTACTCCTCCTGCGTATATAGTGCGCCCAGAAGCAACCCTTGGAGGCTCTTATGGGTCAATTGGAACCTTGGCACATCCTAGTACTCGGAGCCCTACTGTCGGCTCCCCTCATGATCGCGGCCTGGAAACAGCCCGTCGCCCCTCTGCCTGAGCTTGTTCCCTACGAGATCGCCGAAGCAGTTCAGGCATGGCTGTTCGAAATCCTCCCGCCCCAGCTCACCACGAGAGGCGGACTTCGGCTCGAAGAGAACGGGTGGGTCATCGTCATCCAGTACGAAGATCCTGCCGACCTCGCTCTCATCCCCTCTCAACGCAATGGGGTGCGGATCATTCCGGAGCAAGCCGCTCCGCTGATTTCCTGACCTACAACTGTTCGTTTGCGGTCGCCCGAATTCTGTCGGGCGACTTTTGCTTTTATTGCTGGGAGTCTGGGATGATGTTGGAAACAGACTAACATTGACATTATAGGTATAATACCTATAATCGCATTTAGATTCACGGAGATAGACCAATGGCAGAGAAAACTCTCGAGGGAGAGATACTCAAGAACATCCTGAACTACGTCGAGGAAGGCGCCGATACCACTTCCGAACCTGTGGAACCTAGTTCCCTCCTCGGAGAGCTTCAATCGACGGTCTTCGACTACGAGCATGGTAAGCCGACCGGCACCGCCTGAACCGCCATCGCCTACCAGAGTCGCCTGACCCTGTTAGGCGACTTTTGTTTTATTGCTGGCGGATTAGGTATCGAACCTAGATCTTATCCGAAAGCGAGTAGATAGGAGAGATCATCGAAAGCGCGAACACGCCCACAACCCCACCAATGAAGAGCATGAGGATAGGTTCGATGATGGTGGAGAGGTCCTTGGTACGGTCCTCGACGTCGGTCTCATAGTATTCGGCGACCTGCCCGAGCATATCCGCCACCTTACCCGTCTCCTCCCCCACCGCAATCATGTCGGCAATGAATACCGGATAGAGCTTCGGATAGTCATTGAAGGTAGAGGAAAGGGTCTCGCCCTTGCGCACGCGTGCTTCCGCTTCGGTGATGACCTTGCTGAACTTCTTCTCCCCCACGACTTCTGCTGCGATGGAGAGCGCAGAAAGCATCTCGACACCCGACGACAGCAGCGAAGAGAGGGCGCGAGCAGCACGCGCGCTATACGTCTCCTTCACCAGCTCCCCGATGATAGGGATACGGAGCGCTACGGCGACAACGATACTTCCTCCCACCTTCGTCTTGGTGAAGAGCACGAACCCTACGACGACGAGCGCGAACAGCACAAGTACGAGCACGGGATTGTTCGCCATGAAGTCGGACGCGCCGATAACCATCTTGGTGGCAGCCGGAAGCTCGACGCCGAGCTCACGGAAGGTGTTCGATAGCGTCGGCACCACGTATATGAGCATGAGGATACCGATGAGCACGACTGCAACGAGGATGATGGAAGGATAGATCATCGCGCCCTTCACCTTCTTATTCAAAGAGTTCGACCTATCCATCTGTTTCGCCACCACCTTGAGCGCCTCGGCGAGCGTTCCCGACTCCTCTCCCGCCTTGGTCATAGCGATGAAGAGGTCGGAGAAGATATTGCGGTGGAATGCGAGCGCCTCGTGGAATGCCTGGCCCGTCTTCACCTTCTCGGAGAGGTCCACGACGATGCGCTTCAGCGCCTTGTTGGTGGTCTGGCGCTCAATGACGGAGAGCGCGCGGGAGAGCGAGAGCCCGGCGGTGAGCATGGCAGATAGGTTCTTGGTGAATGTGATGCGTTCGTCCATCTTCACCCCGCTCCCTATCTGAATGCTTGAGAGACGTGCAAACGAGAAGGTTCCGCCAGCGCCTTCCTGTACCGCGATCACGGTCAGTCCTTCTTTCTCCGCATCCGCATACACCGCGAAGCGCGATGCCGCTTCCATGGTCCGCTTCTCTTCCGTTCCATCCTCACGCTTGAGCGTGACGCGATATTTCATGAAAAAATTCTAGCATGCAAAAGACTTCGGGCCGGACTCTTCTTTCGAAGAAGTCCGGCCCGTGCACGCTTAGGCGCGCGTCGCGCGATCCTGCGGGATGAGGCCCACAATGAGGACGCCCACGAGACCCATCGAGAGGCCAGCGAACAGATCGGAGAGATTGTCCTGTCCGGAAATCCTCAGCAGCACCGCAGCCGCGACAAGCAGCGCAAGCAGAAAGAACGTCCACCCACCCGCGCCGGCGACTTTATTCGTCCGGATCAGGAGCGCAGACCACAGGAGTGCGGCAAGCGCGGCGCCCCAAAACCATGCGGGCATCATGCCGTCGACGATGCTGAATGCCAGACATCCGAGCGCCAGGAAGCCAGCGAGCACCGCTGCGAGCATACCTCTAACCATTTCCCTTCCTCCGGCTGCGCCTCTCCGATTCTTCGGAGTTCATACGCAGCTCTGCGGCAGTTATACCACCACCCTCGCGAAAAGGAAGGTTATTCCGTGACCGCCCGCAACACCTCCTCGATAGAGGTAATCCCGCGCGCCGACTTATACAGACCATCCTCAAGCATCGTGAGCATGCCCTCTTTTCGTGCCTGCTCCTCTATAGCTTCCGAGGTCGCGCTATGCAAAATGAGCTCGCGTATGGACGAAGAGACCGAGAGTATCTCGTGTATACCGATACGGCTCTTATACCCCTCTTCGCATTCGCTGCTTGGCACCGGCTTATAGAACGGCAAGTCATCTATCTTCACGCCCGCCTTAACCAGTTTCTCCTCCTTGAGAGAATTGAGCGCCGCCTCGAACTTATCCTCGTGCGCTATCTTCGCGCGTTCCTCCGCATCGAGCGCATACTGCTCCTTCCCTTCGCAGAGCTTACGCACCAGACGCTGACCGACGATGACACGGAGCGTGGAGACGAGGAGGAACGGCTCGACACCCATGTCGATGAGGCGCGGTATCGCGCCTGCTGCCGAGTTCGTGTGGATGGTGGAAAGCACGAGGTGGCCCGTGAGCGCCGCATTGATAGCGAGCGCCGCCGTCTCACCGTCGCGAATCTCTCCCACCATGATGATGTCCGGGTCCTGACGCACGAGGGAGCGGAGCCCGTTCGCGAACGTGAATCCGATGGCCGGGTTCACCTGCGTCTGATTCACGCGCTTCATCTGGTACTCGATAGGGTCCTCGATGGTCGAGATGTTCACGTCCGGCGTGTTCAGGATATCGAGGATGGTATACAGCGTCGTCGTCTTACCCGAACCGGTCGGTCCCGACACGAGGATGATGCCAGTCGTGGACTTCGTCGCCTTATGAATGTTCTCCATCGTCTCTCCATGGAAACCGAGCACGTCGAGCGTGAAGCCCTCCCCTCCCGTCTCGCGAAGGAGGCGCATGACTATCTTCTCGCCGTAGTAGGTCGGGAGAAGGGATACACGGAACGAGACCGCTTCAGCCTCCGCTTCCATCTTGAAGCGTCCGTCCTGCGGAAGGCGTTTCTCGTCGAGCTTGAGGTTGGCCAGAACTTTAATGCGGGCGACGATGCCGGCGGCCGCGTTCCTTGGCAGCGTCATCGCGTCATGAAGGATACCGTCGATGCGGTAGCGGACGAGCACTTCAGTCTCGGAGTGCTCGATATGAATATCGGACGCGCTCTGGATGATGGCGTGACGGAGCAGTGTGTCGACGATTCTAACGATCGGCAAATCCTCCGCCATCTTCTTGAGATCCTCGCCTGACGCGTCGTCGCCCGTCCCTTCCTTAACCAGATTAAGGCGTCCTGCTTCGGTGGAGATAAGGTCACCGAACTCCTCCTTAAGGGACTTCTGGTACTGCAGGAGCACGAACTTGAGCGACTCATCATCGGTGAGGCGCGGGAGTATCTTGAGCCCGGTCTTCTTCCGTACGGAGTCTATGGAGATGAGGTCCTCCGTATCGAGCATGGCGACCTCGAGGTCTCCGCCGTTCTTGCGGAACGCGATGATGGAGTGGGTGCGCGCGATAGGCTCCGGGATGAGGGAGAGCACCTCGAGCGGTATCTTCCTGTCCTTCAGGTTCACGAACGGGATGCCGAGCACATAGGCTTTGATGCGACGGAGCGCATCTTGCGAGAGCGTTCCGCGGGACACGAGGATATCGCCGACGGACTGCTTCTTCTCCTTCGCCTCATTGTCCGCATCCTCGACATCCTTGCGCGCCACGAGGCCCGAGTCGAGGATGAACTCTTTCAATTCGCTTTCTGATACTTGCATAGCCGTTGAGTAATGAAAGTATAACGCGCCGATGCAATACATCGGCGCGTTTTCCGCTAGGGGATTTCCACGATCAGTTCGTCCTTGAGCGCTTGGGCGATTGGCGCAAGACGATAAGGTGGAAGCTTGTTCGGTTCGTACGGGTGATAATTCTTCCCGAAACGCACGTCCGGATAGCGCGCACCGTCGAACTCCACCACATCGGTATACCGAGGAACAAGATGTAGGTGCCCGTGTCCACGGTGGCCGTACTGCCCGAACGCCTCATTGCCCCACCACTGCACATTGAGGAGGGCAGCACCCCACAACCGCTGAGTCGCCCCGCGATATAGGCCGGTGAGCAGGCACAGCTCACGGAGCTCTTCTTCGTTCAAGTCATCGAACGGATGGAAATCGACGTGACGGGAAGTGAGCCATAAGTACGCACGCCCCAGAAGATGCTGGTTTTCGTTCAGATAGAGTCGCCAATAGCGACCCTCATACAGATGAAGATACTTGAGCCTCGCGTTCGGCTGGATGAGCTCATCCCGCCGAAGCTCAGTGATAGGTGGCAGTTCGTACATACCCGTCTCCTTGTGTGTCCGGAACCACCCTACCCCGCTCTCCCCATTGACGCAACGCACCTATATATGGTATGTTCTACCTATCTGAATTGTCCGCACCCGCGGGCATTTCTTTTTAAAGGGCTACAATTACATACGTTCATACAACTAAATAGAGGAAGGCTTATGTTGGATCTCAAAACAATCAATTCGGTGCTCGTGGAGTTCGAGGAACGCGGTATCACTAAGGAAACGATGGTCGACGCTATCGAAAGCGCGATGGCCACCGCATATAAGAAGGAATACGGAAAGCGCGGCCAGGTGGTACGCGGCAAGCTCGATATGAATACCGGCACCGTCTCCTTCGAGCAGGTAAAGACCGTCGTGGACGACACCATGGTCCGCTTCCCCGTCGAAGGCGAGGAGGAAGTAGTCGAGCACCCAGTGGGCCACCCCGCTCACGATCGTGAGGAAGAGGTCGCTGAGGGCGAGCTCCCCCGCTATGACGCCGAGAAGCACATCCTGCTTGAGGATGCGATGCGCATCAAGCGCGGCGTGGCGCTTGCTGAGGAAATAATTTTCCCGCTCGAGCCCCAGGACGACTTCGGCCGTATCGCGGCCCAGACCGCGAAACAGGTCGTCATCCAGAAGATCCGCGAGGCCGAGAAGCTCTCCATCCTCGACGAGTTCGCCCACAAGAAGGGCGAGATCGTGTCCGGCGTCGTGCAGCGCATCGAGCGTGGCGCGATATTCATCGACCTTGGTCGTGCGACCGGCATCATCCCGTACGAGGAGCAGATCCCTGGCGAACGATATCGTCCAGGAGAGCGCATCCGCGCGTACCTCTATGCAGTGGACGAAGGATTCCGCGGCGTATATCTCCGCCTTTCCCGCAGCCATCCCCGCTTCCTCATTCGTCTCTTCGAGATGGAGGCTCCGGAACTCGCCGCAGGCTCTATCGAAGTGAAGGGTGTCGCGCGCGAGCCTGGCTCCCGCACGAAGATAGCCATCTCTTCGGTAGATTCGCACGTCGACCCGGTCGGCTCCCTCGTTGGTCAGCGCGGCGTCCGCGTCTCGACCGTCATGAGCGAGCTCGGTGGCGAGCGCATCGACATCATCGAGTGGTCGGAAGACCAGTCGGCCTTCATCAAGGAGTCACTTTCTCCTGCTTCCGTCATGAGCGTCGAGCTCGACGAGGTGAATCACCGCGCTAAGGTCACTGTTTCCGAGGACCAGCAGTCGCTCGCGATAGGTCGCGGCGGCCAGAATGTGCGCCTTGCAGCCAAGCTCACCGGTTGGAACCTCGATATCGAGTCGACCGGCGGCACCTCCGTCGGAGGCGCAGCAAGCGACGAGATCTCCTTCGACAAGAAGGCGTCTAACGACTCCACTATCAAGGCTGAGGCCGAGATAGAGGCGTCAGAAGCAGGTACCGAGCAAAGCCCTTCGATAGAAGCGGGTATTGCGGGTAACGAGAGCGATTCCGTCATCACGAGCGAAGAGGATGCGAGCGAGGACCCAGGCCACCTCACGGTGGAGCAGGAACTCACCCGCACCGATGAGAACGAATCGGTCGTGGACGCGAAAGAGTCCCGCGACGAAGCATAACCGTCCTATATAATCTCCGCTATATGAATCTTCTTCACGACATAGCACCAGGGACCAAGGACGAGATGAACGTCATCATCGAGATACCGAAGGGCTCGAAGAACAAGTACGAGATAGATAAGGAGACGGGAATCATCGCGCTGGACCGCGTGATGCACAGCGCCCAGGACTACCCATTCGACTACGGCTTCGTGCCGCAGACGCTCTGGGACGATGGCGACGCGCTGGATGTGGTGGTTCTCACCACCTACCCGCTCGCGCCCGGCATCCTCGTGCGCGCACGCCCCGTTGGCATCATGCACATGGTGGATGGCGGCGAGGCCGATGAGAAGGTCATCGCGGTCCCGACCGAGGACCCTCGTTTCGCAGAAGTCATGGATCTTAAGGATGTGAACCCTCACACCCTTAAGGAAATAGCCCACTTCTTCGCCACCTATAAGCAGATACAGAAGAAGGAGGTTGAAGTCGGTGAGTTCGAAGGGAAAGATGCCGCGCAGGCGGCATTCGACCGCGCGTGCCAGCTGTATACGCAGAAGAAAGCGTAACCGAGAAAGGACCCGCTCCCAAGCGGGTCTTTTCTTTTGCCGCGCTTCCCCGCTATACTTCCTTTATGGACACCGCCTCATCGACCCCCTCAGCTGATGTCAGCTCGAGCTCCAACGCTTCCCCGGACACTTCTTCTACCGTCATTATTCCGCCTGTCGTAACGGGAGGAAAGACGACCGAGAAAGGTTCATGGGGAGGCCTCATCGGCATCATCATCATCGTGGGGCTGATACTCACCGCAGCGCTCTATAGCTGGGGCGAGCGCATAGATGAGCCAGTGCCCGTAGACGAAGGCACCAGCGTCGACGTCGACGCGAACATCTAGAAAACCGCGGCCCCAGGGTCGCGGTTTTCCGTTCATCGCTGTTTTCTGATACCATTGCCGGACGTAATAACCGCCTGTATATATGAACACCACGCCCCGCGCATCCATGCTTATCCCGATGGTCATAGAGAAGTCGCAATTCGGCGAACGCGCCTATGATATCTACTCACGCCTCCTACGCGAGCGCATCATCTTCCTCGGTGGCGGCATCGATGACGATGTAGCCAACCTCATCATCGCCCAGCTCCTCTTCCTCGAGTCGGAAGACCCGAAGAAGGACATCTCGCTCTATATAAATAGCCCGGGCGGCTCGGTGACGGCAGGCCTCGCCATCCTCGACACCATGAATCACGTGAAGCCTGCGGTCTCTACCGTATGCGTGGGTATGGCAGCATCAGCGGCTGCAGTCATCCTCTCTGCCGGAGAGAAGGGCAAGCGCTACGCGCTTCCGAATGCGGAAGTGATGATCCACCAGCCATGGGGCGGGGCGCAGGGTCAGGCGACCGATATCGAGATAACCGCGAAGCACATCATCGCGACCCGTGAGCGTCTCAACAAGATTCTTTCGAAGAATACCGGACAGCCACTCGCGAAAGTCGAGAAGGATGTCGACCGCGACTACTTCATGATGGCGGATGATGCGAAGAAGTACGGCATCATCGATTCTGTGTATAAGCGTTAGGCCTTAGTTCTGACATAAGAAAGCCCTGCGCCATAGCGCAGGGCTTTTCCCTATCTATTTGTGGGTGTGCTACCGGCTGAGACGACCCCGACCCCGAGCGTTCTGCCCCTCCACTCGATGGTTCGCCTTCTTCTTCTCGCTGGGTGGCTCGTAAATACCCTTGCCGCAGGTGTCGCAGTAATTCCCCACCGTACGCCGATTCAGGCACTGATTTCCATCCGGCTTAACGCCGACACACTGGAAACGAGAGACCCTCTCCTCGCCGAGCCCGTACAAATCATCCCCCATCATTAGCTCCATTCCCAAGCTACAGTGAATATCTCTGCTACTGGTATATACCCTCTGATTTCCATTGTCCACGATTTCCGGTCGTTTTGCGCGGCTCTATATATAGGTGTATCGTGCCCGTAGTCAGGCCACGCACGAGACGCTTATTCGACTGATTTCAGGCTGACCTTATCTTGCCCTAACTCCCGCGCGAGGCGTATAGCCCCGCACGGGACCAGAATCGTATGTCCATAAAACTAATATTGAGCCTGCTCGCCCTTTCCGGGCTCGCCGGCATCGCGCTGGGGTACGTACTCCGGCTCCTCATCGCGCTTGGCCAGCGTGGCTCTTTGGAGCTCGAGGTGAAGCAGAAGCTTCTTGAGGCGAAGGAGCGCGCTAATAAAATAGTCGCTGAGGCTGAAGCCCGCTCTCTTCAGCTCGAGAAGGAGAAGGCATTGCCTCTCAGGGAACGAGAGGAGGTGCTCATCAAGTCCACCGAGCGCATCGCGAAGCGCGAGGAGTTCCTCGACGAGCGTGAGCGTACGCTCGCGACCGAAGCAGAAGAGGTGCGCAACCGCGAGAACGAAGCTGCCAACCTGCGCAAAGATGCGGAGAAGCTCCTGAAGGAGCGTCGCCTCGAGCTCGTGCGCATGGGTCGCCTTTCCGAAGAGGAAGCTCGCACCATGCTCATGAAGGACCTTGAGGAAACCGAGGTCGAGGCATTGCTCGCACGCCTCCAGAAGCTCGAAGCGCACGGAAGGAAGCAGCTCGAGGAAAAGGCCCGCTCCATACTTCTTTCAACCATCCATCGTCTCGGTTCGAGCGTGAATGCGGATATCATGACACTCTCCGTCACGCTCCCTTCTGAAGAGATGAAGGGGAAGATAATCGGTAAGGAAGGACGCAATATCAAGGCGTTCGAGCGCGCGACTGGTGTCGATGTGATCATCGATGACGCTCCGGACAAGATAACGCTGTCGTCATTCGACCCGCTGCGCCGTCATATCGCGAAGCTCGCGCTCGAGGAACTCCTCGAGGATGGGCGCATCCAGCCTGCGAAGATAGAGGACACCGTCGAGAAGGCGAAGAAGCAGGTGCAGGACATGGTGAAGCAGAAGGGCGAGGAAGCGGCGTACGAGGTAGGTATCGTGGGACTCGATCCTCGCCTCATCGCGCTCCTTGGTCGTCTGCACTTCCGCACGAGCTATGGCCAGAATGTTCTGCAGCACTCAATAGAGATGGCGCACATCGCCGGCATGCTTTCTGACGAGCTTGGTGCAGACGCGCAGACTGCACGCGCAGGAGCGCTCCTTCATGACATCGGTAAGGCCGTGGACCACGAGGTGCAGGGCACGCATGTGGAGATAGGCCGCCGCATACTCGAGAAGTTCGGTGTCGCGAAGGAAGTCATCCAGGCGATGCAGGCGCATCATGAGGAATATCCGTATGAGACGCCGGAGTCCGTCATCGTGCAGGTAGCTGACGCCATCTCAGCAGGTCGCCCAGGCGCGAGGCGCGACACGGTAGAGCGCTATCTCGAGCGCCTCGGGGACCTCGAGCGCATCGCTAAGGGATTCGAGGGCGTCGAGAAGGTATATGCAATCTCAGCAGGACGCGAGATACGCATCTTCGTGAACCCAGGCAAGGTTTCGGACCTCGAGACGCATAAGCTCGCACGCAAGATTGCGGATCGCGTTCAGTCGGAGCTCAAATATCCAGGAGAGATAAAGGTGAACGTCATTCGCGAGAACCGCGTCGTTGAATTCGCTCGTTAGCTACGCGGCTTCGCGCCGAATTTCTGCTTCAAAGGCCACTGCCTCGTTGCGGAGCAGCTGCGCTTCCTCTTCGGTAAGCTTTCCTGCCCGCTCGAGCACCTCGATTTTCGAGTAATCCAGGTTCAATTCAAGATCAGCCTCGCCAATCTTCCCTGCGGCGAGGCTGTTCCGTACATCCGCGAATATATCGGGGAGATTCTCAGAATGTGGCGTATGCACTACGTTTTCTGGCTCTGACTCGGCCGGCTCCATCGTCTTTTGTTTGGGTCTTCCGAACTCGAAGATGTTCATACTGCCAGTATACGAGGGTAGAAATCGCTATTTCACCTTATCCCCGCCTATTTGCAAGCCCTATTGCGTAATATGGCTCATTTCCTATACTTTCCACCGTAGCCCTCCCATAGGGCTTAGCAAAGCCCTATCAGGGATTAACCCACAATTACATGAACAAAGCAGAAATCGCAGCAAAAGTGCAGGACACTCTTGGTACCACCAAGGCTGATGCAGAGCGCGCAGTCGAGACCATCATCGATTGCATCACCACCGGCCTCAAGGCAGGTGATGAAGTATCTATTGCAGGCCTCGGTATCTTCAGTGCGAAGGCTCGCCCAGCCCGCACCGGCCGCAATCCTCGCACCGGCGAGACCATCAAGATTGCCGCTACGCGCACTCCTAAGTTCCGCGCAGCTAAGGCGCTCAAGGACGCGGTTAAGTAATATCCGCTTCTTTTAGTAAAAGCCCCAGCATTTGCTGGGGCTTTTACTATTTGAAATACTGCTTACCCTTCAATTTATCGGGTAGATAACTCTCTTCGTCGTACTTCTTATAGCCCTTACCATAGCCGAGGTCCTTCATGAGCTTCGTCGGTGCATTGCGTATATGCTTGGGCACTGACAGGTTCCCAGTCTTCTGTACATCGGCTTGTGCAGCACGAAGCGCATCGTACGCTGACCGATCCTTCGCAGCGTTCGCAAGATACGCGACGCCATGCGCGAGATTAATGGCGCACTCCGGGTACCCAATGACCTCGCAGGCACGGAACACGGAGTTGGCGACGACGAGTGCGGTGGGCTGGGCGAGCCCGATGTCTTCGGATGCGAAGATGACCATCCTTCTCGCGATGAAGAGTGGATCCTCCCCTGCCTCGACCATGCGTGCGAGGTAGTACATAGCGGCGTCGGGCTGGCTGGCGCGCATGCTTTTTATGAACGCGCTTATGGTGTCGTAGTGCTCTTCTCCCTTCTTGTCGTAGCGCAGATGCGGGTCTTCAAGTGCCTTATTGAGCGTATCTACCGTCACCTTCCCATAGAGCGTCTTAGCGCCCTCGAGCACTGTGAGGGCGCGCCTGGCGTCCCCATTCGCATATCCCATGAGCCATTCGAAAGAATCCTTCCCGAGCTTCACCTTCGATCGCGCGACGATCGCGCGAAGCGATTCCTCCGAGAGCGGTTCGAGCACGAATACCCGCGCCCTGGAAAGGAGTGCCGGAATGACTTCGAATGAGGGGTTCTCGGTAGTCGCGCCAATCAGGGTTAGCTCGCCGCTCTCGACGTACGGCAGGAGGAAATCTTGCTGTGCTTTATTGAAACGATGTATCTCATCTAAGAAGAGGACCTTGGGACGAAGGCTAAGTGTTGGCATGCGGCTTTCCCCGACTATCTTCCGGATATCATCCTTGCCTGCAGAGACCGCGGAGAGCTCATGGAGCTCCGCATCGAGCGCTCGTGCGTAGATACGGGCGATGGTGGTCTTACCAGTCCCTGGCGGACCCCACAAGATGAACGAGAAGCGGTGCTGCTTCTCTATAGCGACACGAAGAGGCTTCCCCTCCCCCACGAGGTGCTCCTGTCCCACCACTTCTTCAATGGTTTGGGGCCGTATGCGGTTGGCAAGGGGTTCCATATCCAAAGCGTACGCTGCACAGTATGAAAATCAATGAAGGGACGTAATTAAAGAAAACACCCGCCAGAAGCGGGTGTTTTCTTTTGAGCGACTATTCGATTAGTCGAGCTCGTCGACAGCCTCGTCAGCGAGATCTTCCGCCTCTTCTGCGTGGTCAATGGCCTCATCGTAGTCCTTGTCATCGAATGCATCGATAGCGTCGTCATATTCTTCCTCGGCCTCATCGAGGAGGTCTTCGGCTTCGTCGACGTCCTCACCATCGTCATCAGCATCTTCGACTTCGTCCCATGCGTCGTCGATAGCATCATCCGCATCCTCAAGAGCTTCGCGAGCGCGGCTCTCGGTGCCATTGTTGCTTGAGCCATTGTCGTCTATCTCATCGATAGCGTCCTCGGCTGCATCCTCTGCATCGTTAGCGAAGTCTACGGCGTCGTCGTACTCCTCATCGTCGTATGCGCGGTCCGCCTTGCGGAGGTCCTTGCGAGCATCGTCGAGGAAATCATCGGCATCGTTGATGTCCTTGTTCCTGTCCTCTGCCTCTTCTACTTCATCCTTGGCGTCGTCGTACGCCTCTTCTGCATCGCGGATTGCCTTGCGGGCATCATTGCGATCATGATCATCGTCATCATCGTTCGATGAACCCGTGTTGATGGGGTTGTTTGTGAAGACGTTCGAGCTCCCACCAGTGAGTGATGCAACTCGGAAGTATCCGGTTACCTGCTGACCGTTCGCTGCCTGGAGACGAGCAACAGCTGCCTGGGTGAGCGTACCGAAGTAGGTGCCCTCATAGCCATATGAGCCGAGGCCGGAGTAGGCGACAGTATAGCCGGAAGCATTGAGATAGCGCTGGAGGCAGCGTACATCCTCGCCCACTGCCCCGAGTCCGAGGTCGCGGGTGAATACGCACTGGGTTACCTGGGCGCTTGCTGCCTGAGCGAAGCCCAGAATCATGAAAGCTGCTGCGATAAACGCAACGAAAGCTAGGATTCCTGTCTTAGAATTGATGTTCTGCATAGTAAATAAGCCATTTATAATCGTTCGCCCGGTACCTACTACCGACATTACACCAAAAGTAGGTGGAAAAGCAATGAAGACGATTTTGATGGACTAAAGACTAAGACGTGGCGGGTGAATATTGCTTTCGTAGGCCTAGACCTTAGTGAATTAGAGTGTGCGGGATAGGAGAATCGGACTCCTGCTCTCAGTTTGGAAAACTGATGTTCTACCATTAAACTAATCCCGCTTCGCCAAAGAGAATACCATAGCCAGCGCATGAGCTGTATTTTTGAACGGCTCCGGTGTAGCGTTCATATATGCCCGCTCTCCAAGGCGTCATCTCCGCGCTTTCTGCGCTTATCATCACGCTTAACTCGCTTTATGGAGCGCAGATGGGTTCAACTACCCCGCAAGTTACTGGTATCTTCGGGCCCGCGGCAACGAGCACGGTCTCGGTTCCTGCACCCGAAATCCCGAAGCCTACCGTACCCAAGCCCGCTACCTCGGGCGGACTCGCTCCCCTGCTCCCTCACGCTCCCTCGACTGACCTTGCGGTAGCACTCGGTACGCTTCGAGGCGCGATTGTGAATATCGTCTGCATATCCAAGGACACGAAGATTCGTTCGATGTCCGGTAGTGGCGTCATCTTCGACCCTAAAGGCCTCATCCTCACCAATAGCCACATCGCGCAGTACTACATGCTGAAAGAGGTACTGCCTGAGGGCGCTATTACCTGCATCATTCGCGCAGGAAGCCCCGCACAGGCCGCATACAGGGCAGAAGCGGCGTATGTATCAAGTGAATGGATACAGGACAACCCAAGCACCCTGGTCGCGACCGTGGCACGCGGCACCGGAGAGCATGACTTTGCCGTGCTCGCGATAACAGGGAGCGCGTCACCCATTCCCCTTCCAGGCTCCTTTCCATACGTTCCCCTCACCAAAGCAACGCCGAAACTCAAGGACAATGTGGGTATCGGCTCGTATGGTGCACAGAATCTCACTTCCAAGCAGATACAGAGCTCCCTTCTCCCCACACTCGTGTTCGCTCAAGTGAAGAGCATCTACACGTTTGACTCAACGAGTATCGATCTCCTCACCCTAAGCGGGAGCGCGGCCGGCCAACACGGCTCTTCGGGCGGCGGCATCGTGAACGCGAATGGTCAGCTTATGGGAATAATCACAACCGCAAGCGATAAGGGTGAGTTCGGCAACCGCGAGGTGCGCGTAGTCACCGCAGGACATATCCGCAGCAGCTTCAAGGAGGATAGCGGTCAGGACTTCGACTCTTATTTCAAGAATGGCAGCATTGACGCCTTCGTTTCAGTCTTTGTGGACGACGCGAATCGCATGGGCAAGAAGCTCCTTTCGACGCTTCAACATTAGTCGGGGTGCGGAGAATTGAACTCCGTCTATCTGCTCCCAAAGCAGACGTACTACCGGTATACGACACCCCGTTCACTGCATCCTACCAGCTTTAATGGATTTGCGGGAGGTGTTCTGTTTTAGATCTCACACCACGCACGTGACTACACCAGAGTCTCCCATTTATGGTTTCGACCTGGTTAGGGGACTTCATTGAGAGATGCTGCTGACCGAGACGGTGACTGAGAATAGAACGGCCTGAATGCTAAGTATTCTTCGGACTCGCCATTAGAAGTCTTCTTTGTCTTATGTCCTTTATCCCCACTGTGAACACCTTTGTCCCCAACGCAAAACGGCCCTGAAGGGCCGTTTTGCCTCGTGTGCGGATAGGGAGAATCGAACTCCCGACTGATCCTTGGCAAGGATCCGTTTTACCACTAAACCATATCCGCTTCGCTCGGAATACTAACACAATCGCTATCTCTTTTTCTAGTGCTCCCGCCAGGACTCGAACCTGGAACGACAGTTCCGAAGACTGTTGTGATATCCGTTTCACTACAGGAGCGTATTCAGATATTACGCGAGAGCTAGGAGAATGACCACACGCATACTAGTATTTTCTCAATGCACTTCCCTGTTCCGCTTGAGGTGAGGGCCGTATCTGACGGACTTCGAAAAGAAGGTTTCGAAGCTTATCTGGTTGGCGGCTGCGTGCGCGACCTCCTCCTTAGTCGCGAACCCAAGGACTGGGACGTAACGACGAATGCTAAGCCCGAGGATATCCAGCGCATATTCCCTGAATCCTTCTATGAAAACGAATTCGGGACTGTAGGGGTAAAGACAGGCTCGAAAGAGCCGAAGCTCGCGGTCATCGAAGTAACTCCCTACCGAACGGAAACCGGATATTCAGATAAGCGGCGTCCGGACGAGGTCATATTCGGTGAAAGCCTTGAAGACGACTTGGCTCGCCGGGACTTCACCATCAATGCTATCGCACTTGATGAGTCTAAAGGACATCTCGTTGATCCATATAAAGGACAGGTAGACATCGAGGCTCGTGTCTTGCGGACAGTCGGGAATGCTGAGGATCGCTTCGAAGAGGATGGTCTTCGTCTTATGCGGGCTGTCCGATTGGTCGCCGAGCTCGAGTTCGCGCTCGACGCTGACACGGCCGCAGCTATACAGAATAAGGGTCAAAACCTCAAGCTCATTTCACGTGAAAGAATCAGGGACGAGTTTGTCCGGATACTCGAGTCCAGGCAGCCAATGATGGCTCTTACACTTTCCCAACAGCTTGGGATCCTTGAGTATATCGCCCCGGACCTTACGCGCGGCATAGGCATCGAGCAGAACCAGGCTCATAGCTACGATGTTTTCGAGCATCTTATGCGGGCCGTACAGCACGCAGCAGATAAGGACTGGGACTTCGATATCCGCCTCGCTGCCCTATTCCATGATGTATCTAAGCCTGAAACTCGCCGCTGGTCAGACGAAAAGAAGGATTGGACATTCCATGGTCATGAAGTGGTTGGTTCACGTGTAACACGCAAAGCACTCGAAGATATGCGGTTTTCACGTGAAACTATAGAGAAAGTGACCAAATTAGTGCGCTGGCACATGTTCTTCTCGGATCCTGACCAGATAACATTATCGGCCGTTCGCCGCATGATAGTGAATGTCGGAGAGGAGAATATATGGGATCTGCTCAACCTCCGTATTTGCGACCGCATCGGAACAGGGCGTCCGAAAGAACAGCCATTCCGCTTCCGAAGGTATAAGGCCATGGTTGAAGAGGCCCTGCGCGACCCGATCAGCGTGGCAATGCTTAAGACAGACGGGAGCAGCATTATGGAAAAGTTCCACGTGCAACCTGGACCGAAAATAGGCTATATTCTCCACGCTCTACTCGAAGAGGTTCTCGAGGATCCCCAGAAGAACAATGAGGCATATTTGGATACTCGGACGGAGAGCCTGTTGCAGCTCTCAGACAGCGAACTTAAGGAATTGGGTGATTCGGGTAAGAAACGAAGAGAAATTGAAGAGGAGAGGGAAGTACGGGAAATCCTCGAAAAGCATCACGTTGGCTAGGGAATGGGCTGTTCCACGTGAAAAGCGCCTGTATAAAAGGCTAAAAGCACTACCGGAGTAGTGCTTTTAGCTTGTGCTTATTATAAACATTTCACGTGAAAACTCTATGAAATAAGAAAGAGCCTCGTTTTTAGCGCGGAAACAAGGTTTCTAGGCTAAAGACGAGGCTCTTTATTTGTGGCTACTTTGCGACCCGGGGTGTAGGACCTAAATGGGGCTTGGGGCTTTGTGGTTGGCCTACTGGAGGAAAACGGGGGCCGCATTTGGCATGATGATCGAAAGAACTGCGCTTTCACGTGGAACCGGACCGGACCCAGTATTTATCAGGAGATACGCTCCGAAGACGGTGGAAGGGCCAGAACGCAACGTTATGCGCCTAACCTGGAAAGAGCTCGCAAGGAACAGCCGAAGCGCGGAAGAGTCCGCGTATCATGGCATGATCCGCGAGCCCCTCCACGTCCTCAAGTAATAGTAGGTTATGTCTAGGACAGAGTAAAGGACACTATCCGCAGATGTGTGTATAACTATGTCTCTTATGTCCTATAGGACAATGGAGATGGGGCAGTGGTCGGAGCCCATAACCTGAGGGTGGATGTCCGCTTCTTTTATATGCTTCTTGAAGCTCTTCGAGACGAAGAGATAATCTATACGCCACCCCACATTCCGTTCGCGAGCTCCTCCGAAATTGCTCCACCATGTGTAGAGTCCATTCCCTTGCTTGAACATGCGAAGCGTATCGACGAATTCAGCGGCCAATATCTGGTCGATGCCTTCCCGCTCTTCGGCAGTAAAGCCTTTCATTCCCTCGTTCTCCTTGGGACGGGCGAGATCATCTGCCGTATGCGCAACGTTCAAATCACCGCCAAAAATAACAGGCTTCTCCTCTTCAAGCCGCTTCATATACTCCAGAAACGCTGGATCCCAGTGCTTGTGGCGAAGCCCTAAACGGGACAAATCATCCTTGGCGTTCGGGGTATATACAGAAACTACATAGAAATCGTGCATATCTGCCGCGACAATTCGGCCTTCCTGATTAGGGTCACCGTAGCCATCGTCCGCGAGACCATGCTTTTCTGCGATGTCTTCAGGCATGCCGAAGATCACATCGTTCGGGGTCATTTTGGTGAATATGGCCGTTCCGCTATATCCTTTGCGACCTTTCGAGGAGCTCCAGAATTCTTCGTAGTCAAGGAGGTCGAGAGGGGATTGCTCCTGCTCTGCCTTGGTCTCCTGGAGAAGGAGTATGTCCGGCTTGTACTTCTTAATGAAGGGCATGAACTCGTCCTTTCTATGGACGGCCCGTATCCCGTTCACATTCCAAGACATGATGCGCATGTGCGCATTCTAGCAAACTACCTCTGTTTCGAATGGAATTTCTTGTGCACCTCGCGAAGATGCGCATCGGTCACGTGCGTATATATCTGGGTGGTGTTGATAGAGGCATGCCCTAGAAGGGCCTGAACACTGCGTAAATCGGCCCCGTTAGAGAGTAGGTCAGTAGCGAAGGAGTGGCGAAGGACGTGAGGAGTGACCTTCTTGGTTATACCGGCCTTAGCGGCATAGAACTTCATGGTGCGCTCGACCGAGCGGGGAGTGAGGCGTGACGGCGTCTTCTTACTATCCTTCCCGACCTTCGGAATGTTCACGAAGAGTGCTTCTTCCATGTCCTTACGGGCCTTCATGTAAGCGCGCGCTGCGTCCTTCGCGGCAGGGGACAGGAATACGACCCGTACCTTGTCACCCTTTCCGCGCACAGAGAGATCATCCCGCGACAGGTCGATATCGGAGTTGAGAGCGCAGAGCTCGGAAACGCGCAGGCCTGTAGAGAACAGCATTTCCATGATCGCCTTGTCACGGAGCGCCTTCTCGCTATCTCCATCGGTAGCACTAATCAATCGCTCAAGCTCGGCGCTTGAAATAAGGTCTATCTGACGCTCGGGAAGCTTCGCCAGCTCTATACGCTCAGGATTAAGGCCATCGATTCCTCGTTTCCTAAGATATTTAAGGAATGCGCGCAGCGCGATGAGGTAGTAATTCTGCGTGCGACGCTTCATTGTGCCTGCAGTACCGGGCTGACGGTTGAGCCAGAGCCTGAATTCCCGGATTTTGTCCTCAGTTATGTCAGGAATCTCCTTTATCTCCATCTGAGTAAAGAAACGGTCGAGATAATGTTCATAATTCTCGACCGTTTTGATCGCGCGACCGCGCTCGATCTCGGTATATTCGAGGAACTGGCGGAGCATAGAGCGAGCATCCATGTGGGCAGTGTAGCATCCGTAACGTCGTAAAATCTTGGCAGGGGAGACCGTCCGCACCCCACAACACTTGCGCTTTTAATCAAGATGTGGTAAGGTAGGGCTAATGCTAACGAAACGCGTGAAGACGGCCGTTATTAAAGAAACGGCAGTGCATCCTACTGATACCGGCTCAGCTCCGGTCCAGGTGGCTATCCTTACCCGCAAGATTGAGGAGCTTACCGCCCACCTCAAGAAGAACAAGAAGGATTTCCACTCTCGCCGTGGCCTTCTCCAGATGGTCGCTGACCGTCGCGCGCATCTTCGCTACCTCGAAAAGAACAATAAGCGCGGCTACAACGCACTTATCAAGAAGCTTGGTTTGAAGAAGTAGGACTCGCGGGCACACAAGCCCGCGATTCTCGTTTCATAAGCAGGTGCTAGACTATATATGACGTAGCCGGTGGCTACCATCATTTTAATGAATCAGGGGAGTGAGGGTTATTTTCAATACAACCTGCTTCCTATCTAATTACATACCGTTATGGCCGTGATAAAACATCCGGCGCAGCGTGTGGGGGTTTTCATAGATACCCAGAATCTCTACCACAGCGCCAAGCATCTTTATAAATCCCGCGTTAATTTCGCCAATGTCCTCGCCGAGGCAGTGGGCGACCGCGTCCTCGTGCGTGCCATCGCCTACGTCATTTCGACCGAAGGCGGGGAAGAAGGCGCGTTCTTCGACGCTCTCACCAAGATAGGCATCGAAACGAAGACCAAGGGCCTCCAGATATTCTCTGACGGCGCCAAGAAGGCTGACTGGGACGTCGGTATCGCTATCGATGCCGTGAAGCTCGCGCCGAAGCTCGACACCATCATCCTCGCGACCGGAGACGGCGATTTCGTGCCGCTCATCGAATACCTCGATATGAACGAAGGCTGCCAGGTGGAGGTCATCTCCTTCGGCAAATCATCATCGCAGAAATTGAAGGAGGCCGCGCATGCGTTCACCGACATGTGCGAGAACCCGAAGAAGTTCATCATCGGGCATCGCTAAGAGTGTCTGATGTGCGAGAAACCCCAGAGACGGAAGCGTCTCGGGGGTTTCTCCGGTTATACTTTGGAATAACGCATGAGCGATAGCATTCAAAATCCTCAGGAAGATAAATCGAAATACATCCGCACGTATGCGAAAGATGTTGCAGCGCTCTCAGGAGGGCAGGGGACGAAGGCTGCACCGCCTCGTCCAGATCCAGTACCCGTCGCTCCGCCTCCGGCGCCTGTACTGCGAATGCCGCAAGCCTCAAAAGAAGTAGCGGAAACATACCGCGAGCCTATAGCACCACCTACTGATACCGATCGCGAAGAATTATTCGCGCGCCTCAAGAAGAAGGTGAGCGAGAGCGCCCAGATGGAGATAGCTACGCCGCCGCCGATACCCACTCCCGAACCAGTAGCGCGTCCGGAACCATTATTCGAACCCGTGGCGCAACCGGCACCAGCTCCCATTCCGCCCGTCGTACGTGTCGAGGAAACGCCTTCGCGCATACATACGTATAAGAGTGATTTCGCCGACCATATCGATGACCGCGGCGCTTCTTCCTTCTCGGTATTGGCGGCCCAACAGGATGCGAAGCGAGCAACGCTTCCGTCCGTTCCGAAGAAGCGGAACCTTGTCTTTGCAGTTAGCGGCATCCTCCTGATCGTCCTTGGCGGAGTCGGGGTTGCGACGGCCGCCTGGTACGTTATGCGGTTGAATACGCTTCCACCGTCAGGGGTAGTGGTTCCGTCGCTCGTATTCGCGGATGAGCAAGTGAAACTCCGGGGAAGCGGAAACGACCTCATCCAACAAATCGCCGACCTTGCGAATGAACCGCTCCCAGAAGGGAACGTCATCATCACCTATCTCTCTGAGTCGACCACGACATCCAAGGGAGAGGTGAGGGAGGTTCCGCTTTCAGGCGGCACGCTCATCGCAGCGATGAAGCTTCCAGCCCCCGATATCCTGCTCCGCAATATCGCCCCGTTCAGTACGGTGGGGGTACTGTCAGCGGGAGGGGAGACACGTCCGTTCTTCATATTCCGCGTCACTTCGTATGAACGCACCTTCGCTGGCATGCTTGCGTGGGAGGTAAGCATGGGTCGTGACCTCGCAGTGTTATACCCGGCTCGCGGAGCAGGGAATCTCCTTCCGGTAGGAACCCAAGCGCCTATCGGGACCTCGACCCCGCAGGCCGTAGAGCCGGTTCGGGCGAATACCCAGTTCGAGGACGCAATCGTCCAAAGCCATGATGTACGGCTGCTACGGGACACCGCAGGCAATACGCTTATGCTCTATGGATATGTAGATAAGGAGACGCTCATCCTCGCCCGCGACGAGGCAGCGTATACGCACCTCCTTACACGACTGGCCGCGAGCCGGACGCGCTAGCCCACTTTCTGGGTGTGGTAAAGTACGCAGCATGAATATAGAACACTTCAAGGAGCGCCTCATGAGCGAGAAGCAGACGCTCGAAGCCGAACTTGCAACCGTAGGACGCCGTAACCCTTCTAATCCTGCCGATTGGGAGCCAATCCCGCAGGAGGTGGGGCAGGAGTCCGATCCGAACGACCAAGCTGACCTTATGGAAGGTCTCGGGGAGAACGCTGCCATACTTACCGACCTTGAGAACCGCTACAACGACGTCCTCGCAGCGCTCGCGCGCATCGAGGATGGCACGTATGGCGTCTGCGTCGTCAGCGGCGAGCAGATAGAGGAGGATCGCCTTGAAGCGGAACCCGCAGCCAAAACCTGCAAAGCTCATCTCAATAACTAATACCTATATGACTCTCTCTATAAAAGAATGCCTCCGCTTCGGCTGGACCACATTCAAGGCTAATCCCTGGATATTCGTCGGCGCTGTCCTCGTCGGCCTCGCAGTCGAACTCGTTGGCTCGGGCGTGCAGAAGGCGCTCGAGTTCGATGGCGAATCCATCCTATCGCTTCTTGAGCTCGTAGGAGTACTCATATCGCTCGGGCTTTCCATGCTCTATGCGCTCGGGCATACGCACTTCTTCCTTAGGGCGCACAGTGATGCGAAAGGCGTGATGCTCCGTGACCTCTGGTACCCGAACCGCTTCTGGCGCTTCTTCGGTACTTCCATCCTTCTTTGGGTGATCGTAGGCATCGGTATCCTGCTTCTCATCGTTCCGGGCGTGATCGCGGCTATCGTCTTCTCGTTCGCGCTCTATCTCGTGGTGGATAAGGGCCTCGCCCCTGTCGAAGCACTGAAGGAGAGTGCTCGTCTCACCAAGGGCAACCGATGGAGGATACTCCTTCTTATGCTCGCGGTAGTGGGAATCAACCTTCTCGGACTTATCGCGCTCTTCGTGGGTCTTCTCGTAACCATTCCGGTTACCGTACTCGCGATGGTGCATGCATACCGCACGCTTTCAGGTGGGGCAGTGGCTGCAACGCCTGTAATAGATGCCGTTCCTGCCGCCTAAACAGTTAGGCAGCTAAAGAAACAGCGCAGGACAAAGACCTGCGCTGTTTCTTTTCACTATAAACCTAGTTGGCGAGGGGGTTCTTCGCACCGCGAACCTCGAAGTGGAGATGGTTACCGGTCGAACGTCCGGTGTTGCCGACGTAGCCAAGAAGATCTCCCTTACTTACGCCACCGCCTGACACCGCGGTCGATGACATGTGCGCGTACAAGGTCTGCGTGCCATTACCGTGGTCGATAACGATGTAGTTACCATATCCGCCGTTGTATCCATCGTTATTCTTCGCGACGACGATGGAACCGCCCGCTGCCGCATAGATAGGGGTGCCTGACGGAGCAGCAATGTCGATACCGTTGTAGCCGTGGATACCCTGCGAGACCCGGCCGCCGGGAAGGGGGTTCCCGAAGAACCCGGAGATAGCGGGGAGACTCTTCGTGGCTGGCGCGCTCGACTTCGCCTTAGCCGTCGCGGACGAGCTCGTCTTAGTCGTCGCCTTAGCGCTCGGAAGCGCGCCGCCCGGCACGATGATATCGGAACCTGCGACGAGGTCGGAAGAGGACTCGAGACCATTGAAGAGCGCGATTTCCTCGGCATCCGCCTTATACTTCTTCGCGATAGCGGAAATAGTGTCGCCCGGACGCACGGTGTACTGAAGTCCTGAAACAGGGAGGATGAGAAGCTCGTCGCCAGGCTTCACGAGATTGGCACTCTTTATGTCGTTGGCCCAGAGGATGGTGTTCACGGTAACCCCGAACCGGCTCGCTATTTCAGAGAGATTATCCCCGTTCTTAACTGTATAGGTACGAATCTGGCCGCCACCCTCGCTTGCGGCAGCCGCGGACGAGCCAGGAGGAGCGATAGTGCCATCAGGACCCACGTTCGCCATAAGGGCGGAGTCGCCGGTCATAGCGATAGTGCTACCTCCCTTGGCTGGGTTCGGGTCGGAGTTCACCGCTCCATCGAGCAGATCCATAGTGCTGTCGTGGGTGAGGGTATCGGCGACCTGGGCCCGGGCACCTACAAACGGCCAAAAGGCTCCCGCGATGCGCGGAAGGAGGAGAGCAAGGAGGCTTAGGATAAGGCCCGCCGCGATGAGTGCGGCTGCGCTTGAGTATGCGTTCTCGTTCAATGCTTTCGCTTTGGAACGGGAAGGATGCTTGGGTGTTGAAATAAGGGGAACGGGGGTATATTCAGCGTTTCTTCAGAATACAAAACGGCTTATGTAAGCCATCCTTGCGTGTCAGAATCTCACTCGATGAAGGTAGTATAAAGGGTTGAGGGTGGGGGTCAACCTCAGCAATTGCACGGTGTTGAGAGCCTAAAAATCGGGTTTTCGTCAAGCCAGACCCCTAAAAATAGGGGAGACAAAGCGCGCGCGGTATATTTGGGTAACGATGCAGTACCTTAATGGACTCAATGATGCGCAAAGGGAGGCGGTGCTCGCCACCGAGGGCCCCATCTCGGTCCTTGCGGGCGCAGGATCAGGCAAGACCCGCGTCCTCACCACTCGCATCTACCACCTCATCCGGGAAGGGGTACCTGCAGAGAAGATATTGGCTGTAACGTTCACGAACAAAGCCGCTCGAGAGATGCGGGAGCGTCTCGCAGTCCAGCTCGGAGACTCTCCGCTCCCGGTAGTAGTCACCTTCCATGGACTTGGCCGCATCATCCTCGAGCGCTATGGCAATCGCATCGGTATCCCTCGATACTTCAGCATCTTCGACCGCGATGATTCGGAGCGCGCGATAAAGGAAGCGCTCAAGGCGCTCGACGTAGACCCCAAGGAGGTGCCGCCGCGAGCTATTCTCTCTCGCATAAGCAAAGCGAAAGGGGACGGCATGACGCCAGCCGAATTCCGCGAGAAGCACGGACGTGAGAGCTTCCGTGCACGCGTCGCGTCTGAAGCATGGGAGCGCTATGAGAACACGCTCAAGAAGGAGAAGGCGCTCGACTTCGACGACCTCATCTGCCTTCCGGTGCACCTGCTCGCCGGACACGATGACATACGCACCGCGGCCGAGGAACTCTTCTCGCACATCCACGTGGATGAATACCAGGATACCAATGCGCTCCAGGGACGACTTGCGAGCATGCTGTCGCACCGGCATGGGAATCTATTCGTTGTGGGCGACATCGATCAAACTATCTACACCTGGCGTGGCGCGACCATCGAGAATCTTCTTTCGTTCGAGCAGTCGTATCCCTCTGCAAAGACCATCGTGCTCGCGCACAACTATCGTTCAACGAAGACCATCGTCGAAGCCGCGAACCAGATAATCGAGAAGAACAGCAACCGGAAGGAGAAGACTTCGGTTACGGATAATCCTGATGGTGACCCTATCCGTCTTTTCGTAGCTGGAACCGCGGAAGAAGAGGCACGATATGTTGCGCGCCAGGCACGATCCGAGATATTGCGGGGCACGCCTCCCGAAGAGATAGCCGTGCTGTATCGAACCAATTTCCAATCACGTGCGATAGAGGAAGCGTTCCTGCACGCAGGTGTGCCCTACAAGCTCTTAGGTACGCGCTTCCTGGATAGGAAGGAAATAAAGGATGTGCTTGCATGGGTCAGACTCGCGCTCGAGCCAACGCGCGAAACGGACCGCATACGCGCAGTGCAATTCCCTCCTCGCGGTATCGGGAAAGTAACCCTCGGGAAGCTTACGGAAGGGAATCGGGACTCGCTCAAGCCTGCCGAGCGCACGAAGGTCGCCGCGTTCGAAGCACTTGTCGAAGAACTCAACGCGGAATCGAAGACCGCGCTTCCGTCCGTATTCGTGCGCTCCATCATCGAGAAGAGCGGAATGGCAGAAGCACTCGCAAAAGGTGCGGATGATGACAAGGAACGGCTTGAGAATATTAAGGAACTTGCGACACTTGCGAGTCGTTATGATGCGACGCCTGGAGAAGAGGGTATCAATGCATTCCTCGCTGACACCGCACTCGCGGGTGACCAGGACGAACTCGATAGGAAGCCTGGAACGACGGGAGTCACGCTCATGACGGTGCACGCAGCGAAGGGCCTTGAGTTCGATACGGTATTCGTCACCGGCATGGAGCAGGGGCTATTCCCGCACGAAGGGATGGGCGACGAGAACGAACGCGATCAGGAAGAAGAGCGTCGTCTCTTCTATGTCGCCGTCACGCGCGCGAAGAAACGCCTCAACCTTACGCTCGCGCGCATCCGCCGTCTGTACGGCACCGATTATTTCGCGGAGCCATCGCACTTCCTCTACGACATCGATGAGGGCCTTATGTATTCCGTTCCTCCGGATGGGGAAGGGGAGGTGATAATAGATTAGCTATGTTCGCTAAGAAATCCCTCGGCCAGAATTTCCTGATGCATCAGCAGACGGCGGACCGCATCGTGCATGCGGCGGAGCTTCCAGCTGACGCAACGGTACTTGAGATAGGACCCGGGACCGGCATGCTCACTCGTGCGCTGTTAGCTAAGGGGGGGAAGGTTATCGCGGTCGAGGCGGACCACACACTCGTCGAAGGACTCGAAGAGACCTTCAAGAGGGAGCTCGAGGAAGGGAGACTCGAACTTATGCATGCCGACATCCGTTCGTTCGACCCTTCGATCCTCCCGCAGCCATACCATCTCGTAGCGAATATCCCGTACTACATAACCGGAGAGATAATCAGGACCTTCCTCTCCGGAAGCCATAAACCCAGCTCCATGACCCTTCTCGTGCAGAAGGAAGTGGCGGAACGTATTGTGCGGGATCCTAAAGAAAGCCTGCTTTCCTTGTCGGTAAAGGCATATGGCACTCCTATATATAGATTCACCGTGCCCAAAGGAGCTTTCAAGCCCGCTCCGACCATAGATTCAGCGGTACTTTCAATAACAGGCATATCGGGAAGCTCGTTTGCTAACGAAAAGGAGGAATCGAGGTTCTTTGAGATACTACATGCCGGTTTCGCCCATAAGCGTAAGCAGTTGGCCGGGAATCTGGAAGCGATAACTCCTAAGAGTGAGGTCATCGCAGCCCTTTCTGAGCTTTCTCTACTGGAAAACGTGCGCGCGGAAGACCTACCTCTCTCTGCATGGCTCGCGCTTACGAAAGCACTCGCGCACTAATGCACATTTCATGAAAGAGGCCTGAAAGGCCGCATACCTGCGTGATAGTATGAGCCTATTACCGTGGCTCACTCTACCCGTACCGTCCCCATCATCATCGCTTCGGTCATAGCGGTAACGCTGATGGCTGGTGCGTACGTGCTCTCGGGTCCTATTCCGTTCATCAACACCGTGACCGCCGAATCGAGCGAGGAATTGCTCCGTGCATATGCTGCGAAGGACACGGATGCTGACGGATTGCAGGATTGGCAGGAATCCCTCTACGGCACCGATCCGTTAAATCCGACTTCCTTCAGGGCTGACATTCAGGATGGGGAGGCGGCGAACCAGGGTCTGTTGACGCCAAAATCACTTGAGACCCCCGACGATGATGGAGAATTCCCAGGGACCGCAGCTGCACCTTCGTCGCTTACCGAGCGGTTCGCGCAAAAATTCCTCGCACAATATCTCTCGACGCGCGGCGCGAACCCTCCCACAGAGCAAGAGATGCTTGCGTTCGTCGAGGATGCGATAAAGGAACTGACGGCTGAGGCGACCGCGAAGAACACCTTTGATTCCCGCGATATCAGAACGGCGACCGGGGCCGACCTCGCAACGTATGTCGCTGCCGTCGAGAATGCGATCGAGCAGAACGCAGCGGACACCGGCGCATCCGAGCTCGACCACGTCGAGCGCTACATAGAAGACAATGATGCAGCTGCCCCTCGTCGCATGAAGGAAATATCCGCAGGGTACGCGGCGATAGGAGAAGCACTTATCAAGCTAAGTGTGCCGGCTGAGATGGCGCAGTCCCATCTCGCGCTTGCGAATGCGTTCATGGGATTGAGCCGCGCAACCGAAGACCTCTCTACGATAAGCACGGACCCGATACTCGCACTGCTCGGCTTTGGCGTGCACCGAACCTATTCGAACGCGCTGGTTGATGCGCTGTCCGCGCAGGATTCTGTGTTCCGATCTGCCGGTCTTTCGCTTACGCCAGGCACGGCGGGGGAGGAGTATGTGAAAGGTGCGGCAGCAGCCACCGCGCTTCGCGCTTCGCAACAACCGTAAACGTATATGGCACGATTCACTCGCACCCTCATCTCACTGCTCATAGCATTCAGTATGGTCCTGCCGATGGGAGTCGCGGTCGCACCGCGCCCTGCGCACGCCTTCGTCCCGGTCGGCGATGTTTTGAATACCGCTTTCCAGGCAGCCCATTTCGGAAAGGACACTATCGCAGATGGTATCGCCTGGATGATAGCGAAGTCTGCGGTATCCGCCATGACCAGGAGCTTGGTGACGTGGATCAATTCGGGCTTCCAGGGTTCTCCGGCATTCGCGACGAACTTGCGACAGAACCTGCTGCGTGTGGGCGACGCGGTTGCAGGAAGGTTCTTCGACGAGCTCGCGGATGGGATAGTGGATTCACCCTATCAGGACGAGATAGTGACGGCGGTCCGCACCGGCTACTACCTTTCTACCGGAGGCTCTTTCTACGTTCGTAATCCGTTCACTCTCGATCAGTACAGCTCGGACCCGGATGCGTTCCTTCGTGGCGATTTCTCGCAGGGCGGGCTCTCCGCGTGGTTCTCGACCACGATGAACCAGCAGAACAATCCGTATGGTGCGTACCAGCTCGCGCTCGGCGAACTCGACCGACGGCTCTCGAGCGCCCAAGGGGAGCGGATAACCGAGCTTGATTGGGGGGATGGGTTCATGTCGTATCGAGGGGATTGCCTCATCGATTCCGATAGCCTGACCGCGGCCCAAAAGGCTGACGGGGTTGATGCGACCGATCTTGCCGAGGGCGGGAGCGCGACATCGCTCGCGGAAGTCGATAACTGCCTATATCGGGAGATAAAGACTCCTGGGAGTGTCATATCCTCTCAGCTTAATGCTGCGCTTCCAAAGAGCATGGAAGGGCTTGTCGCCGCCGACGAGATAGATGAGGTAATCGGTGCGCTTATGCAGCAGCTCGTGACGCAGGTCATAGGCAAGACGGGACTTCTCGGCGTTTCCGCACCCTCAAGCGGTGGCGGTAGTTCCATCTTGAACCAGGCGACTGCTCCTAATCAGCAGACAGGGAGTACGGTAGATGCCGCAGCGCAATCACGTCTCGCAACATATGAGACGAGCTGGCAAACGATTGGCACAGCGGCACAGGCTGCTGTCCAAAAATGCCCTGATTCAAGCGTCGCACTTAAGGCCGTCCAGGATTCGGTGATCGCGCAGTCACGCGTAAGCACCGCCACGTCGGTACTGCGTCAGCCTGGCGTTACTGCTGAAGTCATAGCAAGCGTTGTCCCTACTGCCACCGAAGTGGCGGCCGCACAGGCATCAGCAAGCACAGCATCCGGTTCGCTCTATAGCCAGCTCGTACAGATAAAACAGGTACGGAGCTGTCCTTCGAATTAGCTGGCCCCATTATGCTCAATCGATCGATATCACTTGGATTCATGCCGACAGTAATCGGTATCGCAATAGCGGCTGCACTTCTCCTGCTTGGTCCCTCGATCAGTCACGCACAGACCAATCAAGCCCTCGGACTTACGGACGCCCAAGCCAAGGATTATTGGAAAAACTGCTTCGCGGATAACGCCACCATAGGTACCTGCAGCAAGACCACCCCGGATGGAGTGATAACGGCCTGCACTAAGGATCTCTTGGCTATCGCGGGTGATAAGTGCGTTTTTACCTTTCCTGATAAGAGTCGCATTGAGGCTGACCCGAATGTGCTCTTAGGATCGACGAGAGTGAACTACGACTCCAGTGGACAACTCGTCGGCCGCGATAATAATGCGCTCCCAGCTACCCCGGGCTCAGGATCGCTTGAGAATGGTCTCGGCGGCAAGGATTGCAGCATCAATAGCTTCGGCGACATCGGCACCTGTATCGCCAAAGGGTTCTCGACCCTTATGGGAACAATCGTTGGCTCCATAGCAGCCGTGCTTCTCGTCATCGCCAGTTTCATGCTTTGGGTAGTGGGTGGGCTCTTCAATTGGGTCGTCATAAAGACCGTTTTTGAATTCGGTAGCTACTTCGGAACCTCTCCTGGGATGCTCATCGCTTGGGGAATACTCCGTGACATTGCGAACATTCTTCTGCTCTTCGGCTTCATATTCATGGGACTGATGAAGATAATCGATAGCCATAATGAGTTCGCAGGAGGCAAGACTATCGCGCGCCTTATCATATTCGCGGTGCTCCTGAACTTCAGCCTCTTCGCCACGCAGATCATCATCGATGTATCCAACAGTTTCGCTTCCGTGTTCACGACTCAGGCGGGGCTTTCTGGCTGCTCAGGCAATGACGAGCAGGGGAAAGAGGCGTGCGCGAATAATGGCATCGCGGGGCAAGTCATCCATATGGCCGGCATATCCAGCATATGGAGCCCGCAGGGTATTGGTGACTTCAGTAACCGTCCGGAGAAGCATGCTCCGGTATATGTAGGCCTTACCCTTTTCGTGACCATCACTGCTGTCGTTCTGCTTGCGGCAGCGATAATGCTCATCATGCGGGCGGTGATGCTCTGCCTCCTGATGGTCCTTTCGCCCATCGGGTTCGCCGGCATGGCCATCCCACCGCTCCAGGAGTTCGCACGTAGCTGGTGGAAACAGCTTCTGTCGAACGCGTTCTTCGCTCCCGTCTATCTCCTTCTCGTCCTTATCAGCCTGAAGATAGTCGAGGGACTCGTCGGTACGGATAATGGGGATTCGTTCGCGCTCGCACTCATCAATGGCGGCATGAACGCTCCCCAGGTCTTCGTCATGTTCGCGGTGGTAATCGCATTCATGGTCGCGTCATTGGTGGTCGCCAAGCGCATGGGTGCGGTGGGCGCTGATTTCGCGACACAGAAAGCGGGAGGGGCGGTGCTTGGGACGTACGGGTTCCTGGGTCGCCGCACCGTAGGCGCGGGCGCGAACAAGATAGCGCACTCAATCCGTTCAAGTGATTGGGGGCAGGCTAACCGTGGAAGGGCTAATCTACTCCTTTCTACACTTGGAGTGGACAAGGCCCGGGAAGCGAGCTGGAGCCCGCGAACACTTGCAACTAACTTAGGGAAAGGTGCGCATCTCGACTTCGGAAAGCCGAATAAGACCGCTGCTCACGGCATCCACGGTATAGAAGAGAAGGCGGTTAAGGACCGAGATAAGTATTTCAAGGATCTCGAGCTGACTGATAAGCAGAAGGGTGTCGCTACAGAAACACAGGAAGAGCTCGATGAGATTAAGAAGAAGCTCGATGAGCGGCGCACCGAGGAACGTGAGGCTGTGGAGGAACAGCGACTGAAAGTTGCGGCAGCTCGACTTAAGAACGACGAAGCGCTGCTTAAGAAGGAACGTGAAATCCTCGATCAACGCGTGAAGGAATTCGATAATAAGAACAAGCCAAGCCAACAAGAGAACGAGCAGGCAAAGAAGGAGCTGGAAGCCCTCTTGAGCCGCCAATCCGTCCTGGCTGATCGCCTAAAAACCTGGAAGGTGCAGGGGGAGAAGGAAAAGACCGATGCATATATCGAGAACAGTTTGCATGGTAACTGGTATCCGCCGGGCTCAATCGGCACACACGCCGATCATGTATCTGTGGCGAATATCCGCAAGAATGAAGGTAGGAGTAAGATCGAACGAGCAATCAAGGATCTTCAGGGAGCACTCGATACGAAAGAGGATACGAAGGACGATACTACGACACCTCCAGCCCACTAGAATCTATGGAAGAACAGACACTTGCACAAAGCATCGCTCAGCTCCTCTCAAAAGTGCCGGCGCCCGTACGCACTTTCGTATTGAACGAGTTGCCGAGCACAACGCAGGGGCTCATGGACCGATACAAGCTACATGTCGATCATGGCGACGTCCTCGAGACGGAGCTCCTCCTTATGCTGCTCGGGCAATCAAAACCCGAGGAATTCGTAAAAGCACTTACCGACGCTGGAGTGTCGCAAGAGGTAGTACAGGGGATTACCGCTGACGTGAATAGGGAAGTATTCGTACGCCTGCGCGACGAGGAACGGAAAGAATCGGAAGTGCTACCACCAAAGATGGTTGTTCCTCCGGCGCCCTCGGTTCCCGCGAAGGCGATTCCAATATACGAGGCCCTTACACCAGTCGCGCCCCACCCTTCTCCTATGATTCCTGTATATAGCCCACTGCCGACAGTCGCCACCCCGCCCCCGCCCATCGAGAAAGCGATAATAAAACCAGTGGCACCGAAGCAAGTTCCGCCTCCGCAGATATTGCCCGGTCAGATGCCAGAGCGTCCTATTCCTCCACCTCCACCTCCGCCCCCGACACCTACTCCTATTGTCTCGATTCCCGTCCCGGAAGCGCAGCCACTCGACACTAATGCTCGTGTCATACACACCATGGCTCGTGATATGAAGGCGTTGAAGGACGGCGTCGACCCTATTCGAGTCGCGCATCCCGCCCCTCCTGCCTGGGTAGCGGCAGAAACATCCCGACCGCAAGCCGTTGCAACTGTTCCTGCACCTACTCAACCAACTCCTGAACGCGAAAGCCCTGAAGCCGCTATGCGCACGCATCTGAAGCAGTACGGAGTAGACCCGTATCGCGAACCGATGCAATAACGCGAGTATCGCTGCTTCCTCGCTTCGTATCAGTTATACTGGTAGCGATGGAATACCAAGTGCCGCAGTTCATCGAAGTAGAGGACAAGATAATCGGCCCGCTAACGCTGAAGCAATTCATCTATCTCGCCGGTGGTGGGGGACTCGCCGCCATATTCCTCCTCTATCTCCCGCTCCTGCTCGGTATCATCCTCTCCATTCCCGTCGTCGCGCTCGCGGCCGCGCTCGCGTTCTACAAAGTCAACAACAAGACCTTCGTAGAGATGCTCGAGGCCGGTTTCAAGTACTACGTAGGCGGCCGCCTCTATCTCTGGAAGAAAGAGGCAGGATCGCAGGCACCGATATCAGCTCCTGTGATAGAGACGCAGGCGCCGCAGAAGCTCGGACTTTCCCGCGGACGGCTCCAGGAACTCGCCTGGTCGCTCGATATCAAGGACAATCAGCCGCCCACGAACCCCTAATCATGGCGACACCAAAAGCAACCCAATCCTTCGTGCCTGTTGAAGAAGTGCGCAACGGCATCATCATCCTCAAAGAGGATGGATATCGCGGTGTCTTGATGTGCTCCTCCATGAACTTCTTCCTTAAGTCCGAGGATGAGCAGCGTGGCATCATCGGGGGATTCCAGAACTTCCTGAACACGCTCGATTTCTCGGTCGAGATACTCGTGCATTCCCGCAAGATGGATATCCGGCCGTACCTCGCCCTGCTCGAGAGCAAGATGGAAACGCAGACGAGCGAGCTGATGCGATTGCAGCTCCGCGAATACCTCGCATTCATACGGAACTTCATGGATTCGAGCGACATCATGACGAAGCTCTTCTATGTCGTCGTGCCATACACTCCCGCTATCGCGAGCGCGGTGACGAGCAGCATCCCGTTCTTGCAGAAAAAGGCGGCTCCCACCGAGCAGGCAGGCCCCAGCAACTTTGATGAACACCGCATCCAACTCGAGCAGCGGATGGGGCTTGTGGCGTCGGGTCTCCAGAACGCGGGCATCCGCGCGGTTCCGCTCGGCACCGAAGAACTCATCGAGCTCTTGTACCGCTCGTTCAATCCTGGCGTCACGGAGAACCCTATCCGACTAGAACAATAATCATGGCGCTACTCGATTTCCTCAACCGCAAGAAAGAAGAGACGCCAACTGTGACGCCCGTACTTCCGGCTGATATCTATCGGGAAGGGAAGCTCAATCTCGCCGATGCCATTGCGCCGGCCGCACTTAAGGTAAGTGCGCGGGAAATCGAGCTCGGGGAGAAGTTCTCGCGCTCGTTCTACACCATTTCATACCCTCGCTTCCTCTCGGACGGTTGGTTCATGCCTATCGTGAACCTCGACCGCGTGCTCGACGCCGCTATATTCATCCACCCGCTCGAGACCGCAGGGGCGCTCCGCGGATTCCAGCGGAAGGTCGCCGAAGTGGAGAGCCAGATAAACGAAAGGGAAGCGAAGGGACTGGTGCGTGACCCAATGCTCGACACGGCGTACCAGGACCTCGAGAACCTGCGCGACCAATTGCAACAGGCGCAGGAACGCCTCTTCGATGTCGGCTTGTACCTCACCCTCTACGGCGACAGCAAGGAGGAGCTCGACAAGATAGAAGGGGAGGTGCGCGGCATCCTCGACTCAAAGCTCGTATACACCAAGCCGGCCCTCTTCCAGCAGGAACAAGGCTTCCGCTCGACGCTTCCGCTCGCGCTCGACGAGCTCCAGGTGAATAGCAAGCTCAACTCTTCGCCGCTCTCTTCAATATTCCCATTCGTCTCCTTCGACCTCACGAGCGACCGCGGCATCCTGTACGGCATTAACCGCCACAACGCCTCGCTCATTCTCTTCGATCGCTTCTCGCTCGAGAACTACAACTCCGTCGTGTTCGCGAAGTCGGGTTCGGGCAAGTCGTACGCAGTGAAGCTCGAGATACTCCGCTCCCTCATGTTCGAGACGGAGGTCATCGTCATCGACCCGGAGCGTGAATACGAGTACCTCGCGGAAGCCACCGGTGGACGCACCTTCAACATCTCGCTCTCTTCCGAGCACCACATCAATCCGTTCGACCTGCCACCAGTGAAGGAAGATGAGGAGCCTTCCGATATCCTTCGTTCGAACATCATCAATCTCGTTGGCCTCTTCCGCATCATGCTCGGCGGCCTCACCCCGGAAGAGGACGCTATCATCGACCGCGCCATCACCGAGACCTATGCACTGAAGGACATTACGGGCGACAACGACTTCACGGGCCAGGAACCACCGCTCCTTTCCGACTTCGAGAACGTTCTGTCGGGTATGGAAGGATCCGAGTCCCTCGTTACACGGCTTTCGAAATACACGCACGGCACCTGGGCTGGATTCATCAATCGACCGACGAATGTGGATATTAATAAGCAGTTCATCGTCTTCTCGGTGCGAGACATGGAAGACGAGCTCAAGCCGGTCGCGATGTACATCATCACGCACTTCATCTGGAACGCGGTGCGCCATGAGCTCAAGAAGCGCCTGCTCGTGATCGACGAGGCGTGGTGGATGATGAAGTCGGAGGACACTGCCTCGTTCCTCTACAGCCTCGCCAAGCGCGGCCGTAAGTACTACCTCGGCCTCGCGACCATCACCCAGGACGTGGAGGACTTCCTCCGCTCGCCGTACGGCCGCCCCATCCTTACGAACTCATCGCTGCAACTGCTCCTCAAGCAGTCGCCGACGACGATAGATGTGCTCCAGGAGACGTTCAACCTTACCGACGAGGAGAAGTACCTCCTGCTTGAGAGCGGGGTGGGGGAGGGACTCTTCTTCGCAGGCCTTAAGCATGTCGCCATCAAGGTGGTTGCGTCATATACGGAAGACCAGATAATCACATCGGACCCATCGCAGCTTCTCGCGATAAAGCGTGAAAAAGAGCGGCAAGGAGCCGAAGGGGGAGCTCCGCCCCTCCGCGTATGAAGCAAGAGAAGATAGGCCCGGTCACTATCTTCTCGCTCGTCGCGATAGCGATACTTGTAGACCTTATTCAATTCCTTCTGACGCTCACGGTACTCGGTGCGGTTTTCTCATGGTTCCTCACGCCGCTCGTATGGATAGTATTCTTCATCTGGTTCCAGCTCCTGGGCGTCCAGTACATCACGAACAAGGGGGGAGGAAAGCTGTTCACCTCGCTCTCAGCTATCGTCGTCGAGCTCGTCCCGTTCATAAATGCACTCCCCGCTACTACCACCGGGGTAGCGATACTCATCTATCAGCATAATAAGGAGGTGGGGGAGAAAGAGAAGAAAAATGCTCCGTTCCTTACGCGACAGGTGGGAAAGCGAAGAATAGGGAGGGGTAGTCCGGCGAATGACAATGCACCAGCTGCCGGCGAGCAGCGCGAAGCCGCGTAAATACCCAGGCGTATCCGTCCGGCTGTACGAAAGAGCGCTATACTAGCGGTATGTCGAGGTTGTTTTTCCCGTTCGCGCTCATCGCGCTTCTCGTACCGAGCGCGCTCCATGCGCAGTTCGGCGGGGTCGAGCCCCTCACTGTAACTATCTCCCCCGAGTATCCGAAGCCGTACCAGACCGTGGTCGTCACCCCAGGCAGCACGCTCATCGAGCTTTCCTCGAGCGCGGTCACCGTCTCGGCGAACGGCACCGTCGTCTCGCGCGGGAGCGGTACCGCACCCACGAACGTAACCGTTGGTGGGCCTGGAAGCGTCACCACCATAACCGTCTCGGTGATTGCCGAAGGCCGAACCTACAACAAGACGCTTTCGGTCCGTCCCGCGGACGTATCGCTCGTGATAGAGCCGATCACTACCACGCATCCGTTCTACCAGGGCGGTGCGGGCGTCGCTTCGGAGGGACTCCTGCGCATCATCGCGCTCCCTGATTTGCGCTCCTCGACAGGCACCCGCCTTCCTGCGAGCTCCCTCGTCTACACCTGGCGCCTAGGCGATCGCGTGCTCCAAGCGGAGTCAGGCATCGGCAAGTCATACCTTTCAGCGACCGCGCCTGTGCGCTTCCGCGATACCCGCGTGACGCTGACTGTGACGAGCACGGATAGCGCGATCGTAGCGCAGACCAGCACGGTGGTCTCGCCGATAGACCCGCTCGTCCGTATATATCGTAATGATCCGCTTCTCGGGCCTCTTTTCGATACTGCGCTTTCGGGAGCTATCACCATGGGCGGGGACGAGCAGACGTTCCGCGCCGTCCCGTACTATTTCCCGAGCGGTTCCGCGCTCACTTGGCTCGTGAACAATGCCGAGAGCGGGAGCGACAAGGATGTCACGCTCCGTGCGACGGGAAGCGGGGGAGGGATCGCGAATCTCATCGCCCGCGTTAAGCAGGCGGCGACCTTCGCGACCGCTGAGCAACGTCTCCAGGTGAAGTTCGGGGAGGAGCGTGGACTTGGTATATTCGGACTATGAGAAATTTCTATGCATTCCTCGGTGCTTTCTTGATATTCGCACCGCTCGCTGTGTTCGCGCAGGAAGAAACCGCGAACTGCGTTAATGGGTTCTGTTCGCTCACCAACATCCAGAACGTCGAGTTCGCAGGCAATGCAGCCGACCTGCCGAACTTCCTCAATAGTGTTTACATGATATGTATCGGGCTCGCCGCTGCTATCGGCGTGCTGCAGATAATGCGAGCGGGCGTCACGTGGATGACGGCGGCCGGCAGCCACGAGAAGATTGGGGATGCGAAGAATCTCATCCGTGACACCATCATCGGACTCCTTCTTGTGCTTGCGCCCACCATCGTCTTCTCCATCATCAATCCAGACATACTGAAGCTCGAGATACGAGGGCTTTCTGAGTTATCGCCCGGCGAACGGGTCGCTGAGGATATCCTATGGGCTGACGATACTTCGGGGTATGGGAAGGCGAGCACGCAGTGCCTGCAGCAGGGCGGACTACCTATAGCCAACTGCAAGCCAACTGACGGGGGGGCCACAGCCCCAATACCCGACGGCGGAACATGCGCCGGTACGCTCGTGACTATTTGCATGAAAAGGGAAGGTGCCACTCCGGCTGCGAGCTGCGAGGAGTATAAGGATAAAACCGTGGTGAAGCCGCAAGGTAATGCGTGCGATGGAGGGAAGGGGGAAATACGGATTACTGATAGCTGCTGCGCGACTAACCTGAACGGCGGCATCTGCTGTGGTTTGAAAACCGCTCCTGTTTCCCCACAGAATCCTCCGCAATCCATCATCTCTGCAACTGGTGAGCCGAATACTCAATGTAAGCCTATTCCGCATGGCACGCCGATAAAATGGACCGATAATACCGCTATCCAGTGCTGCAATTACCAAATAGGGGACGGAGTTTCATGCAGCACCGCGAAGACCGCGGATGGGCAGACGCAATACTGCTCCTGTTCGTACGACAAGAAATAATTATGCGCCGCATCCTCATCATCGTCGGTACGCTCATCCTCCTCATTGCGTTGGGGCTCGGCGTATATTTCCTGTTCTTCGCCAAGGACTCGGGCATCGCAGTGGGCCCTAATCCGTTCGACTCCGCAGGCGACCGAGATCCAGGAGCAGTGGAGCCCGTAGACACGGGCGTGCCTACGCCTGGAGCCGGGACCGTCTTCCCGCCACGCCTCATGAAGCTCACGGACGGGCCGGTCGCCAAAGGCACCGCATCTATCTATTTCCCACCGCAGCTCTCCGCGCCAGTCGCAGCTTCCTCGACTGCAACGACGACCCAGACGACGGTCATCGCGGTGCCGGAGGAGGTGGAAGTGCGGTACATCGATCGACAGAGCGGTAATGTGTACTCCTTCCGCATCCACGAGCGCACGATGACGAGACTTTCGAACAAGACGCTGCCTGGTATCGAGGACGCGTCGTGGACGCGCGATGGTTCGCGCGCCTTCGTACGGTTCCTTGAGAAGGACGGGGCCGAAGAGCGCGTAAGCACGTACCTACTGCCAGTGAGCGGGGAAGGGGGCTACTTCCTCGAACAGGGCCTCGCGCAGATAACAGCCGCAAGCTCGAGCGTCCTTACACTCCTTTCAAGCGGTAGCGGTTCGGTCGCGACCATAATGAACACCGACGGTAGCGGTGCCAGGACCATCTTCTCCTCGGTGATGTCATCATTGCGCGTTGCCTTTGCAGGAACCAGTTACCTAGCGCAAACCAAGGCCTCTGCGCATCTCGACGGATATGCGTTCCTCGTCGACAAGGCAGGCACGTTCACGCGCATTCTCGGGCCACTCCGCGGACTTTCGACACTGCCATCCCCATCTGGAGCGAAGATCCTCTATAGCTATGCTGATCGTGGGAAGGTATATACGCAGGTCTTGGATACTGCCACCCGCACCGCCGTTCCGCTCCCGCTCTCGACCCTTCCGGAGAAATGCGCATGGACACCCGGCAGCGACGCCCTCTACTGCGGCGTACCCACCTCACTCAGTGGTGTACTGCCCGATGACTGGTATCAGGGCGCGCGCTCTTTTTCGGATCGTCTATGGCGCATAGACCTCGCGACGCGCGTCGCGACACTTACCTTCGACCCACGCCAACTTGCGGACGTGCAGATAGATGCTCAAGCACTCTCGCTCGATAGCGGCGAAGACGTATTGGTTTTCATGAATAAGGTCGACGGATCCTTGTGGTCCTACGACCTCTAGCTCTTATTTCGTAGCCGGGGAGTCGTTCTTGCGACGCACATAAAACTCTTGGGCGATGCCCACAATGCTTGAGGTGATGAGATAGAGCGCGATGGCGTTACTGGTCACGTACGCGCCGATACCGACGAATATAGGGAGAAGGAAGCGCATCTGGAGCGCCATGGAGCGACCGAAGTCAGCTTGGAGTGACTCCTTGCCAGTGGCCGTACTCTTAGCCGGGATGGGGAAGCTGTAGTAGCCCTGGACGAATTGGAGGACGGCTGCGATCAGCGCGAGCGTGATGCTCGCGCTTCCGATAGCGAATAGACCGAGAAAGTTCGGGGATATCATCTCCGGCACGGGAACGAACGAATAGAGCATGTTCGTATCCACCGTAAGAAGCGTTTTCGACTGGAAGACCCAGAAGAGGGTAAGGAGGATGGGGAGCTGGATGAAGAGCGTCAGGAGCCCCGCAAATGGGTTAATGCCGTATTCCTTATAGAGCGCGAAGGTCTCGATAGCGAGCTTCTCCTTATTATCTTTGTACTTCACCTTAAGCTCCTTAACCTTCGGGTCGATGAGCTTTATGACCTTCTGCGTGCGGAGTGCGGAAAGGGAGAGCGGCATTATGATGAGCTTCACGATTACGGTCGCTGCGATGACCGCAAGACCGATATCACCTCCCGGCAAGATGTCGGTGAGGAATATGAGGAGGTTGTATATCGGCGTGTAGAGAACGGTATGGAAGAATGACGTCATGGACTACAGACTATCGCATATCCTTCCCAGAACCTACCGCCTCCGCTACGAGCTGAATCAATTCCTCCTTGAGAGCACGATATGAGAGGGCAGGGCTTCCCGCTCTCGCGTAGATGATCATGGAGCGGGTGGGGGAGACCAGGGGACGGACGACGTCGAGCGCGCGACGCTTGAGCAGATGGCGGTCTACCGACCTCTTAGCCACTTTCTTCGAGATAATGACCGCTGCACCGCCTTCCTTGGTCGTATTCCTGACAGTAACGGAAAAATGCGTGCTTGTGGCGCGCCTTCCCGAGGCTGCTTTCGCGAACGTCTCCCGGGAGAGTCGTAGGCGACGCGGCATCATTAGACGGTAAGCTTCGCGCGACCCTTACGGCGGCGGCGGAGCAGGAGCTTCCTACCCGACGGCGTCGCAGTACGAGCGCGGAACCCGTGAGTTCGGGCGCGCTTCCTCTTCTTCGGCTGATACGTGCGCTTTGGCATAATCCACAGGATAGTACCAGCTTGACGCCAAGCGAGCAAGGAAACGGCTGTTTTCGCTCTTTATCCACAGGTTGGGTATACTACCCGGGACATGAACACCATGAATCGTCTCGATACGCGTGAACTCTGGGAGTATATGCTCACGCAAGTCGAACTTTCCATATCTCAAGCTAATTTCAATACCTGGTTCCGTGATAGTTCGATAATAAAGATAGAGGACGGCATCGTGTATGTGGGCGTACCGAGCCAGTTCTTCCGCGATTGGTACTTGAAGAAGTTCCACACGCTTCTTTTGAAGATAGTGCGCTCTGTTTCCTACGAATACCGGAATATCGAGTACATGATAGTGAAGGACGATCGCCGGAAGCCCAAAGAAGTGAAGCGTCAGCCTGTTCCGACTCCGGAGCTTCCGCTGAATGAGTTCTATATCAACAAGAGCGATAACCTCAACCCGCGCTATACCTTCGAGACGTTCGTGGTGGGCTCGTTCAATGACCTGGCGCACAGTGCTGCGGAAGCGGTCATACGCCGCCCTGGCATAACCTATAACCCGCTTTTCATATATGGAGACACCGGAAGAGGAAAGACCCATCTCATCCAGGCGATAGGGAACCAGTACAAGAAGCTCTACCCGACCCGCAAGGTCTTCTATCTCACCTCCGACCGCTTCGGTAACGAATACACCGACTCACTCCAAGCGGGTACCGCCAATCGCTTCAAGGAGAAGTACCGTCAGTACGATCTCCTGATAGTGGACGATGTCCAGTTCTTCTCGAAGAAGGATAAGTTCCAGGAGGAGCTCTTCCATCTCTTCAATTCGCTCCACGATAACAACAAGCAGATTATCTTCTCCTCCGACCGTTCTCCAGCCGCTATCCCGGATATCGCTGAGCGTCTCCGCGGGCGCTTCCAGAGCGGTATGACGGTGGATATTAGCGAGCCGGATAGGGAGTCGAGGATGAATATTGTGCGCAGGAAGGCAGCTATACACGGCGTTACGCTCTCGGATGAGGTCGTCGAGCACATCGCCGCTTCTATTTCAGGCTCCATCCGTGAGCTCGAAGGCGTCATCAATTCCGTCGTCTGCCACACACAGGTGAAGGGGGTGCCGCCGGACCTCGCCGAGGTACGCCAATCACTCCGTTCCTTCTCTCGGCCTACGAAAACAGTGTCGGTAAAGCATGTGGTCTCGAAAGTCGCCGAGTTCTACGGCATAGATGAAGAAAGCATCTATGAGAAGACCCGAAGGAGGGAGGTGGTGCGTCCCCGCCAGGTCATCATGTATATCCTGCGCGAGGATTTCAGCGTGTCGTACCCGACGATAGGGTCGAAACTCGGTGGCCGCGACCACACGACCGTCATCCACTCCTGCGAAAAGGTGAAGCGGGAGGTACGCGAGGATGCGGAACTCGCCAAAGAGATCCAGGACATCCGGTCGCTCCTGGTATAACCTCGGGGAGAAGTATGTTGGTATAGTGGGGAAAAGATATGGAAAAGGCAGCGGACAGGATGGGGAGACAGGGAGGTGGTTGGGGACAGGAATGGAGGTCTTCGATTCTCGTCCCCAGGCTCGCAGAGAGCTACGCCCGGGTTTTCAACAGCTTAGTGGGACGCCGAAATAGTTTATACGTTGCAGCTACTCGCTCAGAATCGATATCCACGGTATCAACACCCCTAATAATAGTAGCGATATGATTATTTCTCTAGATAAAAATGCATTCAAGGAAGCAGTGGGGAGCGTAGCTCGATTCGCGGAGCGACGATCTGGTAGTCTTCCTGTCCTTGCAGGCATCGCACTCATCGCAGGGGACGATGGCATCAAGCTTCGTGCAACGAATCTTGAGACGGGTATCGATATCAAGGTCGAAGGAGTCATCGAGGAGACGGGTGTCGTCGTTCTTCCGGCGAACGTTCTTCGCGAGATAACTGCGAGTATGTCCGGCAATGGGAAACTATCGCTCAAGCACGCGGGAGACACCGTCATCATTGCCGCAGGAACGGCCAAGAGCACGCTCAAGACCCTCGCCTCCGAGGATTTCCCTATCCTGCCTATCCCGGACGCTCCTACGAGCGAATTTACGCTCCCGGGCGCGGTGCTCGCGAACCTTATTTCGTCAGTCGCTGCGTTCGCTTCGACTTCGACCGTCCGTCCCGAGCTCGCAAGCGTGCTCATTTCAGCGGAAGGCGGGCAATTGAAGGCGGTCGCGACCGATTCCTTCCGTCTTGCGGAGAAGAAGATATCGCTCACTGGTTCCATCACCCCGTTCTCGATGCTTATCCCAGCGAAGAACGCGCTCGATATAGTGCAGACGCTCCCTGTTGAGGATATATCCGTCGCTCTCGACGAGCATCAGTGCGCAATGAGCTGGAAGGGAGGGCTCGTTACGACCCGTCTCGTCGCCGCAAACTATCCTGATTACGCGCAGATAATACCAAAATCGTTCCTCGCGGAAGCGAACCTAATCAAGAAGGATTTCGAGACTGCGCTCAGGCGCACTGCGGTCTTCTCCGATACGTTCCAGAAGGTACGGCTCGCCTTCGATCCAGGTAGCAAACGCATCCAGCTCTCCGCGCAGAATGCAGATATCGGGGAATCGAACGAGGAAGTCGCAGGAGCGGTGTCCGGTGACTCGATAGAGCTCTCATTCAATCACCGCTACCTCACTGCGGCACTTTCGATAATCCCATCCGAGAGCATTACGCTTTCAGCTTCGGGGATAGGGCGCGCGCTCGTGATGCGAGGGACTGGCGATAGTTCGTTCTTATATCTAGTGATGCCGATGAATCAGTAAAAGAAACGAGCGCCCAGGGCGCTCGTTTCTTTTACTGTCCTCCGATATCCGGCCGCTCCTCTCGTTGTATGTCCGCCGCCTGGTCAAGCAAGTCGTTCAGCTGATCGATAAGCTGCTCTTCGTTCTGTGAGGGTTGCTGCGAAGGCATGGCGCCCCCTGAAGCGAGCCACGTTTGTATAGGAGCTTCCCAGTACGGGAATTGAGGATCGGACCCTGGATTTACTGGAGGAGGGCCTTGAGGGGCATCCTTGTTCGTCCAGTACAGGAGGCTGTGCGCTGTCATACTTCCGTCAGCCGCTTGTATGAATGATTGGCCACGAAGCGCTGGTGAGATGTTGGTTGGGGTCGCTGGGGGTTCCTGGAAGAAGGACGCTGGTTTCTTCGCGAGCGCTTTCGCCATGAACTCATGCCACATAGGGGCAACGATGTAACCTGCTATCTCCTTCACCATAGGACGGTTGTCGTTGTTGCCGGCCCACACGCCAACGGCGATGTCCGGAGTGTACCCGACGGTCCATGCGTCGCGCGACTCGTTGGTAGTACCGGTCTTAGCGGCGACGTCGTATCCAGCGACCGTGAGCGGATTGTTAGCAGCGTATGCAGGGATACGGGCATCATTGTTCGACATGATGGATGCCATCTGGCGCGCGACATTGCTATCGAGCACCATCTCGCCGCGCTCCTCGAACTTCTCGATGACCTTTCCTTTCTTATCGCGTACTTCAAGCACTCCAGTCGGTGCGTGACGGATACCATCGTTGCCGAAGACGCCGTACGCACTCGTGATATCGAGGAGACGTACTTCAGCGGCACCGAGCGCGAACGAGAGACCATAGTCCTTCGGGTCACCAAGGCCCTGAATACCCATACGTGTCGCGAGATCGATGACATTCTTGATGCCAGCGAGATAGAGGGTCTGCACCGCTGGGATGTTTATCGACTGCTGAAGTGCTGAGGTGAATGTCATTGGGCCACGGAACGTCTGGTCATAGTTTCCGGGGGCGTAGCAGGGCGCCTGGCTATTAAAGACATCGCTCGGGGAGCAGGCGGTCGAGAACTGGGTAGGGAGGTCGAAGAGGACGGACTCGGGCGTGTATCCCTTCGCGATAGCGGCTGCGTACACGAACGGCTTGAAGGCAGAGCCTGGCTGCCTTGGGGCGAGCGCGATGTTGTAGTTGCCGTCGATATCCGGGTCGAAATAGTTACGGGAACCCACCATGGAAAGTATCTGCCCGGTCTTTGGGTCTATAGCGACGAGCGCCGCGTTCTCCGCGTTGAACTTGCCCGCGTTCGCGAGTGCGTACCGGTTCACTATCTCCTCCGCATCGTTCTGGAGCTCGGTATCGAGCGTGGTGATTATGGAAAGGCCCTGGTTCACGACGTCCGTGCCGTACTTCTGCTCAAGGTACTGCTCCACATAGAAGACGAAGTGAGGAGCTATGATGCCACCGTTCTGCTGACGGCTGAAGGTTACCGCCTCGCTCTTCGCGGATGCGTACGTCGTCTCATCGATATATCCAAGTTCCTTCATACGGGTGAGCACTTGATTCTTCCTGTTATCAAGCGCAGCGCGGTTGTTGCCGTAGGGAGAATAGAAGGTCGGTGCTTGGGGAAGGGCAGCGAGGTATGCGGCCTCCGCGAGTGAAAGATCGGACGCCGACTTACCGAAGAAGGCACGGCTCGCGGCCTCCGCTCCATAGAGCGTGCCGCCGTATGGCGTTACGTTGAGATAGAACTCGAGTATCTCGTCTTTCGTGTACTTACCCTCGAGCTTCCAGGCGAGTATCCATTCCTGCACCTTGCGGATAGGGCTTTTCTTGCCGGTGAGTATGGTGTTCTTTACCACCTGCTGGGTGATGGTCGAGCCGCCCTGGCTGAACGAACCACTCTCGATGTTCGCGAGCAGGGCGCGTATGAAGGAGAACAATCGCACACCGCTGTGCTCATAGAATTTATCGTCCTCAATCGCGATAGAGGCGAGCTGGAGGTTCTTGGACATCGCGGAGAGCGGCACGACATTGCGACGCATGTCGTGGTTGAGGTCGTAGAGGATGGTCTTACCGGTCCGGTCGTATATCTTGGTCGACTCTGATACCTTGCGGGCATCGAAGGAATTGAGGTCCGGTATCGGGGTGAAAGCGACTGAAAGTATGGCCACGCCGCAGATGAGCAGGAAGACGCCACCGCCTATGAAGGCGTAGCGAAGGAGTGGGTGGGGATTCTGAAGATGCTTCTTCCAGAACGACTTGTTCATGAGGGGTATGCTAGCACAAAAGCGGCCCGTTAGGGCCGCCTTGTCTTACATATCGTCCTCTTCTTCCTCAAGAGCTACGTCGACGGGGAGGTCATCCTCCTCGTCTTCGGTTGCCGCTTCCGGATCAAGCTCAGTCTCTTCGAGTTCGTCTTCTGCCATACGTATCAATTATTTTGATCATGCTCGCGCGCGGGCGCGTTGCCCACCCATTTGAGCAGACGATAAAAAGTTTGCAACCTTACCGACCTCGGTATGTGGACAAGGCGCATATACCCACCGCGATGGCGTCGAGCTCATCATCGAGGCGCTTCTTCGGGGGGAGAACGATTAGCTTCGGTACCATCATCGCTATTGATTTCTTGTCCGCACGTCCGTTTCCGGTGACCGCGAGCTTCACGGTGCCAGGAGAATGCTCTGTTACGGGAACACCAGCCTCGCCGGCAGCCGAGAGTACCGCACCTCTTGCTTCAGCTACTCCCAAGGCCGTCTTCTTGTTGGTGCTGAAGAAAAGCGTCTCGAGCGCAAGGAAATCAGGAGCGTGCATGCGTATCGCAAGCGCGACCGCGTTATGCACGACAGCAAGACGCTCATCAGCCGTTCCTTTGGGCGGGATGACACAGTCGCTCCATATGTGGGTGGGGCGAGAGGGGTCCCCCTCGAGCACTGCTAGTCCGAGCCTATCGAAACCAGGATCGATAGCGAGCACCCTCATCGTTATTCGCGAGTCGTCTCGAACCCGCGTGCGTTCGTGTATACCTGCTGGACGTCCTCGTGGTCGTCGAATAGCTCGAGGAGAGCGCCAAGCGCAGCTTCGTGTGTTTCGGAGAGGTCCATGAGCGGTTCGTTGGGGGTGAGTGTCCCGTCCGGGGACTTCGTGAATGCCCAGAGCGCGGAGCCGGGACTTCCGAGCTCGAACCCGTTCTTTGTGATGAGATGCTTTATCTCCTGCGTCGTGCGGTTCTTGTTGTCGGTGAGCGCATCGACGATGAGTGCAGTGCCGCCCGGGCCATAGAATTCGTAGACGACCTGCTCGAGATCGCTCGCGTCTTTCGAATTGCCCTTGGTGACGGCCCGCTCGATGTTGTCTTTGGGCATATTCGCCGCTTTCGCGCGCTCGATGGCGGTCACAAGTCCAGGAGAGGAGAGGTTACCGTTCGCTTTTTTTGATTCGATAGCTATAAGCCGAGCGAAGCGGGAGAAGGTGCGGCTTTTAGCGGCGTCGGTGACGCCTTTCTGCCGCTTTATCTGAGACCACTTACTGTGTCCTGACATG
>CAYSUL010000001.1:269682-311740 GCA_964434255.1 uncultured Candidatus Saccharibacteria bacterium
GTCGGTGACGCCTTTCTGCCGCTTTATCTGAGACCACTTACTGTGTCCTGACATGTATCGACTATAGCAAAAAGCAGAGCTGCCTAGAAATCAGTGGGGTTCGGTACCTGGTCTGTCAGCTTAATTATTCAAATACTCTCTACCTTTCGAGGTAAGGATACGTCCCCTCGGAGAACGCTCGATGAATCCAAGGCGCAGAAGATACGGTTCGTACACGTTCTCGACGGTCTCCGGGTCTTCGTGGAGTCCGCTCGCGAGCGCACGGATACCGGCTGGCCCGCCCTTGAAGCTATCCCGCAGCGTCGTGAGGTACCGACGGTCATCCTTGGTGAGGCCGAGCTCGTCGATACCGAACATCTCGCAGGCGAGGTCGCATACTTCAGGCGTAATGGGGACGTTCTTCACTTCCGAATAGTCACGCACGCGTTTGAGGAGCGCGTTCGCGACTCTTGGAGTCGCGCGGCTGCGGCTCGCGATGCGATCAACGACTGCGTCATCCACCGAAAGACTGAGCACGCCAGCGGAACGCTTGATGATGCTCTTCAAGTCATCCTCGGTATAGAAATCGAGCTGGTACACGCCGCCGCCGAAGCGAGAGCGGAGTGGGGAAGAGAGCTGCGCTACACGGGTGGTGGCGCCCACGAGCGTGAACGGAGGAAGTGCGAGCTCAACAGTGCGCGCTGACGGCCCCTTTCCAAGGATGATATCGAGGGAACCTGACTCAAGCGCAGGATACAGAAGCTCCTCAATCTTATGCGAGAGCTGATGTATCTCGTCGATGAACAGCACAGTGCCAGGCTCAAGGTTGGTGAGGATGGCTGCGAGGTCGCCTGCGCGTTCTATCGCGACCCCGGATGTCGACTTGATAGGGGCTTCAAGTGTGTGGGCGACGAGGTGGGCGAGCGTGGTCTTGCCGACGCCTGGAGGGCCATAGAAAAGGAGGTGTTCGGGCATGTCGCCACGGTTCTTGGCCGCGGTGAGCACCACCTGCACGTTCGCTTTCACGTGCCCCTGGCCTATGTATTCATCCCATAGGGTAGGGCGGAGCGCCGAATCGAGGGACTGGTCTTTTATCCGAATCGTGTCAGGGGTACTTGACATAAAATCGAGGTATGCTAGTATTCTAGCACACAGGGGTCGGCCTTGTGAGAACATTCTCACCGGGCCTTTTTCTTTACCTTGGTAAGGAGGGCGGCCCCTTAGATCCTACTCATCACCCTCTAGGCAAGGCTTGACGGCTTTTGGGCTTTTCCCCAAGGACATTCTGGTACCGCACTCGTATGCGGAGCGCTGGGACACTCCTCAGGCGATTTGTTCAGTCATCCATTCGGATGATCGTGCCTGGAGGGTAATGTGCGGGATCGCGCGAGAACGTACATAAGTAAAAAGCGTCCTACGGGGCGCTTTTTACGTTCTAATCGCGCGGGATATCCACGATACGGAACACCTCATCGAGCGAGGTGAGACCATTAAGTGCATCGATGACGCCCTGCTGTGCCATGGTGAGCGCTCCTTGGCGGCGCACATGCTTCGCGATGTCGTGCTCGCTTGGGTTATCGCGCAAGAACTCACCCAGCTCGTCATCCATGAATATCGCTTCGTAGAGTCCCATGCGGCCCTTGTATCCGGACGTCTCGTCTCCTTCTACAGTGTCAGGCACCCACGTCATGTCGTATGAAGCGGGGAGGAGGGACGTATCCTCGACCGTTGAGAATATCTTCTCGACGGTCTTCTTCTGCTCGTCGGTAAGGGGCACTTGCTTGCGGTGGTCGTGGTCGAGCGTGCGCACGAGACGCTGCGCCATCGCCACCGTGATTGCGGACGCGAACGTCTTCGGGTCGATACCCAGGTCGACGAGGCGCGGGAAGGTGCCCGCTGCATTATTGGTGTGGAGCGTTGAGAACACGAAGTGACCGGTGAGCGCCGCTTGAATGGCGGTCTCCGCGACTTCCGCATCACGTATCTCGCCCACCATGATGACGTCAGGGTCCTGGCGCAGAATGGAACGCAGTCCGGCCGCGAAGGTGTAGTCCTTATGGTTCACCTGCGTCTGCACGATGCCGGGGATGTGGTACTCCACCGGGTCCTCGATAGTGATTATTTTTATATCAGGCGTGTGGAGGTATTTAAGGAATGCATACAGCGTCGTCGTCTTACCCGAGCCGGTAGGGCCGGTTGTAAGGAGCATTCCGTTCGGGCGCTTGAGTTCGACGGCGAGCTTCGCGAGTATCTTCTCGTGGATGCCGAGGCCCTCGAAGGATATGGAAAGTGTATTGGGGTTCAGGATACGCATGACGATCGATTCGCCGTACGCGCCCGGGATGACCGAAGTACGCACCTCTATCTCGTTGTTCACTACGATGGAGAAGCGGCCATCCTGCGCACGGTCCTTGATGTTGAGCTTGAGCCCCGAAAGGAGCTTGATGCGCGACGCGAGGAGCTCGTATCCGTGAGGATCGAACATGAACACATCGGTCAGGAGTCCATCGATGCGCAGGCGCAGGCGTATCCCAGCCTCCTCAGGTTCTATATGGATATCGGAAGCGCGCATGGAGAGCGCGGCCGCGAGCAATTGCTCCAATATCCTCGAGGTCTGCGCGCGATGGCCCACCTCCATGCTCTTGGTGAGGTTGTCGCGGAGCGCCGCGATATCGGTGAGCTTGTTGGTGAGCTCGTGGATCTCCTCGCTCTTGATATCGAACATGCCCGCCCTATCCTCGTGGGCATAGGAGAGGTCTGCGTAACGGGAAAGTGCCTTCTCGAGGCTCTTCCTTGAAGCGAGGAACTTCTCGATGATGAGGCCCTGCGCTTCGAGATCGCTCACCACCTTCGCGAGCGCGATGTTCTCGGGGTTCTGTATCGCGAGCGAGACATGCTTGCCGTTCTTGTCGAATGCGACCACTTCCGCTTCCTTTGCTTGCGCCTCCGGGATGATGCGAAGCGCATCCATATTCACCGGCACTACCGAAAGGTCGGTATAGGGAAGTCCATGCTTCTCGGAGAGTATCTGGGCGAGGTCCTCCTCCTCTTTCTCGCGGACGGACGCGAGCTTCGCGTCCTCCGCATCGGTGTCGAAATGAGCCGGCATATAGGCCATATAGTAGCACCCTGCAGAAAGGGCTAGGCTATTGACATTTACTGTATATTTTGCTATACTACACCCCAGTAACCAAGCAATCAGGAGACTCATCATGCGCCTTCGCGCTCTTCTTGGCGTTCCTTCCATCGCCATAATCGCCACCATCGCGTTCGGCGGTACCGCGTCGGCAGAATGCTTCAAATCCTTCTCGGGCAAGTATCCGAAAGAGTACCCGAAAGGGTGCCCGAAATCGATTACGGCTCCGGCCACGCCTACTGTCCACCCGCAACCGCGTCAGCTCGCGTTCACGGAAAGCCCGACCGACGACCAACGGCCCGTTTCGCGCTCGAGCGGCATCACTCCGCTCGAGGAGTACCGGATTTCCGAATCCTCTGCGACGCCGACGAGCTACTACCGGGAACCGCCTTCGTTGGCCTATCCCGAGCCCGTCCGTGTCGCAAGCGACTATCGCGGTTATAACCGCGGAGGGTACGGCGGCTACGCGAGCAATGTCGGATGCGGATTCAATCTGCAATCGAACATGTGCCAAACGCCTGACGGTCGCGACTACGGCTACAGCGGTCAACGCGACTACGGCTACGGTCGGTACGGCAGTTCCGGATCGCGGTTCTATGGTGGCGTCGTGTGGCCGTTCCCGTACGAGAAGTACGGCGACCAGTGCCCGCCGGCGCCACCCAACACCAGAGCGCCCCGCGGCTACAAGTGGCACTGCGAACGCGGCTTGACCGTCCAATACGGCGGCTACGTGGTCAAAGGCTCCGAGCACGTGAAGAGCCTCGCCATCACCGCCGGCGCGCTCGCTGCCCTCGCTGCAGCGAGCCGCTAGGCATCTGAACACTGTGCCCGCTTCCCCCTGGGGAGCGGGCGCTTTTTTATATTGGTACAATCCGGGCATGGGAAAGAAGCTCCAGAACCTCGACGAACTCACGCACGAAGCCAGGGTGCTATCCGAGCGTCTTGTCCCGAAGGCCAGCGGCGCGACTCTCGTTACGCTCTCGGGCGAGCTCGGGGCGGGGAAGACCTCGTTCACGCAGGCGCTCGCGAAGGCATACGGCATCGAGGAGCATGTGACGAGCCCGACATTCGTACTTGAGAAGGTGTATCAGCTCGCGAAGGATAAGTCGTTCAGGCGGTTGGTACACATCGATGCATATCGTTTGAAGAGCGGAGAAGAGCTCAGCGCTCTTGGTTGGGACGAGCTTATGAAAGACGCGCGAACGCTCGTAGTACTCGAGTGGCCAGAGATGGTCGCCGACGGACTACCGAAAGCGGACATCGCGATATTGCTTACGGTAGAACCGGACCAGTCCCGCACCATTGCCTATGCCTAAGAAGACCACGGACAAGACCCGGCTCGTCGTTCTTGATGCGCACGCCATAATCCACCGGGCGTATCATGCGCTCCCGGAATTCACGGGGCCCGACGGTGAACCGACTGGAGCCTTGTACGGACTCTCCTCGATGCTTCTGCGCATCATGAGCGAGCTCAAGCCGGACCACATCGTTGCGGCGTACGACCTTGCGGGCCCCACCGTGCGTCACGAGGCATATGCGGAATACAAGGGGACGCGCGCGAAGACCGATGATGCGCTCATCAAGCAGCTCACGACCTCGCGCGATGTGTTCGAAGCGTTCTCCGTGCCTATATACGAGCGCGCTGGCTTCGAAGCGGATGATGTCATCGGCACCATCGTGAAGATGCTCGAGAAAGACAAAGAGATAGAGATAATCATCGCATCGGGCGATATGGATACGATGCAGCTCATCACGGGCAAGCAGGTGCAGGTGTACACGCTCAAGAAAGGCCTGAACGACACGATTCTGTACGACGAGAAAGCAGTCGAGGAGCGTTACGGATTCCTACCGAAACTCATCGCGGACTATAAGGGCCTGCGCGGCGACCCGTCCGACAACATCAAGGGCGTGCCTGGTATCGGCGAGAAGACTGCGACCGAGCTTATCCAGAAGTTCGGCACGGTCGAGGATATATACAAGGCGCTTAAGAAGAGCGAGACCTCATTCATCGAAGCGGGCATAAAGCCTCGTATCGTGAAGCTACTCATCGAGCATGAGGAGGATGCCCGTTTCTCGAAGAGCCTGGCGACGATACGCATGGACGCGCCCATCGCGTTCCATCTTCCGGAGAAGGACTGGAACGAGTGCGTGTCGCTCCCGGTCATCGCCGCATTGTTCGATAGGTTCGGCTTCCGGTCGCTCCGTCCTCGTGCGCAGGCGCTCTTCGGGAAGGACGGCACGGACGACGATTTCCTCGACGACGGCCCGCTCGAAGACGAGGAGTCTATCGCATCCGACCGGCTCGCCGAAGCGAAGGTCATGCTCTTCCTGCTCCATTCGGACTTCACGAACCCATCGCTCGATGACGTGCTCGCGTATACCAAGGCGAAGAACTTCGAAGAGGCATATGAAACCCTATCGAAGAGTATTGCTACTACCGGAAGGCTCAAGGAGGTATACGATTCCATCGAGCGTCCGCTCATCGATATCGTGCGGGAGATGGGGGAGTGCGGCGTGAAGATAGACCGCAAGGTGCTCGAGGGACTGCGCGCCACGTATCGCAAGGAGCTCGAGAAGATAGAGAAGGGTATCTATACAATGGCAGGGCATGAGTTCAATGTCTCGTCACCCAAGCAGCTCGGTGACGTGCTCTTCGATGAGCTCGGGCTCGTGACGAAGGGACAGAAGAAGACCGCGGGCGGGCAGCGCTCGACGAAAGAGTCCGAGCTCGAGAAGATACGGGAGCTCCATCCCATCGTCGACGAAGTGCTCAAATACCGCGGGCTCATGAAGCTGCTCGGTACCTATATAGAAGCAATCCCGCCGCTGCTTGATAGCGAGGACCGCCTCCATGCGGAATTCCTGCAGACGGGCGCGATCACGGGCCGCATGGCGAGCCAGAACCCAGGTCTCCAGAACATTCCTATTCGTACGCCCGAGGGCCGCGCCATCCGTAACGCGTTCATCGCGCGCGACGGGTTCACGCTCGTCGCGCTCGACTATTCGCAGATAGAGCTTCGCATCGCCGCCATCCTTTCGAAGGACGAGAAACTCGGTGATATCTTCCGCTCCGGGCGCGACGTGCACCAGGAAGTAGCAGCTGCGGTGTTCGCGGTCGAGCCCGCGAACGTGGACCGTGAGATGCGTCGCCGCGCGAAGATAATCAACTTCGGCATCCTCTATGGCATGGGCGTGAATTCGCTCCGTACCCAGCTCGGCGTATCGACCGCAGAAGCGCACCAATTCCACGAGGACTATTTCCGTACATTCGATACGCTCGCGAAGTATCTCGAGTCCACCCGCGGATTCGCGCGCAAGAACGGATACACGGAGACATTGTTCGGACGCCGCCGCCAGTTCCCCGAGATGAAGTCACCGCTTCCATACGTCCGTGCTCAGGCCGAACGCATGGCCATCAACGCACCGATACAGGGAACGCAGGCAGACATTATCAAGCGCGCGATGGTGGAGGTGGACACCATGCTCCGCAAGGAAGGGAGGCGCGAGGACGCGCACTTGCTTCTCCAGGTGCATGACGAATTGGTGTACGAGATACGCGACGGGTTCGTGAGCGAGCTCGCGCCGAAGATCAAGAAGATCATGGAGGACGCCCTATCCGGAAAGGAGGCCGAGGGCGTGCCCATCATCGCGGAAGGGAAGGTGGGGAAGAACTGGGGCGAGATGTCCCCACTTGGGGAATGGTCTCCACCCCCAGGCGGGTAGATACTTACGGGGGGAGTAACAGCTAGTTCGGGGAGGAAGACTATGACCGGCGTTCCTATCGCGGGCTCGGTGTCTCGCAAGACTACTGGCAATCGCTTGCCGCCCGCCATCGGGCTCGGTGTCGGGGCCGGTGCGAGCCTCATGCTCTGGGCGCTGATTATCGCAGCCTTCAGGGCGTTCTAGAAAGCCAGGTTTCAATATGGAAAGGCGCCCGTAAGGGTGCCTTTTTCCGTTCCTATATACTACGGAGGTGATCTACCTCTTCCACGGAAGCGATGCGAATAAAGTGCGAGCGAAGGCATTCGCGTGGGTAGCCGCTGCGCGCGCCAAGGCGCCGGAGGCCGCGTACATTCGCATATCCGCCGACCAGGTAAGCGCGAGCTCGCTCCTTGAGGCGCTTTCCTCGCAGGGTCTCTTCTTCACGAAGACTCTCGTGCTGCTCGACGACCCGTTCGCCCTTAGCGAGTCTGGCGAGACCGTGCTCGAGCACATCGACCTGCTTGCCGCATCCGCTAATCCGGTCGCGGTGCTTGCGCCGAAGCTTCTTGCTGCGCGCGCGAAGAAGCTCGAGGCCGTAGCGGAGAAGACCTTCAAGATAGACGCGGTCGCTTCGAAGGATCGCGGGTTCAATAGCTCGCTCGTGAATGCGCTCGCAGCGAAGGACAATGCCGCGCTATGGAAAGAAATCGTTAAGGCCACGCGCGCAGGCGACGCTCCCGAGGCAGTGCATGGCCTCCTTCATTGGAAGGCGCGTGACCTGATGCAGAAGGGAGGGCGCGAGTGGAACAAGGAAGAGGCGAGAGCGCTCTCGCTCTCCCTTATCGAGCTCCTTTCGGATTCAAGGGGGCGAGACCTTCCGCTCCCGCTCGCTCTTGAGCGGTTCGCGCTCGCGCTATAATCCAAACATATGAACAAGACACTTATCGCAGTTATCATCCTCGCGCTCGTGGCCGCCGGCCTGTACGTGGTACTTACTAAATACCCCCGTCAGCAGGTGTCGGAAATGGCACCTGAAGAGCAGGTCGCATCTGAAGATCGCGCAGCGAGCGGTACCGTCGTATCGGTGAATACTGAACAGGCCATGGTGGACGGTCCAGTACTTGTGACTATCCTCAGCGAGACCGAAGGCGTCGCCGTCATTGCGATACCCTCCATGGGGCTACCGACCTGCGCCGCACGTGCCAATATGGCGGACGCATTCGCGCTCATGGCAGGAGATTACGTAGAGGTGCGCGGAAGCATCGGGGAGGAGGGGATGATAATCCCGTGCATGTCGACCGAGCATTACCTGCGCGTCATAGCACCGATGTAATCCACGTTAGGAATGAAAACACCTCGCTCTACGCGAGGTGTTTTCATTTTGTGCGCCCGCCTGGGCTCGAACCAGGGACCGTCTCCTTAAAAGGGAGCTGCTCTACCGACTGAGCTACGGGCGCAGTCCAAAAGTTATATCCTTAATACGTGTAGAGGTCTACCGTTTTCCCGTTCGCATCGAGCAGCTTCACCGCCTCCCGATCCGGCTTCCACAAGTCGCCGCTGCGCTCGAGATAGATGCGCCAATCCTGGCTCTTGAAGCCCGCTTCCTGCTGATGCGCCGCGACGCAGCCGTTGTAGTCGAGATAGTCATCGATGAATTCCTCGCACCTGCCGGTCAGGTTCGGTGTGTCGGTAGGGGAGACGCATTGCGAAATAGTCTGGACGAACTGGTAGCAGGAATCGTCCGCGAGCTTGTTCCCGTCGTAGAAGCGGTCGAACTCCTGCATAGGCGAAGGGCAGCTACCGCTCAGCGAAGGATAGAACGCCTGCCGCTTCGAGAAATAGCCGACGCACATGTTCTCGCGGAACGAGACGCCGGTGGGCGCTTCGCCCGTAAGGACGATGGCGCGGTCACCCGGCTGGAGCGTGATGGGTCCGGTGGAATTAACTCCTGTTTTCGGTGTTTCGGTACCGTTCGGTATTGTTCCGGATTTGTAGGTGGCATCGCTGCGCAATCGCCACCCGCTTATCGTGAGCGGTCCCGTCGCGCTGCTCGACATCTGGAGGGTGACGTATTCATCATCCGGTCCCGTGCCGCTCGATACGCTCGTGATGGTTATCTGGCCCCGGTACGGCGACGGGTCGCCGAATGCCTTCACTTTATCCGCGTCGCCCGAGAAGATGCTCCCTATTCCTTGGATGCTCTGCTGGCCGCCGAATAGACCCGCGCCCCCGGTCGGATTCCCGCCGAACCACTGCTCCGCGTCGTATCCGAACTGTGTCTGGCCGGTATCAGTTATCGGGGTGATGTACGGTCCCGAGAAGGAAATGGGTTTCGTCGGGCCGCCCGAGACGAACCACAGGAGAAAGAAGAAGATGATGACCGTCGTGAAGAGGATACCGTCGCTTCCCATAGCTACATACTACCAGGGGTACCCTTGAGCTTCCGAAGTTCTTCCCGCACGACTTCCGCATCGCTCCACGGAGTCTTCGTGCCGTTCGCTCCCATGATGTATGGGTCGGTTCCTTTCCCGGTTACGAGAACGGCGTCGCCGGTGCGAGCGAGCGAGAGCGCAGCCCTGATGGCCTCGCGCCTGTCCATAATTATCTTCGGCGCGCGCTTCATGCCGGCTGCCATAGCATCAACGATAGCTGTGGGGTCCTCGTCGTATGGGTCCTCGTTCGTGAGGATGACCTCGTCGCACTCTTGGTCTGCGATTGCGCCCATGGAAGGACGCTTCCACGTGTCGCGTCCGCCACCCGTGTTTCCGAGTACGCATATCTTCCGGCTCGGGTATGCCGCATAGAGGGCAGCAAGGGAGTCAGGGGTGTGCGCATAGTCGACAATTGCGTGGAAATCCTGGCCTTCCTCGATGCGCTCGGTGCGTCCCGGAATGCGTTCGAGTTTGGCGAGCGCATCTGCGATACCTGAGAGCGGGACACCCAAGAAGCGTGCTGCGCGTATGACTGCGAGCGCGTTCATGATGGAGAAGCTGCCCGGCAGATGCATATCGAAATGAGTGTCGTCCACGGAGAAGGAGACGCTGCCGGGATGAAGTACGACATCGGTCGCATCGGCGTACGAGAACGGAAGTACATTCTCGAGCGGAAGCGCGAGATACGGAGCGCTGTGTTCGTTATCTGCGTTCGCGATGATGGCGCGCGGGCGCTTCGGGGAACTGAGGAGCTCCTTCGCGATGGAAAGCTTCGCGCTCGCGTACCGCTCGAACGAGCCATGCGACTCGATGTGCTCTTTCTGGAGGTTGGTGAACACGAGCGCGTTCGGGTACAGGAAGAGATGGCGGTATTGGAGCGTCGCTTCGGACGTTACCTCTATCACCGCATGCGTCGCCCCTTTCGCCACCGCTTCGGCGAGGAACGCCTGGATGAACCCGCGTCCGGGCATCGTCATCTTATAAAGGTTCGGACGCGTCTCATCGTTTATCGCGAAGCGTATCGTGCCTGCGACCGCGGCCTTGATGCCTGCATGGCGCAATGTCGCGAAGAGCATCTCGGTCACGGAAGACTTTCCCTTGGTGCCGGTGACGAGGATGACCGTCAGCTTTTTCGCAGGGAACCCATAGCGTAGCGCAGCCGCGCAGGTGATGAGGAAGTGGTAGGGACGCACGATCGCTCTATAGAGCTGGCGGGGAACAAGGGCTTCTATGAATCGTTTCAGCGCGCCCATAGCTAGCGTGAGGCGGAAGTGAGCGCTGCCTTGAGGCGTGCGTCCTTGCCGGTGACGCTTGCGGGCAGGGAAGAGAGCGTCTTGCGGGCTTCACGTTCGGTGTACCCGAGCGCGACGAGTGTATCGAAGACTTCCGCATCATCGTCGCCATGCACCGCCTTCGCGCCTATCTTCTCCGACAGCTCGATGGCGAACTTCTCCGCCGCCTTCTTCGAGAGGCCGATGACGCGCGTGAGGTACGTGATATCGCGTGACCCTATCGCGCCTTCGAGCGCCTCGCGCGGCGCCTTGCGCAGTATGCCCATCGCAGTCTTGGGTCCGACTCCGGGCACGGTGACTAGGAGCTCGAAGAAGTGCCTGTCCTCCTCGGTCGGGAAGCCGTAGAGGTCTATACCGTCTTGCTTGATACCCAGATGGGTCTTCAGACGGACCTGCGTACCTTGGGTAAGGAGGAGGGGATTGGCGAGGAATACGAATACGCCCCATCCGGACACATCGATGACCGCACCAGCTGCTTCTATAGAGAGGACTACGCCTTTTATCTCCCGGATCATGCGTCTATCGTACCACTCCTCGCAAAAGACAGGGTTGAGGCGGCCTCGTCCTCCCGGAACTTGTCTTTAAAGGGCTTCGATAGTAGTATTCCGGACACATGGCAATCACGAAATCAGCTAAGAAAGCGCACCGCGCCTCCCTCCGGAAGCACGTATTCAACGTGCGCAGGAAGCGTGCGCTCGTGGACACGACCAAAGTCGTCCGCAAGCTCATCACGACCGACACCAAGGAAGCGGAGAAGTCCCTCTCGGCGGCATACAAGGCCATCGATAAGGCGGCTAAGACCGGCGTCATCAAGAAGAACGCAGCCTCCCGGAAGAAGTCGAGGCTCGCCAAAGCGATAGCGCGGGCGAAGGCCTAAAGAAAAGAGCCCCGAGAGGGGCTCTTTTCTTATATCTGGTGCTCCCAGCAGGAATCGAACCTGCATTTCTTCCTTCGGAGGGAAGTGTCCTATCCATTGAACGACGAGAGCGTCGACTGGACTATATCATTCTGCCCACACGTTGTGCTCCTGGTTGGAATCGAACCAACATTACATCCTCCGCAAGGATGCGTCCTATCCATTGAACGACAGGAGCGATACGCCTGACTCTATCGTTTCGGGCGGTTGTCCGCAAGAAGATGCTACAGGCGGAGCATGTCGACGAAACGATCGACGACCGACTCATCATGGCGACCTTCCTCGACATGCTCGAGGAAGAAGGCGTATATCTCGACCGGATCGTACCCTTCGATAGGGATGAGGAGGTGGGGAGCGAGGAAATGCTTCGTCTTTATGGAAAGCGAAGGAGGAAGTGACTCGTCGGCGTACTCGAGCACCGAGAAGGAGAGCATGTCCTCGAACAGGTAGAGGCGATCATCGATAGCGAGGCCGCGGTCGTATATCGCGAAATGGTGCGTGCGCGGATGCTTCGCGGCTTGGAGCGCAGCTGCGGAAGCCGCAGCAGCAACAAGAAGCGCGAGGATGATGTTATTGAAGAGGATGCAGGCGATTATCGCTGCGACCGCGATGATACCGAGCGCCCAGTACCAATCGGCGCCTTTTTCTTCGAACGCGTATTCCGTTCCTTCCCAATCGTAGAGTGGCGGGCGAGGCATGGTATGCGCTCATGATATCACTCGAACGTATGTGAAGTATTGGCTGCGCACAAATTAGCGGAGGAGGTGAGATTCGAACTCACGGTACCTTGCGGCACTCCTGTTTTCAAGACAGGTGCGATAGACCACTCTGCCACTCCTCCGAGAACCTACATTCTATAGCACAGAGGCAGTCAGGCGTGTAGGATGCGGATATGCGCTACCTCGGCATCGACTACGGCACCAAGCGGATAGGGCTCGCGCTCTCGGACGACGCAGGCACCATGGGCTTCCCGCACAGCATTATGGGGAACGATGGCCGAACGCTGGGTGGAGTCGTGAACCTCATCCAGAAGGAGAAGGTGGAAGCCATCGTGGTAGGGGAGTCCCGCTCATTCGCCGGCACCGACAACCCAGTCGCCAAGGATGCGCGCGCGTTCGCGGAATCGCTTACCGAGCGTACCGGCGTCCCCGTCTTCTACGAGCCCGAGACGTTCACCACCCAAGAGGCCCGCAGGGATTTCGAGGGCGTCCATATCCGCAAGAGCGGTAACGTGGACTCCTCGGCAGCAGCGCTCATACTTACCAGCTACCTTTCCCATACGAACCATGGATAAGCCACGCATTTCCATAGATGATTTCTCGAAGATAGAAGTGAAGGTCGGTACCGTCATATCGGCCGAGCGCGTTCCTGAGACCGACAAGCTGCTGCGTCTCATGGTCGAGTTCGGGGAAGAGGCGCCACGCCAGATAGTGTCAGGCATAAACGCGTACGTTTCCGAACCCGAGACGCTCATCGGCCGCCAGCTTTCCTTCGTGACGAACCTCGAACCACGTACCATCAAGGGACTCGAGAGCAACGGCATGCTCTTCGCTGCAGGAGAAGGGGACACGTTCGCGTTCATGGTCCCTGATAGGCAGGTGCCGCCCGGAACGGGTACTCACTAACCGCGCGTGCGAGCATGTGCGGTATAATTTTCGGAGCATGGCGCTCAACGATTCTCTCAAACGGTTCATGCGCGTCGAATTCGCCGCGCCCAGGTACCTTGCACCGCTTTCTGCGGGCATCGACATCTCCGCGAGCGGGATAAAGCTCGCGGTGATAAGCGAAAAGCTCGACGGCCTCGAGCTCACCGACTTCGGCGACGGTCGCCTCGAACTCGGCGCGATGAACGGTGGCGAGATAGCCGACCGCGCGGCGGTCGTGAACGCGATACGTACGCTCGCGAAGGAGCACCACGTTCGGTATGCACACATCGCACTCTCCGAATCAAGAAGCTACCTCTTCGAAGCGGACGTACCAGGCACCAAGAAGAGCGAGTGGCGTGCGGCGGTCGAGGCTCATATCGATGAATACGTGCCGCTCCCTCCAGCAGAGACGCTCTTCGATATCGCGCCCACCGATACGAAGGGAGAGCTCACGCATGTGGTAGGCATCGCGTACGCGAACCGCCTCATCGATGAGTCGCTCTCAGTGCTCGATGAGGCGAAGGTGGGAGTGTCAGCGGTGGAGAGCGAGACATTCTCGCTCCCACGCGCCCTTCTTCCGGTGGGGGACACGGATACCGTCCTCATCATCGATCTGGGTCGCACGACCACCAAGCTCGTCATCGTGGAGAAGCGCATCCCGCGCTTTGCGACCACGCTCGATATCGGCGGGCATGCGCTCACACTCGCGGTCCAGAAGTATTTCAATGTAACGGAAGAGGAAGCGAAGCGGGTGAAGGCCGAGCGCGGGCTCATGGGAGGCGAGGGCAATGAGGAGTACCTCGCCGCGATGCTCACCACGGTTTCCGTCATCCGCGACGAGATAGCGCGACGCCTTCAGTACTGGCAAGCCAGAGCCGGAGGGGAAGGGGGCCATACACCGGTCACACGCGCGATACTCGTGGGCGGCAACGCGACCGTGCGTGGCCTTGCGGAATACCTCGAGACGAATCTCGGGCTCCCGGTCGAGCTCGGTGACGTGTTCACGAACCTGGCGTCCCGCGATGCGTGGCTGCCTCCCATCGACTATATGGAATCCCTCGCCTATGCGACCGCCATAGGGCTCGCGCTTCGTACCTATGCAAACTGACCTCACCAACCTTCTTCCGCGCGATAGGAAGCACGGCCTCGTACGGGATTACATCTTCCGTATAGTCGTCGTTGCGATATGCCTGCTCGCGGCGCTCATCGTGGTGCACGGTGCGCTCCTCCTCCCGTCATATATCTACGTCGTCCAGCAAGCCTCTAGCCGTGCGGAGCAGCTCGCGACGCTGCAGATAGCAGCGAGCGCGACCAGCGAGCAGGAGCTCAAGGGGCGCGTCGACGCGCTCAAGACCAAGGCGACGCAGCTGAAAGTCCTCGGCACCCAGGCAACCGCCACAGGTGCGATAAAAGCAGTGCTCGCCGTGCCACGCACAGGTATCAATATCCACGGATTCACGTTCACGCCGTCGGTCACGCTAGGAGCGAATCGCATGACGCTCGTGGGCGTCGCGGTCAATCGTGATGCGCTTCGCCAGTACGTTCAAATCCTGGGTACGCTTCCGTTCGTCGCGAAGGCCGAACTTCCCATTTCTTCCTACGCAAAAGAACGCGATATCGCGTTCACCGTTACCCTCACCGGAACACTTCTGCCATGACCCGCTCCCTCTCCCATCTCATAATATCCATCTCGCTCCTTGCGGGTGTGCTCGGGCTCTATGCCTTTTGGTACTACACGGTCGAGAAGGCGACGGGGCGTTCGGTCGCGCTCCAAGCGGAGATAGATAAGGTAATGCACGATACTGTGGTCGCGGCCGAGACGAGCGACGCGCTCACCGCACTTGCGACCGATGAAGCTGCGATCAAGGGATATTCCATACCGCTCACCGATATCGTTCCGTTCCTTGAGCGCATCGAGGGCACGGGTAGGGAACTCGGGTCCTCAGCCGAAGTGGTCGCCGTGTCGGACAAGCCGGGCGCGGACGGACGCATCGTCATCTCGCTTCGCATCCTCGGTTCGTTCGATGCGGTCATGCGCACGCTCGGTGCTATAGAATACGGTCCCTATGATAGTCGCATCGTGAACCTTACGCTCGATAAGCCGCCGACTGCCGGAAGCGCGTGGACCGCATCGGCAAGCATTTCAGTAGCGGTTACCGAGGTACCAACCAAACCATGAATATGAAACTCCATCTTCCGAAGAGCCTCGCGCTCCCACGATTCCCTCGGGGCGACCGCCGCCGCCCGATACGTGACTGGTTCACCCTGCTTACCATTGCTTTTGTCATCCTGCTCGCGAGCGTCGCTTGGAACGTATGGACATTCACGCGAGTGACGAGCGGACAATTAGTAGGAGGCACCCCTATCGAGACGCAGGCCCCTGATATCTCCGCGCTCGAAGCGGTGCAGGAGATATTCGCCTCACGCGCAGCTGAAGAAGCCCGCTACCGAGCGGAGTACCGTTTCGTTGACCCGAGCAAATAAGACGATAAGGTAAAGGAGCCCCGATAGCACAATGGATAGTGCAGCGGACTTCTAAGCCGTGGATGTTGGTTCGATTCCAGCTCGGGGCACAAGAGCGAATGCCGAAGTGGTGAAATTGGTAAACACGCTACGTTCAGGTCGTAGTGCCCGTAAGGGCTTGGAGGTTCAAGTCCTCTCTTCGGCACAATATGAAAAGCCGCAGCGTTTGCTGCGGCTTTTCATAACTATAGTGCGCGATGAGGGACTCGAACCCCCGACCTTTCCGGTGTAAACGGATTGCTCTAACCAACTGAGCTAATCGCGCGTACGGCTACCTTATCGCACTTCACTCCCTTTTTGAAGTAACCCTCCCGCGGTAGGCTTGGTTCTTAACTCCTATGGAACGCCTCGAAGCGATAGTGTCCGGCCGCGTTCAGCTCGTGATGTATAGGGACTTCGCGCAGCGCAAGGCGAGCGGCCTCAAGCTTGTGGGCGAAGTACAGAATCTTCCGGACGGGACAGTGCGCATTGTCGCGGAAGGACCACGCCCCATGCTCGAGCGGTACGTTCTCAAGCTCCGGAAGGGTTCGCTTCTCTCGAACGTAGAAGATGTCCACGTGAAGTGGCTACCAGCAACGGGCGAGTATAAGCATTTCGACATCAACTATGACTAACGGGCCCAGATCAGTAGGTATCATCATGGACGGCAATCGTCGGTGGGCGAAAGAGCGCGGTCTCCCGACGCTTGAAGGTCATCGGAAGGGTCTTGATAAAGTGCGCGACGTGATCGAATGGGCCCGCGATGCTGGCGTCGACGAGGTCACGCTCTATGCATTCTCGACGGAGAATTGGAACCGCACCGAGGAAGAGATTGGATATCTCATGGGACTGTTGGAGCTTGGGTTCCGTGAACACTTCGCTGAGGTCATCGAGGCAGGCGGCAGGCTCCGATTCATTGGGGAACGCGAGCGCATGTCAGAAAAGCTCCAAACACTCATGAACGAAGCGGAAGAGAAGAGCAAGAGCGGGACAAAAGGAACGCTCGTCGTCGCGCTTTCATACGGCGGACGTCCGGAGATACTCGCTGCCGTGAATACACTTCTTGCGTCGGGAGCGAAGCATGTCGACGAAGAATCCTTCCGCGCTGCCATGTGGAGCGCTGGCACGCTCGATCCCGATCTCATCATTCGTACTGGGGGAGAGAAGCGGTTGTCTGGGTTCCTCACCTGGCAATCGGTATACAGCGAGCTTTTCTTCATCGATACGAAGTGGCCGGATTTCAGTAAGGAAGAATTCGACAACATCATCAGCGACTACGCATCGAGGGAACGGCGCCTGGGTAAATAACGAGTTGTGATAGGGTGGGGAAATGAATGGCCTCGCGCTACCCATCATCTATGAAGACGCCGACATGGTCGCGGTCAATAAGCCTGCGGGCGTAATGACGCATCCGGACGGTCACTCGGAGGACGAGACGGCGAGCGACTGGTTCGCCAAGACATATCCTGACTCGAAGGAGGTGGGGGAGATGCAGCGGCTCAAGGACGGGACGGAGATAGCGCGTCCGGGCGTGGTACATCGCCTCGATAGGGAAACCTCGGGCGTGCTCGTCTTCGCGAAGACGCCTGAAGCTCACGCGCACCTCAAGGCCACCTTCCAGGAGCATGAAGCGAAGAAGACGTATCTCGCCTTCGTGTACGGTGTGCCGAAGGAACGGAAGGGGACCATTGAGTTCGCGATCGGGCGGTCCCGCAAGGATTTCAGGCTCCGCTCCGCCCAGCCACGCGCTCGCGGCACCATGCGCGAGGCGCTCACCCGCTATGAGGTAGTGAGCGACATCGGTACCCACTCGCTGCTGAAAGTGATGCCCGAGACCGGCCGCACGCACCAGATACGTGTGCACCTGAAGGCTATCCATCATCCGGTAGTCGCTGACCCGCTCTATGCCCCCAACAAGCCGAAGGACCTAGGGCTCGTCCGGCTCGGTCTCCATGCGTATTCGCTCGATATCCCGCTTCCGTCAGGCGGGCGGAAGCTCCTCTCCGCTCCGGTCCCTGAGGATATGCAGCAAGCATTCGCACGATTCCCGGACACCGCGGATTTCCAGGCCGTCGATTAGGGGTCCTCGCCGTTTTGCTTTTATTTTGGGCCGTGTTACAGTACCCCGGTCATGCAGAACGTCATCACTCCCGTCGCCGTCAATGAGCGCACGAGCCTCGGTATCCGCCCGGGGGACACTGTGCGTGTCCACCAGAAGGTCGTCGAGAAGGGGAAAACCCGTATCCAGAACTTCGAGGGACTCGTCCTCGCGGTGAAGCACGGTAGCGAAGCCGGTGGTACGTTCACCGTTCGCGCCACCATGTCCGGCGTCGGCGTCGAGAAGATCTTCCCGCTCTACTCTCCGGTCATCGACAAGATAGAGATCGTACGCCGCTCGAAGGTGCGCCGCGCGAAGCTTTACTTCATCCGTGAGAAGGTTGCACGCGAAGTGCGCCGCCAGCTCCGTAACATGCGTATGGTCAACATCTCGACCGACGATTTCAAGGAAGAGGAGAAGGCCGTAGAATCCGAGGCGTTAAGTGTCACCGAGGAGACATCGATTGAAGCAGGTGCGCCCGAAACCCTGGAAGAGGTTGCTGCAGTTGAGGAAGCCGATGCGGAAGTCATCGCCGAGGTCGCGCCCGAAGAAGCCAAGGAAGAGGAGAAGACAGTCTAATTTCAAGGCCCGCAAAATATAAAGAGCCGACAGTGTCGGCTCTTTATATTTTCATCATCTCTAGAATGTATATTCTGGGCATGGGATTGCGAGGTCCAAAACCAAGGAGGAAGGAAGTGATATGGTCTGGTAACTTGGCCTATGCGCTCGGTCTCATGGCTTCAGATGGGTGCCTTTCTCCTGATGGCCGCCATCTCATATTCGTATCTAAAGATATAGAACAGATACACAATCTTCAAACTTGCCTCGGGCTTGAGGTAAAGATAGCTCGATTTTTATCAGGCCGTCCAGGCTCGACCGAACACTACTACCGCCTGCAGTGGGGAGATGTGACACTCTACGATTTCTTGCTCTCGATTGGGTTTACGCCCCGAAAATCGCTCACTCTGGGAGCCCTTGCGATACCGGACGAGCATTTCTTCGATTTTCTGCGTGGGCATTTCGATGGGGATGGCTGTTTCTATAGTTATTTCGATCCACGTTGGAAAAGCAGCTTTATGTTTTACTTCACTATCGCCTCTGGAAGCAAGGATTTCGTGCTGTGGCTTCAAGAGTTACTTACCCGGCTTTCAGGTGTGGCAGGCCACATCACCAGTAACCCTAGTAAAACGTTCTTCCAGCTGAAGTATGCAAAAAAGGAATCACTCGTTCTTCTGGAACGAATGTATGAAAACCCGACGGCTCTGCACCTAAAACGCAAGAAGTTGAAAATAGCTCGCGCATTACGTATAGTGGGTCTGTCGCTGCCCACGAGTCGACAAATATTGCCCGGGTGCTGAAATTGGTAGACTGGCCGCCTTGAGGTGGCGGTGCCCTTATGGGCGTGGAGGTTCAAGTCCTCTCCCGGGCACTAAAATGATTAGCCGCGACGTGAGTCGCGGCTAATCATTTAGCCTGAATCGTGTTATAAACCCTACGTACTTGTTCGAGAATATAAGCCATGGCGGCTATGGTGTAACGGTTAACACTACAGATTGTGGTTCTGTCAATTCGGGTTCGATTCCCGGTAGCCGCCCCAAAGTAAGTGGATAGTCTGGTTGCCGGTATTTAAATAGGGAGTAGTATCACGAGCGGACCAACTAGGGAGGCTCGAATGAGTCAAGAAGTGTTGAGTGAACGCTATGTCATCGGTTACCTCGCACCGGAGCCGGTACACCGGCTCTTTGCGGGAGTAACCGCCATCTGCCAAGAAAGGCTTGGGCTCACGCCCTATCCTGGGCGGTTCGGCCTGAAGACCACGATCAAGTCTCCGTGCGCCCTCGGCTTCACGAAACGGGACGAAATCATCGAATGCATCGATGAACTCGTCGAGAAGAAGGAGCTCGTTGCGGTCCAAGCCCTTCTTGGGTCCGTCAGCCGTTTCTGCGAGCCGGAGGACGTCATCCATCTTCCGGTCGGGGGAGTGGATTTCCTGGCTCAGACGGAGCATATCCTCTCGGTCCTTGAGTCGCGTGGCGTGATGCGCAGCGAATACGACGGTGTCTCACCGCACTTCTCGTTCGCCAAGAATTTCCCGGCTGCGGTGGGGAATCAGATGTTCACGTTGTGCGCGGACGCCTGCTGCATGCGACACCGGCCCCGCATGGCTCGACTCGATCGGCTTGTGTTGTTCGATCGCGAACAAAAACGACAGATTGGTGCGTGGACGCTGCATTAAGCGAACTACGCCCATGACGGCGGAAGGGGGAGGGGACTTCAGTTCCCTCCCTTTTGCTTTTATGTACCCGTACGGTATACAGGAAGCATATGAAGCACTTCTTCGAAGAGTTCAAGAAGTTCGCGCTGCGCGGCAATGCGGTCGATCTCGCGATCGGTGTCGTGATAGGGGCAGCATTCACGGCCATAACGAATTCGCTCGTGACGAATATCCTCACGCCCCCCATCGGCCTGCTGCTCGGCGGCATCGATTTCAGCGCGCTCGGGTTCACGCTCCAGGGCGACGCGGTCATCCAGTACGGGCTCTTCATCGAGGCGTGCGTGAACTTCATCATCACCGCGCTCGCGCTCTTCCTCTTCGTGAAGTTCATCAACCGCCTCGTCCTTGTAGCGCGCAAGGAGCAGGAGGAGGGGACCGCTCCTGCCTCAGAAAAAAGCCAGGAGCTCGTCGTGCTCGAAGAGATACGGGACGCCCTCCGCAAGGGATAGAAAGAACCGGTTGGGCCAGCCGTCTTATCCATTGAACCCACACTCTATGCTTTCCATAAAACAACTTATCGCAGGCGTTCTCATCATCATCGTGCTCGGGGTTGGTGCGTTCATGTACCGTAACGCGATGGAGCGCCCGCTCGTGCCGGGAGGCGCGGTCGCCTGCACCGAAGAGGCGAAGATATGCCCCGATGGGACCGGGGTCGGTCGCCAAGGACCGTCCTGCGAGTTCGCAGCGTGCCCCCCGCCTAACGTGGAGGTAGCGGACGCGGGAATCGCGTTCGCGCTTCCAGTGGGCTACACCCAGATACTCGCTGGCGCCGCTAACCAGGAGACCCTTCGTATATACCAGAAGCCAAGCCTGTCCCCGGGTGTCCAGCACACCATCAGCGTTAAGCACTACCCAATTCCAGTGGGGAAGACCGCCGACGAAGTCATCCTCGCGAATACCCGCTACCAGCCGTCCGATATGGACGCGGAGGACTTCAGTCGCTTCAAGACGGTAACGCTCGGCGGGAAGCAGTTCCGCACCACCGTCATCGAACGTTTCGAGGCCATCGTGCAAAGCTCGTACTTCGTCGTGAGCGGGAACACAATCCTTCGCTTCGATATCGTCGAGCATGATGTGACGGATTGGATGGAACCGAATCTCGTCGTCGGGGAACTTCCGGAACATGCCGCGCTCGAGCGGATGCTGGGAACGCTCCAGATAGCACCGTAATCAAAAGCCCCGCAGAAGCGGGGCTTTTGGTTAGCTATCCCTCAAGAGCGAGGATCGCGAGCATCGCGAGCACGCCGACGATGATGGCTAGCAGCTGGAGAAGTGAGTGGCGTACCGACGTCGTCTTATGCAGCTCAGGGATAAGGTCGGTGAGCGCGATGTAGATGAACCCGCCCGCAGCGAGCGGCACGAGCCAAGCGGTGAAGACTTCGGTCGCGCCCCCAAGAAGGAGGGCAACGGCTGCGCCGAGAACCGCGAAGAGCGCGGAGAGGAAGTTGAGCCAGAGCGCTTTCATCTTGCTGTATCCCGCATGGAGGAGCACCCCGAAATCGCCTATCTCCTGCGGTATCTCGTGGAGGATGACGGCAAGCGTCGTCGCGATACCGACCTCTATGGAAACGAGATAGCTTGCGGCAATGATGAGACCGTCGACGAAGTTGTGCACGCCGTCGGAGACGAGGATCATCTTCCCGACTGGATGAATCTCAGGTTCGCTCGCTTCGAGCCCTTGGTGGTGGTGCCAGTGGAGGAACTTCTCGAGCACGAAGAATATCAGCATACCCCCGATGATGGTGAGCGAGAGGATGACGGGGTTGGCCGCTTCTTCGAACGCCTCAGGGATGAGGTGGATGAACGCATCGCCGAGAAGAGCTCCGGTCGCGACGCCCACCAGGATGAAGGTGGCACCCTTGATGAGGCTGTCCTTCAGGGACAGGGTGAATATCCCGATGAGGGAAAGCACGCCCACGATGACGACGCTGCCGAGAGCGAAGAGGGTGGTAGTAAGCATGGAAGGAAGGATACGTCGGGCAGAGCCGATTGCAACCTGGCGCGGTGGACTTCAGCCCCTCTCTGCCAGAAAAGACTCCGCCGAACGTCATAGCCACCAGTGATATACTCGCTATATCCTTATCAAGAATTATCCAGATTATGATGAATGAAATGATGGGCGACAAGAAGATGCGCCTCGCGCTCCTCTCCGTTTTCGTACTTCTCTCGCTCTTCCTCCTCGCGAAGACTTGGGATGCAGTGTTCGGCCGCGAGCCAAGCGATCCGTACAACACGATAACCGTGACCGGTTCGGGAGAGGCGACCGTTATCCCTGATATAGCGCAAATAGACTTCACGGTTACCGAGCAGGGCACGACGGTTGGCGAGGCCCAGACCAAGGCGACCGATAAGAGCGATGCCGCTATCGCATACCTCAAGCAGCAGGGCATCGAGGACAAGGACGTGAAGACCGTGTACTACAACGTGAATCCGCGTTACGAGTACAACACGCAGTCCTGCGGATACGGCATGCCGTGCCCGCCAGTCACCAGCTCACCGAAGCTAATCGGCTACGAGGTATCGCAGTCCATCCAGGTGAAGGTGCGTGATACCGCGAAGGCAGGCCAGGTGCTCGAAGGCCTCGGCTCCTTGGGCGTCCAGAATATCTCCGGACCGAACTTCACCGTGGACGATGAGGACGCTGTCCGTGCTGCCGCCCGCGAAGAGGCTATCAAGGAGGCCCGCGAGAAGGCGAAAGTCCTCGCGAAGCAGCTTGGCGTCAGTCTCGGGAAGGTAACGTCATTCTACGAGAATGACGGTGGCTACCCGATGTACGGATACGGCAAGGGAGGTGCGGCAATGGAGTCCGATATCCGGGTCTCTGCAGTCGCTCCGACGCTTCCGATGGGAGAGAACGAGACGAATGTCTCAGTCACCGTCACCTACGAGATACGGTAAGAACGCCGGTTAGCGTAGTCAGCACAAAGCCCTGCGCAAGTGGGGCTTTCTGCTATTTGACACAGGAACCAGGCCGTACTATCATGCTTTTATATAAGGCCCGCGGGGCTTTTTTATTTGGAACGATATGACCTCATTCTTCACCTACCTCAAGAACGTTCGGGGCGAGCTCGCGCACGTCGTCTGGCCATCACGCGGTCAGGCCATAACCCATACGGTCCTCATCATCGTCATCTCCGCGCTCGTGGCGCTCCTGCTCACGGGCTTCGACTACGTCTTTACGAACATCGTGAACCAGGTCGTTTCCAGCTACTAACCCCACGTCACTATGGACATGAAGACCCTCCCCCAGTTCTCAGAAGAAGGCGCCTCGCTCGAGCCGCACTGGTACACCATCCACACGTACGCCGGCTACGAGAACGCCGTCGAGCGTAACCTCAAGCAGCGCATCGAGAGCCTCGGCATGGAGAATAAGATCTTCGAGGTGGTCGTTCCGACCGAGAAGAAGATCCGCGTGAAAGGCGGCAAGCGTGTCGTCGAGGAAGAGAAGATATACCCGGGCTACATCCTGGTCCGCATGATCGTGGATGAGGACTCGTGGTTCGTGGTACGCAACACCCCAAGGGTGACTGGTTTCGTCGGCTCCGGCACCACCCCAGTCCCTATGGAGGACGCCGAGGTGAATTCACTCATGAAGCGCATGGGTCAGGAAGCGCCGAAGCACCGTATCGACCTCATGAAGGACGATCCGGTGGTCATCGCCGACGGTCCATTCAAGGATCTGGAGGGCAAGGTAGGCGAGATAGACGAGGAGCGCGGGAAGGTGAAGGTCATGGTCGCGATGTTCGGCCGCGAGACCCCGGTCGAACTCGACTTCCTCCAGATCAGGAAACTATAGGAAAAGCGCGAAGAAATTGACCCGAACACTCATTTAAGATACATTCCACTGACATGGCAAAAGTAGTTAAGAAGATAAAGCTCCAGATCCCGGCAGGGAAGGCGACCCCGGCACCACCAGTTGGTACCGTTCTTGGTCCTGCAGGCGTCAACATCGGCGACTTCGTGAACAAGTTCAACGAGGCGACCAAGGACCGTATGGGCCAGATAGTCCCAGTGGACCTCTCCGTATACGACGACCGCACCTTCACCTTCGTCCTCAAGGTGTCCCCTATGTCCCGCCTCATCCTCAAGGCTATCGGCGTAGACAAGGGCTCGGGCAAGACTCCGCTTTCTAAGGTGGGCACCATCTCCCGCGCTCAGATAAAGGAGATCGCTGAGACCAAGATGCCGGACCTTTCCGCAGGCTCGCTCGCAGCAGCGGAGAAGACGGTAGAAGGAACCGCCCGCTCGATGGGCGTCACCATCGGTAGCTAATACCGTTTCATAAAAGAACCCCCGGCCTTGCGCCGGGGGTTCTTTCGTTTACAGTGCGAGGACGACATGCAGATAATCGGCATACAGACACGGGCGCTCATCGCGCCCAAGGATTCGCTCCTCGATGCGATAAAGAAGTCGAAGCTATCCCTTAAGGAGGGAGACATTGTCGCCATCTCCTCCAAGGTAGTTTCTATCGACGAAGGTCGTACCGTGCTCATTGCAGATATTCCTGACAAGGAGCTGCTCATACAGCAGGAAGCCGATTGGTATTTGAAAGCGCCTCGTACCTCCAAGTGGCGAAGTCGCTTCACGATAGCTAAGGGGGCAATGGCTGGATCCGCGGGAATCGATGAGAGTAATGGCAGTGGTCACTACGTCTTGTATCCAGCAGATCCCTTCAAGAGTGCAAAGCGACTGCGCGCGTGGCTCCAGAAGGAATATGGCGTGAAGGAGCTTGGAGTCATCATTACGGACTCAATGAGCACCCCGCTTCGTCGAGGCGCCATCGGTTTCGCTCTCTCCTGGGACGGCATTGACCCGCTCCGGGATTATCGTGGCACCGAGGACATCTTCGGTCGCATCATCAAGATAGAGCTTGCGAATCTCATCGATGCGCTCGCGGCTGCGGCGGTACTAGAAATGGGAGAGGGAGCTGAGCGTATTCCTGTCGCCGTTATCCGTGGCGCGAAGAATATCAGTCTCAAGAATCGCTCAAAGGGGAAGGACCAGCTCATCGTTATGCCCGAAGACGATGTGTTCGCAACATTCTTCTTCCACAAAAGCTTCAAGTGGAAGCGGGGAGGGAAGACTAACGCTCGAGCGTGACCCAGGTATACGAGATTCCATTCTCGCTGTGGTCTTCGCGTTCGATCTCGTTCACGAACTCCGGATAGTCGGGGAAGGTGACGGTACCAGGCGTATCGTCATCGACGAGTGTTAGGTACAGGCGGGAGGCGAAAGGAAGTGCTGCGCGATATATCTCGCCGCCGCCTATGACGAATATCTCCTCGGCTCCAGACGCTTCTTTTGCGTATGAAAGAGCTTCAGGAAAAGAGTGGGCTATCGTCGCGCCTTGGGAAGGATATCCCTGAATCGTAGTGACGATGATGTTGGTGCGTCCCGCGAGCGGTCGGAACTTGAATGGGATGGAGTCCCAAGTCTTTCGGCCCATGATGACCGGATGATTCATGGTCAGTTCCTTGAATCGTTTCATGTCGTCCGGAAGGCGCCACAGAAGATCATTGTCCTTTCCGATGACCCTATCCTTCCCGAGGGCTGCGATGAGGCTGATCTGATTCATGGGAACAGCATATCAGCTTCGGGCTCCTGTCTCATATAGGGCAGGCGACCCGCCAGCTCGAGGAACAACGACTACGTAGTCCATGGGCTCGTCCCATGGCTGACGTCTAAGCGGTTCCTGCGAGAACTGGTCTTCGAAGCAGAACCCGATGCGCGTCCACTCGACAGGAACATGCGCGAGGAATCGGTCATACCAGCCGCCGCCTCGGCCGTAACGTGTTCCACCAGCATCGAAAGTACGCCCAGGTAAAAGAATCACCGTACTTTTATTGTCGGTCACCTTCCTTACTCGCATGGCTTCCATTACCGGATCGAGAGAAGCGCGGGGCGGAATTTCCAGTACTCGCGTCGCTTGAGGTAGTAGGAAACGTGTACGAAAATCTACTTCGGTTCGCAAGGGAACGTAGACGATGGTGAAGTCAGGGTGAGCGAGAAGGTTTTCGATAACAGTCGCGGTCATCTGGTCGATTATAACGCTTTAAAACACTCAATTGCGCAAGCCTTCAGACTCTAGTAGCGTCACTCGAGACAACGTTCCTTAGAGGTGTATCATGGACGAAACTATGGCTAAGCCTACGGTATCCAATGGGGGAAGTAGGGCGCATAAGCCCAACCCGCTTCATCAACGAGCGGCGCGGCTCCTCAAGGGGTCTGCCTCATATGGTGATCGATTCGTACCGAATCACGATGAACTCACGGAGATAATCGGCCACCTGCGTTCTATGGGTGCGATCATCGTGTTCTCGACAGGTGTCTGGGATCTCTTCCACATCGGCCACGCGGAATATATCCGTCGCGGCAAGGAGGAAGCGAAGAAACTGTATCCAGATGCCGAGCACATTATTCTCGTGCTGGGAGTCGATACGGACGAGCTCACTAAGATTAGAAAGGGTCCGAAGCGACCGATTGTTCCTGAGGACGAACGGTGCAAGATCCTCAGCGAGTTGAGAAGTGTGGATCTCCTCACCCTGCAGTATGAACAGAATCAACTTTACAAGGTTGTCGAACATGACGTGCGTGTCATATCAACCTCCACGCTTGATCTCCCAGACGATTTTGAGGATATCAAGCAGCAGTGCGAACATCTGGTGAATCTCCCGCCTCAGGCGGAAACGAGCACTTCTGCTCGGATCAGACTGCTTGCAATGGATGGCAAACTCGAGACACTTCAGTCATTCAAGGATCGACTGGAACGGCTACTGAAGGAGGTTGGCGATGAGCTCAATGCCTGATATGACGCTCGTGGCGTACGTAGCTTCACCGCACGCTGGCTACCTGAAGCTCTTCCGGAAGTATCCCGGAGCGGTACTCTACGTGCTCGGGCCAGAATTCATCAGTGAATTCCCCTCGCTCACCCGGCATCTTCCGGGTAACGAACCTGAGGAAGCTCGTACGATGATCGAGGCTCTCGGTATCTTTCGCGAAGTGAAGGTGCTCCGGCCGGGCATGCAGGGCGGGCTTGTTGGCCTCATAACGATGCCGGACGAGGATGTGTCACACGCGTTCGCAAGTAAGTATCTTCCAGATGCCGATATTTCCTTTGATGGGGAGTGGCGACTCAGGTGGGATTGGGCAGCCGTAGCTGCTCCGCAGGCTTCTACAAGCGATGAGCTTGTCTCGGAAGATGAGCTGGATCAAAATCTTCTTGGGCGTGCGACGGTCAGCTCACTTCGGAGTCCAGACTGGTGGCGACAGGTCGGTGCACTACTTGCGCGTGACGGGAATGCTATTCTCACCGCGTACAACACGCATCTTCCATCGGAACAGAGCAACTATCTGCTCGGCGATCCGCGAAGCAACTTTGGTCCGGGGGAGAACATCGATATTTCTGCTGCACTACATGCGGAGATAGGGGTGCTTACGGAAGCTGCGCGAAGAGGGATATCAACGGAGGGATGTGATCTCTATGTCACCACGTTCCCTTGTCCGCCCTGTGCATACGCGGTGGCAAATGCGGGTATTAAACGGCTCTTCTATGCTGACGGATATTCGCTCATCGCTGGTCGAGATGCCCTGGCTTCCCGTGGCGTGAAGATCATAAGGGTCACGTGACCACTCCCTTGCCTGCGATGGCAAGGGAGTTACTTTTTACCCTTGAATCCAATAAGTGCGGTGATGGGCTGGGTATCCTTCGTGCGTAGTGCTCCCATTACTATTTGAGCGTGAAGATGCCGTACAGATGCCCCAGTACGGCGCATGTCTCCTGAGCGCATGAAAAGGGTGCATCCGGTCAATCCGTGCTCCTTAGATAGTTTTGCGAATGCCTTGCCGAGGTCGGTCCAGGCGCTGTCTGGAAGCTCTGCTGCATTCTCGGTGTGCTTTCGATAGATGAGGAGAAAATGGTGTTTTGCACCCTCGTATTTCCACGCATTCCTGGTCGCAAGCCAATGGGTCGTTTTGAATAAGAGAGCTTCAGAATGATGCCGGAAAAGGTTCTCTTCGCAGAACGGACAATGACCCTCTTCGACAATGCGAGTGAGAGCATCGGCATAATCACTACGGCTTACAAGCAAGGCGTTATTAATGCTCACTTGAAGTGTTCGTTTTCGGGCCATGATTACGGACGATAGGGAATCGCCATCCGCGGATGCGGATCATAATCTTCGATAGAAAAATGCTCGGTTCTAAAATCGAATAGATTCTTTATATTCGGGTCGAGCTTCATTGTCGGGAAGGGTCGTGGGTCGCGCTGAACGAGCTCCCGTACTTTCTCTACCTGATCTTCGTAGATATGTGCATCAGAAAAACTGTGCACATAATTACCAGGACGATAGCCGGTGACCTGGCAAATCATAAGCAGCAAAGACGCATATTGGATCATGTTCGATGGAACTCCTATGGGCATGTCTGCCGATCGCTGGTCCATACGCATATGGAGTCGGTCGCCAATCACTCGGAAATGGAGCCATCCATGGCAAGGAGCCACGATAACCTTCCTCCGGTCACCGCGAGCGGTGTAGTACGGTTTCCATGGCGTCACGAGGTGAGTGCGTACGGAAGGATAGGTGCGTATTTGTTCGATAACTTGCGCGAACTGATTCAACGTCCCTCCCTCTGGTATCTCAAAGTCATGAAAGGCTGCACCGTAAGAACCCGGACCAAGATCGTCGGCTTCGAGTCCAAGTTCGGTACCCTTACCGTAATAGTCCTTCCAAAAGTCACAGCCGAACGCCTCGAGTTCCGGGATACGTCGAGCGCCATTCATGAAGGCAATTATTTCTGAAACCGGCTTCTTCCAGAAGCTGATACCGCGTTCCGTGATGAGCGGCACGCCATTTTCGAGATCGAAAACCATAGGCTGGAGTGTTCCGAAACAAGTCAGTGCGCCGATTCCTTGAGGGGTGTCCTTTACAAGTTCGCCGTGCTCAAGAATGAATGCGAGCCGATCTCGATATTGGGTGTCAGGCGTTCGCTCAGCGAAAGGCTTCATTTGCCCCAATACTATCACCCGGCTCGCAGATGCGAGAGTGCTACAATCCGGCCATGAATGTACCAATCCGCCGCTTCGACCCAGAGGTCCCGCTCCCTGAATACAAGACCGAAGGGGCTGCAGCAATGGATTGCTATGTACGCGAAGACGTCACGATAGAAGCAAAGAGTATCGGATATGCTCAATTGAATTTCGCGCTCCAGGTCCCTCCTGGCCACTTCACCATGCTTGCGGCGCGGAGCTCTCTCCATAAGCGCGGGCTCATGATGGGAAATGGTATCGGTATCCTCGATGAGGATTATCGCGGGAACGACGACGAATTCAAGGCGGTCCTCTATAACTTCACGGATGCGCCGGTAGAGGTGAAGCGGGGGGAGCGAGTGGTCCAAATAGTCATTCTTCCTTTCGATCGCGTAACGCTTATGGAAGTCGAGTCGCTTGAGGGGAATTCGCGTGGAGGGCTGGGCACGACAGGTCTCTAGCTTGAGCTAATTGACCGTGCGAGGCATGATGGACGGCGGACCTTGTTTCTGCCTCAAAGGAGACGTTTGTCATGGATATCCATCCAGCGCCTCCCGAGGCGCGATTCCTTCGAGCCCTACCGCTTATAGGGAAAGCTCGATACCAAAGGGAAGTGCCGCTCGCAGCTGCGCCACACATCGTTAACTGCTATAGAACCGTGCAGTGGTCATGGCTACCGTATCGCGAGCTGCCGGACCATCTCCTTGCGTGGGAAGGTGCCCACGCGGTTCCTATCGAACTGATCGCCCCTGATGATCTAGTCTTCGCGCCGCGCCGCCGCTATCGGCTCGAGGAAGACGACTTCGGTCACGTGGGCATGATGACGGATGTGGGCACTGTCGTTCACGCCACGAAATGGAAACGAGGGGTCGTTGAAGACCCCCTTGAAGAATTCCTCAGTCGCGGATGCCTCGGCATACGACGCATCCCGACCTAACCCCTGCTGCCGCCCCTCGGGCGGCAGCTTCCTTTTCAATTGGTATACTGTGCCCATCACAACGGCTTATGGTGTAACGCGCTCCCCATTCTTTTATTAACGTATCCACCACACCATGGATAATTACGACCACCTCAAGAACGAAGATAAGGAGATATATGACGCGATAGCGGGGGAGGAACTACGCCAAGCGAACGGGCTCGAGCTCATTCCATCAGAGAACTACGTGTCGAAAGCGGTGCGCGAAGCGATGTCTTCCGGGCTCACCAACAAATACTCCGAAGGATATCCCGGCAAGCGCTACTACGGCGGCCAGGAATTCACGGACGAGATAGAGACCATCGCTATAGAGCGCGCGAAGAAGCTCTTCGGCGCCGACCATGCGAACGTGCAGCCGCTCGGGGGTGCAGCCACTAACATCGCAGCGTATTTCGCATGGCTCGAGCCGGGCGACACCATCCTCGGTATGGACCTCGCACATGGCGGCCACCTTACTCACGGCTCACCTGTGACCTACATGGCGCGTCTCTTCAACTTCGTCCGCTACGGCATGAAGGATGCGGACACCGGCGAGATAGATTACGACCTCATGCTCGAGGTCGCGAAGAAGGAACGACCTAAGATAGTGCTCGCAGGATTCTCGGGGTATCCCCGCGAACTCGACTGGCAGAAGATTTCCGACATCGCGCAGGAAGTGGGAGCGGTCGCGATGGCGGATGTCGCGCATATCGCGGGACTCATCGCAGGAGGCGCCGCAAAGAATCCGTTCGACTACGGGTTCCATATCGTGACCACCACCACCCACAAGACCCTGCGTGGCCCGCGCGGCGGCATGATCCTCACGAAGGGTACGATCTCGACGCCGCTCAAGGCGCCGGAGAAGACCATTGAGAACCTTCCGACCCTCGTGGACCGCAGTGTATTCCCCGGGTTCCAGGGAGGCCCTCATATGCATCAGATAGCGGCGAAGGCTGTGATGCTGCATGAGGCTGCACAACCATCATTCTCTACATACGCACATCAGGTGGTGAAGAATGCGAAAGCGATGGCGGAAGTGTTCACCGACGACGGCGTGCGCCTCATTGCGGGCGGTACTGATAACCATCTCATCCTTGCGGACGTATTCACTTCGTTCGGGGTGGGGGGAGCTGAAGCGGAGACACTGCTTGATAAGGCGGGGATGACGCTGAATAAGAATTCGATAGCGGGCGACACCCGGAAGCCGTTCGACCCATCAGGAATCCGTTTCGGTACTCCGGCCATGACTACGCGCGGGTTCCTCGAAGAAGACTCTCGCGAGGTCGCACGTCTCATGCTCGAGGTGCTGAAGAGTCGTGATGACGTGACTGTCGCCTCTGTTCGCGCAAGAGTGACTGCGCTCGCGCAGGCACACCCGATTCCTGAGTCGTTCGTATAATGAGCACTCCTTCAAGAAAGCGCCCGCTACGAAGCGGGCGCTTTCTTTGCTAGAGTGGCCGTATGGAAGACCGGATACGGCAAGCAGTTCAGGCGGCCCTTATGACGCTCGGAGCGGAGGATGTTGCCTTTGCGGTCGAATGGCCGGGAGACCTCGCGCATGGCGACTTCGCGACCAATGCCGCGCTCGCGGCCGCTAAGCCGCTCGGGAAGGGACCTCGCGAGATAGCGGATGCGCTCGTGCCGCTCATCAAAGAGGCACTCGGGGACGCTGCGAGCTCAGTGGAAGCGGCTGGTCCCGGGTTCGTGAATATTACGCTCGCACCGGAGGCGATTGCAGCCGTTGTTGGAATTGCGGCGAAGGAACCGAGTGTTTGGGGCATGGGAGATGCTAATGCCGGGAAGCGTGTGATGGTTGAATACACCGACCCGAACCCGTTCAAGGAAATGCACATCGGTCACCTAATGAGCAATGTCATCGGCGAATCCATCTCTCGGCTCGTGGAATTCTCCGGAGCAACAACGATGCGCGCGAACTATGAGGGTGATGTCGGTCCGCATGTCGCCAAGGCGATATGGGGTCTCCAGAAGAAAGGCATCAGTGAGCCCGCGACTGCGGAAGAGCTCGGTCATGCGTACGCTCAAGGGTCGCGCGCATACGACGAATCGCCAGAAGTGAAAGGGGAAGTGGATGCCATCAACCGCGCCATCTACGAAGGAACCGACCACGAGCTCATGGAGCTGTGGCGGAAGGGCAGGGATGTATCGCTCGCAGCATTCGAGGAGCTGTACCGCACGCTCGGCACCACGTTCGACTACTATTTCTTCGAGAGCGAAACCTCGAAGCCCGGGCTCGATATCGTGCGGGAGCATACACCCTCTGTATTCGAGGAGAGCGAAGGCGCCGTTATATACAAAGGCGAGAAGAAAGGACTGCACACGCTCGTGTTCATCACGTCGTACGGCACGCCGACCTATGAAGCGAAGGACATAGGGCTCGCGTTCCTCAAGGAGGAACGGTGGCCATCCGATATTTCGATAATCATCACGGCTGCCGAGCAGATAGGACACTTCAAGGTCATGTTTGCCGCACTTGAGGAGGTGGCTCCATCGCTTGCCGCAAAGACGGTGCACGTTCCGCACGGCTTCCTGCGCCTCGCCTCAGGGAAGATGTCGTCGCGCGAAGGGACCATCATCACCGCAGCATCGCTCATTAATGATGTCGTTGCGAAGACGAGCGAGCGAAACGAGGACCCACTCATTGCGGAGCAGGTAGCGCTCGCGGCAATTAAGTATTCGATACTCAAGCAGTCAGCGGGCTCGGATATCATCTTCGACTTTGACCAATCACTCTCGCTCGAGGGTGATTCGGGTCCGTACCTTCAGTACGCGTGCGTGCGCGCGCAGTCCATCATTACCACAGCGGGTGATAAGAAGGTGGGAGAGAGCCCGGAGAAGCCATTCGATATCGAGCGGCTCATCACCCGATTCCCCGAAGTCGCTGCAAGAGCGGAACGCGAACGAGCGCCGCACCATGTCGCGCAGTACCTCACGCAGCTTGCCGGCGAATGGAACTCCTTCTATGCGAAGGAACGCATCATCGATGGGGAGCATGAGGCATACAAGTTGAGGCTTGCGAAAGCATTTGTCGCTACGATGAGGAATGGCCTGACGCTTCTGGGTATTCCGGTGCCGGAGCGGATGTAGATAACCTGGTTGCGTATAAGGGTGGGGCGGAGTAATGTAGCCAACGTGTTGCATACGCACACGTAATGGGGAGGTTCGCTTGACTAAGCACATTCATTCGGAAGCCGTCGACGGTCACCCGTCGCACAATCGCTCGCACGTGGTCGCTTTGGGCGACCAGCAGCGCCGGGATGCGCTGCGGTATGCCGAGGGCAGGGCCGCGCCGAATGCGCGCCAGAAGCTGGCGGAGCAATACGGCGGCATCCGACGATAAGGGGAGGGGCCGACACGGCCCACGGGTCCGCCGCGCAAGCGTCGGACCCGTTTCCTTTTTATGAAGCAAGACGATACGATAGGAAAATCATGGCTGAAACCGAGAAAACAGAGGCAGTGAGACGGGAAGAAAAGATACTGGCGTTCTGGCAAGAACGAAGTATTTTCGATAAGTCTCTCGAGAAGCCGGCTCCTAAGGGCGACTTCGTCTTCTACGAAGGTCCACCGACCGCGAACGGCCGCCCAGGCGTCCATCATATGGAGTCTCGCTCCTTCAAGGACGCGATACCGCGGTACAAGACGATGCGAGGGTATCGTGTCCCGCGCCGCGCTGGCTGGGACACGCACGGCCTCCCAGTCGAACTCGAGGTGGAGAAGCAGCTCGGCTTCTCGGGCAAGCAGGACATCGAGAAGTACGGGATAGCGGAATTCAATAAGAAGTGTCGGGAGAGCGTATTTAACTACATCAATGAGTGGGAGAAGTTTTCCGAGCGTATCGCATACTGGGCCGATCAGAAGAAGGCGTACTTCACGTTCGATGCTCCGTACATGGAGTCCCTCTTCAGTATCTTCAAGAAGGTGAGTGATGATGGGCGCGTGTATAAGGACTATCGGGTGGTGCCGTGGTGCGTACAGTGCGGAACAGCGCTCTCTTCGCACGAGCTTGCGCAGGGGTATGAGGAGGTGAAGGACCTCTCCCTTACGGCGAAGTTTAAATTGTCTCCCGGTCAAAAGTGGAATGGAGGGCTAACAAATCTTCCTGAAGATACCTATCTTCTTGCTTGGACTACCACGCCATGGACGTTGCCGGGCAATGTGGCTCTCGCCGTGAATCCGGCGATTGAATATGTTCTCTGGACGCACGAGCAGGCCAATTACGTCATCGCTAAGGATTTAGCTTCTAAGCATTTCCCCGAGTTCGATGCGTCAAAAGCGCAAAGTATAGACACATTGGTAGGACTCAAGTCCGAACCCCTCTATCCATACGCGCATCAGCTCGCTCCGGGAACCGAAGTCCCCAAATTCGAGAATGCATTCCAGGTGTATGCAGCCGATTTCGTCACCGCGGAAGACGGTACCGGCATCGTCCACACTGCGGTGATGTACGGCCAGGACGACTTCGAGCTCGGCCAGAAGCTCAGTCTGCCTAAGGTGCACCTCGTCGCTCCGGACGGGACCTTCATCGCAGGTACTGGATTCCTCGAGGGCGCATCGGTCATCGATCCCGAGACGAACATCGCGGTGCTGAAAGACCTTCAGGCGAAGGGCCTCTACTTCTCGAAAGAGAACTATACGCACTCGTACCCGCATTGCTGGCGCTCGAAGAACCGCCTCATATACTACGCGCGCGATTCCTGGTACATCCGGATGACCGAGCTCAAGGATGAGCTCATCAAGGAGAACCAGAAGGTCTCGTGGGAACCAAGCCACATACGCGACGGAAGGATGGGCGAGTGGCTCGCGAATGTCCGGGACTGGGCGATATCCCGCGAACGCTATTGGGGAACTCCGCTCCCGATATGGGAGACCGCTGATGGTAGTGAACGGATAGTGATCGGATCCGTCGATGAGCTCAAGAGCCGTACGAAGAAGAGCGGTAACCAATACTTCGCGATGCGCCACGGAGAGGCCGAGAGCAATGCCCAGAACGTGGTATCGTGCGACCCGCACGCATCGTATTCGCTCACTGCGCGCGGGAAGGAACAGGTAAAAGCCGCAGCCGAGAACATGCTCCCGGTAGGCATAACCCGTATCTATTCCTCTCCGTGCGTGCGAACGCAGGAGAGCGCGAAGGTGGTTGCGGAAGCTCTCGGACTGCCAGCGGACGCCGTCGTCACCGACGCGCGGCTGAACGAGCTTGATTTCGGCGACTTCAACGGGAAATCATTCGATGACTTCATGGCGTATAAGGAAGAGCACATGCGCGACTACGGTGTGCGCCTGCCGAACGGCGAAAGCTATCTCGACGTGAAGCGCCGCGTGGGGGAATTCCTTTACGATATCGAATCGACCTTGCGCAAAGAACGCATTCTCATCGTGACGCATGGGGTGGGGCTCGAAACCATAGGCGCCGCAGCGCAGGGAGCGAGCCGTGCGGAGTCGACCGAGCGCGCATTCGCTCCGAAGAGTGAGTTCGCCATCATCGAGAAGCTCGATTTCGTTCCGCTTCCGCACAACGACGACTATGAACTCGACCTCCATCGTCCGTATATAGATGACGTAGTGCTCATTGCGGAGTCGGGCGCAGAGATGCACCGAGTAAAAGAGGTGATGGATGTATGGTTCGACTCGGGCGCGATGCCGTTCGCGCAGGACCACTATCCGTTCGAGAACAAGGAGCGCCTGGAAAAGCACGGGTACCCGGCTGACTTCATATCAGAAGCCATCGACCAGACGCGTGGCTGGTTCTACACGCTGCTCGCCGTCGGCGTGCTCATGGGACGCGGAACGGCGTACAAGAACGTCATCTGCCTTGGGCACCTGCTCGATGAAAGCGGCCAGAAGATGTCGAAGTCGAAGGGGAACATTGTGAACCCCTGGGATGCGATAGAGCAGTACGGCGTCGATACGCTGCGTCTCTGGATGTTCAGTGTGAACCAGCCGGGCGACTCGAAGAACTTCGATGACAAGACCATGAAGGAAGCCGCTCGTGTCATCTCCTGGCTCGACAATAGCGCCAAGTTCTACGAACTCTTCAAGGACGGAGCGGGAGCGGGGGAGAAGACCGCGATGGATCACTGGATGGATGCGCGCACCACAAGCACGGTGCGAGCGGTCACGGAGTATATGGATACGTACAAACTGTACGAAGCGACGCGCGAGATACGCGTGCTGCTGGAGGACCTTTCGCAATGGTACGTGCGCCGTATCCGCGACCGTGCGCGCGACGGCGATGCTGCAGCACTCTCGACCCTTAAAGAAACGCTCCGTACCATCGCGCTCCTTATCGCTCCATTCTCCCCATTCGTTGCCGAAGACGTATTTCAGCTCGTGAAGGGTGGAGAAGACCCAGAGAGCGTGCATCTAGCTGATTGGCCGACCACCTCGCTTACCATCGTCGACAGGGTGTTCGGCCATGAGAGCAAGAGCGAGAAGCTCATAGAAGGAATGGCACGCGTCCGTACGCTTGCTTCCGAAGCGCTCATGCTCCGCCAGAAGGCGAACGTGAAAGTGCGTCAGCCGCTCGCGAGCCTTTCCATCAGCGGCTCCCTTTCTCCTGAACTGGCCGCTATACTCGCCGACGAAGTGAATGTGCGGGATATCATCATGGACACGTCCGAAGTCTCTCTCGATACGAATATCACCCCAGAGCTCGCAGCGGAGGGGGACGAGCGTACGTTCCAGCGTGCGGTCGCCGAGGCTCGCAAGGCCGAGGGCTTTACGCAGAAGGACACGGTACGGGTAGAGAGGATCGAAGCGGGTACGCACGTCGCGGAACTCTCGACCGGGACGGTGCGCTTCTCGCTTTCTCGGGATGCAGCATAAGTACGTAACCCGGGCGGTGGTTCTCTCGCGTGCTCCGGTGAAGGAAGTCGGTGCGGTCGTAACGCTCCTGACTCAAGACTTGGGCCTCGTGCGCGCTCGGGCCGAAGGGCTCAGACGTTCGGGCGCGAAACTCGCGCATGCGCTTCAGACTCTTTCGGAAGTCGAGCTTACGGTGCTGCGCGGGAAAGAAGGGTGGCGGCTCTCAGGCGCAGTGCTCGTCGAGCCATGGTTCCAGAAGTTATCGCCCGCCGCACGCACGCGGGCAGGGAAGCGCGCCAGCCTCATCCTCCGCCTCGTGCAGGGTGAGACGGTGGATGCGCAACTGTACGATACGTTCATCGGGTTCTTGAATGAGCTTGCGACTGGCGGTGATACGGAACAGGACCGTGCCGAGCTCTTCGCGACGCTCAAGATACTTTCCATACTTGGCCACGATGATGGGCCGTTCCCGAGCGCGGAAGAGGTGAAAGCGCTCGCCAAGGAGGAGCGTCTCGCGCTCATCAGTCGCATAAATCGGGGGCTTGAGGCGTCAGGGCTTTAAACACGTACGGTATACTGGGTTTTAATGCCCGCAGCTGACAATAGGAGCCCGCTCGAGAGGATGCAGGAGCGCCTCTATGCGCCCAAGAAGAACACTTCGTTCGAGGTTCCAGCCCTCGCTGCGGACGCGCAGCCGCAGGAACCCGAGCGCTGGCAGGCACCTCCGCCTCCTCCGCCGAAGAAGCCTGGTCTTCCCCGCTCCGTTCTTTTCCTTATCGGTGCCGGAACATTCTTCGCAATTGCGCTTATCGTAGCGGGGGGACTCATCATCTTCGGAGGACGCACCGTCTCGACCGAGAATGTGGCCATAGGCGTGCGGGGACCTACCACCATCGGGAGCGGCGACACGGTCGAGCTGCTGATCACGGTAGAGAATGAGAATCCGGTACCGCTTTCAGGAACGACGCTCTCGGTGGATTTCCCGGAGGGTACGCGTTCAGCGGACGATAAAGCCGACATGTTCTCGCACTACAGCGACACGCTCGGGGACCTGCCCGCAGGCGGGAAGGGGGAGCGCACGGTGCGCGCCGTGCTTTTCGGATCGGAAGGCCAGAAGGTAATCCTTCCTATCCGGTTCGAATACCGGACGCCCGGTTCCAACTCAGCTTTCATAAAAGAGGAGACATACGAATTCACCATAACCACGTCACCGCTCTCGGTGTCTATCGGCGCGCTGTCTGCGGTCTCGGCAGGGCAACCGTTCTCGATAGCGGTCGCTGTCCGCTCGAACGCCGCTACCCCACTTATGAACGCTGCGCTGCTTGCGGAGTATCCTCCCGGGTTCGTCGTGACCGAGTCAGTTCCGGCTCCAGTGAGCGGCTCACTGTTCGATTTGGGTACCGTCGCTCCGGGAGAGGAGAAAGTCGTGCGTATCACCGGACGCATCTCGGGGGAGGATAGGGATACACGCGTATTCAGGTTCACGACCGGAACGCGTGCGAGCGCGGACGCCACCACGCTTGCCGTTTCGTACACGACCGCGCAGGCGTCAGTGGTTGTCGAGAAGCCGTTCCTGGCGCCCACCCTCTCGCTCAATCGGGACACGACCGGGAACATAACGCTCTCGCCCGGCCTTCCGGTCGACGGGGTATTGTCTTGGGTGAATACGCTCACGACCCCTATTCAGGACGCGGAGATACGCATCAAGCTGAGCGGCAATGCGCTCGATCCCGAGAGCATCACCACTGCGAACGGCTTCTACCGCTCCTCCGACTCCACCATCACGTTCGCGAGCGAGACCATTCCCGCGCTTGCTCAAGTCGGCCCTGGCCAGACCGGCAATGGATCGTTCCGCTTCGCGACGAAGTCCGGCGCGGGAGCAGCCGCATTGCGTAACCCGACAGTCGAGCTCATCATCTCGGTCGCCGGGAGAAGGCTCAACGAACGGAACGTCCCAATGAACGTCTCTTCGACCATCACGCGCACGCTCAAGATGGAGACCGAGCTCTCGCTTGAGTCGAGCGCACTGCGCACCAAGGGACCGTTCACGAATACCGGGCCGTGGCCACCGAAAGCCGACAGCGAGACGACGTACACCGTTCAGTGGACGCTCGCTAACTCGGTGAATTCCGTGGGCGGCGCGACCGTCACCGCCACGCTGCCGTCATACGTGAAGTACACAGGGCAGATAAGCCCGAGCGGGAGCAATATCACGTACAACGATACCTCGAGGACGGTCACCTGGAACGCGGGCGACGTGCCGCCGGGCACCGCTAGCAAGACCGCGTACTTCCAGGTGTCGCTCCTTCCAAGCGCGTCCCAGCGCGCCACCTCGCCCGTCATCGTGAACCCGACGAGCTATTCAGGCACGGATAGGTTCACGGGCAATAAGGTTATGGGAGCAACATCTGCGCTCACGACCCACATCGATAACGACCCGGCTTGGAATCCGGGTGCTGGCCAAGTACAGTAGTCTTCATGGATAAGGTACCGGTCACCCTCGACACCATCGTCTCGCTCGCGAAGCGGCGCGGCTTCGTGTTCCCGGGGTCCGAGATATATGGCGGCCTCGCTGGCACCTTCGACTATGGCCCCCTCGGTGTCGCCCTCAAGAAGAACATCGAGAATCTCTGGTGGAGCATGTTCGTGGACTCGCGCGATGACATGTACGGCCTCGATGCGGCCATCCTCATGAATCCGAAGGCGTGGGAAGCGTCAGGCCATGTTTCTGGATTCAGTGATCCGCTCGTCGAGTGCACGAACTGCAAGAAGCGCTTCCGTGCGGACCACCTCGAAAGCCCGGACGTGTGCCCATCGTGCGGAAAGAAGGGAACGCTCGGCGAGACGCGCCAGTTCAACATGATGTTCGCGACGAAAGCGGGCGCGACTGAAGATGAGTCGGCCACTGTGTATCTGCGACCCGAGACCGCAGGCGGCATCTTCGTGAACTTTAAGAACGTCGTCGATAGCTTCCATCCGAAGCTTCCCTTCGGTATCGCGCAGATAGGGAAGGCATTCCGGAACGAGATAGCGCCGCGCGAGTTCGTATTCCGCGTACGCGAACTCGAGCAGATGGAGGTGGAGTATTTCGTACGTCCAGGTGAATGGGAGGTCGCCTTCGAGGAATGGCGCACCGGCATGCTCGCGTTCGCGAAGGAGCTCGGCCTTCCGACCGATGCGCTGCATGAGCTTGAGGTCACTCCCGAGGATCGCGCGCACTATAGCAAGCGCACCATCGATTTCGAGTTCGATTACCCGTTCGGTCGCAAAGAGCTGTGGGGACTCGCGTACAGGACCGACTTCGATCTTGCAGCGCACCAGGAGCACTCGGGCGCAAAGCTCGAATACCTCGATGAGTCGACCGGGGAGAAATTCCTTCCGCATGTCATCGAGCCATCGCTCGGTGTCGGTCGCACCATGCTCGCGGCGCTTGTGTCCGCATATCACGAGGATGAGCTCGGTAGCGAGACGCGCATCGTGCTTAAACTACCGGCGAAGATAGCTCCCATCAAGGCGATGGTATCGCCGCTCCTGAAGAACAAGCCGGAGCTCGTCGAGAAGGCGAAGGAGGTGCGTCGTACGCTCCAGAAGATACATCCCGCTATCGCTTGGGACGATAACGGGAATATCGGCAAGCGGTACCGCCGCCAGGACGAGATAGGTACGCCGTTCTGCATCACTATCGATTTCGATACGCTCGGCGAGACGCCGGAACTCAAGGATACGGTCACGCTCCGCCATCGCGATAGTGGGGAGCAGGAGCGTCTTTCCATAGAGGAGGTCGGGGACCGCATACGTCAAGCGCTCGGGTAGATTGACATTATCGTCCAACGGGTGTGTTCTATGGTTTGGCGCGCTCATGCGCACGAACATTCACGGAGGCCATCATGGCAAAAGAAAAAGCCTCCGCGACCGAGCGGACGGTTCGGTGGGCGGTTCTGGTATTCGCAGCAGTATGCGTCGCGGCAGGGTTCGCCGGCACTAATGCCCTGCACGCAGAAGAGGCATCGCTTACCCCACCCGAAACGACCGTTTTCGTCGGGGATCTGCAGGACGCGAAGGTGCTCTTCTTCTTTTCAACCGCCATGTATGAAGGCGCTGAGCAGCCCTTCGAGATAGACCGACCGGTCTATGTGCGGGGAGACCTGGCGGAAGCGCTCGCGCGTTCGCTCGTAACTCGTGCACGGATCGTAGAGGTCTGCAGCCTCGTGCACATCAGTCAGGGGGTCTACGTGGCTCCGGCGAATGGCGAGCGGAAGAAACACTGCAAGTCCTTTATCCCGGTGGTCGAGCAAGGGACCAAATAAAAGAAAGGGTCGTCTTAGGACGGCCCTTTTGCATTTTCGGCCCGTATTTCCTATGGTGTGCTAGCATTTACTGAAATCACCCTCTATGGATAAGAACACCACCATCTCGATAACCACCGGCACCGTCGTACGGGTGATACTCGTGCTCGCCGCAGCCTATGCGCTCTGGACGCTCCGCGACCTCTTCCTCCTCGTCGTGACCGCTATCGTGCTCGCCTCCGCTATCGAGCCAGGCGTCGCGTTCTTCGTGAAGCATAGGCTTCCACGCGTCGTAGCAGTGACGATGATGTATGCGGTGGTGTTCGGATCCCTGTTCGGGGTCATCTACGCGTTCTTCCCGCCGATTCTTGAGGATACGCAGAACTTCCTCCTCTCCGCTCCGCAGTACCTCAATACGCTTAACCTTCCAGCGTCGCTCACGAGCTTGACCGACGCAAGCGTGGTCGCGGCAGGGGAGAACCAGGCACAGTCCATCCTCAATACGCTCTTCGCGTTCCGCTCCGCATTCACGGACGCGTCCGGCGGCGTCGTACGTATCGTCTCGACCTTCTTCGGCGGCATCTTCGCGCTGATACTGGTCATCGTCCTCTCGTTCTATTTCGCCATACAGGAGACCGGTGTCGATGATTTCATCCGTCTCGTGACGCCCGTGAAGCACGAGGAGTACGTCATTGATCTCTGGCTGCGCGCTAAGAAGAAGATAGGGTTATGGATGCAAGGACAGTTACTGTTATCACTCATCGTCGGTGTCATCGTGTATCTGGGCCTCCTCATTCTCGGTGTCCCGTACGCACTCCTGCTCGCGGTCATCGCGGCGGTCCTCGACCTCATCCCGATATTCGGTTCGTTCATCGCGGGCATCTTCGCGGTCATCGTCGCGTTCGGTTCAGGCGGCTTCGCGCTCGCACTCATCGTTGCCGGCCTCTTCTTCGTCGTGAACCAGTTCGAGGCGCACCTCATCTATCCGCTCG
>CAYSUL010000002.1:0-6362 GCA_964434255.1 uncultured Candidatus Saccharibacteria bacterium
GAGGTCGCGGTGGTCGAGGTCGCGGTGAAGTATTCCGCGACCGCCTGCCCTACGACCGAGAGCTTCGCATACGGCGAGGTGGTGCCGATACCGATGTTCCCAGTCGGTGATACGAACATACTCGACGTCGCAGATACAGCCGTACCATTCGATTCATAGTATGCAATCTGGCCGGCGGTACCGGTGTTCACCGTACCTGACCCACCGCCACCCGCCCCGGTGATGCAGGTTCCGTTCACCGCGAAGCAGCCGCCCGAAAGATTGATACCGCCGGTTGCATAGAAGGTGGAAGTCGCGGTAGTGAAATTCGCGATGTTCGCGAGCGAGAGGAGCGAGCCTGGCGTCGAGGTACCAACACCTACATTGCCGGAGGAGTCGACCGTGATGCGCGGAAGGTTATTGGTCTCGAGCTGGAGGCCCTGCGCATCGTTGGTGCCAAGCACTGCAGTCGTACCGAGACTATTCCCGTTCTGCAGGAAGAAGCCGGACGCGAGGCTCGAAGTCGATACCGAAAGGACGCCGCTTGTGTTCGTGAGGCCGTTACCAAGAAGCGAGGTGAAGAGTTCGCTGCCGAGACGGAAGTTCGTCGTCGAGAATGTGGTCGAGGTCGCGTATGTCGACGACGCATTCGTTGCGAGAACGGTATCGATGTACGCGTTGCGCCAGGTGCGCGTCGATGAGCCGAGGTCATAGGTGCTCGTGATGGAGGGAATGAGCGATGAGTCTATGGACGCGTTGATGGTGAGCGTATCGCTCGAAGCGTCTCCGAGCGTCGTGTTGCCGTTCGCTGCGATGTTGCCCGAGAAGACCGAGGTGGCAGTGGTCGAGGTCGCGAGCACGTACGGGCCTGCGAGATAATCGCCCGCCTCTATGCGCTTCGCGTAGAAACCGCCGGCGAAACTCGAGGTGGCGGTGGTCGAGGTGGCGGTGAAGTACGGCCCAATGAGCGAGCTCGTGACCGAGAGATTCGAGACCGTGAAGCTGCCGACCGTGAGCGTTCCGGTAATGTTGGCATCGCCCGTAACCGAAAGATTCCCGTTGACGGTAGTGGCACCCGCCGAGAGCGTACCAGTGAATGCGCCGGTCGTGTCGACGATGAGCGAGTTGACGTGGATGTCGCCCGACACCGTGGTTATCCCACCGCTATCACTCTGATTCTCGGCGTTCGTATCGATGGCGCGCTGGAGCCTCGCGACCCAGGTATCGACGTACGCGACCGAAGCGCCCTCGGTGAACTGGTTCTGGTATATGTTCTGCACGAGCGTGCTTGTGCCCGTGTTAACGATATTCGTCGTGGTCCCGCCTATTGCGGAACGCGGATAGTCGACCATGACTATCGGGAATCGGTTCGTATATGGATCGACGATGGTGGCGACCGCATAGCCTGCCCAATCGAAGAACGCGGAGAAAGAGCCATAGGTAGCGCGTGCTAGATACTGAGCGCGGTCGAGGAACCAGTCCGGCAGCAGGGATACCGAGTCCAGCGGGAACGCAGCGAAGGGAGAGGCGAGCCCTACGTTTGCGGTGACCGTTGCGATAGGTTCTTCCTCAACGTATGCGAGCTCTTGTTCCGCTGCCGCAATCGGCTTCGAAGCCTCCTCGCGCACAGGAGCACCAACGAGCCCCGTGTCGTACGCAAGCGAACCGAACGAATTACCTATCGCAAGCTCGCTCCTGAGGGCTTGATGAGCGATGGCACGGCTCGCCTCGGAGAAATCCGTGATGCTGCGCTCGTACGCGAGAGGGGCGGTACGAATACCAGTCGCAATCGAACTGGAGATATTCCTTCCGAGCGCAAGCGCGCTTCCTGTCGCATACTCCGGCACATCGCTTGCGCCTTCCACCCATGCGTACACGCCGTGCTCGTACGCATCCTGTACCGCATGCACCGCGGCAGTGAACGAAGTCCCGAATGAAAGGTAGGAAGCGGGGAGCGTTGCGATTCCATCACGTATGCGCACGCCTATCGAAAGAAGACTGCTTCCGCTTCCATCGATGAGTGCGAGATATGCGCGCTTCGCATCATCGATGCTCGCGAACGGGTTGAGGAATGCAGCAAGGGTATCCTGCGCAAGATTCACGGAGGGGTCCGGAACGAACGCGGTACGCTCCTCGATGAGCGCGAATGCAGAAAGACCGGCGGGTGCTGATAGCACATCGACACTACGCAGCATCGCGTCACCGAACGCGAGAACATCCACAGGTTCTGGTGCGGTCACGACGTACACGCGAGGAGATGAGACGGGCACGTCACCCTGAATGCCATGAAGGCTCGTAGCAAGTCGAATACCGGTATCGAAGAACGAAGCGATGACCCCCGAGGAAGCGATGACGGAGCTCGCTCCGAGGATGACCATCGTGAGTGCGAGCGCGTATATCTGCCGAGTAAATACGCCGATCTTCGATACGTAAGGGGACGGGACCGGTGCGGTCGGTACGTATCGCGGCACCGGAGCGACTAGCGATGGCGTTTCCTTTACAACTTCCACTTCCGCTGGCTCTACAACATCCTTGACCGTTTCGCTAACTACTTTCTGATATTCAACCTCACGCGCCTTCGACAATGACTCAGCGAGCGAGCGCTTTCGCTCCTCCTGTTCACGAACGAATGCGAGTACGGATTCTTTCGAGACGAGCCACGCACGACCGATTTGCTGTCCTTCGATTTTTCCTGCACGGCACATGCGTGCGAGGTAGTCCGAATGGTACCCCGAAATTTCCGAGGCCTCCTTAGTCGAGATCAAATTGTTTTCAAGGAATGGGTGCATGTCGGATAACCGAATTAACTAAATTCTATCTGTCTTTTCGGAAATAACGCAGTAATTTTTGTGGATAGCTTTAGAAACATTTCATGAGGAAAATTTTGTTGGTCGCACACAAAAAAGTAACGGGGCGATCGATTACTTCAACGCCATGTCGAAGACGAAATTTAAAGGTAGAAGCGCACGAAAGTCTGCTGCATTAAACATGTATTCAAGGAAACCAGTGCGATATGCGTCTTTGAAGTTCCTTAATGCATGGTCTTGGAGGCTCAAAATCGCCCGTAGAAGGCCCCTTAAATAACAACTGAACCCCGAATGCATTCAAAAACGCGTGCACGGAGTCTATCTGCGAAGGTGAATGGGAGCGAAAACAAAAAACTCCGCGCACACGGAGATTTTGCTCTAAATCAATCTCGTATACACGAGACGAGAAACACTTTATATATCTACTTCTTTATCTCGCTTTCACCTCGCACGAAATCAAATACATGCCCGCGGACGCTGGTATCAATGCCGCGCTGAGATAGAAATGTGTCCATTACTCCGCTGCCTATAAGCGCTGTTATAAGTGCCGCGCCCGCGACAGCTACCAGTACTGCTTGAATGCTATTAACTCTTGGGCGTGATTTCTTTGTAACAGGCGCAGAAGTTCGGCCGTTGGTTCTTATGGGAGGTGCTGGTGCTCTCCTCGATAGATCAATGACTCCCCCGCTAGCATGTGCACGAGCTGATACAGTCGCGACGGGAGGCGGTTCAGGGCGATTGATAGTAAGAGGAACTCGCTCCTCCTCATCGAGTGAGGAGAGCCGCTGTCCCACTTCGGGAGACGATTGAGAAATTGGTGCGGTACGTGTCTCCTCGTGTGAAACAGCGAATGTGTTGTATTCATTAGATATGTCGGTTGCCCGAACCACGACGATCTCTTCTTCGAGTAGTTCTACCGGCTCTTCAAGATCGACTTCAGGTTGGACGGGCAACGCATCTTCCGCGGCCTTCTCCTCCTCGTTCTGAGGAAGCGCTCTCTCCCGTGCCTCGAACCATTCTTTCCAGGCGTCTTGCATCATGGAAACAGCCGGAGTGGTTTCTGTTACCGCTACAGCCGTCTCTGGCGGCTTTACAGACGGAAATACGGGCATGAGAGGTGCTTCGGGCTCTGACACGTACCGAGGGGCCTCCCAAATAGCCGTAGAGGGCTCCGCATCAGTCTCGAGTGAGGCAATAGGCTCACTCTTTCCGGCTCCGTTGCCAAAACGATGCTCCCTTATAGCAGATTCCAGCACATACCAGCTTCTTCCGACTAAACGAGCTTCAACACGACCCTCGCGACATAATTGACCGACGTAATCCTTCGCATATCCGGTTATTTTTGCCGCACGCTTCGACGAGATATACATCTTGTCTCCAATAGTGAGTTCATCCATGCTTTGAGTATAAGCTTTTCTCGTCTCGTATGAAATGGGTTGTTAACAAGATGGATATTCCCGTCATGTACAAGCAAAAAACACCCACTGGGTGTTTTTTGTCTCATCAATTCGCGCCGTCCTCCTTATGACTTCCCAATCTCCTCTTTCAGAAGAGAGGCAAGGGTCCCAGGATTCCCTGCTCCCTTGGATGCCTTCATTCCCTGACCTACCAGGAACTGGAGGACGCTCTCCTTGCCTGCCAGGTACTCCACCACGACTGCTTGATGCTCGGCAATGACTGCTCGGACGATAGCCCGAAGCGCCTCGGGATCACTCACCTGAAGTACGCCCAGCTCTTGAGCGATGGCAACGGACGATGTGGCCCCCGTTGCAACGAGCATCGCAAGCACTTCTTTTGCACCACGAGAGGATATCTCCCCCTGCTCGATCATTCGCATGAGCTCTGCGAATGCCTGCGGCGAGAGTTTCGCGTGCTCACCCGCAACATCCGATATCAAATAGTTGGCGCCGATCTTCACAAGCGCCTGATCTTTTTTAGTCTCCGCAAGGAATACATCGAAGAATGCGCTGTCTTCGACGCTTCCCGCTAACTGCGTCACCGTCGCATCGTTGAGTCCGAGGGACGCATACCGCGCACGTCGCTCCCAAGGGAGTTCCGGCATGGACATGAGCACCTGCTCTTTCGTAAGCCAGGGGATCTCGGAGAGCACGAGCTTCGGCAGGTCGGGCTCCGGGAAGTAGCGGTAATCGGCACTCCCCTCCTTGAGCCGCTGCGGGAACGTGACCTGCTTGTTCTCATCCCACCCGCGGGTCTCTTGCGTCACCTTCCCTCCAGCCTCAATGAGTTCTATTTGCCGTGCTACCTCGAACTCTATCGCGCGCTCAACCGAGCGGAACGAGTTCAGATTCTTGACCTCCACTTTCGTACCGAAGGTATCATTCTTCGAAACAGAGATATTCGCTTCTACGCGCATCTCGCCTTTCTCAAGATTCGCATGCGATGCGCCGAGTGTGCGCAGGAGAAGCTGGAGTTCGCGAGCGAAGCGTCCCGCAGTCTCGGCATCATGGATGACGGGTTCTGTGACGAGCTCCATGAGAGGGACGCCGGCCCGGTTAAAGTCGACGATGCTTCCCTTCGCAATGTGCGCGGAGCGCGCCGTATCCTCTTCCAGGTGCACGCGTGTCACCGCGACACCTGCTAGTTCACCACCCGACACGAGCGGTCGCTCGTACTGGCTGATCTGATACCCCTTCGGTATGTCCGGATAGAAATACGACTTCCTGTCGAACTCGGTATAGTCGGCGAGAGTGCCACTGATAGCGGTCCCGACGCGACCGATATGACGAAGCGCTTCCTGGTTTATGACCGGAAGCGTACCGGGGTGCGCGAGGCAGATCGGGCAGATATTCGTATTGGGTTCGCTCCCATCCGGGTCGTTCGCGGAGTCGCAGAACATCTTGGTCCGCGTGGCGAGCTCCGCATGTACTTCAAGACCGATGGTGGGGCGATAACTCATTGGCTACACGGTACCCCGAGGGCGAGCCCTGGCGCAAGCGGCTACCGTCCGGGCGTGAGCTCCTTCGTGAGCCTATCTGCGAACGCTTTCAGGAGCTCGTCATCGATGACCGAGAGGGGTATGACCTCCTTCCCTATCGCCTTGGAGAGGGCGGTAACAGCCGCTTCCCGCTCGGATTCGGGGAGTATATCTACCTTGGAGAGCACGACGATCTCTTGCTTATCAGTTAGATTCCCATCGACGGTAGCAAGCTCTTTCCGTATATCCTGGTAGCTTTTTGCAGGGTTTTCTTGTTCAGCCGAGACGAGATGCACAAGGAATCTGGTACGTTCGATGTGCCTAAGGAACTTGGCTCCGAGACCTCGTCCGCTCGAGGCACCCTCGATGAGACCAGGAATATCAGCAAGGAGAAACCCGTAGAAGTCGCCGAGATGAGGGTCGAGCGTCGTGAACGGATATGCCGCTACTTTGGACTTAGACCTTGTAAGCGAGTTCACGAGGGAGGACTTCCCCGCGTTCGGGAAGCCGATGAATCCCGCGTCCGCGATGAGTTTGAGAGTGATATGGATATCCCCACCCTGCCCCTTTTTACCCTTCGTAGTCTCGAATGGATTGCGGTTAACGGAGCTCTTGAAGTGGGCATTACCGAACCCGCCTCC
>CAYSUL010000002.1:6462-64887 GCA_964434255.1 uncultured Candidatus Saccharibacteria bacterium
GACTACACCATCGCCACCGCGTCCTGCGGTCGCGCGTACGTTCATTTCATCGACGAGTGCCATATAGCTTGAGCCTACCTGGTCGCGCATGAAAATACCAGAAAAGCCCCCGAGCTCGATATCGAGCTCGGGGGCTTTTCTCTCTCACTCCTACGTGACGATGGTCCACCCATCCGCGAGCAACAGCTCGGCTTTCTTATATTTAAGTGTCTGCGTTTCCTCTCCCTTACGTATCGTGACTTCATCGTTGCGGCCGTATGTAGTGGTGTTCACGATAGGGGCAGCGGGCGCTGCCCCGTTCCCGCCTTCGCTCGCCGCGACGAGTGCACGGCGCGTGCGTTCTTCTTCCGCCCGGATGCGGGCATCATCGGCAGGCTGTATATGCGGGAGAGAATCCGCGAGCGCCTGCGCTATAGCATCCTCCATCACATTGAAGCGATCGAGTCCTTCACGACGGTATTCGATAAGCGGGTCGCGCTGACCGTAGGCGCGCAGCGATACGGAGCGGCGAAGATAATCCATGGTCTCGAGATGCTCGAGCCAGAAGGCATCGGTGACCTGGAGTATGAGACGGCGCATGAGCGGAAGGAACGCCTCGTCCCCTATCTCCGCACGCTTCGCTTCATAGACTGCGATAGCTTCGGTATTGCCGGCGAGGCGCATGCGCACGTGAGCGTCCACTTCTTCGTCGGTACCAAGGAGGGCTGCACGACGCTCACTGTATACCGCGAGGCGCTGGGTATTGAGCACGTCGTCGTACGCGAGCACCTGTTTACGGGAATCGAAATTGAAGCCCTCGATGCGCTTCTGTGCGGTCTCGAGCGACCGGGTTATCATCCGGCTCTCGATAGGCTCGTCTTCCGGTATCTTGAACGTGCCCATCACGTTCTTTATCATGTCGGACGCGAACACGCGCATAAGCTTATCCTCGAGCGAGACATAGAATCGGGTCTCGCCGGGGTCACCTTGGCGACCCGAGCGACCGCGCAGCTGGTTATCGATGCGCCTTGCCTCGTGACGCTCCGTGCCGATGACGGCGAGACCGCCGAGCTCACGGACCGCTTCTCGCGCTTCAGGGGTTGCGAGCGCGCCGCCCAGCTTGATGTCGACGCCACGACCCGCAAGGTTGGTCGCGACCGTCACCTGCCCTTTCTTCCCCGCGTCCGCGATTATCTCTCCTTCGCGCTCATGGTTCTTCGCATTGAGCACCTCGTGGGGCACGCCCGCCTTCTTAAGGTGCTCGCTCACTACTTCGTTATCCTCGATGGATACCGTACCTATGAGGAGAGGCTGCCCCTTCTCGTTGATGGTGCGCACGTGACGTGCGAGCGCTTCGTACTTCCCAGCGGCGGTCTGGAAGATAAGGTCGTTATAGTCGGTGCGCTTGACCGGCTTGTTGGTAGGCACCGCGACCACCTCGAGCTTATAGACGGTATAGAACTCCTCCTCGGACGAGATACCCGTGCCGGTCATACCCGCCAGCGCTTCGTACATACGGAAATAGTTCTGGAACGTCACCGATGCATACGTGCGAGTCTCGCGCTGTATCGGCACCCCCTCCTTGGCTTCTATCGCCTGATGAAGGCCTTCCGACCACCTGCGCCCTGGCTGGAGGCGTCCCGTGAACTCGTCCACGATGACTATCTCGTTCTCGCGCAGCACATACTCCTTATCCTTGCTGAAGAGTGCCTTCGCGCGTACGGCCGTATCGAGATGGTGCGCATACTTCATCCCGCCTTCGGTATAGAGGTTCTCGATGTTGAGCGCGCGCTCCGCCTTCGCGATACCCGCCTCCGTTATCTGCACCGCGCGTTGCTTCTCATCCACCGTATAGTCCTCATCCTTGATGAAGCCTTCCACGATAGAAGCGAAGCGCTCATAGAGGCCCTCGACCGCGGCAGCGGGTCCGGAGATTATGAGCGGCGTCCTCGCCTCGTCGATGAGGATGGAGTCGACCTCGTCGATGATGGCGTAATGGTGCCCGCGCTGGACGAGCTGGGTTGGGTCATACGCCGTATTGTCCCGAAGGTAGTCGAATCCAAGCTCGTTATTCGTTGCGTAAGTTATGTCAGCTGCGTATGCCTCCTTCTTCGAAACGGGTCGGAGGTAGTCATAGAACACCTTGAACGAGCCTGCTTCGTCGCGCTCGGCGTCCTCCGCTTCCGGCACATGCTCGCTGTCATATATATAGGAGCCGTTCGAAGTCACGACACCGACCGAAAGACCGAGGTATCCGTACACCTGTCCCATCCACGCGCCGTCACGCCTGGCGAGGTAGTCGTTAACGGTCACGACATGCACGCCCTTGCCTGCGAGCGAGCGCAGTGTCGCCGCGAGTGTCGCGACAAGCGTCTTGCCTTCTCCGGTGCGCATCTCGGCGATGCGTCCCTTGGCGAGCGCGAGACCTCCGATAAGCTGCACGTCGTAGTGGCGCTCCTTAAGCGTCCGGACAGACGCCTCGCGCACGAGCGCGAACACCTCCGCGATATCATCGTTCTTCTCGGGCATGCCGCCCGTGCGCTCACGTACGGACGCGAGACGCTCCTGCATCTGCTCCTGTGAAAGCGCTTTAATCCCCTCTTCAAGCGAGAGGGCCTGCACGACCACCGGATTCGCGGTCTTTATGAATCCCGCGGACTCGTTCTGGGCGAATAATCGCCCGAGGATATCAGCCATATACCGAGCACTATACCTCTACGGCGGCTTCGAAGATAGGCCGGGCGGCTCCGAGGGAAAAGGAAAAACGCCCCAGTGGGGCGCCGTTCCTAAGAATGCAATTACTTGCGCTTCTTTGCTGCCTTGCGCTTGGTCGTCTTCTTTGCAGTAGACTTCTTTGCGGCCTTCTTTGCAGGCTTGCGCTTGGTCGTCTTCTTTGCAGTAGACTTCTTCGCAACCTTCCTCTTTTTTGCTGCCATATGTCTGGATGAAAATTCCTACGACTAGTATTGTCGACCCACACGCAAATTCTTCCGAAGAAGTTCTTGCACGTGTGTTCCGTTATTTATTATTGCGCGTGCAGGATTTTTTTGTAACGAAAAAATAAAATGTGTGGATAACTTTATCAAAAAAGTTTTGCGCAAATATTTCTATAAAAATATTATTCCGCCGGAATATTTCTCACCTCACGCTCAATCGTGATGCCGGTCGCGTCGAATACTTTCTGCGCGACATCGTTCGCAAGTGCGTCGACGTCATGTGCTGTCGCGCCGTCATCCGCCACAAGCACCAATGGTTGGTTCTCGAACAGGTGCACGTTCTCGTGACTATGCCCGCGCAAGCCGAGAATCTTATCCAGTATGTACGCGAGCGGAATCTTTACCGCACCCCGACGCTGCAACGGATACTGAGGTATCGCGCCATGCTGGCGGACTATATCAAGAAACCGCCTCGACAATTCCTGGTACTCCTCTTCCGTGATGATCGGGTTCTTGAAGAACGAGCCGGCGGATCCGTACTTCGCCAGATCCGGGAACTTACGGGCCCGCACCCGCCGAACCGCGCTCCCGATGCGTTCTGGCGTATCGAGTGCGTCTCCCTGCTCCAGGAGACGCGCTAGGTCGCTATATGCGATCTGCGGTGTACCGACGTTCGTAAGTCTGAGGGCGACACCGATGATTATGAGGTTCGGTTCACGCTTGAAACGGCTGTCACGGTAGGTGAAGGCACACGCCTCGTGCCCGAACGTATGGACGCTCCCGCTCGCGACATCCATAACGGTGACTGAATCGAGCACCTGCTCCAGCTCCACGCCATATGCACCGATGTTCTGCACAGGAGCAGCACCAAGCGTGCCGGGTATTCCCGCTAGGTTCTCTATGCCCCACAGCCCGCGTACTGCTGCTTCCTTCACGATGGTGTCCCAGAGCACGCCCGCACCCGCCTCGACAACGCCCCCGTCATCGTCTTCGGTAAATGAAAGGCCAGGAATGCACATGCGAAGTATTACCCCGTCGTATCCCGCATCACTCGCAAGCACATTGCTCCCGCTACCGAGCACCGTGTACGGAAGTGCCTGTTCGCGCACGAACGCGAGTGCTTCTTGAAGATCCTCTTTCGTGCACACGTCGATAACATAGCGCGCAGCCCCCCCAACCCGGAGGGTGGTGAGCGTCGAGAGAAGTATCTGTTTCCGCACGGTCATTCTGTTATGGGAGACCGGCCAAGAACGCTTGACCCTGCCCTATCGTCTCCGGATAACGCGCCATGGTAGCTTGCGCTTCCCGACGCGCTTCACTATACCGACCAGCGAGTGCATAGGCGCTCGCGAGCCGATAACGGGCGGTCGCGGAATCCGAGCTCGCCAGATGAGTGCGCAAGAGATCGATAAGGTCGTCGTACCGCTTCGCCTCGTAATAGGCACGAACGAGCGCTGGATGGTCGACAGTTGTCGTACCGAGATGCTGCGTAAGAAGCTCCTCCGCTTTCACGTCCTCACCCGTCAACAGGTACCCACTCGCCGCATAGATGGCGAGTTCTGAAAACTGGGGACTGAGCGCGTACGCCGCGAGATAGGCGTCCCGCGCTTCCTCATGCCTGCCCGCGGTCATGAGTACCGTGCCACGTTCGAGGATAAAATTCTGACGCATGGGCGATAGGCGCTCCGCGATGGTAACCTCCCCAAGCGCGCTTTCGTAATCTCCTATCGCACGATAGATGAGCGCGGCTTCAATACGCAGACGCGCATCGTGGGGTGCGCGCTCTATTTCCTTGTTCATCTCTGCGATAGCGAGCATTACGAACTCACCACGGAGCTGCTCAGGAACGTTCTGCTGCGATGCGAGATTCGCGGCATAATTCACCAACTGCTCTCGTATCTCTTGCGTTGCGAAAGAGTCGTCGCTGAGCGCTTTCTCAAATCGAGCCTTGTTCTCACTCGGTCCGCCCTGGATGGGCGAGATCGCATACACGAGATCGTTGGCCGCACGCATGCTCGGCATGTTCACGGTGAGGATAAGGAAAATGGCGACCGCTCCGGCGACCGGCATGATTATCGCCTGCGCTTGGCCCTTCCCTGTCGCCGGCAGAACGTCGAGCGCGGTGATGGGATGTGATGAACGATAATGGATATAGGCGAGAATAGCCGCGAGCGGGATGTAGGAGAACAGATTATCGAAGACGACGAGTGCTTGAAGTGCATAGGCCGCAAGTGCAGCGCCGAGCATGATGCGCTCGAGCGGTGTCACGGCGGGACTTCGATAGAGTGCAAGCGCGGCCACGAAGAGCAGTGATACGAAGAGGAGGAACGCCGGAATGCCACCAACGACCATCCAGTCGACAAAAGCGCTATGGGCCCGATCGAACCATGGCTCCTGGACATAGAGTTCAGGGCGGTACTCGCTATTGAAGACGTAATTGAAACCCTCATGACCGTAGCCGACGAGCGGCCGCTCTACTATCCCATCGATCGCCATGTTCCAAAGGGTGAATCGTACCTGCAACTCGTCCAGGGATATGCTTGCTATACGGCCCCATATCGGGTGTGCGGTAATCCAGTCGTTATCCTTCGCGAGCCAGAATCCTCCAACCAGGATGAGGAGTGCGGCGAGGAGTGCGGCCGCACGCATACGGCCGCGCTTCCCTGACTCCATCATCCAGAGAAGCGCGGCGAGGCCGCTCGCTCCCACGACCGCGAGGATGGCTCCACGCGATGCGGTGTTGAAGAGGATGATCACCTGTAAGCCCGCGAGCGCAAGAAGCATGTGCCGCAACCATCCTTTTGATTCGAATGCCTGCCATACGCTTATAAATGCGGCAAACATAAGATACACAGCCAGATAGATAGCATTCCCAAACGTACCGTCGACGCGCACGCCACCTTGGTTTATCGGTATCCCGCCAGAAAGCTGTAGGAGCGCATAACCGCACACGAGCGCGGAGACGGCAACAAACGTAAGCCACCACTTCCGCCACAGTTTATCCACCGAAAGTACTGACCCGGCGACCACGAAGAAAAGGAAGACATGGATGAGCGTCACGAACCCATCCATGCGTTCGAAATTGCTCCAAAACGCCTTGTGCGGGTTCACGGCAAGTAGGTCAGCTACGAACATCCAAGCCACGAGTGCCCCATAGAGAACGAATGTCCATGAGAAACGCGGGCGGTAACGACGATCTATGAATGCGAGCGCTACCCAAGCCACCGCCGCGATCTCAACAAGTATACGGAAGCAGAAACCCTTCCCAGTAATGTAGGGGAAGAACATCTCGTTCGCCGTGTAGAGCGGCAGGAACAAGATAGCGAACAGAGCTGTAAAAGCGATGTAGCGGAGTGTGGTGATCATGGGATAAAACGATAGGCCGTACCGGTATGGCCTCTAGCATAACGCGCAGTACGCTATTCCTCTATACCTCCACCGATTGTAGGAACCTTCTGCACAATCTCCGTATTGAGGGCGACGAGATCCGGCCGACGGGCAAGAAAAGCGACTATCTCCTCGGCAGAAAAGTCGGGGTTGCCGGGGTAGAGAGCGTCATAGACGGCAGATAGAAGCGTATAATCCTCGGCTGTATCGAGAGTAAGTCGGAGAGTCGGCCACAGCATAGCGCCTTCCGCTCGCCAGTTACCGAGCTTGAACCGTTCTGGGTGCGAACGAATGGAATATCCAGCATGCTCGCGATACGCAGGATCGGTATCGTTCGTATCAGCCTCTATCAGCTTCGCAAAGTCATATGCTCGTACATCGAAGCCAATAGGAAATGTTTCCTCGAATTCGTTGCTGGTGCAATCGTAGCCCCCGGAATCGAGAAGCTCGATGGCTGTATCCACCAAACGCCAATCGACGACCGGGCTGTCCGCCATGCCCTGCACAAGGATATCCGCGTTGTGTTCCTTCCCCGCTCCCACGACACGACCAAGCACATCGTCCTCGCTCCCTCGGAAATACGCACATCCCATCTCTTCGCACAATTGAACGACTGGGTCGTCGGCAGCGTTCGTCGTCGTCGCGACCACGACTTCGTCGGTGTACACGCTGCGACGATGACGTTCGATCATATGCGCCATGACCGGCTTCCCCGCGAGCGGCATCAGTATCTTGCCCGGAAGCCGCGTTGAGGTCATGCGTCCTTCGATCGTAGCGATTACTTTCTTGCCGTTGATCATATATAGAAGTGCCAGCTTATGACTCGAAGGAAGCGATGGTCCGCTTCAGCACATCGGCCTGCGCGAGGGCGCGCTCCCAGTCCCAATAATTAGTCTTGAACGCGAGTATCTGCTTCTGCACCTTCTCCGCAACCGGGCAGAGACCGGGCGCCCATGCCTGGAGCTCTCCAGTATAGGTAGCTTCTATGACCCTCTCCTTTCCGGAGAGATCCATGGTCTGGAACATCGGCTCCAGATAGGACAGCTTCCATGCAGCGTATATACCATCGCCCCCGAGCTCCATGAATCTGGTACGGAATGTTGTCCATGAGATGGAAGGATGGGTAAGACGCGCCGCGAATGCCCAGTATGAATTGGTATAGCCCGTCGGAGTGACCTGCGGGATGAGCCATGCGCAATCCCCCACTGCCTCCTTAAATAGCTCGCCCACCTCGACGCGACGTTCTATGAGCTCCTCCATATGCTCCGTCTGCCCGAGCGCAGCGGCTGCGGCCAACTCCGACATGCGGTAGTTGTAGCCCATCGATACGTGTCGATCGAAATCCGGGTTCTGTATCACGTCCTTCGTTATCTGCCCGGATTTCGCGTTCACGACAGAGTAGCCGAGCAGGAAGAACTTGCGCATGGTGTCGGCGAGCTGTTCGTCATCGGTAAGCACAACGCCTCCTTCTCCGGAAGAAAGATGCTTCTGGCTCTGAAAGCTGAAGCTCGACAGGTGGCCGATGGTGCCGACCATCCTTCCCTTATAGGTGGAGAGGAAGCACTGCGCATCATCTTCGATGACCATGATGCCGTGCTTCTTCGCTAGCTCCATGATGGGATCCATATCCGGAGAAAGGCCATAGAGTGCAACTGTCATAATCGCCTTCGTACGCGGCGTAATGAGCTTCTCGATGGACGCAGGATCTATCTGGAACGTTTCCTCATTCACATCCGCGAACACTGGCACGGCGTCAGCATGAAGGATGGCCATCGCCGTCGCGGACATCGTAAGCGGAGTCGTAATGACCTCGTCGCCCGCACGGACACCCGCCGCGAAAAGCGCGGTGTGCAAGGTAGCCGTCCCATTCGTATGCGCGATGGCGTATTTCGAGCCGAACTTATCTGCGAACGCGCGCTCGAAGCGCCCGATCATGTTCAGCTTGCGGGATACGCTGAACTGGGAGGCAAGCACTTCCTCTACGTACTTCCGTTCGCGTTCACCTACCCGGATGATGTTCTTCTTCATGTGCGCAGCATAGCATGGCCTATATATAGCGTATAAACCCAGCACGCGGGCATTTCGTTGCTCATTTGATACACTTTCGCCATGGAACCTATACTGACCGAAGCGGAAGAGAAATCCCTGATCGGCGTCTTGTATAATCACGTCTCGTTCGGCACCACACTCCAGGTCTTCGGGGAGGCAGCGACCGACAATACTCGAATAAACACCCTGCGCGGAACACTCGAGAAGCTCCTCGTAAAGTACAGCCTTATGGACTCGCTCGCTCCAGATGTGCTGCTCCTCATGGGCATCGTCTCGCGCATTACGAGAGAACAGCTCGATACATGGGCTGCCGATGATTCCAACAAGCATCTGCAGGTACGCGCACAGTATTTCCTTACGAAAGGAAATTAGCCGACGACTTCGGGAGCAGCACCATAAGAAGGACGCAGGGCGAGGTGGCGATGGATATTGAAGCCATTCTTGTTCAGGCCCGATGGGTCTTCGTAGCGCCCCACATAAATGCGGTCACCGTTATGATCGCGGTCGCGGCACCAGACGAAGTCGTGGTTCCAGAGGCGTCCTCCATCTGTAGCGAACCAGTATGCAAAGAACGCGAAGGCGCAGGTAACGGCGGTCGGAAACGATTCCTCGGTGCCGAGCGCCGCCTCTATCTCGTCTGGACGTTTCGCCCTCGTGTCTTCAAGTACGCCCCTTCGGATGAGGTGCCAGCCACCATCAGCCGTCTCGGCCGCAGCGAACTCCTCCTTAAGGTACCAGTCCTGGTTATACATGCATGGCTCGGAAGCCGCCGGGTCGACTCCTAATCGCTCCCGCAGCGCATTCACGGTAACGGGCGTATTGTCCGAGAATGTCCGAGGCGTGAAGATGAGGATATGCGTCTCGGCATGCGCCGCAAGCGTCTCTGTACTGAACGGCACCACTGGTGCAACTGCATCCCCGAACGAGAGCGATGCGGGCATCTTCTTAAATTCCTCTGGGCCGATGGTTATCATGACTTTGACTCCTTATTCCTCAGATACGTGAGGCCTTCGGCATACGATGCGACGTCTCCCTGCAGGCCATACGTCTCGATGCGTTCGAGTTCAGGCCCAAACAGCTCAATACGCTTCCCCCACGGTTCATTCGCGTGCCATGGAAGATCCCGCACAGGCGCAGGCTGGAGAATAAGTTCGAGGCCGGCATCCTGCATGGCCTTGAGAAAGGTCAGGAATGCGCGGTACATATGGTGCGGCGATGTAACGATGAGCAGACTTTTCCATCCCCGCTCCTTCGCGAGTTCAATGACACGCACCGCTTCGGCGCGCGTATGCTGAGCGGTCTCTTCAAAGATGATTGCTTCTGCTGGTACGCCCGCTGCGAGCAATTGTTCACGGAGTCCACTACCCGGATAGCTGCCGTATTGCGTACGGGTATCCCCGCCCACGAGTACGACGGAAGACGCCTGTCCATGCGCATAGAGCTCAGCGGCATACGCGACGCGATTATTGCCATCGCCCTGCAGGAGCACTATCACATCGCCTCCTACGAGCGGCTGATGCGCGAGTTCGACGAGAAAGGCTTCCCGTTCGGTCATATGGTTAGCCGAGATCCTCCCAGCGGATAGGCTGACCCTGCTTGAGTGCTTTCGCAAGCTGCTTCCCGATGATGACACCCCTATATTTCGGATAGATGCCAAGTGCAGGGCGGAGCACGTCGATATCCTGCTCCGTAAGTACCGCGCCCACCTCGAGATCGCGCGTAACGACGAGACCGCGTCGTTGCACTATAACGGTCTCCGATTCCTCTTCGACCACCTCCTTACGACCAGTGCCCATCGCCGCCTCGAGATTGCGCGTACGCTCGATCATCTTGCCGAACTCTTCGAAGGTCATCGAATGAGGGTGGTCCGGCCCCGCATTACCACGATCGAAGGTGATGTGCTTCTCGATAACACGAGCACCGAGCGCAACCGCACCGAGCGGCACCACATCATCGGGCGTGTGGTCGGAGTATCCGAGAATAGCGCCGAACGCGTTTCGATAGGTATTGAGCACATTCAGGTTCGCGCTCTCGAATTTCGAAGGATAGTTCGTTATGCACTGCATGAGCACCAGATCCTTGTTCCCGGTCTTCTCTATGATGCTGACCGCCTCATCGACTTCAGCCAAGGTGGCGGCACCCGTCGCGAGCATGATGGGTTTCCCTTTGCGGGCGATGTATTCGATCATTTCAAGCCACGTGATATCACCCGAACCGATCTTGAAGAATTCAATACCGAGGCTATCGACGAGATCGACAGCAGCGTAATCATACGCGGCGGTCGATGGAGTGATGCCTATCTCGCGGCAATAGTCGAAGAACTCTTTGTGCCATTCGTGCGGGAATTCCACTTCAGCGAACACTTCATCCACTGGACGATTCCAACTTCCGTGCACACCCTTCAGTTTCATAGATGCAAACGCCTCTCTCGAGACTATCTTGTTTGCCTTGAAGGTCTGTATCTTGGCGCAGTCCGCGCCGATCTCTTTCGCCTTTCGTGCGTATTCCTTAGCCGTCTCGAGACTACCGTCGAAATTTGCACCAATCTCGGCGATGAAATAGGTTGGCTGCCCTTCGCCTATTACGCGTTTCCCGATCGTGCATTGTTTTGAAAATTCGATCATATCATTCATGGTACCTCGTAACGTCATCTGCTTCGAGTGGGTGGTACCCGCCGCCCTGCTCACGTTCTTCTATCGCATGCGCACCCATGCCCGCGACCCGTCCGAGAACGAAGAGTGCCTCTGCCGCGTCCGACGGCATGGAGAGCGCGAGCACCGCTGCCGCACACGCCCCATCGATATTGAGCGGTAGCTTCTTGCCTGCAACGGCCGCGAGCGCGGCTTCGATAGCGTATGCCTTCTCGAAGGAGGCCATCGGTACCGCAGCTGCGAGCGCCTTCTCATGGATGGCGCGCGCACGCGGATCCTCATCCTTATATATACGATGACCGAAACCAGGAACACGTCTTTTGCGTTCAATGAATTCCTTCACCAGGGCCTCCGGTTCTTCCGGGCGCGCGAGGAGCTCCGCGGCGGCACGTCCCGCCCCCCCATGCGCATCACCTATCGCAAGGACACCGGCGGCCATGCCGACATGCACGGGATTACCTGCCGATACCGACACGCGCGGCACGTACAAGGAGGGAACCTCTATGCCGTGCTCGCTCGATGCCACGAGCACCGCATCGAGGAGCGAACGTTCGCCATCCGTGGGAAGCCGCTTAGCGTAGAGCAGGAATACCGCCTCGGTGAATGTATGGGCTGCAAGGAGCGAAGACATCGATTGATTGTAGATGTAGTGTTCCCCTCCTTGAGAGTCGCTTATGGCAGTTGTGAATTTCATATTGTAATTACAGCACGGTTTTAAGAAGAACCGGAATGTCCTCAGGCGTACGTGCGATGAGCGCGCCAGCCGCTTGAAGCATGGATATCTTTGCGGAGGCTGCGCCGCGCCCGCCTTCGATGATGGCGCCGGCGTGCCCGAGCGGCGTCTCGCCCGGGAGAGTTTCGGCGAACACGCCAGCGATGAGGGCGACTACCGGCTTCGTGAGCGTGCCTGAAGCCAGTGCTCCGGCAAGCCGTTCTTCGTATACGCCGCCCACCTCACCGAATATAACCAGCGCCCGGGTCTCGAGGTCGCGCTCGAATAATAGGGCGATATCGAGGAAATCAGAACCGATGAGTGGATCGCCGCCGATACCGACCGCAGTAGTCTGACCGATCCCCTGCTCGCTTAGGATGCGCGATATCTCGGCAGTCATGCCGCCGCTCTTGGAGATAACCCCCACCGGCCCAGGCGTGAAGACACGGTGCGCGGTACCGCCCGAGCCGATACTACCGATCTTCGCTTTTCCAGGCGATATGATGCCTACGGACGACGGGCCGACAATGCGCACACCGGCTTCGCGAGCGCGCGCGATGATATAGGCGACATCGTAGAGCGGTACCTGTTCGCTGAGAATATTGATAAGCCCGATGCCACTATCGATCGCTTCCTCGACAGCGCTCCGGACGAACGACCCCGGAACAACAATGAGCGTCGCCTCTATGCGAGGGTGCGCCGCATGCGCCTCTCGCACCGATTCGTATACCGGCTGCCCACTCGCGATCATCCGTCCGCCCTTGCCGGGTGCGACCCCCGCAACGACCTTGGTGCCGTACTCGAGCATTGCCGCCGCCGCACGCGACCCTTCCTTGCCGGTGATGCCCTGCACCAGCACTTCAGTGTCAGTATCAATGAGTATCGACATGGTGATTCATTCGTTCGAGCAATGTTTCTGCGGACGCGGCCATCGAGCACTCGGGGCCGAACACGGTGATGGCGTATCCTTCCGTGCGTGCCGCTTCTTCCAGCAATTCCCGCGCTTCCGCCTGACGAGGTCCATCGCGCCTCACGACAATGGGATAACTAGGCTTGGGGGTAACGCGGCGCAACCCATCGAGGAATCCCTTCATAGTCTCGTAAGTGTCGGTGAAATTCGCCGTGCCACCAACGACCCAGACGCCGCGGATCCCTGGCACCGAAAGCACGCGCACCGTTAGTTCTTCAACTACTGAAGCTGGTGGATTCCCGGAGTATTCAACGTAGTTAGCGGGCTTCCCGCCCGCGCTCATCAGGAGGTCGATAGTGAGCATGGATGCACCACCACCCGAAGCGATGACGGCAATATCACCACCAAGCCTAAGAAACGGACGTTCGCCGTCTTTCGTGACAGCGGAATCGGTGACTATCTTCGCATCGCCCGCGACCACACTCCCATCATCAAGCACGAATAACGGATTGACTTCGAGCAACGCGAGTTTCTGCGCTACGAACACGTCCCAAAGAGTGGTGAGTGCGTTCGTAAGGGCTTCGGTCGGTTCGATACCGGCAGCGAGGAGCGCTCGTTGTGCGAGCGCGGTATCGAGCCCGATAAGGATGGGCACCGGCGTGATTGTGGCCGATGCAACACCAGTGCCACCCTCAGCCGCAAGCGCGAGCACCGGCCCGCGCGCGTCGCCATCGTATGAAAAGCTTACGTAGCATTCACGTCTATAGTCTATAAGTTCTTCGGCGAGGAGATACTCCGGCAGATACCCATCGAGCTCGGTAGCGAGTAGCTGGCGTGCGCCAGCCGTAAAGGCAGCACTGTCTTCCACCACAAGGATGCCACCCTTGCGTTTCCTATCGCCGACAGGTACCTGGGATTTGAGAACGAGCGGAAACGAGAGGACGAGGTCTGTCTGATCCGATCGCACTATCGCATATTCTGGCGTGCGTATCCCTGCGGCGCGGAGCAGTTCCTTTCCCTCATGCTCAAGCAACCTCATAGAAACTCGTTATGCCGCCCCCCGTATGCCATCGACAATGCGAAGAAGCTCTTCTTTCGACATCTCCCCTTCCGTGCCGTGGCTTTCGAACGAGTAATCAGGAGGAAGCGGCGTGCCTTTTTCGGAATACTTCTTGAGACGCTCCGTCGTGGCCTCACTCGCATGCTCAGGAAGCACGACGAAATAATTCTCGAAGAATACGGAGTGCCGCGCCTCTTCTTTAGTAAGCAGAATCTCGTGAAGCTTCTCGCCGGGTCGAATACCGATGATGGTGCGCTTCGCCCCGGGCACGACGATGTCGAAGAGGTCCGTCAGCTTCATGGTCGACGCCTTCGGGATGAAGATCTCGCCTCCTTCCATATGCTGAAGCGCGAAGAGCACGATCGAGAAGGCTTGCTCGAGGTCGATCCAAAAACGCGTCATACGCTCGTCCGTAATGGTCACCGTATGCGTGTCCTTGGTCTTGATGAGCTTCTCGATAATGGAGCCGCGACTACCGACGACATTGCCGTACCGGACCGCGCTGAAGTGCGTCTTTCCATCAGAGTACGCGTTGCCCGCGATGAAAAGCTTCTCCGCACATAGCTTCGTCGATCCGTAAAGATTCACAGGCATTGCTGCCTTATCGGTCGAGACCAGCACCACCTTTTCGACTCCTTGATCGAGCGCTGCCTCGATAACATTCTGACTACCGATGATGTTGGTCTTCACTGCCTCGAACGGATTGAACTCAAGTGCCGGAACCTGCTTGAGTGCGGCGGCATGTATGACGATATCAACGCCATCAAAGGCTCGCTGGAGTCGAGGGAGATCGCGGACATCACCCAAGAAGAAGCGGAGGCGATCGTCGGCGATCTCCGCCTGGATTTCAGATTGCTTGAGCTCATCGCGAGAGAAGATGATGAGCTTCTTGAGCGTGGAATTGGCCAGGATATGCTTGGCGAAGTTCTTGCCGAACGAGCCGGTCCCGCCGGTGATGAGCACGGTCTTGCCTGTGAGCGAGTCGAATTGCATAGGGCGGATTGTACGATTTTACGGCGTTGTAATCAAACGGATGGCGCCCCCCATAGTCTTCGGGCGGAGCAGGGCCTTTTGAGGAAGGAACGGTGTTGCTCCTTTGCGGGGCAGTACGATGGTCTTTTTCCTGGCCAGAAGCGCTGCCACAAGCGCCACGGTCTCGACTCCTACAACCAGCCGCGCCTCGGCAAGGTCGCATGCGATATCTGGCTCGGAGGATTTCTCGATAGCGAATTTGGAACGATGCTTTCGTATCACCGTGTTGTATCGTTTCCGATCGTCTGCCGGATGGAAACGTATTCGTATGCGGTGCGGTCCTTCCCGCTTCTCGAGCTCAGAGAGAAAATGCTCGAGTATCTGCTCCGCTCCCGGTACGGCATCGCTCACAAAAAGAATGGTGCCTGGTGCGGCGCGCGTCTTGCGAGCGATCTTCGTGCGCGCGATGATGGCTTTGAAGTATTCGTTTGCGACGAGGCGGACATGGGTGCGCGGGAAGTACTTTCGTGCGAGTACCTCAGCGTCGCGATCACCCACCCAGATCTCGTCCGGAAGGTTGGACTGCCAGCCCTTCGTCGGATAGCCGAACCGTTCACGGTATCGGTTCCAGGATTCCAGGTACACGATGGTCTTTCGCCCATCGTGCTTAGCTGCCCATAGCGCGTCTTTCTCTATGCCTGTCATCCAGCCGGTCGCGGTGAGCAGTCGAGTATTTGGGTATGCGCGCATCAACCGTGCCATGCCGGCAGGGCTTCTCGGAGCCGATCGATACGCCAGCCCTTCGCGCGCGAAGATATGAGCGGCAGGTCCTGCCGCATATGCAGCGTATGCATCGGGCGGAAGCTTCGCGCGAAGGTACCCGGCGATTATTTCCGCTCCGCCCGCATCATGCACCACTACCAGCGTTTTCTGCATGTGCTAGCGGAGTTCGTCACGCCGTGCGTACACCTTGTGGAATGCGGTGATGACATCATCGAGATCCTGCTTCGTCATGCCTGGACGCATCAGATCGTGCGACACGAACTCTTTCTCATACCAACGCTCGACAACGGGACACATCCCCTTCTCGTAACGGGCGACGCCCGCATAGAATTCAGAGCGGAATGGATACCCCTTGGAGCCGAATGCTATTTGCTTCTGGAATACCGGCATGAGATAGATGGGCTTCACATAGCCGCCTGATATGAGCGTGCCCTCTTCTTCCTGGAGTTCGTTCGGCGGGAGTTCAGCCGCTACCGCCTCAACGAAACGAGCACGCGGCACCCCGACTATCTCTTCTTCGTAAAGGAACGATTGCATGTAGTGTACGGACTCGGTGCCTGGCCGGATATGCGTCGGGCGAAAACCTGGCATGTCTAGCGAGCGTTCGGCGATATACGCGCAATTCTTTTGACGCTCTCGCACAAGGCCATCGAGCTTCTTGAGCTGCTCGCGGCCTATGGCTGCCTGGAGCTCGGTGAGGCGGTAATTCTGGCCGACCATGTTCACTAGATTCGTCTCTCCCTTGTCCTCGACGACTGCTTCCGCATGATTACGGATGAGCTGCATGCGCTCCGCGAAGACTGGGTTGTTAGTGACTGCGATGGAGCCCTCGCCAGTATGTATGTGCTTGTGATAGTTGAGGGAGAAGATACCGATATCCGAAAGTGTTCCGGCCATCCGGCCGCCATACGTCGCACCCGGCGCCTGCGAGCTGTCAGCGATGACGACGAGGCCGTGCTTCTTTGCGATAGCGTTGATGGCTTCTACGTCATGGACGCCACCAAGCAGATCGACCACAATGATAGCCTTCGTTCGCGGTGTGACGGCAGCTTCAACCGATTTCGGATCCAGACAGTAGTATTCGGGCTCGATGTCAGCGAACACTGGGACTGCTCCGTAGAAAAGTGGCGCAGTCGCTGAGATGCACATGGAGTACGGACTCACGATGACCTCATCGCCCGGTTCGATGCCGATAGCACCAAGTGCGGTGATGAGGCCGGAGGTTGCTGAGTTCGTGGAGACCGCGAACTTCACGCCGAACCGGTCCGCCCACTCCGCCTCGAAGGCCTTCACCTCGGGGCCACCGAAGAATGCGGAATCCCAGGCGCCAATGAACTTGGAGAGCGCACCGGAATCCATCACACGCATCGCTGCTTCCTTCTCCTCCTTCCCTATCGGGTTATAGGCAGGGAAGAGCTTTTCCTTGCTGCGCACCGGTTCGCCTCCATTGATTGCGAGAGTAGTCATATCGGAATGAGAAGTTATAAGAAGGTCCGGCACGCCGCATCGGTTCGAAGCGCATCGGTGAGCGTCGAGCGCGGTTCTTCATTGCCGTCGAGCACGCGAACCGAATGCTCCATCAATCGCTCCATGGAATGGACCAATCCCGTCGGTTCCGTACGAGCGGGCCCAAGGATACGGAAACCGGCATAGAGTGGGTCAGGGATGACCTCCTCCGTTGCAAGCATCATACCTTCGTCAAGGAACCGAAACCTCCGTTTCTCGGTCCGAATCTCAAGCTCGAAGATAGAATACGCGCGCTCATCCCCTCCCATAAGAGAGAACTGTGGACACCGTTCGAAGGAAGCGAAACCGCTGACGGTCGGCTCGCCCTCCCAGTCCGCGAGCCTAGAAAGCGGGACGCTCGTTACGAGCTCTCCGAACAGTAGCCGGGCAAGATCCAGCATATGCGAGCCCGTATGCAGGATGCCTTTCGAGTAGAGCGCGCCCGCGGACAGCACCGAGCCATGCTTCCCCTCTCGTAGCTCTTCCGCAAGACGCACGACGGTGTCATCGAAGCGCCGGCGGAAATTAACGATAACGGGGATACCGCTCGCGCGAACCGCCTCCTCAACGCGTGCCGCATCAGCCAGATCGATAATCGCAGGCTTCTCGAGGATGACAAGCCTCGGTCGATGCGAGAGCGCTTGGATGAGGATATCCGCATGTGTTGCATCGGGCGTGGCTATCACGAGGATATCAGGTGAGACTTCTGACAGAAGCTGTTCGGCCGCTGGCACAAATTCCGTTCCCCACTTACGGGCTTCTTCTACACCCTTCGTCGCATCGATGTCGGTAAGCGCGACGAGCGTGAGACGCGAATGTCGCGTAACAGCATGCGCATGCGTGAGCACCTGCCTGGAATCAGGTGTATCGAACCCAGAAGCGATGCGCCCCGCTCCGAGTATTCCGACAGTGTATGAAATGTCAGTCATGGGAAAGTGCATATCCTGCGGCATTCGGGATCATTCCAAGCGCTCGGAGAAACTCAATGAAATCGAACAGAAGATAATCATTGTATTTGCGTGCCGCTACCTGGAACCCGAACGGGAGACCGCTCGGAGCGGTGAATTGCGGCACGCTCACCACGGGCAAATGCGCGAGCGTCCACATGAGCGACGGATCGGGAAGCTCCGGTACATCACGGAGCGGGGCCTCTCCGGCGGTAGAAAGCGAGATGATGACATCGTATGCATCGAACATGTCGTCAACTGCATAGATGAGTTCATTTTGTTCCTCGACGGCTTTCGCATAGTCAGCAAGTAGAATACGTTTCCCGCTCTCGATAAGCTCGTTCATAACCGGTGATACGAACTCGGCCTGCTGATGCTCGTCCTTGAAGTAGTACGAAAGTGCCTTGTTATAGATAGTTTCGTGGATCTGGTGTGCGTGCATGCTTCCAGGCGGAAGCGTGGCATCAACAACATCCACCTCCGCGATGCCCGCGAGCTGCTCTATGAATTGAGAGAGCGCCTGCTGCGCGTATTTCGGCGCCTGTTCCCAGGTATGAGTACGTGCGAACCCGACGCGCCAGGGGCGCCCCGTTCGCTTTGTCTGGCGCACACTATCGCGAAGCGCTTCCGTACTTATCGGATAGTCGAGCCCATCCACTCGCATAGCATCGAAACCACGAGTGAGATCCTCGGCATGCGCAACGAAGAAGCCGAGTGTATCGAGACTATCCGTCGTCTTGAGCGTACCCGTACGCGGAATGGTGCCAAATGATGGCTTGCATCCATACACGCCACAGAAGCTCGCCGGGCGCACGATTGAACCTGCCGTCTGAGAGCCGGTTGCAATCGGTACCATACCGAGCGATACCGCGACCGCGGACCCACTCGATGACGTACCGGGAGTGCGGCTCGTGTCCCATGGATTCTGTGTCGAATTGAGCGCATGGACAGCGAACTCCGCGGTAACGGTCTTCCCTACGACGATCGCGCCCTGACGCTTGAGATTGAAGACGGCACGCGCATCGTTCCCGGGCGTGAAGTCCTTCCAAAGCGGGCTTCCCATCTGCGTGGGAAAATCGAGCGTGTTGTATATATCCTTCACGCCAACCGGCATGTAGCGAAGCAGGTCTTCACGGGTGCGTTCGTTGTCGGCGCCTAGACTCAAGCGCTTCGCGTGCGCAGCATCTGCTACATGCTCCCAGGCTCGAAACGTATCCTGGGATGGCTGTATGGCATCGATTGATTCCGCAAGAATGCTTTCAGCAGTGCGCTTGCCGTCTTCCACGTCATCGATGAGTGACCCTATGGACCGCGTTAGGAAAAGCGAGCTCATGACTTAAGGTACGGACGCCTCTGCGCAGTCACATTGAATTTCTCGATCAGCTGCTCCGCGAACGGGAGAAGCCGTTCTTCATGCGCGTGCGGATTAGGTATGACCGGCGTGTCCGTTCCCTGCAGGCGCGGATGCCGTAGCTTCTTCATGGTCTCGTAGAACTCCTCCTCGGTCGAGCCTGAGATAGCAAGGTAATAATCGAGTGCGTGCGGACGCATCGGATCGTGCTTTCTAATAAGCTCGAACCCTTCGTCGCGAGTAAGAAGTCCGTTGCGCACATCGACACTTGCCTGCTCGGTCGTCCTGCCATATCCACGCTTAAGGTAGCAGGTGAAATCGTGCATACCGGACATGATGTCCTCGACACTCTTGTATCGCTTATAGGTTCCCTCCATCTGCGTCTCCTTCCAGCCATAGGTATCGCGTAGGAATTCCGTCTGGCGCTCATCGTCCCAGAAGAGATAATCGCCCAAGTGGAGGCCCCACACACCTACTGTGTCTATTTCCTCCTGCGACGGCACAGTGAACGGGAATAGGTCGCGTGCACTCACCTCAGTGTCAACCATCTCATCGGCACGCAATCGCGCCGACTGCTGTATGAAATACTCGCGATCGAAGGCATGCACCGGATCGGCATAGGTCGCGCGACCGGAGTTTTCCGCGAGCGATTCGCCCCATATCAGGAGCGGTATCTTGAACCGCACCGCCACCTGGAGCGGGAACGAACCGACGCCCGCGTGATCATGCCAGCTCACATCCCCGATGCCTTCGACCGACTTCTTCACTAATCGATTGATGAGTCCACGATTCGGCGTGAACGCGATGTGGTCCACATTGAATATCTCTAGGCTGTTCTGCAGGTTGTACCACCCGCTCTCGCTCCACCAATTATGACTGAATGTCACGGCGAGCGGTTTCATCCCATATACCTTTGTGAGGACATGGAGCTGATAGGTACTGTCCTTTCCGCCACTGATGGGAATGATGCAATCATAATTATCACCTGCCGCGGCTTTCGCTTCTTCGAGTATCGTGCGGAACGCCTTCTCGCGTTCCACCCAATTGATATGAATCTTCTGTTCTGAGGACTGACATGCTTGGCAGACGCCCATCTCATCGAACCCGACGCCATGTTGCGTCTCGGGTATACAGCAGCGTGTGCAGTATTGCAGATGCGGGAAAAGCGGGCCGGGACGTACGTGCGGCATAGGCGCTAGGGCGCGGAGAATTCGGCAGCGAGCAGGCCGTACTCGACAATGTCGACGTACTCCCCCGCCTTGAAGAAGGCCTCACGGCGCACGCCCTCCTCCGTGAAGCCAAGAGTGACCGCAAGCTTTTTCATCGCCTCGTTCTTGCTCGATGTGCCGCAGTATATCCGGTGCAGATTCAAGGCGCCGAACCCATGCGCCAGTATGAGTACCGACGCCTCCTTGGCGATGCCCTGCCCCCAATAGCTTTTATCGCCGATCATAATCGCGTACTCCGCATTCCGACTCACATAGTCGATCTGCTGGAGCGAGATGTTCCCAATGTGCTTGCCGGTGTCTTTGGCAACGATTGCAAGGACAAGATTCCTTTTCAAGTCCGCTACCTCGGCAAGGTAGGCACGTGCGGCCTCTATGGTGTAGGGGAATACATGATGTCCGTTATGGGCCCCAACCTCCGAGTCGTTCAGCCAGCTGATATAGTCGCCCGCGAGGTCCTCCTCTGCCAAAGGACGTAGGGCTATGCGGGTTCCGTCTATAAAAATGGAGGAAATCATGGGTACGATATGCGCCAGTATACTATGGAAACCGGCGCGCTACGGCCTACGTTACACTCTATATAGCTAGTGCACGGTATATACTACGCAGTATCTTCCCCTGTCTTTCATGAAAATCAGCTTCTTCCTCCAGCGCCGGTTCGCCTACATAGGGCATGCCATGGCCAGCCACATACAGACACAGTGGCCGGGCACCCAATTCAGTGCCATCGTCCAGATGCGGCAGGGATACGACTTCCTCGTGGCGCAGAAGGACATCCCCTACCACTCCCTTATTCTCGATGAGGATATCTTCCAAAAAATACGGCACGAGAAAGTGGACCCCGCCTACATTGATTGGCTCGAAAGCGAGTATGGGATTCCAAATCTCTGGCCGTACCTATATATAGATCGCGTGGTCATGAATGGCCAGCTCGTTCGAGAATATCCGCACCACACGCCGATTCTTTCGCATGAAGAGATGCTCGCGTGCGTGCAGGTGTACGCCAAAGAGATTATCGCCTTCTTGGACCGGGAGCGGCCGGACGCGGTCGTCCTATCGGTTGTCGGTTGCGTGTCCGCGCTACTGCTCTACCACATTGCCAGGAAGCGCGGCATTCAGACGATAAATATCGAATTCGCGCGCATCGGCAATCGCATCGTGTACTCGGAAGACTACCGCACCTTGTCATGGGTCAAAGAACGTTTTCTTGCCATTCAAGCGGGACGTATCTCCACTGCCCAGAACGAAGCAATCGCGTTTCTCGAGACATTCCGGAAACAGCCAGCACCCTACGATGCCGATTACATGCAGGAGTTCTATGCAAAGAAAGGCCGTCTCTCTGCGCTTTCCTTCCTCCGTCCAAAAAAACTGCTTCGGAGCATTCCTTGGCATATCGGCACGTTCTTTCATGATCTTCGTAGGGCTCGAAACCCCGACTACACGGACATTTTTATTTGGTGGTCGCTCTTCGACAAGCTGAAGCGAAAATTTCGCTCCTTTATCGGCTTTTCGGATCTCTATGACGCTCCTGATTTCTCGGTATCCTTCGCTTATGTACCGCTCCATATCGAACCAGAAATAGCGATGATGCTCTATGCACCGTATTACACGAACCAAATCGAGCTCATCAGGGCGGCCGCGCGCGCCCTCCCGCTTTCCATGCTGCTCTATGTAAAGGAGCATCCGGGAATGGTCGGATATCGTACACGCGCCTTCTACAAAGAAATCCGGAAGATCCCGAATGTACGCCTCATTGCCCCGCACCTATCCGGAACGGAACTTGCCCGACATGCCGCGCTCACTATCACTATCACGAGTACGAGCGGATGGGAGGCCCTCCTGCTTAAAAAGCCGGTCATTACTTTCGGTGACGTCTTCTTCAATGATATCCCCAACGTCCTCAAGTGCCAGGGATTCGACGAGCTGCCATATCTTGTCAAACGGCAGCTGACCGAGTGGCGACATGACGAAGAGACGCTCGTGAACTATATTGCCGCGCTCATCGAGGATTCCGTAGAAGTCGACTTCAGCGAGCTGTGGAACCGCGGCGCATCAGCAGACGAAATGAAGCAGGATGCGGGCATGCGCGCCCTCTCGCTTCTCCTCGGCGAGAAGGTCGGCCTCACCCCCCTGCCCACCCTTCCATGAGCGACGCTACGCCCGGAGCGCTCGGACAGTCGCTCGTTGCCGGCCGGTGGTCGCTTATAAACACGATTGCGCAGCGAGTGCTCGTGTTCGGCTCGTTCTTGGTCCTCGCCCGATTCCTCGTCCCTGGCGACTTCGGTATCGTCGCCCTTATCGCCATCGTGCCGAGCCTGCTCGACGGCATCACCGCACTCGCGTTTGATACGGCAGTCATACAGAAGAAGGGCGCCATAGACCGGTATCTGAACGTCATATGGACATTCAACATCCTGCGCGGCACGGGCATATTTCTCATAGTGTTCGCTGCTGCCCCCTTCATCGCCGCATTCTTCAACATCCCCGACGCCCTGCCAGCACTTCAGCTCGCTGGTCTCGGCATATTCATCCAAGGATTTATAAATATCGGCCAGACGTACTTCTTCGTAACCCTTGATTTCAAGAAAGTGTTTATCCGAGACATGGTACTCAAAGTGAGCTACGCCATATTCGCCGTGGCGCTCGCCTACTCGCTGCATTCTTACTGGGCACTCTTCTTCGGACAGATCGGCTCGGTTCTCGCGCTCGTCATCGCCACCTACGTACTGCATCCGTACCGACCGCGACTCGATTTCGATTTCGGCAAGCTTAAAGAACTGCTTTCGTTCAGCCAGTGGCTTTTGGGGCAGGAAGCGCTGAACCAAATCGTGCGTTCAACAGAGGATACGCTTATCGGCCGATTTGCCGGCCCCACCGACCTCGGCCTTTTCGGAAAAGCGAAAGCGCTTGCCACGGCGCCTACCTCCCCTATCGTGAGCCTCATCAACAAGGTGAGCTTCACGTCCTATGCCAGGCTCCAGGATTCGCTCGAGCACGTTATTGAAGGAATGAACAAGACCTTGGATATCCTACTCGCGCTCGCGATTCCGTATCTTATCGTCGTCTTGGTGACTGGCAACCGCATCGTACTCCTGCTGCTCGGTCCCGATTGGACGGCGCTCACTCCGTACCTTCAGATTCTGGTCGTCGGCGCAACATTCGATATGCTCTTCGTTACTGTCGCCGCCTCCCTATTCAACGCGCTTGGCAGGTCGCGAACTCAATTCATGATCAGTTCGGTTTACGCCGTGAGCATCCTTGCCGGATTCTTCCTGCTGGTGCCCTCGCTTGGCATCCTTGGCGCCGCACTTGCAACCACATTCAGCATGGCATTGACGGCTATGCTCACGCTGTATTATATACGGACGATTCTACACATGAACTTCGCTCGCATCGGCTGGAGCTTGGTGAGTACCGCACTGTCATGCGCACTGCCCGTACTCGTCGCGTACCAATTGCTCCGGTACCCGTTCTTCAATAGCAACATCGGGTACTGCCTGCTCATAGGCCTTGCTGGGATACTCTACGCAGGCGGCCTCTATCTCATGCATGCGCTATTTAAAAAAGGCCCGTATCATACCCTTGAGCTCGTCCTGCGCTCATTCATACGCCCATGACCACCCACACCGTACTTGTCACCGGAGCGGCCGGCTTCATCGGTTCGCATCTCATCGACCGACTAGAGCGCGAGGAGCGCTATGCCGTACAGGCGCTCTCGCGAGAACCACACGAAGACACTCAGCGCGTTACGTTTGTGCGCGGCGACCTCGCGTCGCCCGAGACATTCCGTATGGCGCTTGCCGACTCGACGGCAGTCGTGCACCTTGCCTCCGTCATCGACATAACGCAATCGCTCGCCGCGCCGAGAGAGAACATCGACCGCAATGTCGACATGCTCCTCTCGCTCCTCGAAGAGATACGGAAGGGCGGGAAAAAGCAGCTGGTGATTTTCACCTCCACGGATCGCCTGTACGGTAGGACGACGAAGCGTGTCGTGACCGAGACCGAGACGCCGTTCCCGCTTGAGCCGTATACCGCCGCGAAAATTATGTGCGAGACACTGCTTACCACCTATCAGTCGCTCTATGGGATTCCCTATATCGTGCTTCGCATGGACAGTGTCTATGGCCCTCGCCAACCGCGGACCATGTTCATATCCGATATCATCCAGAAAATGATTACTGAGAGTACGGTACTCGTCGGTAATCTCGCCGCAAAAAAGAACTTTGTCTATGTGGGGGATGTGGTCGATGCGCTTGTGGCGGCCCTAGATGCGCCAGAGCGCATGCATAATACGGCGTACAATATCGGCGGCCCGCTCGTATCCATGGAGGATATAGCGCACATCGTGCAACGACTCATCGAAACTAGACTCACCAAATCTATTACGATACGCTCATCAGAAGCGCTTAAACGCCCGTCGAACATAGAGGTCAGGCCGTTCCGACTCTCTACTGCGAAGGCGCGAAGATGTCTTGGCTGGAAACCACGGACGACGCTTGCCGACGGACTTGCGGCAACTATCAATTATTTCGTACACGAACATGAAACCCAAGGATGATTCAAGACAGCTTTTCGCACTCCTTAAAAAGGTCGTCAACGCGCGCACCAAACAGAATCTTCCGCCGCCTGGACGCGTGAGTATCGGGTGGCCGGTATTCGATCATCGCGAAATCGGGAATGCGCTTTCTTCCTTGCTCGATATGCGCATTTCGCAAGGTCCGAAGGTCCGGGAATTTGAGGCAGCCTGCGCTGCGTACATCGGGAAGAAATATGCCGTCGCAGTAAATTCCGGCTCATCCGCAAATCTTCTCGCGCTTACGGCGCTCGTCGCTTCCGGTAGATGTCCCAAGGGTTCGGAAGTCATCTTGCCGGCAACGACCTTCGCGACCGTCGCTTCGCCCATCCTGCAAGTCGGGCTGGTGCCAGTCTACGTCGATGTCGACCCAGTCTCGTGGAACCTCGACCCGAAAGAAGTGGAGAAAGCGATCTCCCCGAAGACCAGCGCCATTATGCCGGTTCATACCTTCGGCAACCCGGCGGATATGCGCCGCATCATGCGTATAGCGAAGAAGCACGCACTCGCCGTTCTTGAGGACTGTTGTGAGGCGCACGGCGCAGCCATTGACGGCAAGAAAGTCGGCTCCTTCGGCGACCTTTCCACGCTCAGCTTTTTCGTCGCGCACAACATCACCACCGGCGAAGGCGGCATGATATTTACCGATGACGCGTCCATGCGCGACCTGCTTCAATCGCTCCGTGAATTCGGTCGCCTCCCCGCGCACATCTCCGACGCAGAGCGCTTCACCTACGATGACCAGGTACTCAAGGGATTCGATGCGCGATACATCTTTACCCGAGTCGGATACAACGTGCGTATGACCGACGTCACCGCCGCACTCGGTATCGAGCAAATCAAGAAACTGGACCGCCTGAACGCAAAACGAGTCGCTACCGTAGCAACGTATAACAAAGCATTTGCTCCGTACGAAAAATACCTGACACTACCGAAAGTGGCGCCCGGCGCCTATCACAGCTACTACGGCTATCCATTTATGCTGAAGAAAAGCGCACCGTTTGGCCGTCTCGATCTCGTGCTCTTCCTCGAAAAGCACGGTATCGAGACCCGTCCGTTCTTCGGCGGATGCCTCCCCGACCAGCCTGCCTTTAGAAACGAACCCAAGCGCGTCGTCGGCGCGCTCCCCGTCGCGCGCGAGGCGCGAGATCAGAGCATATTCATCGGCTGCCATCCCGCACTCACGCCAGAACATATCCGTCACACCATCGCCGTCTTCAAGGAATTCTTCGCGAGCTACCCTTAGACGCATGCGCATACTCTTCGTCACATCCAAGCTAAATTTCGAAAGTGGGGGCGGCTCCGTTCCTGATTTGAATCTAAAGGCGCGCACGCTCACCGACTTCGGCCACGCAGTCTCTGTGCTCACGGTGTTCAAGGAACGCAATAGCGAGCTTGGCACGCTTCCCTACACCGTACTTGAAGAGCACGTGCCCGCGCGCGCACCCCTGCTCGCCGTACAGAAAAATATCGTGCGCATCCTGCGTACCCACGAAGCATCCTTCGATGTTTTTCACATCGAAGGCCAATTCACCTACGGCGCCGGCCTCTATCGACTTCTTGGCGGGCGCATACCGGTTGTCGTGTTCTGCAACCGCGAAATGCCTATCTGGGCCCCGGTTGCGGGCGTCGCTTCGTCCATCAAGCGGGCACTCCGCATCGGCATTGAAAGAACGCTCGGTTCCCTGTTGGCGCGAAGCATCGACCACTACATATTCACGAACCCTATCCTTGCCAAGGAATACCGGACCTTCGGGTACCGTGCTCCCTATACGATTATGACCGATTTTGTTAACCCGGAGGAGAAGCGCGCACGAATCGGGGCATCGCTCCCCATTCCGGCACAGCGAGGTATGGAAAAGCCGGTCTACACGCTATTTGCTTCCGGCCGCATGATTCCGGGAAAGGGCTTCCACCTCCTTATCGAAGCACTTTCCCATATTCCCGACCCGTGCGTGCGTCTCGTCCTTTCTGGGAACGGGCCCGAGCGCGAGCATCTTGAGGCGCTCGCAGAGAAGAAAGGCGTCCGTGACCGTATAACCTTTCCCGGGTGGGTAGCGGAGCAGGAACTTATGCGCCATATCCAGTCGGCGGACATATTCGTACTTCCGGCATGGCGCACTGACCTTACATCGGTACTCCTCCTTGAGGCGCTCGTCTTTGCGACACCGGTCATCGTGCCAAGCGATACCGCCCTCGCATGGGTCGCAGGGAAAAGTGCGCTCCACTTCAGGGACGGCGACGCGCGGGATCTGGCACGAGCGATTACGGAACTCATCGCCTCCTCCGCTCTTCGCGTGGAGCTGTCGAAGGGAGCTGTCGAGCGCCTGCAGGAACTCGAGTACCACGCCATGGCACGCACCCTGGAGTCCAGGATGCATGCGCTTACCACCCGCTAAGCAGTCGGTGCCGGATGTTTCGCGTACCACGCAATCGTTTTTCCGAGCCCTTCTTCAAGTGCGGTCGTGGCCTCCCACCCAGTGTCGCGCTTTATTTTCGAAACGTCAGGTAGCCGGCGCTTTACACTTCCTTCAGGAGAGCGCTGTTGCTCAATCTTTGATGGTCGCCACCCCGTAAGCCTAAAGATCTGCTCGACCAACTCGTCGATGGACGTCTCTATCGATGTACCGATATGGTAGGTGCCGCCATCGGTGGTCGTTGACCCCATGACCCGTTCGATGGCCTCAACGGCATCCTCTATGTAACAAAAAGAGCGAGATTCATCGGCACCGTAGATCGTGAACGGTTCTTCCTTTTTGGCGATACGCCCCAGTATCTGCGGTATGACATGGTCGTACCCGGCGCGTGGGCCATAGAAATTATGTGGACGCACAATCGACATGCGGAAATCGTACGCCTTTGCGTAATGTATGAAGAAAAGTTCTCCGATGAGTTTCTGTCCGCCATAAGACCAGCGTGGATTATACGTATCCGCTATGACGAGCGGGACCGTCTCCGGCGTGGGTAGCGGAAGGCTACCGAATGCTTCGAGCGCGCTCGCATACGCTTCGTTCGAAGACGTGTAGAGTATCTTCGCACCCGGTACGCCATTCTTCTGCCGGAACCACTCGAGCGCGTTCATGGTAGTCGAGACACCGATACGCAGTACTTCATGCGGAATCTCATAAAATAGTTTTGTCCCGTTTATACCAACGAAGTGATATACCTCCTCGTATCCTCCGCCAAGCGCCTCCCATGCGGCGAGGTTCGTCAGGTCGCCCTCGACAAGCCGTACGTTCGGGAGCGCGATGAGCGCCTCGAAATCAGCATCCCGCTTCCCTCGGAAAAAGTTATCGGCGAGCGTTACGTCCTCGCCTGCGCCAGCAAGACGCCTTGCCAAGGCGTGGCCGACAAATCCCGCACCGCCGGTGATAAGAATTTTCTTCATATATTAAAGTTCTTTATAACGCCAGATGAAGCTCTGAGCTTATCCTCGAGCCGCTTGATATCGCGCTGTTCCAAGGACTCGCGGACAGCTGGGTCGTCATAGTCCTGACTTCTCCACGCAAGAGCGCGAAGCATCTCCTCTGCCCACGCATCCGCGTCTATCGGATTACCCGCCGAATCCTTTTCAGCCCGTATATATTCCTTCCCGACCATAATGACGGAGGCAAGCGCGGGAGCGACCGCGGCATGCACCGGAGCCAGAAGCCATTCTTGCAGTTTCTTGCGAGTAAGCGGAATGAAGAATGTCTCATTTTCGCCATCGCCCTGTCGCACCGATAATACTTCGGCTGGAATATCCGTTTCCATAGCATAGACCAGGTCGGCACCGCCGGTCCACGGGTTATGGACGAGCCCCGCTGAGTACAAAGATGAGATTTCTTCTTCTTTGAGAGCAGCTTCTTCCTCGGTCTCGCGCAAGGCTGCGGCAGTAGGATCAGTCTCCTTCCGTATCTCCAGAAAGCCGCCGAGACTGGCATGCAGTCCCCCCAGTTTGTAGTCAGCCCTTCGACGCTTCGTCATCATCATCATGAGTTCGCCCTGCGTATTTTTCGCTACGACGACCGCAGTGACGGCGAGCGGCAGCGGCTCGTAGTCTTTTCCTTCCTTTCCTTTGCTTCGCACAAATTCCTGAAACGCTTCGGATTGCGACGCGTGTGCGTCGCGATAGCTTATGGTCGGATCGAGTGTAAGGACAAGCGTACGCTCGTCACCTGATCCGACTTCCTCTTCATGCTTAGCCAAGCGGTAGCGGGTCGGTGTTTCGTCCTCCGGCCAGGGCGTGAGCCCCTTCTTAATGCTTGTCTGCCATACAGTCCCCAAAATCTCCTCCGACTCAGAGGTACGCTTCATAGTCGTTCCCGGTTCCGTAATAACGGTCTTTATGGCATCCGGACGCCATTTCCCGCTCTCAAGTACGGTGAAGAATCGTTGACTCTCGCCACGTTCAATAGTCTTTTTTGATAGGTTTTCTATGTTCATGCAAAAAAGAAAAAGCGTGTTAGTCCGGTCGAGTAGCCTTTCTATCGGCGCCGAGTGTCGATTTTAGCATCTGTTTCATCTGCTTTATGACTGCGTGGCGCAGCTCCTTAAGCGCCCTCCATCCCGAGATATGCCCCTCCGGCCACACCGAATACCATTCCGGCATGAGGGGAAATTCTTCCTCGAGCTTGTGATGCTGCGTGTTCGCCGCGTATACGCCGGTAAGCAGCGGCAGCTGATCCTCCGTCCCGTAGCGCCCCAGAAACGCACGCATGTCCTTGGGCAAGCAGTGGCCGCCAAAAGCACGTCCGTAGCGCAAGTAGCTCCGGTTATCGAACAAAAAACCGACAATGCGATCTATCTCCGCGAGCTGTGCCTGATCCGAGGGACGACCGATTGCGTCACCGATCTCGTTTACGAAGGCGATACGCATCGCATTCCACATGTTTGAAAGATATTTGATGAACGCCGCCTCCCGCGGCGTGCCATTAAAAGTCTTGTGCGCCCGCTCGCGTAGCACGGCAAAGAGGGCTGGTTCCGGGCGGCTATCCGTCGCTTTTCCGACAACGAAAAAATAGGGCTTGAGACTCTCCTCGACCGCCTTCTTTTCATGCAGGAACTCCGGCACGTAGTAATCAAAAGTAAGGGATGCGAGCGTTTCCGGGACAATGGTCGAGCGCAGAATGACCCCGCCCGCCGCCTTTTCAAGCGAGACGAGCGCCTTCTCTATGAGCGAAATATCCTGTGCGCCGTCTTCGGAAACTCGGTCACCGACGCAGACAACATACCAGGTATTCGGCGCATCCCATTCCGTAACGGTCGAGAGACGTTCTAGACGATCGTATACGGCCGCATACTCCGTATAGTGCCGTTCCGGGGTGGCCGGGTCGAAGTAGGCAACGTCACGCCCAAGCAATTTCAGGCTGATTGCATTTGCCTGCCCCACCCACCCGAAGCCGACGATGACGAACCGTTCACCTTTCCCTGTAGAACTTTTCATGGTTTTGGTATGCGAACTATAACTTAGAACGAATATAAAAAGAAACGCGGGGTCGTAGCTGCGAGTATGAGTCCCGGAAGCTCCTCACGGACGGCGGGCGGGAGGGGGTGCGACGTAATCAGATAATCCATACGGTACCTCCGTAGCTCATCGACCAGGTTCTTTTGCGCGAACGGCGCATACGCTTCCTCCACGACAGCAAAGCGCGCAAGCAGCCACGAGTCCACACCAGATGCGAAAAGCTGATGCCAGTCTTGGAAGAAATACTGACGAACTTCGACGGGATGCGCGAGGAGATATGCAGGGAGGTCCGCAGAATCAATCCCTTGCAGACGCAGATAGAGAAGATAATTATGCAGAATGCGCTCTTCGGGAATTCCATAGAATACGAAAATGCTGCTGTACACCCTACAAGGAGTATATGCAGGAATAAGTCGTTCCAAAGCACTGTCCGGCGTGAGCACATAGGCAACGCAGTTATCCGATTCATCTTTCAGGAGCGAGAAGACTGCCGCGGTATCTTGGAGCGCACGGAACTCGTCGAGCCGGGACACGTAGCTGGTCATCGAATACATGCCGGAGGAGAGGGCCACGGCCGAGGCAAGAAACATCGCACTGCGCCAGAACCGTGGCGCGTGCGCCCGGAGCGTCACGTAGCCCGCCACGAGAAGCGAAACGAAGCAGAGCGGAATGACATATTGCACGAAGTGCGGATGCCAGATTTCCCTCCCGGTGAATACCTGCTGATTGAACACAAGCCACGACCCCCCGAGGAAAGCGCCAAGATAGCTCCACACATGAGCGTGCACGGTCTCCTTTTTCACCCATCGACTAAAATAGTACGCACCGAACACGATGATACTCGTCGCTAACAGAAAATAATTTATAACTGGTTCATGCGTGTAAAACATGCCGTTACGCATAGTGAGGGCTCGCCCCTCCTCTCCTCCGACCGCGGTAAGGGTGTGGTACCAGTACCCGGCGTTCAGGATGAACGCGATGGCAATTGCATAGAAAAGCTCGCGCGCCACCGCGTATTCTCGACGAAAGCACCTGATGACCAGAAGCATCCCGGTAACGGCGAGCGAAATGCCGTAACTGAAGAAGTAGCCGACGGAGAGTGCGATGAGTGCTCCGAGCGGCACATAGGCAAACCGAAACCGTCGTTCACTGATTACCGTAAGCAGGATGACCACCCCGAAGATTTCAAGAGCGCCGATGACCGGATTAACGAGACGCGTCCAGACGAGCGGCGAAGGGAATGCCGTTCCTCCAAGGACAGCGAGCACGTGGCGCACGTCCACGAGATCGTATCCAAGCGTGACCGTAAGACCGGCAGTTATAGACAGTAGCTCCGCATCGTGCGGGGACGCGGTTCGCACGATTCGTCTCGTACCGACATACACAAGCAAGAATAAAGCGGCGGGTAGCACGAATTTACTTGCCAGAAGCGTGCCAGAAAGACCAAGCAGCATGGCGGGGATCGCATACAGCCACGGATTGATAGGCGCTATCGGCGCCTGTTCCTGTTTGTATTCAAGAAGGTAGGGCGACGCGATGGATTCCCCGTCTACGAGTTGTTTAATCTGGACGCGATAGATATCATCGTCATCCATAAACTGTGCGGGCACTCCCTGGTAGTCGGGACCGAGCGCCAGGGGTGCGACAAACGAAGGCGCGATCGCAATACTTCCGACCACGAGAGCAAAGAAGAGCATCCGGATGGTGGTAGGAGAAAGTCGCATTACGGTTTACGGACTATGAGATACAGCACCGCGGCGACCTCTTCCGCCCCCGGCCAATGATTGAAGACTACGTCGAGTAGCTTGATTGGAAGGAATACGAACATCGCGAGATTCGTTATGAGCGACTTGAGTGGCGCGTATCCGCATGAGAGCACCATGCCCGTGACGTGACAGAGGTACGCGTCGAGCGCCGAGAACGGGCCGGCACGCACGCCTATCTCGACCATGTCGAAATCCTTATATAACTCCTCAAGTCCCCTTTTGGTCCAGCGCTGGTAATCGGAGGGCGATGAATGGAACGGGTACATGAATGGCGTTGCGACGTAAGCGAGTCCGCCGGATTCCAAAAGGCGATACATCTCCGCGACTACCGTCTGCGGCTGCGCAACATGCTCCAACACATTATCGGAGACGATGCGCGCCACACTGCCGTCTGGGAGTGGCACGGCAGTAGCGTCTGCCACCAAATCGACTCCCGGGTACGGGTGGATATCAATGTTCGCCATACCGTCTTCGGCATATACCCGCGGACCGGACCCTAGATTCACCGTCTTCCCCGCTCGAGGGAAGCGCGCCAAGAATTTCTTAGCTGAAACACCCGAAAAAAGCATCGGGCCGAAAACCGTTGCAATAAAAAAATAAAACCCCGGCCACTTCTTAAAATATTCGCGTACGTCGCTCATATTTTTTTGGCCGTAAGAATCCATCCGGTCCCCTCAGGCGTTTTGTGCACTGCCACATCCGCGAGCGGCAATCCTTTCGTAAGCGACAGTACTTCCTCACGCGTCCAGTAGTTGGCGATATCCGGTATGAGCTGATCGAAAACAATGCTATGGATATGCCAGAAATCGAACGTGGAGAGCTGGCGCAGATATGCGCTTGGCCCCCTGAATGTCTTCACGAACACAAAGAGCGGTAAGGAGCAGAAGTATGAGAGGAAGTGCACGAGCGCCGGTGGGAGTTTTGACGTGATACCTTTACGCACTGGATCAACGAACTTCACAATCCATTCATTACCCTCGTAGCTATATACCCACACCAGCAACCGGCCGCCCGGCTTGAGGGCCGCGACCATGTTGGCCACGGCCCGTGCAGGGTCGGCGAGATGATGGATGACCCCGATAGAGAATGCAATATCGAATGTTTCCTTCCAGTCGATATCGTAGATGCTTTTAAAAAGGACTTCCGCGTTCGGGAACGCGTTGAGCGTTTCCTTCGCACGAGCAACCGAGCGGATATCAAAATCAAATGCCGTGCCCGAAGCCGCACCGTACGTCATCGGCCAGTACGTATTGCGCCCCATACCGCACCCAGCATCGAGCACTCGCTTCCCTACCCAGTCGGCAGGAGTCAGCGGGTGTGTCCAGTTACGGAACTGACGCTCGTAATCCGGTGTCATCCAAGTATAAGTGTCCCACTCGTATCCGAAGCGATCTTGTGACGACATAGTTATCCTTCCTTGCGGAATACGAAGGCGATTTCATCGAACCCGCCGACCCAGAAGCACCAGATACGGCTCGCGAAGGCAGGCGAGAGATTTGCAACCCCCGAGATGACGACGTTAACGCCGCGCAAGAAAGCGATGGATGCTGCGCCGTATCCCATAAATGGCAATAGATGGAAAAAGGCGAGCCATGAGAGCCGGAGCGATTGCAAGGTAAACGGCACCCCGTAATATCCGGACTTCGTGAAGTTCGGACTGAAATACAGCGGGAACGTCACATCAAACCCGTGCTCATGCTCCGCATGGGTGAACCCCCGGCTAAAATGCGGAACCTTTACGTGCAGGGTACCGCCTGGCGCAAGGAGACGATGAAACTCCTTCATGATAAGAAAGGGCTTCTCCAGATGCTCGAGCACGTGATATGCCTCGATGAGGTCAAAAGATCCGTCCGGAAACGGGTATGGAAGCGAATTCAAATCATGTACCACGTCCGGATGCACCAGGGGCGACCAATCGAGATTTAGGTACCCCTCCTTCTTATCCTCGCCGCACCCAAGATTCAGCTTCCGTATCATCGGTACATTCTACCCCACCCACCTATCCCGCCAAATTTGGAACACCATGAGGTTCCAGAGCTCTTTTCGATTGTCCCGCGCGCCGCTCATGTGGTCGTCGATGAGTTTTGAGACGTACTCAGGATTCAGATACCCCTGGCTACGGAGTTTGTCTTCGGCGAGCGTCTCGAGACAGAAATCTCTCAGCGGTCCGCGAAGCCAGCGAGCAAGCGGGATACCGAAGCCCTTCTTCTTGCGATGCGCAATCCCCTGCGGGAGTTTATCCTCCATGAGTTTCTTCAGCAGGTACTTCGTCGTGCCGTTCCGGTACTTGTAATGATACGGGAGCGAAAAAACGAATTCCGCCAACGCATGGTCAAGAAACGGCGCACGCGTCTCAAGACCGTAGTGCATGCTCGCTCGGTCCATCTTTACCAACACCTGGTCCATCAGATAGCTGCGTGCGTAGGCAAACAACAGTCGGTTGCCTGTGTCCGGTTGACCAAACAATGCGGTCGCGCGATCAATATCTTCGAACACGTCTGTCTCCCGCACTGCCTCCACGAGTCGCGGACCCGCAAGCAAGAACCGCTCCGCTTTATTGAAGGTGCCCAGCCACTCCATATGGCGATGCACGGGATTCGGTTCATCGCTTGAGACCAGTTTCCGAAGAGCATACGAGGTCGAGATATTACCCACCGAAGCAGGGAGTGCGTCGACGCCGGCCCTGATACCTTTCCGTACCCAGGACGGTAGTGCACGATACGGAGACGAAATAGTGTCGGCCGAGAATGTCGGATACCCGGCAAAAAGTTCATCGCCGCCGTCGCCACCAAGAGCAACCGTAACGGACTCCCTCGCAAAACGAGATAGGAGGAGTGTCGGGATAACGGAAGCGTCGGCAATCGGTTCAGAGAGCACGTCGGGAAGTTCCGTGACGAGCGCGAGCGCATCCTCCGCGCGCACGATGCGTTCGTGATGCACCGATCCGATGTGTGCCGCCACGTCGCGTGCATACGCCGACTCATCGAAATCCGGCTCGTCAAAGCCAATCGAAAAAGTATGTATGGGTGCAGCACTGTTTTTTTGCGCATAGTAGGCAATGGCAGAACTATCAAGTCCCCCGCTCAGGAACACGCCGAGCGGTACATCGCCCACAAGCTCACGCGATACGGTAGCCGCCAAAAGCTCGTCGAGTCGATCGAGAGCCGCAGACTCCGAGAGTACTGACACCCGGCGAGGTGGCTCCCAGAACGCATGCGTCTCGACCGGCTTACCCTTCGTGAAGAGGGCGACCGTCCCCGGCTCGAGCTTATGTACGCCGTCCAGAAGCGCGCGCGGCGTGGGCACGTAATCCAATTGCAGATAGCATGTAAGCGCCGAAAGAGACAGATTCCGCGTTGCGAGCCCGGGCACCAAGAGCGCATTAAGTTCCGACGCGAACGTTACTACGTCGCCTTCATGCGACCAGTATAACGGCTTCTCTCCCATGCGATCTCGTGCAAGCATGAGTCGCTTTGCGGAAAAATCGTAGAGCGCGATGGCGAACATCCCGCTCAAGCGCCGCACGCATTGCTCGCCTTCCTTGGCATAGAGTGCGAGCAGTACTTCCGTATCCGAATTGGTCTTGAATACCTGTCCCTTGTCCTCTAGCTCCTGGCGAAGTTCGGCGAAGTTGTATATCTCACCGTTGAAGACCACTGCGACCGTCCCGTCCGCGCTCACCATCGGCTGGTTCGCTTCGGCGCTCGTATCTATGACGGAAAGACGTGCGTGCGCAAGCGATACGCCACCCGCTACCAACAGACCAGTATAATCCGGCCCGCGATGCGCAAGCGCGGCTATCATCCGACGAGCGAGAGGTTCATCTTCCTGCCCAATGATTCCCGCTATGCCACACATAGCTACTTGAAATTGTGGCGCTCCTTTATGACGTACGGGCGCTTCTGCTGGGATTCATAGTAGGTCCGCATAATCATCTCCGCCACGAGCCCCATAAGGAAGAGCTGTACACTAACAACAACGCACATGGCAGCGAAGGTCGGGAGTGGCGTTTGTATAAGCGATATCCCTTCAAAGAAGCGGAGGTACAGCGCAAGCACGATAGACAACACGCCGAACCCCAGCACGTAAAATCCGACAAGTCCAAAAAATTGCATTGGACGGTTCATATATTTCTCGAGGAATTTAAGCAGGAGGAGATCCGGGAGCACGCGCAGGATGCGTGAGAGCCCGTAGTTACTCGTACCGAATCTCCTCGGCGCATAGCGTACCGGAAGCTCGGCAACGCGCGCACCCATCTGGGCCGCGTAGGCGGGAATGAATCGATGCATCTCTCCGTAGAGTGGAATACCCTGGATAATCTCACGACGATAGGCTTTCAACGTGCAGCCGTAGTCATTAAGCGGCAGACCGGCGATTCGCGAGATAAGCCAATTCGCAGCATGCGATGGAATCTTTCTTGTGAACGACTGCTTCGCCCACCGGTTGGTGCGCCACCCTGAAACGACCTGATACCCCTCTTCGAGCTTATTGATGAGCTGACCGATATCGCTGGGGTCATTTTCGAGGTCGCTGTCTATGAGTACGACAAAGTCGCCCGTGGCCGCCTCGATACCGGCCGCAAGCGCTGCCGTCTGCCCGAAATTGTTACGGAGAAAAATAAGCTTGACGCGGTGGTCGCGGTCCGCGATTTCTTTAAGCACGCGCGCACTTCCGTCTCGAGAACCGTCATCGACGGCTATAATCTCATACTCCCGCCCGAGAGCAGTGAGCGCTTCCGTCAGGCGCTCGTGGAGAATCGGCAGATTCTGCTCTTCGTTATATACCGGAGTAATGACCGAGATGGCAACGATTGGCGCCGTTTTGGTAAGTAATTCGTGCTTCATAGGTTATGGGCGGGGCGCAAATACAAGCAGTTTGTATATCACGAACCCATACACCGCAATAGTGCCACTTGAGAGAACTTGCGCAAGGAGGTAATGAAATGCGAACACAGAAACAAAAAGGTACATGAGGAGCGCATTGACACCAATATTTACCGTTGCCAGTGCCGCATAGCTCATCAACTGCACGGGTAGCCGCCCTGAGGAGCGCTCGCGGAACGTCCAAAATTTCTGAAGGAGAAAACTCGCCAAGAGAGTAACGATAAAGGCAATCGTGCTACCGGCGAGGTACCACAGACCAAGCAGATCCACGCACACATACAACGACACGATGTTCACGGCGAGCGCTATCAGCCCGGCCGCAAGGTAACGGCTTATGCGCATGAGCGTGGGATTTCGGATTAGAGACATCATGATTTTTTGACCATCTCAAGCACGAGCCGCGCACGCGCCTCCCAGGTATGCTGCATAGCGATTCTTTGTGCGGTCCTCACCTTATGGTCAGATGAGGTGCGGTCGGCAATACTTGATCGAATAGCGCGCGCCAAGTCTTTCGGGTCATCCGGTCGCGCGAATACCGCACATGACTCGTCCACCACCTCTCGAAGACTCGGAAGATCGGACGCTACGACCGGCCGACCGCTTGCCAGATACTCAAAGAGTTTCATTGGCGATGTGTACAGACTCGAGAGAGGCTCACGCGCCGTGTTCGGGAGCACCAGTACGTCCGCGGACCGCAAGTAGTGCGGGATTTCCGCGTGCGGCTGAGTGGGAATGACCCGTATCGTCTTGTGCATTTTATATCGTTCCGTAAATCGTTGTCTGTCTCTGTCGGTACCACCGACAAATACCACCAACGCTTCGGGCAAAAGTCTCGCCGCTTCGGCCAGCGTATCCACACCCTTCCACGCATAGAGATGACCGGCGTACATGACGATAGTGGCATCTTGCGGAAGTCCGGTGCGTGCGCGCGCCTCCTCCTTCGTTTCGGCAAGAGCGAACTGTTCGTACGCGACGGCATCGGGAGCGACCAGTAGCTTCCCTTCCGAAACCCCGTGAGCGACAAAAAACTTCTTGAGCGCGTGTGTAATAACGACCACGCGCTCCACCTGATGCACGGCCTGATGCACAACTACATTCCACCTGCCTTCGTGCGCCTCGTATACGCGGGGCGCACGGATGCCGCAAGCAAGAAGCGCAAACTCATCCCTTCCATAGATGACATTCGCTTCTGTATTTTTTCCGTAGCGCCATACTGAATAGGCAAAGCTCAGTCGATGCAGCAAGAAGCCGAGGTATCCCAACCCGACCGTCTGAAGCGCCGGCAGTACGCGGATGGCGAATATGCGTTTGATGCCGTAGTAATCAAACGGGTCCTCCGAGAGCGCATCGTTCCGTCTCGGGACCACCAACTCCACCGTATGCCCAAGGCGCGCGAAGGCCTCGCACATCTTCATGATTTGAAGACCGTGCGCTTTTTCGGTCGGAATGCGTGCGCTTGCCAGATAGAGGATTTTCATACGCTCATTTCACAGCAAAGAGGTAGTAGCCGCTCGTTTGACTGCTTCTCTCCTTATGAAGAAGTCGGTCGAGCGTCCGACCAAGCGTGCGTACGGGCCATGACTTCCCTCCAGGGAAGAGATGGAAGAGCGTCTCGAACGCGCCTCGAACGGATACGAATTCGCTGTGCGAGAAATCCTTAAACAGGAGCGGGAGCGTGTCGTGCGTGAAGCGCCAGTAGTCTTTGTAGTAGCCGACCTCGGCGTGGTAGTAGTACAGAAACGGTACGTACACGAGACAGAATCCCCCAGGCTTAAGCACGCGATACATCTCCTGGCACGCCAGAATGGGGTTCTCGACATGTTCGAGTACGGCAATGGCGATGACCGCATCCTGCGACGCATCGCTAAACGGCAACGCATGAATATCACCGACGATGTCGGGATTAAACGTATCGACTGGATCGAGAATCTTATACTCCATCTTCTTCGCGAGCGGCAGTATCCATGCGTTTTCGGGCCTGAACCGATTATTGCGCGTCGGGTCAATCCGAAGCCCTCCACCGATATCGATCACGGATTTCTTCTCCGTAAAGATACGGGTGACTGCTTGTTTGAAGAATGCATCATGGGAAGTGCTCATACGGTGGCGATGAAAACATATCCGAGCGGATTGCGATATGCGCTATCCGGCCGCATGCGGAGGAACAGCTCGTTCCAGGATGCGTACCACAGATAGGCGATAGGGCGCAGAGCACGCGGAAGCGAAAGTGCGAGAGTATTGAAGTTAGCGAGGAGTGGTCCCTCGGCGAGCGGCGAGATCGAGGCGGTCTCGAAGCCTGCGTCAGCCAGCAGGCGCGCGAGTGCTTCATGCGTGTACCGGAAATAATCATGCGGATCAGGGTGGTAGCCGACCCAGAACGGCACGAAGCCTATGAGACGTCCGCCCGGAGCAAGGACACGCCGCACTTCCCCTAGGAGAAACGAGTGATTATAGACATGTTCGAGGACGTTACAAAGGAGGACCGTGTCCGCGCTCGCTCGTTCGCCCGGCAACGCGTCCTTCTCGAAATCGATCCCGGTCATCGAACCGTCTACGATGTTGATGGATGCATCGGTTGCCTTCTGGAGGTACGAAAAATAGTCAGGTGCATGCCCTCCCCCAACGTCGAGCACACGGCCCACGAGCGTATGCGCACGGAGCGCCTGGTTCATCCGAATACGAGCCAGACTCTGACCCCTAAAGAGCGCGCGCATCGTCTCAAGTGTTCGGACCATATCAGGCGGGCGTTGCGATGACCACGAGGGTCTCGAGGTACTTTGGCGTAAAGCGAGCAAGGAGTGCATAGACGCCATTCAAAAATTTCTTCTTCCAGCTCTCTGGATACGCGTATTCGAGCGAATATACATACGCGATCTCCTGCAGTTCAAAGCCGCACTTCCCGAGAAGCGTACGAAGCGTCTTCCGATTGAAATAGCTGGTATGATCCGCGTTAACCGTCGGCTCGTCCTTAGTGAGCTTTTCGGCGAGATTGAAAAGATTGAAGCAGTTCGGTGTGGTCAGTACGAGACGACTCGTCGGGCCCATATGATTAACGCACGCAGCGAGGAATGCGCCTGGATTCGGGAGGTGCTCGATGATATCGCCTGCAAATACGACATCGAACCGCTGGTCCGGGAAGGAGAATTGTTCCGCACTCTCCTCGTGATAGCGACGCGTATCCGGGAATCCTGCGCGATCTATCTCAAGATCGACACCGAACACCTCTTTGGCCTGCTTCTGTAGGAGCGCGTGGGGCCAGTGATCGCTATTGTTCCGTATCCCTTGTCCGAGAAATCCGACATCGAGCACTGTATCGGTACTTTTCACGACTGCACCTATCAGTTCGGCTTTGTTGCGAAATACACGGGGGTGGCTCATATACCTCATGAGTATAGGGCGCGCGCCAAGCGACCGCAAAGCACAGGAAGGCTCTCCTCCTCGGCGAGGATGCGCATGGTGTCGCGCTCACGCTCTTGCTCGAGCACAGGAAGTGACAGAAGCACGTTCAAGCGCTCGAAAAGCGTGAACACGTCTGTGAAATGGAACATGTCGCCTGCCACTTCCCGGAAATCTCCGCTTGCAGCCAGCACGAGGCAGCCGCTTGCAGCCGCCTCGAATATCGTCTTGTCATACATCCCAGGCGGGGAGCAATTCACGAAAATGTCATGCGTACGGAAGACCCGTGCCGCCCTCTCATTAGGTATGCTCGGATAAAAGCGCACACGGTCATGGAGCCCGCGACGCTCGACCTGATGTCTGAGATTGTCGTAGTACACCGCATCCTCCTTGTTCGGTGCTCCATAGAATGAAGCGGTGAAGCTCGTCCCCTTCTCTATCAAGAGACCGAGTGCTTCGATTAGCATGTCGGGACGTTTAGACGGGGACATGCGCGCAAGAAAAAGTATCGACCCCGGGGCTCTCGACACACTCTCTCCATTACCAAATCGCTTTGTATCGACGCCGACTGGCATAAGCACTGTCTTCGTATATTTCGCTGTGTAGGAGTACTTCGAGGTGCAAAATACGCTCACGCAGAACGCCGCGGCAATGTCAGTCAGAAGCGACCCCGCATAATGGTTGCGCCAGAGGTATACGCGCTTACCGAGGAACTTCCACAGCCACCCGGCAAGGAGTATGTACTCCTGGTTCATGTGCACGAACACTGCGTCGTACTCACGACGCAGCCCCCAAACGATGCTGAGGAACCGAAGCGAATAAACGAGTGCCGAGCGAGCGCTACACTCTTTCCCGAGTGAGTGCACGCGCACGTTCGAAGGTAGCGTATGCTCGCCCTCGTACAGACATATCACCTCTATCGATTCAACGTGTTTCGCGAGCTCGATGAGCCAGCCGTGATACGCTCCGAGTACTGCATCATTGCGGTCAACGACCTGGGTTACGAAGAGGAGCTTCATGGAAGTTCAGAGAGTGTGTGGATGACCGGCCATCTGCCGTCTCCCTTCGCTTCGTCACGAATGATTTGGAATACATTCACTCCGGGACAAAGTACACTCATATTCTCGAGTTGCCCGATAGAATCGTCTACGAATACCGGGGACGCTCCGTACATGCTGATATGCGGCGCAAGGTATTCGCCCTTCGCTTTTCCTGCTGTATACATAACGGCGATACGCGGAATGCCCGAAAGCGCACTTTCTATTATTCCCGCCCCCTCCTCCTTATCCATGGCGGTTATAACCATGGCACTGTTCCCTTTGTCGCGCAGGAATCCCGCAGCATCAGGATAGAGGAACTGCGCTAATTCTCCTGGAGCGAACGCCATCCCGCCTTCCCTGCTCTTCATATACGTATCGAACGTAGCAGTATCGAAAAGGGTCCCCGCGAAATCGATGAGATACATCATGCGGGTATGCCGGCTATCGTGCGGGAGAGGTCCTGCGCTATCTGCGCCGGCTGGTCGGCGAGTGATGCGAGGTGCGCCTGCGCCTTACGTTCTGCGCTCATGGTGAGCGTCTTGCGCGACTGCACGTCCTCGATGAGGCCTACGATGTGGACGGCGAGCGCAGCCGGGTCGCCCGGCGGCGCGACCAGCACATCCTCGTATCCTGTGAATACCTCGCCCACGATGCCCACGTCGGTCGTGATGATCGGTACGCGGGCGAGTGCGGCCTCGATGAGCGTGAGCCCGTATCCTTCGTACGCGCTCGCTTGGATGTATGCCTGCGCGCTCCGCAGGAGCCCGAGCGCATCCGTGCGCCATCCAAGGAATACGACCTTGCCAGCAAGTCCGAGCGAGCGGACCCGCTTCTCCAGCCCTCGCCTCGAGCGCCCGTCACCAACTATAAAGAGCCCGGCTGACGGGTAGAGCTTGGTGATGCGCGCGAGCGCGGCGAGGATATCCTCGATACGCTTCTCGGGCTCGAGCCTGCCGGTGGTCATGAGCGCGAAGGAGAACGGGTGCGATGGGAGTGCAACGGGTTCAGGAAGCGTAACGCTCGTCGCTATGGGTATCACCGTTATGGGAGCGATGCGGTTCCCGTAGCGTTCCGCGAGCGAGGCCTCGATACGTCGCGACACCGCACGGATGCCGTTCGCCTTCGGCAGTATCGTATCAGCCAGATGCAATCGCACCTTATTCAGGAACGGCACGGGGACCTTCGGCGAGCGCATGACGCCGCTCCGCGTGAACCAGGGCGAGCAGAAATCGGTATGCACCTGGATGTGGAGCTTGGCGGGCGTTCCCTTCACCGCCTCATGCGCGATCCACCCGTACTCGAAGGGGTCCTGTGCGGACACGACTTCGATACCCGCTTCCGCTACGAGCCTGCGCGCGTTCCGCTTGAGCGCGAGCAGGCTTCCGAGCTTCCCTCCTCCGACCGCGGTGAGAATGAGCGCTCCCTCTTGCACGCCTTCAGCGTATGCGCGCACGTCCTTAGGATGCGCCCGCGAGAGCACGTGCAGCTGACCTATGGCCGCTGCATACGTCTGCATACGAGCGCGCACAGGACTATTCGGGTCGAATAGATTGGGGTCGTTCGATATGAAAAGCGCTTTCATACAAGAGAAGTGAGGAGCGACTTCGTTGCGGTTATCATCGCATCCATGCTGAATCGAGCGGACGAAGCGCGCGCGTTGCTGCTCAATCGCGCACGAAGAACATCATCTGCGATTAATCGTCGTATCGCTGCTGTGAGCATCTCCGTATCGCGGGACTCGATAAGGAGACCGTTCTCGCCATCGGTCACGAGTTCCGGATTCCCGCCCACCGCGGTCGCGATTGAAGGCACACCGAGGGAGAGCGCTTCGATGAGGAGATGCGATAGGCCTTCATAGGTGGAATTGAGCACGAAGACATCAGCCTCTCGGAGCGTCGCGAGCGTTGCGTCGTGAGGAAGCGCCCCCGTGAACAGGACTTTGCCGGGAGCGACTTCGGCAGCCAACTGTTCGAGGCGCGCACGCGACGGCCCGTCGCCCACGATAACGAGCGAAGCTCCTTCGATATCCTTTACCGCCTCGATGACCCCTTCCATCTGCTTCCAGGGAACCAGGCGTCCGATGGAAACGATGCGAGGGTGCGGAAGGGCGAGGACCGCATCCGGCGCTCTTCCCGTCTCTTCGCTACGCATCGCGTTATATATGACGGAGATGGAAGCAGGTTCGACGTCCTTCCAGGTAGAGACGACGCGCTTGAGGTATTCGCTCGGTACGATGATACGCACCGCGCTTCGTGCTACCCATGACTCCACGCCCTGCAGGAATCTGACCTCGAACGGAAGGCTGCGTGCAGTGGCGAACTGGTCGAGCGTGTCGGTGAGACCGAAGCGCTGGCGTCCCTGTTCCCACGCATAGTCCCCCACCACTTTCACGACGAGCGGCTTCTTGAGGAAGCGAGCGGCGAGCGCGGCAGGAAGCCCTACCGATACCGGATCGAGCGCGAGGATGAGGTCTGCCTCCTTGCCGCTTCGGAGCACCATGAAGAAATAGATGAGATGGCGGAGGAGCTTCGGGAACCTGCGCACGAGGCCGAATTTAACTACCATCACGTCAACCCCAGCGCCTGGCAACGCCTCTTCGAGCGTGCGTACATAGGTAGCAGGGCCGCCGGGGTCCGGCGGGTATAGGGGGGTCGCGATAAGGACGCGCATATCCCTATTCTAGCTCGCCTTGGCCGTGCCCGTCATACGCGAGAAAATACCGCGCATGGACTCGGAAACCGTCTCCCAATCATAGCGTTCGTGCACCATATGCTCCGCAGTATCCATGACAGTTAGAACCTCGGCAGGCCGCGCAAGGATGTCCTCTACCGCCTCTGCTATCTGCTGCGGAGCGTCAGCATCGACCGCCCATCCGGTCGTTCCCTTATCCGGGTTGCGCTTCGCGTCGTACAGGAAGTCGGCGATGCCGCCCTCCTGCGTCGCGATGACCGGCAGCCGTGCCGCCATCGCTTCGACAAACGAGTTACCCATGCCCTCGGAGCGCGAAGGGCGGATGAATATATCCGAGGCCTTTAGCGCGAGCGGCATCTCCGCATGCCCGATCTGTCCCATGAAGCGGGCGCGGCTATCGACACCGAGCTCCTTCGCAAGCTCTTTGAGTTTCACCTCGTCAGGACCGATGCCATAGATAATGAACGAGACATTGGTTGGCAGCAGCGGAAGCGCGCGTATGACGTCGTCTATCCCGTTCTTATGCACGAGGCGAGACGTCGTTACCATGTATACATCCCCTTCCTTTTTTCCAAGCGATTCCTTGAATTTCGCAATGGCTTCTTCCGAATGAGATGCGGAGAAATGCGCTACGTTGACCGCGTTCGGGATGACCGTTGAATCGCCTTGGAATCCCATACGTATCCCCCACGCACGAAGGAAATTGGAGATGGGTTGCAGATAGTCCGCGCTCGTGAAGCCCTGACGGAAGAGGCCCCATACCGGCTTCATCATACGCTCGATGTATTCAGGCGGATCCCCCTCCTGAAGGGTAAGGAGGTATGGCACGCGAGGGAATCGTTTCTTGAAGAGCCCTGCAGGAATGGCGCAGGAGTGGGCCATCATCGCCCAGATGCCGTCATACGAATGCTGACGATGCAATTTCTTCGCCTCGAAGTATGCGATGAATTGATAGAGGAATTTATTCAAATGAAGCGGGAACTTCTTGAGGTCCGCTATGGAAGGATCGGGACGCGCAGGCCCGATGCGATGCACCAGCACATTCCCTATGCGCTCCTCCTTCGGAAGGTTCGAATCGAAACGAAGCGTCACCATGTGGAACTCGATCTCATCGGAGGGAACACGATCTGTTATCTCCTTAATAGCCACTTCCGCCCCTCCTATGAATTGAGGAAAGTAGTTCAGTGAAAAGATGAGTATCTTCGTCATGCGTCCGTTACGGAGCGGATATACGCAGGAAGAGATTCCGTCGGTCGCCAACCGAGAAGCTCGGTCTTGCTCGTATCTATATCGGAACCCATGCGATTCCCGAGGACTTCGGCACCCATGCGCATGTCGCCACCGAACATTTCAGCTACTTCGAGTATGGAGTACGCCTCCCTATTTCCAATGCCGAAGTCATCCCCTTCGCCCTTCTCTCCCACGATTATAAGTGCGGACACGATATCATCGATGTGCGTGAAATTACGCTTCTGTGTACCCGGCGCATTCACCGTGAGCGGCTCTCCCGCCATACGCTTCTGCTTGAATATTTCTATGACTGTGCCGTACGCGCCCGCGCGCTCGCCCGGACCGTACACGTTGTAGAAGTAAGTAATCGCATACGGCACGCCATACCAATGCCCGTAATTGCGGACAAGTTCGGTGTTGCTCGCCTTCGCCCATGCGTACGGGCTTTGATCACGACCGAGCCCTCCGTCGCCGAATTTCGTCGATGAGCCGGCATATACTATCTTGACTGTTTTCTTTCGACAGAACTCGAGCACTGCGCATGTCCCGATCTTATTGAGATCCCACACGAGCGCAGGCTCCGTGAGGCTCTTCTCGACGCGCGAATATTCCCCCAGGTGATACACGAGGTCTGGGGACTCAGGCACCAGGCTCTCAATATCCTTCGTGTGCCCCTCACGGTATTCAACGCCCGGAACATGGTTCTCCCGAGAACCGGTGAAATAGTTATCGAGCGAGATGACTCGATGCCCTTCTTCCTTAAGCCTGCGGCAGAGATGGGAGCCGATGAAGCCTGCTCCGCCGGTTACGAGAATGGTCTTAGCCATGGATAGTGTAACGATACGGTACCGGCATGAAAAGACAAATGCCGCCCCCACGGAGAAGCCTCAGCTCGTTCCGTGGGGGCGGCCGGTACGCTATTCATGCCGGCGGTACTAATTGGTAATGAGATCACTCATTAGTACCGCCGTACACCCGGAAAAGTTTCTATAGATTGTCCTTGAAGATATCGCGTAGCACGTTCTCCGGAACTTCAAACGCGCCGGGCTTGGGCTCTTCAGGACGACGCTCGGGAGTCGGGCGAGGTTCCGGTGGCTTCGGCCTATCATTTCGCTGCGCCGGGCGTGGCTCCTTCTCAATGACTCCAGCGAGCGCGGACTTAAGGGACGTGTGCACTTGAGTTCCCTTCTCTTCCTTCGCCGACTTGGCGTTCGCCATCGTGCTCCTGAGTATCGCCTTCAAATCCTCCGCGCTTTTGTTGCTTGAGGGAGGTGCACTACGGGTTTCTTCGCGCCTTGGTTCAGGTCTGGGGTCGCGGCGCGGCGCATCGCTTTGCGGGCGTGGAGCCGGTCGCATAGTAGACGGAACTGGGCGTGGTCTATCGCCTGCACTCGACTCCTTCGGCGGGTATTTAGGAGGATACTTCTTTGCAGGAGGCTCGGGCGGTTCCTCATTCGCCGTGAGGGTGAGCTCGCTGTATATGGCCTCTTCGATACCGGCGCGTGGGTTGCCGAAATGCATGCGTGACGCCTCGACGACCTCCGGACGGAAGGAGCGAGGCGGCTGGTCTATGGGCGGAATGGTCACCGCAGAGAACGGGCGGGAACCGATGCCGTCTATCATGAGCGACAGGTATATCTGCGCGAATCCGAGGTTCACGAGGTCCTCCGGAGTGAACTCAGGTGCAAACACAACCTCGAGCTTCTCCGCGTCGAACGGTCCGACACGGAACGCTATAGTCGTACCCACGTTACCGAACACTGCGGCAGCCACCTCCTCCTCCATCTGCTCCACGTACTGGTGCGCGATGATGAGGTTCAATTGGTACTTGCGGGCCTCGGAGAGTATCTCGGCGAACGTCTCGTTCGCGAAGTTCTGGAATTCGTCCACGTAGAAATAGAACTTGGGGGCTTTCTTGAGCTCGTGGCCCGGAAGGTCAGCGCGGCTCATCGCTCCCAAGAAGAGGCGCGTCGTTATCATGGAGCCGAGCAGCTTCATGTTCGTATCTCCCACGAGCCCCTTCGAGAGATTAATGAGAAGGATTTTCCGTTGATCCATCATCTCGCGGATGTCGAAGGAGGACTTCGACTGCCCGATGATGTTGCGGATGAGCGGGTTGCTCGTGAACTGACCTATCTTGTTCTGAATTGCCGGCGTCGCCTCCTGCGTATAACGGTCGGTATAGGTGTTGAACTCCTTTATCCAGAAATCCTTCACGACCGGGTCTTTCACGTTATCGATGACCTTCTTCCTATACGCCTTGTCGGTATACATGCGGTTCACGCCGAGAAGGGTCGCCCCGGGGTATTCGAGGAGCGCAAGGAGGGTATTAGAAAGAATGTATTCCATGCGGGCGGACCACGCATCCACCCATATCTTCTTGAACGTCGCCATGAGACCCGAGACCACGAGGTGGCGCTTGTCGTACCCGACGTCCTCCATGACGTTGAATGCGATAGGCTGCTCGAGATCGAACGGGGCGAAATACACCACGTCCTTGATGCGGTTCTCCGGTATGAAATCCAGCAGCTTATCTATCGCGCTTCCGTGCGGATCGATGAAGGCCATGCCTTCCCCGTTCCGGATATCCTGGATGGCCATGTTCTCGAGCAGGGTCGACTTACCCATACCCGTCTTCCCGATGACGTACATATGGCGCTCCCTATCCTTAGCCTTGATACCGAAGGGCGTGCGCTTGCCGCGTGAATCGGTGGCGGCGAAATAGGTCACTCGTTCCGGATTCTCCATTTGCTTTTAGTATACCGCGAAGATATTGCTGGGGTTAAAAGAAAACGCCTGCACGGAGGCAGGCGCTTCGATGAAAGTGCTTACGAAGGAACGAAGACCCCGCCGGCAGTCCAAGTCTCACCACAACTGAGGTAGCGGAGCCGCCGATACAGCTCCTTACGGATTGCGTCACGATCATCCGGCCTTGGGCGAGGATCTTCTTCGAGAGCCCTACGTTGCTCAGGGCTACAGTTCCTCACCGCTTCTTCGTACGCTGCAGTCACCTCCTGCAGGCTCATTTTTTGGATGGTTTCTTCTACCGAAAGGGTCACTCTCTCATCCTCCTATCAGACGATTCCCCGGGCATAGTGCCACGAACCTCTATACATGGCTACTGGTACTGTATGAACATCGGTCGCGGCGTGAGCTTCAGCAGGTCAGCCGGCTGCAGCAGCCTATCGGACGGTGGCTTCATATCGTTCTTATAGAAGATCTTGAACCCGGTGAACTGGACCGGCTCCGGCGCGATGAAGCTCTTGTACGTATTTATCTTCTTCGCTGGCGGTCCCCATCCGTCCATCACCATGATTATCTGCACCTCGGGTCGCGTCTCGATGAGAGCGTAGTCGGTGACCATGCGCTGCGTGAAGCGGTGTATCACCAGCACCTTGGGCGGCAGGTCGTGCTCCTGCACGAGGCGCGCGAGGTATGCGGACGCGCGATTAATATCACCTGCGGATACCGTCCCGATGACCGTACCAGGCTCTTCCCCTCCCTTCATATTGAATTCGGGATCTATGGCGAGATTACCGTTCGGCCTCGTGAGATACGTCTCGAGCGATTCTACTTCTGCCTGGAGCGGTGCGAGCCCGGCCTGCACCTCAAGTATCACGATGCCGTCTACTTGTCCGGCCATAGTGAACGCCTTTTCGATATGCTCGTCCGGCATGCGGAGACGGTAGTATCCCTTCGGGCCCGGGCTTTCCTGCGCGGTCATAGCGATGTAGTCGATGGCCATGACGACCGGGGTCTTTGGGTCCGCTGCTTCCCATTTCGCCTTCTCCCCCCTGAGACGCTGAAGAACGACGTCGGGTTCGAACTCGCCGAGTATGCCCATCTTCGTGGAATAGAAATTGCCATAGTAGGCGACGATGCGCTTCATGGGTAGTATGGCGCCCACCTTCGGGTACGCGGTCTGCACCGGCCACTTTCGTACGGTTGAGGTGGACGTAGTGGACGCATAGTTCGCCATCGCGAGAAGTCGCTCGTCATAGTGCGCGGTGTCGAGCTTAGCGGGCGCAGGCGGCAAGAACTTCGCCGCGAGCGAAGTGGTAGCGGAAGTTCCCTCTCTCGAATAGTTCGCATGCATCGCTATCGCGTACGGGATACCGTGCACCGTTACCGCGGTCACGATGAGACCGAGGCCGAGTATAGCCACTACAGGGCTACGAAAGAACCGTTTGAGATGCTTCATGAGATAAAGATGCGCGTTCCGCTCGGCGCTTGCGACGGATGCGCAGCGTTACGCCTATCAATGCGACGAGGAGACCGAGGGCGAGATAGAACCACATGAGGATAGAGAGCGGAAGCCCAGTGAACGGAGAGATCATGAGGAGCGTTCCTATGAAGATGAGCAGGCTTTCACGCGACATAGCCCCAAGTATAGCAGTTCTCGTCTCGCCCTAGAATTCCTCTATCTTCGGGAGCGTATTGATGATGATGTCCTGCCTGAGCCCGCCGCAAATGAGCCGGTAGGTGCTCTGGAGAGTAAAGCCGTCTATTACCGCGCTATCGGAAACGCTGCAGGAGGATACGATGCTGGTCTTCACGACCTGGTCGTTCGCCATATTGCGGACAATGCAGGTAGGCGCTGAAAGATTCGACCCGCTCCAGCTGAGCGTAGTGGAGTCTCCCTGACGCACGCGCGAAGGGCTCGCGGTGATACTGATGGGGCCTGCTCCCGAACACTCTGCGGTACTTACCGTAACGGTGACTGGTAGCGCATTCACGAGCCCAGAGGTCCCGTTGCACTGCAGGCCGTACGAAGAGGTGGTGTCGGGACTCACTAGCGCTGACCCATCGGTCGCATCGTTCGTACTGAAACCAGCGCCTACGCACGCGTAGGTATTCGTCGAGGACCAGCTGAGGGTCGAGGTATCTCCCTGGGTGATTGCGGTCGGAGAAGCCGAGAGCGACGCGGTGGGGCTTGCAGGACACGAGGCGTCCGAAGGGACGTAGGCGGAGCAGGAGCCGCTGCATCCTATCGTCCCAGAATTCGTCATCCCGCAAGAATTAGCTGCTGAGGTGCATGCCGCGCCGTAGTTCGCAGGGAGCGCTGGAGCGCTCGCGGAGCAGGAGCCGTCGCACTGGACAGTACCGGTGTTCGTGACGCCGCACGCGTTGGCAGTGGAGCATGACGTGCCGTAGCCTACCGGGTTGGCGGGCGCCGAGACGCTGCAGATACCATCCCCGCCCACGGTACCCGTGTTCGAGGCGCCGCATGCATTCGTCATCGTGCAAGCGACCGGAGTGGTGCAACGCGCGTCCGTCTGACAGTACCCCCAATTGTCCGTGCTGCTCCATCCATTGGTCGAGCATGTCTTAGTGGTCGCGTTCACTTGGTAATATCCCATTTGGTTCGCCTCGCAGTCGACGAACACGGCCTCCCCTGCCATGCAGTTGAGGCCAGCGGGAATACTCGTGGCGCCGCAACCAGCTTCGGTGTACGGGCCGTTGTATTGAGCTGCGACATGCTCGGAGTACAGGATGCCGACTGCGACTATGGTGGCCGCGAGGATATAGACGCAAGCGAGAATGGTCCGTTTCGAAAGTGCGGGGATGTGGGTCATGGGATGAATTGCAGTATCTTCCACCTTGAATCGAAGGTATAGATGCGCTTCGCTTTCGCTCCGTCGAACGAATAACGCCAGACCTCCGTCCCTTTTTCAGTAGAAGTCAGTATGTAGAGCGCTTCATTACCGAGCCCGAGCCTGGTACCCGGACCAGTGTTCGAATAGGACGCTAGTTCCTTCAGAGCTCCATCCTTCAATCGAGTGATGATGACGGTAGTACCTGGGCCATCCATCCAGGCGAGGAGCGTACCGTCGGGCGATTGCACCGGCAGCGGATCCATGGCCGCGGCGGATGCATGCGCTCTCGCTATGGCGCCCGATCCTATATCAGTAATCATGACGCCCTCGGATGAGAACCACAGCACATGGGAATCATCCGCGAAGTATGGAGAGTGGCCGACACCCAGCACCCGCTGAGCTTTCGTCGCTCGCTCGAATACGACGACCTGCGATGCCGCGGACCCAGGAAGGAGTTCGGCGAATGCAATTAGTTTCGTGCCCGGTGAAAGCGTTGCCGTCGTCTTCTTCGACACCGATGAGAGCGCTTGAGCACCATCGACGGAAAGAGCGGAAAAGCCATCAGGAAGGGTCACGATGGATACGAGGGAATTCCCTTCGAAGGCCGCGAATGTTTCAGGCGGCAATGCGCCCACAGCGTCCGTTACGTACGGGAGGAATTCCTTTCCGACGCGTTGATAGAGCATGCTCGTACTACCCGTAGCTGCGATGAAGCGCACGGATCCGAGTTCGGATGGGTATATGAAGCGACTGAGCGCGGAAGCGATGCTGTCGTGGAATGGTGGATAGAAATAGCCCGCGGCGGCAGCGAGTATAAGGAGAAGGCCCGCTACGACGCCGACCCAGACGCCTCGAGGAGTTCGTTTGGGCGTGGGTACTGGTTCGACCGAAGGAGCGACGGTCACCGGCTGTTGAGGGACCAGATCCATGCCTTTGATGATAGCATTCATCAACCCTCAAGAACTGGGGAATACGGCCTAAACACTGACACAAACCACGAATTCGCCGCGAACCTGGTCCGAATGGTCCTTGAAATGAGCCGCCACCTCCTCCGGACTCCCTTCCACCAGGGATTCGTGTATCTTCGTGAGCTCCCGTAGGACGGTGACCTTCCGGTCTGGGCCAAGTACTTCAACGAGCGAGGCGAGCGCCTTCTCGATACGATGCGGGGATTCATAGAACACGACGGTGCGCTCCATGTCCGCTATCTCCTTGAAAAGCGTCTGCCGTCCCTTCTTATGCGGAAGGAAGCCGAGGAATATGAACTCATCGGTCCGGATGCCGGCGATAGAAAGCGCGGCGGTGAGCGCGGAAGGCCCAGGAAGCGCCTCGATGATGACGTCATCCCCGAGCCGGTCACGTGCCTCCCTCACGAGAGCGCTCCCTGGATCAGATATGCCAGGAGTTCCGGCATCGGTCACGAGCGCGATATGCTTCCCCTCCCCGAGCAAGGTAAGGACGCGCGTCGCCGCGAGCTTCCCGCTCCGCGCGTGATACACGAGCAACGGTTTCTGTATGTCGTAGCGGGAGAGCAGTTTCGCCGTCATGCGCGTATCCTCGCAGGCGATAGCATCCGCAGCCCGGAGCGTATCGAGCGCTCGGAGGGTGATATCTGCGAGATTCCCGATAGGGGTCGCGACTACCGAAAGGGTGCCTTTCATAGCCTCACTCTAGCAAAGAATTCTGCGCACGCCCCGCATTGACTCGACACCCCATACGGCGTATGGTGTGGTCTGACTTTTGTTCAGTACGGGAGAGAGATAATGGTAACGAAAACCCTGCTCGATGGCGCCTTACGCTTCTCGATACGGGCAGCGTCCGTCCCTTGGGAGGCAGTATGCATTCCAGAGACCGAGCAGTCCGGTAGCTGGTCCCTCAAGGACCTGTACTGCCAAGACGATACGAGCGGCAGTATAGCCGCAAGACTGCTCGCCGCCCGTCTCGGCGCAGTACTCGATGAATGCAATGTGGTGAAGGCGCGAGCTCCATCGGTCGCCCCTTCGAGCGGAAAAATCGTAGACCATCTCGAGCTGAAGGATGAAATCCTTCTTCCGCAACGTATTCGACTGTTTCGAAACCGCGAACTTCCGGCCGACGGCACGCTTCTTCGGAAACGAGGGGATGCTTTCGTAATGAGCGGCGGCGGCTGTCCGGTAATCGTCCTTACGGGCGACTCGGCCTGTGTTGTCGCGCATGCGAGCCGCGAATCTCTCCTTCCGAAGGAATTCGAGGAAGACGGCAGACCGCACGAGGAGCACGAAAGCGTAGTGGAAGCTTCGATTCGAAAACTGCGAGAGCTCGAGCCGGGTCTCCCGTTAGATCGAGCGAGCCTTAGAGTCCTCTTTGGAATTACCCCTAAGCAGTTCAGGCACCCGGTGCACGATTCGCATCACGGCCCCAACAATCGGGGACGCCAACGATACCTCAGCAACAGGTACGGCGAAGAAGCCATGGCGAACTTCATTAGGGACCCGGAAGGTGAGGGCTATTTGGATCTCAATGCCCTAACCGTACACCAGGCGCGCGAGTGCGGGATCGAGAATGCAAAGACCGGAAGCGTGCTTCCTGCCCGAGGCGGTTTCGCCCACACCCGTCATCCGAATCCTTCGCTCGCGAAGGGCCGGAACCTGGTCGTCGTCCATCGTCTCGGTTGATCTTCTCCAACTCGCAAGAGGCCGACCCTACGGGGCCGGCCTTCTTTTTTTGATACTATAGACCGATGCCCGACAAGAAGAACATCCATATCATCGGCCTCTGCGGCGTGGGAATGAGCGCTACCGGCCTTCTGCTTAAGGAGGCGGGATTCGAGGTGACGGGTTCGGACGCTGAGTGCTACGGCCCGCCAAAGGACATCCTCGACCGAGGCGGATTACAGCTCCGCATGCCCTACTCCCCCGATAACATCTCCCCGTACGTCGATCGGTTCGTTATCGGAAGGAACGCTAAGCTTTCCCCGGAAACGAATGCGGAGGTCCAGGCCGCGCACGCATCGGGCCGCCCTATCTCTTCGTTCCCCGAGATGCTCGGTGAACTGACCCGTGACCGCCAGAACGTCGTTGTTGCCGGCTCCTATGGGAAGTCCACCACCGCATCCATCATCGCGCATGTCCTGCGGCACTCAGGAGTCGACGCGGGCTATTTCATCGGGGCGGAACCGGTGTCCCTCCCACTTCCGGCGGGCCTCGGTACACACCCGACATTCGTACTCGAGGGCGACGAATACCCTTCCGCGCACGATGATGCGCGCGCGAAGTTCATGCACCTTCACCCACGCGATGTCGTACTCACCTCGGTCGTACATGATCATGTGAACGTCTATCCTACGTTCGCGGACTATCAGAAACCGTTCCGCGAGCTTCTCGCACTTACCCCCGACGAGGGCATCGTGGTCGTCTGCGCTGACGAGCCAGGTGCGCTTGCGCTCGCGGAGGGGTCAGGCAAGACCCTCGTCACATACGGCATCGACCACGGGCAATTCCGTGCCACGAATATCCGCTTCGGCTCCGTTACCACCTTCACGCTCCTGCGCCCTGATGGCGGCGATATCGAGCTTTCGACGACGCTTCTGGGGCGCCACAATGTGGAGGATATCGTCGCTGCTGCGTCATACGTCCTGACACGCGACCTGGTGTCGCCCGAAGCGCTCGCCACGAGCGTCGCTTCGTTCGGCGGCGTGCGTCGTCGTCTCGACAATATCGCTCCTGACTCCCAAGTGCCGGTGTATGAGGGCTTCGGCTCCTCCTACGAGAAGGCGCGCTCGGCAATTGAAGCCATACGGCTCCACTTCCCCGCTCATCGCCTCGTCACCATCTTCGAGCCGCACACCTTCGGATGGCGCAATCGTGCGAACCTCTCCTGGTATGACGATGTGTTCGCTGGAAGCGAGCTTGTCTTCGTCGCTCCGCCCGAGACCCAAGGCTCGGGGACCCATGATCAGCTTTCGCATGAGGAGATACTGCAGCGAATCGCGGCAACTGGCGTGCGGACGGAGACCTATGACCCGAACAATGTGGAGCGAGCGGTAGCGGAGCTCGCCCCGGGCGATGTAGTGCTCGTACTGACGTCGGGAAGCCTTGAGGGATCGCTCGATGCTCTGCGGGAACGGATAACGTCCCGCTTCTCCTGATATGCGGGTATACGCGAGCGAGTTCGCGCACGCCTACAGTTCATACGCCTTCGGCTACACGTTGCATGCTCAAATAGAAGCAGGAGATGACTCTCGCACCCTCTACGAACAGGGGTTCCTCCCCTTTTCAGCCGATCCTACCCTCCACGATCGGTTCTATATGGCACGGAGCGTGCGCGTACCTCTCGCTGGCTGGAAGCCCACGAGCGAGAACCGCCGTATCCTACGGAAGTTCGATGGCGTGTTCGCAGCGGATATCCTCACTCGAGACGAGCTCCGTACTGATGCCGCTCTCAAGGATTGCTTCCTCGACTACTTCGCCGATCGTCACGGCCAGAGCATCATGAGCGCCGCGAGGCTCGACGGCATACTCGAATCCGTACTTCCCCTTTCCTGCATGCGGTACAGGGATACTGATGGGATTCCGGTCTCCTATGTGCTCCACATCAATACGCCGGACTTCACCCACTACTGGTTCTCATGCCACCAGACGAAGTACGCCGGGACATCGCTCGGCATGTGGCTCATGCTCGATAGCGTGCGGCGTGCGCAGGAGGAAGGACGGAAGCATCTCTACCTTGGTACGGCGTACGGAGAGAAGGGACGCTACAAGATGAATATAACGCCACTTGAATTCTGGAACGGCAGCGAGTGGAACGCGAACGAAAAACTCCTTAAGGAGCTCATCGCGGATGATGGCACGCGGGAAGTCGCGCGAAGCTAGGCTATTCGCACGGAACGTTCTCCACGGATTCGACTGCCTTAAGGTACCGCATGCTTATCGGCACCCGTACCAATTGATAGGGCTGCGTAAGTACCTGGGTCGTGACGCAGCCTGCTCCTGGCGCGGTCAGAGTTATGGCTACCGTACGAATGTCGCCGGTGTCGGTCACTTTCGTAACCTCTATTGCATGGCCTCCGGATGATTTCGTCCCTGCGAACACGCCGATGACGTACTCCTTCGAGAAGTCGATGGAAGGCACTGCCATCTTGTCGTCGCCATGCGCGAGCTTCCACACGCGCAGGAACGCTTCCTGATCGCGTGCGGCATAGTTCTTGCGCTCCGCCATGTCGCTTGCGCTAGCTCCGCTATCAAGGACGGAGAATGCGACATCGGTCTCGATTTCAGGCGCGCTCGGTACGCTCGCCACCTGATTCTCGAACGAGGTCGGGGCGCCCACTCCGCTGTCTGGTGCGTAGAAATAGAAATAGGCGCCAAGGAGTATGGCGATGATGCACAGAGCGAGGACGACGAGCGTGTTTCTCATACGGAAAGTATACCGCTGCCTGGCGGATGAAGGGACGCGGGTGGGTATAGGAAAGCGCGCGGCCTGGGGGCCGCGCGCCGAACCACGCTAGAGTGGTGTAGTGAGCGTACGCAACGCACACCACGAACCCATGAGTGGTCGTTGGTTCCTGAAGTAGAGATCTCGTGCCCGACGATATATCTCGAGCCTCCGCAGGCTATCCCGGATGTGCCGAGCATCACGCGACGCCCGGTTGATGCAGAACCACCCGAACTGTCGGATGGCTTCCTCGCCTGATCGCAACGCGACGTCGGCGTACGCCAGCTCGAGAGACTGGCGCACGGGTTCGCAAACGGGTTCGAGAGCGGCACGCTCGAGGCCACAACGAGCGACCTCAAGCACCTGCTCCCGCAAGAGCCAACAGGTACCCTCTCCCAAGTCCCTGTTGCTGTACCACAGAAGAAGAACAGAGATGGCCTCCAAGTCCTCGGGATTGCCTGTCTTCATCGCGATGGCTGTCGCTTTCTGGATGTCCGGCATGAGGCGGAGTAGTTCTGCCGTGACGTTCACGTGGTCGCGTGCGTCGTAATAGGTCTTTGCGACCTTAAGCACGTTCTCAGGGGAGCGATTCGTCGTGAGACTCATGCGCGCACTATCGACGGCCTGGGCATAATCCTCTTCTCGGGGGAGCCGCGCGATTACTTGAGGGCTTGCGAACGACATATATCACCTCCTTTCAGGTGCAATTGTCTGTACGCACTATGCTATAAAAACCACCTTAGTGCAAGCGGAAGGATTCGAACCTTCGACCGCTCGAGTATCAGTCGAGTGCTCTACCAACTGAGCTACGCTTGCGAACCTTCGGATACTATCAGAAATCCCCACCCCCTTCCAGCTCCCTCTGGTTTCTTCGATATACTGCGATTAAGGATGGTACATCGCGGAACAACCCGTGAAGCCAAAGGCCTCAACCAAGTGAGGCACTCTACGATTGAGGAGAAGCAGAGACGCCACCGCAACAAGCTCCGTATCTGGAGGAGGGCCGTGAAGCGGCTTGCGCTGGTACCAGTATAAAAGTACAGGGCGGATGATTCTCCGAGGAAAATCATCCGCCCTGTACTTTAGTGTGTATCTAAGAAATCTCGCCCTCTTGTGTTCCGCCTATTCAAGCTCGTGAAAGCGTCAATTGAGCGCTTCCACTTACTACCGGTGCGTTTTTCCGGCGTCCGAGTGCCTGTTTAAGGACAGAGCACCATCTCCTCAACAATCCGAAGATTGTCGATCGACCGGATGAGCGTGATTCCTCACGACTCTGTTCCGATTGGATATGTTCCACGACCAGCTTCCGCTAGCCGTGCCTTGTTACGACTTACTCCCTGTCACTGAATTTACCGTAGTCCTGCGTAAAGCAAGATTTCGGGTACCCCCAGCTTCCTTGAGTTGACGGGCGGTGAGTACAAGACTCGAGAACGTATTCACCCTGGTATGGCTGACCCAGGATTACTAGCGATTCCATCTTCACGAGGTCGGTTGCAGACCTCGATCCGTACTGGGGTCGGTTTTGGGGATTTGCTCCACCTTACGGTATTGCGTCCTTCTGTACCGACCATTGTATCACGTGTGCAGCCCCAGGCATCAAGGGACATGCTGATTTGGCGTCATCCACACCTTCCTCCCCCGTGAGGGGGCAGTCTCGCCTGACATATATAACAGACAACGTGGGTTGCGTTCGTTACCCCACTGAAGGGAACAGCTCAAGCCACGAACTGACGACAACCATGCATCACCTGCCAAACACCCTCGAAGGCTTCCTCCGTTTCTGGAGGCGTGCAGTTTGGTTTCTAGCCTGGGTAAGGTTCTTCGCTTACCGACGAATTAAGCCACATGATCCACCGCTTGTGCGAGTCCCCGTCTATTCCTTTGAGTTTTAATCTTGCGATCGTACTACCCAGGCGGCT
>CAYSUL010000003.1:0-17287 GCA_964434255.1 uncultured Candidatus Saccharibacteria bacterium
CTAGAACGCGCGCGCGATCCGCGCGTATTGAATGGTCACCATCTTCTGGCTCGAAGGGCCAGAGGCCGGTTTGACACGGTTCATCCTGCCGTCGCGATCGATGAGGACATCGAAGCGGCTGTCCTGCTCCCCGTACTGCGAGAACCAGAAACCGACCGTAATGGTCCAGGCCTGGTCGGGAAGTTGTTTGCTCCCTTCGACCAAGCCGTAGAACACGTTCCGGTGGATGACCGCGGTAACGGAGTTCACGTTGTGCATGTAGTTGAGGTTCATGCGGAACGTGCCGTCGCCGGGGAGCGGTCCCTTGATCCCGAGGCATTCGCCGGCCCAGTACAACGAGTTGTTGTACCCGACCGGATTGGACTTGACCGAGCGGATGCAGGGCATCACCTCGAAGGAACCGAACGTCATCGGATACCCGATCCCGCCGACAAGTTCGGTGGAATCGTCCCGGGTCGCACCGAGGCCTTGGCCATGGTCGAGGCCGCGATAGCTCACCGTGAATTCCAACCGGAACCTCCCGATACGCGTCTTGTACTCCGGATGGTAGGTGCCGCGCACCCACCACTCGTTCGCGAGCCGCTCGCTATGGCTTCCTTCTTTGGAGGAAAGCAGCTTGGAGCCGCCCACCTCCGCCGTGAAGTCCTCGCAGGTGCCCGTCACCGCGCCCTGCGACGTCGGCTTGTTGTTGGCCACGTCCATCCCATAGTTGGGGTAGAAGTAACCGTTCTGGACGCCGAGGGCGGCAGTCCCCGAACAGGTCGGCGGCTCGGGCTTGGGAAGCCACGGTCCGCTGGAGCCCGAAGCGGGGGATAGGAGGATGGGCTCGTCGTGCGGGGTATCGCCCTCGGCGACCTGGTAATCCAGGGGCGCGGTAGCGATAGGCACGTCGAACGCTTCTTCCATATCCTGCGCCCAGGCGGGAGCAGCAGAGAGACAGGCCGCTGCCATCGAAGAAAGCAGGAATGTAACGATCTTCTTGTACATGGTGAACCCTTCTTTTCGCACTAGGGATTGAGTGGGTCGTACCTACCACCATCTGGTGATTCTTATACTCCTAAAAACGGGCATGTCAAAGAAGAATGGCGAAAAGACAAAGGAGCCTGTGAAGGCTCCTTTGTTCTGTATTGCTCCGCGGGCAGGATTCGAACCTGCGACCGATCGATTACACGTATCTTCTCATTTCTGAAAAGGGTGGACTATATCATCACCCGTTCCGAGGAACTTGGGTGGGAGGCGCTTCCAGCCGCTTTCGCGGATGTACTCCCTTGCGGGATAGTCTCTGAACCTTCAATCCGATTGCTCGGAAAGCTTGGCTGCTGATTACCCTCGGCTTTCCCGTTAGGGCTTCCAGCAGTTCACCTCCTTTTCATCCCTGAATTACTTCGAGGGAGCTGCGTAATGTTGTCGTGCACTTCGGCATGGCAGTTAGCGCAAAGCAAAACGCATTTGTCTAACTCGGCACGCATCTTTTCCCAGGATCTTGTGAGCCCACGGGCAGAGAGACCGAAGTCTTTCTTGGTGGGGTCAAGATGATGGAAGACCATCGCGCGCCTGCATTTGTCGTACTTGCATACGATGCATTTACCGCCGCCGTACTCGAGGGCCATATCGCGAAGTTTCTTACGTCTCTTCGCGACTGCCTTCTTCATGTACTCTGCACGATCAGCATAGGTTCGTGTCTCTGGCATATACATATGAGTATACCAGCGACACACGTACCACAGTCGACTGCTCTACCGCTGAGCTACCGCGGAATATACGCACATGTCCTCCGGGGAGGACTTCCGCATTCTAGCTGAAAATGGGAAATCAGCAATCAGGAGTACACTTAGCTTCATAAGAACTACGGCATGACTAACGTATGTATATAAAGGTGACGGTTACCCCGGGCGCACGAAAGGAGACCGTAGAGGAAGTGGGGGACCGAACGTTCCTGGTAACGGTCCGCGCCCCTGCTGCGCAGAACCATGCGAACACTCGGGTAAGGGAACTCTTCGCCGAGAGGTTCGCTATCCCCCTCGGGAAGGTGCGTATCCTGACCGGGCACCGTTCGCGTTCTAAAATGCTTAGTATTGATAACTGAATCCATATATGCAGATACACTTCAAAGGAACCAATTATGAGCTCGCTCCTGAGATAAGCGCGCTCGCGAGCCGGAAGCTCGAAGGATTGCAGAAGTATCTGGGGAAGAACGACGGGCACGTGCGCGCGTATGTGGATATGGGAAAGGAGACCGAGGCGCATCAGACCGGTAAGATCTGGTACGTCGATATCAATTTAGATGCGGATGGCCAGCGCTTCTACGCCAAGGCTGTGGACGAATCCATCGAGACCGCGCTCGATACCGTGGTGCGCGAACTCGCGAGCGAGCTGCATACCGCGCGCAAGAAGGAGATTAGCCTAGGACGCAAGGGCGGTGGGATATTTAAATCCCTCATGCGAGGATTCCGCTCGTGATTCACGGAGACGCACGCGTCGATTAACTGAGCGTGCGGACGAAATCCGTGTACGCCATCTCCTTCTTACCTTCTGGAACGATACGGTCGGGCGTGAATACTCGGTCCGAGAATGTTGCCGTGACTATCTTCACACGGATGCGTTTCGCGCCGCGCTCCAGGAAGAAATACGTGCCGGGAGACTCCGCATACGCACGGTACTTGTTCCAATTCATCTGCGCATCACCCGCTAGATCGAGCTCTCCCTCGCTCTTCTCTATCTTCTTTGAGAATGTGGCGACGCTTTCGTCCTGGGGTGTGGCGACGAGCTTCCCCTCGATGAACGCAGGAAGCGTATCAGCCAGGAGTTCGGCACCAAGCACGACAAGCCGCGGCCGCAGCTCCCTCGTGGTCTCGTTCGGCTCTATCACCACCTCTCTTTGAGCCAGAACGTCACCGGCGTCGAGCTTGTACACCATTTGCTGTATGGAAACGCCTGTGGTGAACTCATCGTTCAGGAGTGCCGCTTCGACCGGAGAAGCCCCGCGGTATTTCTGGAGGAGGGAATAGTGGATGTTGAGGATGCCCTTCGGGAATGCATCGATGAGCGCCTGGGGAAGTATCTTCCCGTACGCGACCACGACTGCATAGTCGCACCCGTATGTCTTGAGTTCATCTATAACTTCCGGCGTGAGCTTCGTGGGAGTGAGTACCGCGAGCCCGTGCGCGAGCGCCCACTCCTTGGTCTCGGACGGCGCGAGGGTAAGGCCGCGGCCCTTGGGTGCGTCCGGGGACGATACGACGACTTCGGGAACGAAGCCGCGCTCGACTAAAAGCGCGAGCGTGTCGCGCGCGACGTACGGCGTGCCGAAGTACATGAACTTGCTCATAACGCTTCTCCTTCAGCGTCCTCGCTCCGCTTCACTTCAACGAGCTCCGTCGCATGATCTATAAAAAGTATCCCATTGAGATGGTCTATCTCATGCTGGTATATCTGCGCGATGAGGCCGCCTCCGCCGCGCTCGAACGTGGAGCCGTCCTTGCCGCGCGCCCGTATGGTGGCGCGCTCATGCCGCTTCGTCTTCCCGTATGTGCTTCGCACCGAAAGGCACCCCTCATCCATCTCTATCCGTCGCTGCGAGCTCCGGATGAATTCGGGATTGATGCAGACGAGCAGTTCCGGCTCATGTTTGGAACCATCTTCAGGCGGCGGCACCGTGCGGTCCAGGCGCGCGATGAAGATACGGTAAGGAATGGATATCTGGGGCGCAGCGAGCGCGACGCCATCGGGCTCCATATCAAGCGCACGCGCCATGTCCTCGAGCATGCGCTCGAGCTCGGGCGTGCCGAACATATCTTCGGGCACGGGCGCTGCTTTCGTGCGCAATACCGGGTCGCCGTTCTGGACGATGGGGTTCATGAAAATACGGTAGCAAGTATGGGGATAAAAGAAAACGTCCGCCTCGCAGGGAGGGGGACGTCGGGGCGGATACATGCCCGCCAGGCAGAGCTGCGGAGGGACCCAGGAACATGGTCTCTCGTTGGGACCGGGGGAAACCAACCCAAGTGCGCTCAATGCCCAGCGGGACATGCTGTCCGTGAATTTACTCATTCACGTACCAGGCTCTCCACGGCACGGACCCTATTTTATTCAGGCCATTATTCCGTGCGCGAAAAGCTTTTCGATTCTAAGAAGAACAGGGGCGCGAGGCCGGCAACGGGCAACCGAGAGGTAGTTAATTGCCGACCTCGCTGGTGTTCCTGGCCTGGCAGCGCAGGAACGAAGTAATCATAACCTATCCCAAAGGATAGTCAATCCCTCTAGAACGGTTCCTTCTCCTCGTGCTTCTTGGGGTCCACCTCCCACCAGAACTTCTTGCTGAAGTTCTTCGCCCGGCTGCATACGGACTTGAGGTAGTAGAGGTCATCGGTGGGGATGCCCTCGAGTACCTTCCCCAGGCGCGCCATCGTGAGTTTAGGGAGTCCATCGTTGGCCCGGGAATAGTTGAGATGGCGCTGGAAGAATCGCAGGAGCTCGCCTCGCTCGGTCGCGCGCGACTTCTTGGGCCTCTCGCCCTCATTCGGCTTTGGGAGGAAATCGCCGATGGGTCTCATGACCCCATGGTACCAGGAATCAAGAACGCTCGATTTTCGCCCCAATAGACTGCAATCGCTCGACGAGGTCCTCGTATCCACGGTTGATGCTGTATACGTTGCGCAGTATGGAGCGGCCTTCGGCGGCGAGCATGCCTATAAGAAGGATGGTGGAAGGACGGAGCGCCGGCGGGCACACGAGCTCGGCTCCACGCAGATGCGACGGCCCATGTATCTGGATGCGGTGCGGGTCCATGAGGACGGTATCGGCACCGAGGCGGTCGAGCTCGGTGTAGTAGATGGCACGCTTCTCGTAGACCCAGTCGTGTATGAGCGTCGTACCTTCCGCTCTCGTTGCGATGACCGCGAAGAATGGAAGATTATCGATATTAAGGCCGGGGTACGGGCGCGCATGTATCTTCTCGGGGAATGCGATGAGGTGCGATGGCTCGATATGGATGTCGACGAGCTTGGTGATGCCGTTCTCGGACACCGCGGGATCAGTAAGCGTGAAGACGAGGCCCATCTTCTCGAGCACGGCGAGCTCGACCTCGAGGAACTCGATAGGGGCGCGGCGTATGGTGAGCGGGGAATTGGTCGTAGCGGCCGCTGCGAGGAAGAACATGGCGTCGGTCGGGTCCTCGGCAACCGTGTACGTAATATCCATCGCAATCTCAGGCTTGCCGTGGATGGTGAGGGTAGTGGAGCCTATGCCTTCGATACCCACCCCAAGGTCGCGCAGGTACCCGCAGACCTCCTGGACCTGGTAGTTGGCGGAGGCGTACTTGATGACGGAGGTGCCGTCTATGCGAGCGGCAGCCAGCAGCGAGTTGATGGTTGCCGTGTCGCTCGACTCGTACAGGATGACTTCGGTAGGGGAGAGCCCATCATGCGTTATCTGGAAACGGTCCGAGAGCGCTTCTATCGAGACGCCGAATCGCTCGAGCGCCCAGAGGTGCGGACGGACCGATCGGAGACCGAGCGTGCACCCGCCCGATTGCGGAAGATCGAACGAGGGGAAGTGATGGAGCAATGGACCGATGAACATCAGAATGCTCCGCGTCCTTGCTGCCGCTACCTTGTCGATAGTCGAAAGAGAAATAGTTTCGGGCGGCGTGATGATGAGCGAGCGGCCTTCCCATACGCAGGACACGCCGAGCGAGATGAGCACCTCCACGAGGCGGTTCACCTCCTCTATCTTCGGCACGTTCCTAAGTGTCGTCGTGCCCGTATTCAGGAGCGATGCGGCCAGGAGCGCGACCGCGCCGTTCTTCGAGCGGTTGGTCTCGATGGAGCCTGAAAGGGGAATGCCGCCCTCGACGATAAAATTTGTCCCTTCGGTTGCTGCCATGTTCCGGGTATTGTATCAGACCGATATACGGAAGGTTTGGTGGGTTTCCGCCCCGCGCGGTATGATACCCAAGCTTTATGGCTTCATTCTCACCCAGGCTTGGTATCGACCTCGGCACGACTAATGTGCTCGTGTTCGTGCCCGGAAAGGGGGTGGTGCTGAACGAGCCCTCGGTCGTCGCGGTCTCGACCGAAACGAATAAGGTGCTCGCGATTGGCGCCGAAGCCAAGGCGATGATAGGGCGCACGCCGGACTCCATCACGGCGTATCGTCCCATGAAGGACGGCGTCATCGCCGACTATCGTGTCACCGAAGCCATGCTCCGCTATTTCATACGCAAGGCGCTGGGACGTTGGAACATCCTCAAGCCCATCGTGCTGGTGTCGGTGCCTGCAGGAGTCACTTCCACCGAGAAGCGTGCGGTCATCGAAGCGGCGGTGAAGGCGGGTGCGCAGGATGCGTTCGTAGTGAAAGAACCCATCCTCGCTGCTATTGGCGCCGGCATCCCTATCCAGGAAGCGCTCGGGCGCATGGTCGCCGACATCGGCGGAGGGACCATCGACGTGGCCGTGATATCGCTCGGCGGCATCGTCGCTTCGACTTCGGTGAAGGTCGCAGGCAACAAGCTCGATCGCGCCACCATCGACTATGTGAAGAAGCAGTACAACCTTGCGATAGGGGACAAGACGGCGGAGGAGATAAAGATACATATAGGGTCTGCGGTACCCGTGTCAGAAGAGCTCTCTATGCAGGTGAAGGGACGCGATCTTGTTTCAGGGCTCCCACGCACCATAGAGCTACATACCAACGAAATAGTGCAGGCGATGAACAGGGAACTGCGCGAGATGATGAACGCTATACGCAAAGTCCTCCAGGAGACGCCGCCCGAGCTCGCTTCCGACATCATCGACAACGGCATCATCCTCACGGGCGGAACCAGCCAGCTCCGCCATCTTCCGGAGCTCGTGTTCCGTCGCACGGGCGTGCAAGCGAAGCTCGCGGACGAAGCGTACTTCTGCGTCGCGCGCGGCACCGGCGTCGCGCTCAAGCATTTGGATACGTATAAGAAGAGCATCATCAGCAAGCGGTAGAGTATAGAAAAAGGCCCGCCGGTGAGGGCGGGCCTTCTGTCTGAACGCACGAGCGCTCAGCATTTCACACGACCGTAGCAGAGCGGGAAGACGAACTCGATCTTCCCGGACTTCTCGTTCGGGGTCCGGAGGAGCGGGGCGCGAGCACCGCCGCGGACTTCTTCCCGGATCCGTTTCCCGTCCCACACATCGTCCCAGATCTTGAGGCCGATGCGGGCGAAGGCGGATTGCGGGTACGGCCGGTACTCGATGAAGATTTCCTGCCCCTCGTCGTACGAGTCGCGTGCCTCGTACAGGCGGTCCTGCAGATGCCGGTACGGCATGATGCGGACGCTGAATGGGCCGGTCGCCGTCGCGTTGTTTATCGCGAGCGGCGGCACATAGAGCGGGTTCGTCACGGGCGCTTGGGAAGTGCTCGAGAAATTGAGCGGCTTCCACGGCTCGCCCGAGACGCTCGGCGTGGCGTAGGGCGACGGATCCTTCCTCTCCTCGGCGTCAACATTGGTGGCGCAGAGGAGGGCAGCGGTGAAAAGTGCATACATGAAGCGCATGGAACCCTCCTCGGGTATGGGCGTGAGAACCATCATGGCCCCCGTCTGGTGTGAGTATCCCTCTAGGACAGAAATTGTCAAGTGTCAAGGGTGCGCAAGGATATAGAAAAGGGCTCCCGACGCTGGATGCGAAGGGAGCCCTAGAGCGTCTAATTGGCCGGTGCTGCTTGTGCCTGGTTCGGCCACTTACGTGTGCCGGCGATGAAGATCAGGAGGGTGAGGACGGTGCACGAAGCTCCGTACAGCCGTTCCTCGATGCTCCAGCTACTGCCGGCTGCCGTCGAAAGCGCGTTAGCGGCTGTGAACGCGAGATAGCTCCATGGCGCGCTCTCCTGCGGTATCTTGATGTCCTTCACCAGTTGGGGAAGGCCGGCGATGACCAGGGCCACCGTCGAAAGGATGATCACCATTTGCTCCGTGGAGAACGGAAGGGTTACCAGTTGCTGGTTACCCCAGTTCAGCCAGGTCATGATGCAGATCACCACCATCAGGGTGCAGAAGGTCTCCACGAAGGTCCAGACGATGGAACGGTTGCGCAGCATGATGCAGGCGACAACAGCGACACTGCCCAGGGCGTAGAAGGCCGGCAGCAGGTAGTTGCCCTCCGCAGCATAGGTCGAGGAGGCATTGATGCCGTCGAGCACTCCCCAGAGAGCGAACGTCGCGATGCTCTGGGTGATTTCCCGCTTCCAGACACCGAGGCATAGCGGCACGAAGACCGCGAGGCCGAGGAGTCCGCCGCCGATAGCCAGCAGATTCATCTGTCCGACAAGTGCCGGCACAGAGGCGGGAAGCGCTACCAAGTGAGCCAGAGGCTCACGGAGGTTCTCAATAACAATGTCCACTCTAAGCCCCTTTCACGGCTAGATTAAGCAGCTCATATTGTACTCCCAAAAGTGCTATTTGTCAAACAGGAAAGAGCCCGTATAAACAGGCTCTTTCCTGTTAGTGCCGAATCAGATACGTTCGAACCGAAGTGTCTTTCCCGCACCTCCTACATACGACATCTCAAGCTCGGTCGCGCCCAGCTCGGTGACGACGAAGAAAAGTGCTTCTTCGGGGAACTCGATGCTCAAGACGGGCATGCCGTTCGCGAGCTCGCGCACCTGGCCCGGCATATGGTCGGAGTTTAGCTCCCAGCGCCCGTTCACCGTTGCATCTTCCATGCCTTCATAGCGATCGGTGATAGTACCGTCCGCGTTGAACGACCGGGTAAAGCGCGCGTCGTCAGCGCTCCTCCAGTTGCCTTCGACACCGTTCTGGATCTCAACAGCGGTCGCTGCATCCTGCGTCCCTTCGGTAGTCGAAGGCACGGAGCTCGTATCATCAATGCCTATGAACGAGCCGGATTGGTTCGTGTACCACAAGAACCCGCCCGCAAGCAGTGCGAGCACGACGACTATCCCGATAGCTACTTTCTGGTTCATACGAAAGAGGTTAGGGCTATGGATAAAGTGTACACTAGCCGTATGGCCCATCATGCATACCTGGTGACTGGCGATATCGACCGAGGAATAGCGGCAGCGTTCGCGTGGGGAGAGCGGGAGCTCGGCCTTAACCCGGTGGGGAACCCGGATGTCGTCCTCTACCGCTACGGTCTCTTTCCAGTGGAGGACGCTCGAAGGGTAGTGGAGTCCGCCTCACGCAAGGCGATCGGCGAACGAAAGCTCATCGTCATCGCTGCAGAACGTCTCTTCCACGAGTCGCAGAATGCGCTCTTGAAGGTATTCGAGGAACCCCCCGAAGAAACGACGCTCATCCTTGTCGTGCCAGCAGAAGGGGTGCTCCTTCCCACGATGCGCTCGCGGCTACTCGCGCTTCCCGGTCAGAAGTCGGAGTCACCAGCACTTCACCCGTTCATCGAAGCGGATGCCGATACACGAGCGAAGATGGTGTCGAAGCTGCTGGACCACGCTAAGTCGGATAAGGATGAGGAGAAGCAGGCGGCACGTGCCGAAGCGCTCCACATCGTGGAGGACCTCATGCGTGCGGCGTACTTCGCGCGAGGGAAGGGAAACGATGAGGAGCTCACCCGCCTTCTCTACGAGCTCGACACATTTACTCCCATCCTGCACGAGCGCTCGGCACCCCTCAAGCTCATATTCGAGCACCTCTTGCTCGTTACGCCCGTTAATTTGGTAAGATAGGGTGACATATGGCGTACGACTTCTCGAAACTAGACAGCAGCATCAAGGAAACGGAGGAATGGCTCTCCCGTGAGCTTTCGGGCGTACGCACTGGCCGCGCGACTCCGACGCTTCTCGACGGCGTGAAGCCAGAGGCGTACGGCACGCGTACCCCTATTACCCAGATGGCCTCGGTCACCATCGAAGACGCCCGCACTCTCCGTATCGTTCCTTGGGACAAGACCCTCACGAAGAACATAGAGAAGGCTGTCGTCGATGCCGACCTTGGGGTGGGCACCTCGGTTGATGACCTCGGTCTTCGGGTAACATTCCCCGAGCTCACGGCAGAGCGTCGCACCATGCTCGGCAAGCTCGCAGGAGAGAAGACCGAGCAGGCACGCGTGACGCTCCGTGGCCATCGAACCGACACGCTCAAGGAGATAGACGCCGCGGAGAAGGAGGGCGGCATGGGACAGGACGACGTGAAGCGATACAAGGAAGAGGTGCAGAAGCGTATTGATAAGACGAACGAGACGCTGGATGCGCAGCTGAAGCGGAAGCTCGAGGAAATCACCCTGTAATGTCGATAATTGTTTTTATACTCGTTCTCATCGCCCTGATACTCGTCCACGAGTTCGGGCATTTTCTTGCTGCGAAGTGGTCGGGCATGCGCGTGGATGAGTTCGGTATCGGATACCCTCCCAAAGCATGGGGAAAGAAGATAGGGGAGACGGAATACACCTTCAACTGGCTCCCATTCGGCGGCTTCGTGAAGATATTCGGTGAGGACCCGGAGCCCGGGCAGTCTGCCGCACCCCGCTCCTTCACCTCCAAACCTCGCCCCATTCAAGCACTGGTGCTCTTCGCGGGTATTGCAATGAATCTCGTGTTCGCGTGGGTGCTCATCTCCGGTACGCTCGCGCTCGGGACGCAGCGTGCGCTTACCTCTGAGGAGGCAGCGAAGACTCCTGACGCCGTGCTTGCAGTAGCTGGTGTACTTCCAGGTTCTCCCGCAGCGGAAGCGGGTCTCGCTCCTGGCGACACTATCCTTTCTATAGAAGGTGCGGGTGGCTCATACACGGGCGCTGATGCTGATCTATTCACTGCATTCGTCGGCGAGCACGAAGCAGGTCTCCCGCTGACGCTCTCGATCAAGAACCTTAATGGGGAAGCGCGTACCGTCGTAGCAGCGTCGCGCGAAGGAGTCGTGGCAGCAGACCCGTCCCGTGCTGCGCTGGGCGTCTCGGTCGCGCCGGTAGGTACCGCGAAAGTCGTCTGGTGGAAGGCTCCTATCGAGGGGGCGGTGCTTACCTGGGAGATAACGAAGGAGATAGCCATCGCGCTTCTCGCATTCTTCGGCGGACTCTTCACACTCACGGCTGACCTGTCTCAAGTAGCGGGACCGGTAGGCATCGCAGGCGCAGTGGGCGACGCGTCGGCGAGCGGGCTCACTGCGCTCATGACGATAACGGCGCTCATTTCCATAAACCTCGCGCTTATCAATCTCCTTCCTATCCCCGCGCTCGATGGCGGACGCCTTCTCTTCGTCGCTATCGAGTCGGTCATACGCAAGCCGCTCAATCCAGTGTTCGCAAACGGCGTGAACGCGATAGGGTTCGCGCTCTTGGTGCTGCTCATGCTCGTCGTGACTGCCTCCGATATCTTCAAGATTGTCGGTTGAGTAGGGCTTTTGCCCTTCATACCGGGGAGCCGTATACTGTCTCTACTATGCGGCAGAGCCAGCTTTTCACTAAAACAAGGCGCGACGCGCCGAAAGACGAGGAGGCGAAGAATGCCCAGCTCCTCATCCGTGCGGGATACGTGCACAAGGAGATGGCGGGTGTGTATTCGTACCTGCCGCTCGGGCTGCGCGTGCTCAAGAACATCGAACGGGTCATCCGCGAGGAGATGGACGCTATCGGCGCGCAGGAGATGGTCATGACCGCGCTCCAGGACAAGGAGCTGTGGTCGCGCACCGATCGGTGGGATGACGATAAGGTGGATAACTGGTTCAAGACGTCGCTCAAGTCAGGAGGCGAGACCGGCCTCGCCATCACGCATGAGGAGCCGCTCACGCGCATCATGACGGACCATATCGCTTCGTACCGCGATCTCCCGGTATTCGCTTACCAGTTCCAGAACAAGTTCCGCAACGAGATGCGCGCGAAGTCAGGCGTGATGCGCGGACGCGAGTTCCTCATGAAGGACCTCTATTCCTTCGCGGCCACCGAGGAGCAGCATGACGAGCAATACGCAGCAGCACGCGAGGCGTACAAGCGCATATTCGAGCGCCTCGGTATCGGCGATAGGACGCACATCACCTTCGCGTCGGGTGGGGTATTCAGCGAGTTCTCCGAGGAGTTCCAGACGGTGTCGGATGCGGGCGAGGATCTTATCTACGTAGACGAGCAGAGCGGCATCGCGGTGAACAAGGAAGTGCTGAACGATGCGACGCTCGCCACGCTTGGCCTTGTGCGCGAGAACCTTGTCGAGAAGAAGGCGATAGAAGCGGGTAACATCTTCCATCTCGGTACGCGTTTCTCCGAGGCGCTCGGCCTTTCATACACGGATGCGGACGGCTCGAAGAAGCCGGTCATCATGGGAAGCTATGGCATCGGTGTGAGTCGCTTGCTCGGCATCATCGTCGAAGCGCTCGCGGACGACAAGGGCATCGTATGGCCGGAAGCCGTCGCGCCGTTCATGGTGCATATCGTATCGGTGGTGCCTAACGACGCCACCACCGTCGCATACGCTGATGCGCTGTATGACGACCTCAAGAAAGTAGGTGTTTCAGTACTCTATGACGACCGTGATGCGCGCGCCGGAGAGAAGCTCGCGGACGCCGACCTTATCGGCATTCCGTGCCGCGTGGTAATCGGCAAGAACACGCTCGAGAGCGGGAAGATAGAGTCGACGTATCGCAGGAACGGGGAAGTGAAGCTCGTCACGCGCGACGAACTCATCGCATTCGCCTCTGCGGCCACGGAGCATCATGGCTAGGCGATTCTCACGGAATTCCTTCTTCTCGAGCGATATCGGCATCGACCTCGGCACTGCCAACACGCTCGTGTATGTGCGTGGCCGCGGCATCGTACTGAACGAGCCCTCGGTGGTGACGGTGAATGATAAGACGGGGCAGATGGTCGCGGTGGGGAAGGAGGCGAAGCTCATGCTCGGCAAGACGCCACCTCATGTGCGCACGGTGCGCCCGCTCGCCCACGGCGTCATCTCGGACTTCGAGATAACGGAGGAGTTCCTCGCGTACCTGATTAGGAAGGCGCAGGGCGGCCGTTCACGTCTCCTTGGTCCGCGCGTCGTCATCGGCGTTCCTACGGGCGTCACCAACGTCGAGAGCCGTGCCGTGCGCGATGCCGCGCTCACTGCGGGCGCACGTGAGGTGTACATACTCGAGGAGCCCATGGCAGGCGCCATCGGCGCGAAGCTCCCAGTCACGGAGCCCGTGGGTACCATGGTGCTCGATATCGGCGGCGGCTCCTGCGACATCGCCGTCATCGCACTCGGCGGTACCGTGTCGTCCAAGTCGTCGCACGTCGCGGGCGACCGCTTCAACGAGAACATTACGGACTTCATCCGGAGCGAATTCCAGTTAGCGATAGGGGAGAAGACAGCGGAGGACACGAAGATAGCGATCGGTGCGGTGCTTCCGCTCCCTGAGCAGCTCGAGCGTGCGGTGCGTGGCCGCGACCTCGCGACGGGACTCCCACGCGAAATACTCCTGACCGACTCCCATGTACGCGAGGCGCTCGCGCCATCCATGGACGCGCTCATGGAGTCCATGAAGGAGGTCATCGAGAAGACACCGCCCGAGCTCCTCTCGGACGTGCTCGAGCGCGGAGTTACGGTATTCGGAGGCGGAGCCCTTCTCCGCGGTCTCCCGGAACTCCTCTCGCGCATGCTCGGCGTACCGGTGCATGTGGCTCCGGACCCGTTGACCTGTGTCGTACGTGGCACGGGTATCGTGACCGAGGATCCGGAACCGTGGCGCGATACATTCCTGCATGAAGATGCCATTCTCACGCACGCGTAGGAGTCAGACCGCGCTCCTGAAGCGCGGCAGTGCGCTCACTATCGGTATCGTGCTCGGTGTCGTGGTGCTCCTTTTCATACTACGCACGGTATTCCCAGGCGTACTGACCACGCTCGCTGCTCCGTTGTGGAGCGCAGGCAATGCGCTAACCGGCTCTGCAGGCGACTTCGCATCCGTATTCGGTGATAAAGCGAAGCTCGCACAGGAGCGTGACATGCTCGCCAAAGAGAATGCATCACTGCGGGAGCAGAGTGCCGCGCTCACCGCACGAGTCGCCGATCTCACCCGTTTGCTTGGCGGGAGACCCGAAGCCGCTAACTCCATCCTCGCGGGCGTCATGGTGCGTCCACCCGTCTCTCCATACGACACGCTCGTGCTCGATGCAGGTGCGAGCGCTGGCGTCCGCGCGGGCGCGAGCATCGAGGGCGCAGGCGGCATACCGCTCGGCACGATAGAGAGCGTCGCGGAGAATTCGTCGAGAGCGCTTCTGTATTCCGCTCCAGGTCGCGTGACACAGGGCTGGGTGGGGGAGAACCGTGCACCTATATCGCTCGAAGGTGCAGGGGCGGGCGCATTCCGTACCAGCGTACCGCGCGAGAACGCGGTCGCCGTGGGAGAGGTTGTGTATGTGGCGGGGCCCGGTGCGCTTCCTATAGGGACGGTGGTGCGGGTGGAGACCGATCCCTCGTCGCCGCGCGCCGTCGTCCACATCAAACCGCTTGCGCATCTCTTCTCCACGACATGGGTAACGGTGAGCGAGTAACATGGCAGCCTATCGCTTCGTTCCAGCAGTCCTCGCGCTCATCGCAATCGTCAGCTATCCGTACCCGTTCGGCATACTCTTCGCCGCCATCTCCGCTCTTTTCATACCACCGCTCGCGCTCCTGTACGGCGTGCTCTTCGATGTCCTGTATTTCGTACCGGGAGCGAGCGCTGCGCCGCTTGGCACGGTCCTCGGCCTTATCGGATGGGGCATGGCTGTCGTGGTGCATGACTTCGTGAAGACACGTATCATAGGGGGATGATGAGGAGAATGCTGGGGAGGAGACGGCCCAAGGTCCGCGAGATAGCGCCGGACGAGATATTCCTCGATTCCTCGAACCTGCCTGATTTCAATCAAGGGCGCCTCGAAGGACGCCTGGAGCGGCCCGTCTCCCGCACGACGTACGTCGGCATCCTTTCCATCATGGCATTCGCATTCGTTGGCCTCATGGCGCAGGCGGCGAACCTCCAGATACGTGAAGGCGAGAAGTATGCGCTCCAGAGCGAACGCAATCGCGTGCGTCCTGAAGTATTGTTCGCGAAGCGGGGTGCGGTCGTCGATCGCAACGGCGTCGCGCTCGTGACGAACGAGGCGAGGGATGATGGCTCCGCGATGCGCGTGTACGAGGCTCCGGGCTTCGCGCATCTCCTCGGCTACGTCTCGTACCCGAAGAAGGACTCTTCCGGCAACTACTACGACACCGAGATAACGGGGCTCGCAGGAGTGGAGAGTGCATTTAACGAACAGCTCGGTGGGAAGAACGGTACGCTCCTTATCGAGGAGAACGCGCTTGGGGAAGTGCAATCTTCCGGCTCGGTCGCAGCCGCAAAAGATGGTGCGACCGTCACGCTCTCGATAGACGCACGAGCGCAGCGCGCATTCGCGGCGTCGGTCGCGGAACTGGTCGAGCGCGTGCCGTTCGTGGGTGGCTCCGCCATCCTCATGGATGTTGAGACGGGTGAGCTCCACGCGCTCGTGTCGTACCCGGAATACAACCCGAACGTGCTCTCGAGCGGAGGACCGAGCGATGTCATCGCTGCGTACCAGAGCGATTCACGCCAGCCGTATCTGGATCGCGCCATCGCTGGCCTCTATGCGCCCGGTTCCGTGGTGAAGCCCATGGAAGCGGCAGGGGCGCTCTCGGACGGCATCATATCGCCGGACAAGATAATTGTCTCCACAGGTGCGCTTGTGGTGCCGAATCCATATGACCCCAGCAAGCCCACCGTCTTCAAGGACTGGAAGGCGCTCGGCGCCATGAACATGCGCAGCGCCATCGCGTACTCCTCCGACGTCTATTTCTATACGGTCGGTGGGGGGTTCGGTGACCAGAAGGGATTGGGCATCGAGCGTCTCGCGCACTGGTTCCATGCGTTCGGGTTCGACACCCCTACCGGCATCGAGCTCGAGGGCGAGACGAAAGGATTCATCCCGACGCCCGCCTGGAAGGAGAAGACGTACGACGAGCCGTGGCGCATCGGCAACACGTACCACACCGCTATCGGCCAGTACTCCATGCAGACCACGCCTATCGAAGTGGCGCGCGCGGTAGCGGCGGTAGCTAACGGCGGCAAGCTCGTGACCCCCACGCTCCTCAAGAGCTCTATGACGCCCGCAGGGCAGACCATTCCCATAAGCGCATATGCGCTCCAGGTGGCGCGTGAAGGCATGCGCATGGGCGTCATAGAGGGCACCTCGGTCGGTCTCTCCGATCTCTCGTTCGCGCGCCTGGCGGGGAAGACTGGTACGGCCCAGCTCGGGGCGAATAACGAGTACCATCATGCCTGGGCGGTGGGGTTCTTCCCGTACGAGAAGCCTAAGTACGTATACGTCGTGCTCATGGAGAAGGGTCCGTCCACCAACCTCATCGGTGGTATATATGCGACGCATCGGGCCCTCTCCGCGCTCCACCAGACGGCCCCGGAATACTTCGATTGACGCCCCCACCTATCCACGTACAATACCTCTACTATTCATCAGTGATTCATCATGATCGAGCAAGAAACAGTCGTGAGTCAAGAGAAGTTCGATGAACTCCTCCAGGAGCTCGATACCCTCAAGACGGTGAGGCGTTCGGAGATAGCGAAGAATCTCGAGTACGCACGAAGCCTCGGAGACCTTTCGGAGAACGCTGAATACCAGGAAGCGCGCGAGCTCCAGGCAGCGACCGAGGAGCGTATCCGCAAGCTCGAGGAATTGGTGAAGCGCGCCAAGATAACGACCGAGCACAAGAAGAAGGACGTCGTCGGCTTCAGCTCGCTTGTGGTCATCAAGAAGGAGGGAAGCCCCGAGGCGCACGAGTACACCATCGTGGGTTCCGAAGAGGCCGACATGCGCGCACGCAAGCTCTCGCACGTCTCTCCGCTCGGTGCGGCGCTCATGGGCAAGAAGAAGGGTGACATCTTCACCTTCGAGACCCCAGGAGGGAAGCAGACGTATTCGGTTGAGAAGGTAGCGTAACGACGCATACACCAGAAAGCGCCCCGTCTTTAGACGGGGCGCTTCTCTTTGTTGTCCGGGCGCTGGGTTAGAAGGGGTCGCGGTTGCGCACTAGGTGTATGCTCAGCGACACCACGAAGAGCACCAGGAACACGAAGAACAGAATCTGGGCGATGCTCGCTACCGCACCCATGATACCCGTGAAGCCGAGACTGCCTGCGATGAGCATGATAATCAGGAACACAAGAGCCCAGCCAAGCATAGGAACCTCCCTTGTCCGCTGCCGTTCTTAGGCACTATCCGAAGGGATAGACCGCAGCTGAGTGGACGATACCGCATATGTATTTGAAAGCAAATAAGAAAAAGGGCGGCCCGTGGGGCCGCCC
>CAYSUL010000003.1:17387-42158 GCA_964434255.1 uncultured Candidatus Saccharibacteria bacterium
AGGAAGTCCCCGGCCTTGCAGTCGGGGACTTCCTTCAAGTTTCTAATCCTTCTTACTTAGAAACCTCAAGCGAGACCCCGACCGGTGTAAGGAGGCCGAAGTAGACGAAGATTCCGAGAATCCAACGATTGAGGTAATTCATGTAGTAATCATGATAGCGCTATGGTTTTGGCTGTCAAACTCATCAACTGCGCAGTGGGGATAACAACCAACTCGGTGGGGCAGAGTGTCATATAATTGGCTACTAGTGGGATGAAGTGGGAAGGCGGTTTTTCCTCCTCTTCCGACCTTCTCAATTTCGCCCACCGACCCATTTACTTACATGTTTATCGGCGAATACCGTCACACCCTCGATGCAAAGAACCGCATCTCCCTTCCGGCGAAGTTCCGGAAGGAGCTCGGTGCAAGCGTCATCGTGACTCGCGGCCTCGACCACTGCCTCTTCGTATATCCGAAGTCAGCATGGAAGAAGCACGCGAGCGGGTTCGCCGCATACTCGACGGGGAGCGCTGCCGGACGCGGACTCTCGCGCCTTATGCTCGCCGGTGCGTCAGAAGCGGACGTGGATAGCGCAGGTCGCATCCTCCTCCCGGATTATTTGAAGTCCTTCGCGAAACTATCGGTGAAGAACGTGGTGGCGGGCGTCGCCGACCGCGTAGAGATATGGGACGAGAAGGCGTGGGAGACATATACCCGCTCTATCGAGCGTGATGCTGATGAGTTCGCCGAGAAGCTAGGTAACCAAGGAGCCCTTTAAAGCGTATGGAGAACAAGCACGAGAGCGTCCTATTGTCTGAAGCCGTCGAGGCGCTCGAAGTATCTCCGAGCGATGTAGTGGTCGATGCCACCATCGGTGGGGCGGGGCATTTCGCATCACTTCTCGGAAAGCTCGACACCTCCGGCACGCTCATCGGCATTGATGCGGACGCTGATGCCATTGAACGGGCCAAAGAAGCCGGAAGGGGCGCTAGGGCGAAGGTCGTTCTGGTGCATGACAACTTCCGCAACCTCGAGACCATTCTCGAGACCGCCAAGGTAGAGACCATAGACAAAGCACTCTTCGACCTCGGGTGGTCGAGTTTCCATCTCACGGCCGGTCGCGGCTTCTCCTTCCGTGCCGAGGAGCCGCTCCATATGACCTATGGCTCGCCTGAAGAGGGCACTACTGCAGCCGATATGGTGAATGACCTCTCGGAAACCTCACTTGCCGACCTCATCTTCACGCTCGGTGAGGAGCACTTCTCCCGCGGTATCGCGCGTTCGATAGTAGCGGCTCGAAGCGTAGAGCCTATCCTGACGACCGGCCAGCTCGTCGCTGCGATAGAAGCCGGAGTACCTGGTTGGTACAAGAAGCGCCGCATCCATGCGGCCACAAAGACCTTCCAGGCGCTCCGTATCGCGGTGAACGATGAGCTCGGCGCGCTGCGCGAGGGTCTTGCCGCTGCGATAGCGAAGCTCTCGGACGGTGGCCGCGTCGCGGTGATTACCTTCCATAGCATCGAGGACCGCATCGTAAAGAGCATGCTCCGCGATGCGGCGCACGCAGGGCAGGGGACCGTCATTACCAAGAAACCGATCATCCCGACAAGCGACGAATCCACGCGCAACCCGAGGGCCCGCAGCGCGAAGCTCCGGGTGTTCGAACGGTCCGCCCGCGCCGCAGCCCTTATTACCAGCAGCTCACTCGCCCTCTATGCCTGACCGCACCATTTCCATCCTTGGAGCCACGCTCTCCGCCCTCATATTTTCGTATCTCGCACTCATGGTGTTCACGGTCTCGCTTGCCGCATGGAGGACCGACCTCGCGTCTGAAGTCCGCGACACGGAGAACGCGATAGCGCTCCTTGAGCACGACTACTATGAAGCGATAGAGCGCATCGGACGCACGAACCCCGCCTCGCTCGGGCTCGGGAAGCCAGCTGCCGTCACGTACGCCGCCATGGTCGCAGGGCCGACCGTCACCAGGCGCTAGTACCGGGATATGCGCCGAGGTATCCGCATACGTCTCCGAGTCCTCGCCGGCATATTGTTCGTATTCGCAGCGCTCATCTGCCTGCGCCTCTATTTCGTACAGGTCGTGCACGGCGCGGACTATGCGCTCCGCGCGGAGAAGCAGTACATCTCCGCAAGCCAGGAGCTCTTCAGTCGTGGCTCCATATACTTCACACGTAAGGACGGCTCACTGCTGTCGGCCGCAACGCTTACGACCGGCTTCACCATCGCGATGAACCCGGAGCAGGTAGTCGATGTGGAGGCTACGTATACGGCTCTTTCCGCTCTCATCCCTATCGAGCGCGAAGCATTCATGGCGTCGGTGGCGCGCACCGACGACCCATACGAGGTCATCGCTAAACGTATCCCGGAGTCGGCTGGAGAGAGCATCGAGGAGCTTGGTCTCAAGGGTATACGCGTGGAGCGTGAACGCTGGAGAAGCTATCCAGCAAGGACGCAGGCGGCACAGTCGCTCGGCTTCGTGGCGTTCGATAACGATAACGATCTCGCGGGCCGCTTCGGCCTCGAACGGTACTACGAGGACATCCTCTCCCGCGAGAACGAAGGACTCTTCGGCAACTTCTTCGCGGAATTGTTCGCGAATCTCGACAGCGTGGTGGTGGACGCCCGCGCGGCTCGCGAAGGCGATCTCGTGACTTCCATAGAGCCCATGGTGCAGGAGAAGCTCGACCAGGTGCTTCTCCAGATAAACGCGCAGTACGGCAGTATCGAGACGGGCGGCATCATCATGGACCCTAAGACGGGGGAGATAATCGCGCTTGATACGGTGCCTTCGTTCGACGCCAACGACTTCGCGAATGGGGACCCTGCGCACTTCGGTAATCCTTTGGTGGAGCACCAGTACGAATTCGGTTCCATCGTGAAGGCGCTCACTATGGCGGCTGGGCTCGATGCGGGCGTCATTGCTGCGGATTCGACGTATAACGACGTCGGCTGCATGACGCTCAACAATAAGAAGTTCTGCAACTATGACCTTAAGGCACGCGGTACCGTCCCTATGCAGGAGATACTCTCCCAGTCGCTCAACATGGGCGCTACCTTCATCTCGCTCCGGGTGGGGCACGAGAAGTTCCGGGAATACTTCAAGACGCTCGGCATGGGCGAGGAGACGGGCGTGGACCTCCCGAGCGAGATACCCGGCAATATCAATAACATCCTCAAGAGCCCACGCGACGTGGAGTATGCGACTGCGTCCTTCGGGCAGGGCGTCGCGCAGACGCCGATGGAGATGGTGAAGGCGATGGGAAGCCTCGCGAACGGCGGGCAGGTCGTGACGCCGCACCTCGTGCGTGCGGTGAAGCTCGAGAGTGGCATAGAGAAGAAGCTCTCGTGGGGCGGGAGCGAACGCGTGTTCAGTGCGAAGGCTGCGGAGGAGACCACGCGCATGCTCGTGAAGGTGGTGGACACCAAGCTTGCCAACGGTACGCTCAAGATTCCTGAGATGTCAGTCGCCGCCAAGACCGGTACCGCGCAGATAGCAGGACCTGGCGGGAAGTACTACGAGAACCTCTATCTCCACTCCTTCTTCGGGTACTTCCCAGCCTACGAGCCGCGGTATATCATCCTTCTCTATACGAGGCAGCCGCAGGGCGTACAATACGCGTCCGAGACGTTGACCCAGCCATTCATGGACCTGACCCACTTCCTCATCAATTACTACGCCATACCGCCTGACAGGGCGGAGGTCTCCTAGGTATGAAAGCCTCTCTGCGATGGATGGTCGTTACGCTTCTCGTCGTCCTGTCGCGCAGCATCCTGCGCAAGTATAGGCCGCTCGTCGTGATGGTGACCGGGAGCGTGGGAAAGACATCGACGAAGGACGCTATCGCAGCCGCGCTCGGAGAGCGCTTCTACCTGCGCGCGAGCGAGAAGAGCTATAACAGCGAGTTCGGCGTGCCACTCACCATCATCGGTGCATCGACCCCTTGGAACGACGCAGTAGCGTGGGGAAGGGTCATCATCGAAGGCTTCGCGCTCCTCCTCTTCCCGAACCACTACCCGAAGCTGCTCGTGCTCGAAGTGGGTGCGGATAAGCCAGGGGACATGAAGAAGATACTGAAGATAGCATCGCCCGATGTGGTGGTGGTGACGAGGCTTCCGGAAGTCCCCGTGCATGTGGAGGCATATGAAGGCCCGGCCGAGGTGCGGGCGGAGGAATTCGCTCCAGCCTATGCGCTCGCCCACGGTGCAGCGCTCATCCTATCGTCCGAGGACGTGTACGCACGCGATATGGCGCGCGGCATCCACGCATCCATTAGCTTCTATGGGTATAGAGAGGACGCTACGGTACGCATACTGAACGCTACCTGCGATATAGCGGGAGACGAGCCCGGGATGCGGGCCGATATCCTCCTTGAAGGGAAGACGCACCATATATACGCGCCCAGCGTGCTCGGTGAGCAGCAGCTCTACGCTCCTGCCGCGGCTCTTGCGGTCGCGGATGCGCTCGACATGCGCATTACCGACGCACTCAAGGGCCTCAAGTCATACCTGCCTCCACCAGGGCGTGCACGGCTGCTCCGTGGCAAGCATGATTCGATCCTCATCGATGATACGTATAACTCATCTCCCGCTGCGGTCGAGGAAGCCATCAAGTCGCTTGAGCTCATCAAGACCGGAGGACGCAAGGTCGCCATACTTGGCGACATGCTCGAGCTCGGTCGGTATTCCGCTGCGCAGCATGAGCGCATCGGCGCATTCGCAGCCGAGCATGTGGATGTTTTGATAACGGTAGGGACGCGCGCACAGGCAATGGCGACCGCATTCTTGAATGCAGGAAGGGAAGAGGGCACGGTAGAGGGGTACGAGAATTCAGTGCTCGCTGCCGCTGCTCTCACGAACACCATTAAGGAAGGGGACGTCGTTCTGATAAAGGGATCGCAGAGCGTGCGGATGGAACGAATAGTCGAAGCGCTATTGGCTGACGAGGGTGATAGGGGAAAGTTGGCGCGGCAGGAGGGGGAATGGAAGAAGCGGTAATTTCTTAGGTGGCAATTGAATTTGTGACTCCACGGGGAATCGAACCCCGATTTGATCCGTGAGAGGGATCTGTCCTAACCGTTAGACGATGGAGCCAATACAAAAAACCTTCACTGATGTGCGATAGGTCTTAGGTGGTTTTATACCATGGAAGAAGCGAGGGGCCAATCGAAAAGGCCGCCCGATATCCTGGGCGGCCCTTCTGCCTCCATTTCGAAACGTACCTGCACCTAGGAGCGGCGCATCGGCGCCTTGCCTGGGTTCGAGTAGGCGAGGGCCAGATAGCTGAAGACGGTAGCCCCGACGTTGTCACCCGATACCCTGGCTTGTTCTTGGTAGATGGTGAAGGCCGTCACGTCTTCTTGGAGCCGTTCCCGGCCCTCGCGCAGTTCATCGTCAGTCATACTTCTGCCCGCGTACATTACCTAATCTCCCCTTCGGTATAGGTTTGGCGATAGTAGCTGATGAGCTCACCGCGGTCAATTAGAACCAGTGTGTCCAGAAGCCGAATCGTCGTTGGAACCTACCTATCCTCGTACGGTGAATAGAAAGGGCGATCGCGGTAGTACCAAGCTCCGTCGCTATACGCGATGCGAGGGTGCGCATGTAGGTCCCGGATGCGCAGGTAACGCGCAGACGAAGGATCATGAACGAGCGCTTAGGCATAGTATCGAATGCCTGTTTCCACGCGGCACGTATCTCGTCCTGCCTGAAGTCCGCTCCGAGCTTCTTCGATGGCTCATCGCTTCTGGGGGCGAGCGAAACGAGGCTATCGATACGGTACGCGAGATCTCCCTTCTCAATCTCGCTTCGCTCGAGAAGCTTGATGCGATATATGGTTTCTTCGTGCTCAGGAATGGCGATGGTGTCGAGCGTACCTTCAAGAGTGTATAGGAAGAGGGGTTTACCGTTCACGGTCTTCGATGAGAAGGCGGGGTAGGGAACAAGATGCCGACCAATGACGGAGCGTAAGGCGCTATCGATAGCAGAGGTATCAGGAGAAGCCGCTTTCCCGGTATATGCGGGCAGACCAAGCGCATCTCCCGTATCGGTCGAGAGGTCGAGCAGCACCTCTATCACATACTCCTTATCCAAGCCCGTATACTCCTCCTGCTTCTTGCATTCGTCCCCGAGCAGTATAAGGAGCTTTCCGGAAGCCATCGGGTCGAGGCGCCCCGCATAGCTTGCGGGGACGTCTGCATATTCCGGATTCGCATGCTTCCATTCCTGAACCGACTCTAATGGGGTCTTGCCGATAGGTTTTTCGAGAATGATATACGGACGCATGGTACTGGGGTTATAGCATGACTCATGGACATGCATGGGAATAGTTCACCCCCGCAAGCGTTTTGCTTTGCGGGGGCGCCCTGGCTTAGCCGGGGAAATGCACATCGGTATCGACACCGAACGTCTCTTGGGTCAATTTGGCGATTCCCCACATGCTGATGAATAGCGGATCATCGAACGCGCAGGTATAGCCAGTGATCGTTTTCCCATGCTCTCCATCAACGAGCGTCACGGATTCTCCGCAGCACGCAGTCTGGAATTGCTCGAAAAGGCCGGGCGTCACCCTGTCACTTCCGTCTTTGGTGAAGACGACCGTGAGAAGGTAGTCCTTTTCTCGAGGCTTAGCTTGGACGATGGCATCGAAGAGCAGTTGGCACACAGCGGTGATTCCTTATGACGATTTGAATCGTCTTCTTCTAGAAGCACCTCACCATCACCTGTGTTTCCAGAGGAATAGTAGCATTAAGTAGCGATTATGTAAAGAGTAGTGGGCGGGCCTGATGGCCCGCCCACTCGTTCGCCCCGTATTCATTTGAAGAGGTCCAGTTGAGCCTCTCTCATTGCACGAAGGCGCTTGGCCCTTGTCCGCTTCAGAGCGGTCTCGCTGCTTTTCATGCCCCATTTCGCACGAAGAGCAGCGATTATCTCGCCCACCTCAGGCACTTGGTCCGAGGCGAGGCGAGGGAAGTACTGCATGCGGAAGGTATTCACTTCCGCGTGGAGCTGGGCGAAGTTCAGCTTGAAGCTTCCGCCCATGCCTTCCGCGTGCCGGTGCTTGTTCGCCAGGTAGCGATTGAAGTCCTTCGCCGCTTGTTCAGGCGTTACTGAGCCTTGGCGAGGCTGCTTCGAGCGGGGCTTGTCGCCCCTCGCTTCGAGCCGAGCGAGAATCAGGGGCGTGAGCCGCTTATGATCCAACTTGTTCGTATTGCCCAAGCCCGTAAGGGCGAGGTTGGCTGCAAGCGGCCAACCCACGCTCTCATCGGATGCTTGTTTCTTGCGGACCGTAGCGTCCGCATATGTGTCGAGCGTCCTGCTATCAGTCACTGGTTGATCTCCCAAAGGACTTCTGTTCGGAAGTATTATGCCTCCATCTCAAGAGGTCGTCAATATGCGCATTAGGCAAGCAGACTATCGACGACGGCTTTGACGTCACCCCCGTCAGCCTGGCCCTTGAGCTCCTGCATAAGCGCGCCCGTGAAGCGCCCAGCATCCTTCTTGTCGGTAACGCCCATGGCGGCCATCTTCGCCTTAGCGATGGCCTCTATATCCTCTCGGCTCATCTGGGCAGGCAGGAGGGCTTCGATAACGGCGAGCTCTTCTTTCTCTGGTACGGAAAGTTCGCTTCGTCCTGCTGCATCGAACTGCTGAATGGAATCCTTGCGCTGGTTAGCGCCACGCTTGAGGACGACGAGCGCCTCCTCATCCGTAAGGAACTCATCCGGCTTGCGCTTCTTCGCGACCACTTCATTCGTCATCAATGTCGCAAGCGAGCGATAGGTGCGGAGCGTGACCTCGTCGCGCGCCTTAAGCGCCTCGGGAATGCCCGCTTTTATGGATTGATGGATACTCATGTGCGCCAGTGTATCACGCTCACACGTACCTCCGCTTCGGCTCTATGTGGTAGTACTCGTGGAGGTGGAGGAGGTCCTTCCGGACGCTCCGTATGAGCTCCTGCTCGAGTGGGGGAAGGGCGTCAGTGCTCGCAGTGTAGTTCCCGAGCGTCTCCTCGACGAACCCGAGTATCGTGGCGAGCGTGGGGAAGTAATCGCCGGTCTTCAGGTGGAAATGGAGGCGTGCGAGCCGTTCATTATCGGATTCGCTTGAGGCGGAAAGGTGAGAGATGGAAACACGGTGCAGCATAGATACAATTGATTACGAAGTCATAAATGCGATTCGCGACGCTTTCGCGCCGCTACGTGTATCCATTATACGGCACTGAAGTGCCTTTGCCCTGTGGACATCAACTTTCTTCCTTGAATCGAGTGACTTTCGCCTTACTGAACGACGTCGGTTCCTGCTTTGGCGCTATCGTGTAGTTCTCATGGAGATAGATGAGGTCCTTGCGGACATCTTCCGCGAACGTTGATTGCGCACTCGCCTCCGGAACGACCGCTTCGCAGCTCGATGCGGTCTCGCGCAGCATGCCGACGATGGTAGCGAGGAACGGGAAGTAGTCGCCCTGCTCTATGTGGAAACGGAGGCGCTCGATGCGGTCCTCATCAGCATCACGAAAGACCCAGAATACGGGAGAGGGGAGTGCGTAGGCTTGTGCGTACATAGATTAGATGCGATAGGAGGCAGGAACACTCTTGAAGCCGTTCTTCGTGACTATTACATGGTCGACGAGCTCGATACCGAGGAGCGCGCCCGCCGCGATGAGCTGTTCGGTGACCGCGATATCAGGCGTGGAAGCATCCGTTACGCCTGATGGATGGTTGTGCACGAGAATGACGGCTGCGGAAGCGTACTCGAGCGCAGGGCGGAACACTTCGCGAGGATGGACCATATTCGCATCCACCGTTCCTATGGAAATGACCTCATCGCGCACGAGCTTGTAGTGGGTGTTGAGGTACAGGCCGCGAAGGTGCTCCTTGGGAAGGGTGCGCATCTCGATAGCGTATTCAAATACATCGCGAGCAGTGCGCAGCGTAGGTGCTCCCATGGCGTTCGTGGAGTGGAACCTGCGCCCGAGCTCGGTGAGCGCTACTATCTGCATCGCTTTCACTATCGGTATATCAAGGTCCTCCGAGAGCTGCTTCGCACTGGTCTGACGCATGATGCTCCGCTCCCCGTAGTCCTGCATGATGCGGGTCGCCATGGTGAGCACCTCCTCCTTCTTCGTGCCGCTCGAAAGGACTACGGCGAGGAGCTCAGGAGCTGAAAGGCCGCGAGGTCCCACCGCAAGCAGCCGTTCGCGCGGCTTCTCCTCATTCGGCAGGTCGCGGATGGTGAGCGTATAAGTGCGCTCTGACTCGGTAAGAGTCAAGGAGTTCTCGGAAAGGATGTAGGGAGAGCGCAGCGAGTTCATTGCTTCAATAGTAAGGTACGGCTGCGCGGAAGAGTAGGGAAGAAATGCACACCTAAATCCAGCTTTTCTTCATATTTTTTATGTCGCGCAGGAGAACGATGCGGAAGATGCTGCAGGCGTCTGCTTCGGCAATATGTCGTAGTGGGTATGAAGATGAACGAGATCCTTGCGCATCTGCCGGATGACGTCGGCTTCCATCGGAATGAGCGACAGTGTGCCGGTCTCGCATTCCTGCATGGTCTCCTCCATGAATCCGAGGACGGTCGAGAGAAGTGGAAAATAATCGCCTGTCTCTATGTGGTATTCAAGCTGTTGGATACGCTCCGGTTCGGTATCGTGCGCACAGCCATAAGGCTCATCGAAGAATGGTCCGCGGTTCGTCATAATACTTGAACTATATCATCGTAGTCCCTGGTCACGATATACTGCACCTATGGACATCATGACCGTGGTACTAATCGTCGCCGTGCTCCTCATATTCCAAGGCATCGGCCTCTGGCTCATACTCCGCCGCAAGGAGAACGATGTTCCTAAGGACGACCAGACCACCCCGCTCCTCCTGCAGCGCATGGAAGGGCTCGAGCGCTCGCTCGACTCCCGTATGGCGGAGAGCTCCAAACAGATGCACGAGACGATGCGCAGCCAGCTCGGCGAGTCCTCCCGGCTCATCAAGGAGATAACGCAGGAGATAACCTCGGTGAAGGAGATAGGGCGCGAGACGGGGAAGTTCGCGGAGCAGCTGAAGAACCTCCAAGACATCCTCAAGAACCCGAAGCAGCGCGGCATACTCGGCGAGTACTATCTCGAGACCGTCCTCAAGAACGTGCTCCCGCCCGGCCAGTTCCAGATGCAATACGGCTTCGAGAACGGCGAGATAGTGGACGCCGTCGTGTTCGTGAGCGAGAAGATAGTGCCGATAGACTCCAAGTTCTCGCTCGATAATTACAACCGGTACGTGCACGCGGAAGGCGCCGAACGTATCGCGCTCGAGAAGTTGTTCGTGAACGACCTCAAGCTCCGCATCAGTGAGACCGCGAAGTACATCCGTCCGGAAGAGGGAACCATGGACTTCGCGTTCATGTTCATCCCTTCAGAAGGCATCTATTACGATCTCCTCACTAATCAGGTCGGGGCAGGGGAGGACGAGAACCTCATCCATCGTGCAGCTTCCAAGCACAAGGTCATCATCGTTTCCCCGACCTCCTTCCTCGCGTACCTCCAGACGGTCATGCAGGGCCTCAAGGCGCTCCAGATTGAGCAGAAGGCGGTGGAGATACAGAAGCGGGTCGGCGAGCTCGGGAAGCACGTGGGAGCGTACGAGGACTACTACAAGAAGCTGGGTAACGCGCTCGGTACTGCGGTCTCCCACTACAACAGCGGGTATAAGGAGCTGGGGAAGATAGATAAGGACGTATATCGCATCAGCGAATCCAAGGCGGGCATCGAGCCCGAGCTCCTTGAGAAGCCAGGGGCTGGATTCGAGTAATCCACTACCTTCATTGGGGGTGCGGGTGTAGAGTCGAAGCAGGGACTTTTGTACCAGTTCAGTCGGGGAGGGATAGTCATGCGTAGCACTGCCTTAATGGTCTTGGGATGGTCCTTGCTTGGTGCGTTCACGGCCGGAGCGGTCGGGGACTCTCCCGTTCCGGAGCCTCCTGGGTACGGTGAATTCTTGGTTGAGGAACGGAGCCGGAAACAACGGATATCGAACTTCGTGCGCTTTACTGGTTTTGAGCGTATGGAGGGGCGCGAGGGAATGAACCGCACGGAAAAGTGCATCGTGGGGATATTCGGCCTCAAACGCGTCGGAAAGAGCTGTGTTGTAAAGCAATGAGCTGAAAATAGAGATCAGGGAGGGGACAATGGAACTCGTGCTTGAACTGCTTCGCCCGTATCTATTACCGTTGACCAGCTGTTCATTCATCCTGTTGACCGGCGGTCTCGTCGGCATAGTGATGAGCAGGAGGAAGGCGGGCGCGGTGTTCTTTTCCGTGCTTGGCATCTTGACCGCCGGAATCGCCACCGCCACCATGCTCGCCATGGGCCCGGACACAGATCAGCTGCGCCAAGCGGTGTGGGAGATCCGGGCCGAACCTGCGCCCAAGGGATGCTTCGACATCTCGTGCGACTACATATAGGACTTGGGCCGCTGGGGCATCTCCCCGGCGGCTTGCCTTTTCCCCCAAAACCTATAAGATACGGGGATTATGGAACTCGCAGTTATAAAGACGGGCGGCAAGCAGTACCTGGTTTCCCCAGGTGTTTCAGTCACGGTGGAGAAGCTCGGCCGCGGAGCAGCTACCCAGGACCTCAAGAAGGGCGACACGGTCACCTTCGATGAGGTGCTTATGACCGACGATGGGAAGGCTACCATCATCGGTACCCCCGCAGTCGCAGGAGTGAAAGTTACCGGCACCGTCCAGATGGTAGGCCGCGCCAAGAAGGTGGAAGTCGTTAAGTACAAGGCTAAGAGCCGCTACCTCAAACGCCGTGGCCACCGTCAGCCGTACGTGAAGGTGAAGATAGATTCGATAAAGTAATAAAAGCCCCGAAAGGGGCTTTTATGTTTCCTTCCTGTTCTGCAGCGCCCCCGAAAGCGTCTCCGCATCCGAGTACTCAAGCTCGGAGCCAGTGGAGAGACCGCGCCCCAGCTGCGACAGGCGGATAGGTCCTCGAAGTGGGGAGAGGAGTTCCCGAACGCGGTCTGCCGTGTGCTCTCCCTCGCTCGTCGCTGAAAGCGCAAGTACTATCTCCGCCAGGCCCTGCTTCGCGCGCTCCTCGACGACCCTAATAAGGTCGCGCTCACGTATCTGTCCCTTACCAGAAAGGGTAAGGACACCTCCGAGCACGAAATACCGGCCACGGTACGCGTTGGCGCGTTCGACCGCCGCAAGGTCCTGGTCCTTCTCCACGAGCATGAGGAGGGTGTCGTCGCGATGGCTGTCCGCGCATTGATTGCAGAGGTTCTCGCTATTCGTGGGGGAGAAACGCATGCACATGGTGCACTGCCGTATGTCCTGTCCTAGGTTTATCAAAAGGTCCGCGAGGCGCGATCGATCGGATGGCGGCACCGAGAGGAGGTGATAGACGAAACGCTTGGCCTGGCGAGGACCGATGCCCGGGAATCGCTCGAAGGCACGCGAGAGCTCTTCTATCCGGTCTGACATACGCTACGGGCGCGGCATGCGACGGCATCCGTGTGCGTTCCCGAGTTCCTTCCGGCACTCCGCTATCTTCCCTGGATTATGCGAATCTGCGCATACCGATGCTTCGCGCGCATGCGGCACACGCCTCTCGAGGGCGCAGGGACTTGGAAGGGAATACGTTGATCGTTTACGCATACGTCTAGAATTCAGTCGCTAGATCGCCATACCCGGACTTATCGACCGGCATGTAGGTAGCGCGCTTGGAGTCGAAGAAGAGCTCGCACTGGCCGGTGGGACCATTGCGGTGCTTCTCGATGAGTATCTCGGCGATGTTCTGCCTATCGCTCTCCTTGTTGTTCTTGTCCTCGCGGTGGATGAACATGACGATGTCGGCATCCTGCTCGATGGAGCCCGAGTCACGGAGGTCGGAGAGCCGCGGTCTGCCGCCGCGCTGCTCCACGGCGCGTGAGAGCTGGGAGAGAGCGAGGACCGGCACCTGGAGCTCGCGCGCGAGATGCTTCAAGGACCGGGATATCTCGGTGACCTGCTGCACCATCGAGTCGGACTGCTTGGTGTTGGTGGGCGCCATGAGCTGGAGGTAGTCGACGATGATGAGGCCGATGCCGCGTTCGCGCTTCAGTCTGCGGGCGACTGCGCGCATGGCGAGGATGTTGTTACCCGGCGTATCGTCTATGTAGATAGGGGCCTTGGAGAGTACCTCGAGCGCGTCGCGTATGCGCGAGAAATCCTCCTCGGCATGTATAGCGCCCGTGCGCATCTTCCAGGAGTCCACATAGCTCTCGGACGAGAGCATACGGTCCACTATCTGCTCGGAGCTCATCTCGAGCGAGAAGATACCGACGGGGACGTCATGCCTGATGGCCGCGTTGCGGGCTATGTCGAAGGCGAGCGATGACTTACCGACCGACGGCCGGGCCGCAAGGATGATGAGGTCGGATGGATGGAGGCCCGACAGGAGATTATCGAGATCCGGAAAGCCGGTCGGGATCCCACGGATCCCACCCTTGTTCTTCGAGAGGCTCTCAATGCGGTCCCAGGCATCGGCCATCTTGTCGGCGATAGCAGTGAACTTGTGCGACGAGGAGCCGTTGCCGATAGCGTATATCTGCTTCTCCGCCATATCGAGCACCTCGGCGGTATCGGTGCCTTCGTGGTATGCAGACTCGGTTATCTCGTACGCGGTGTCTATGAGCGCGCGCATGACGTGCTTCCGCGCGACGAGGTCGGCGTAGTGGTTGAAATTTCCCGGTGCAGGCGCCTCGTTCGCAAGCTCCGCGATGTACGCGCGTCCGCCGATGCGCTCGAGCGCGCCGTTGGCCTGCAAGCGCTCCGAGAGGGAGAGGATATCTATAGGCTCGCTCCGTTCCACCAGCTCGCGCATGGCTTCGTATATGAGCCGGTGCTTCTCCGCATAGAAGGATTCGGAACGGACGGTATCAGCGACGTCGTGTATTGCGTCGGGCTTCAATAGAAGGGCACCGAGGAGCGCACGTTCCGATTCCAGGCTTTGGGGTGGGACTCGGAGCGCCTTCTCGGTGGTAGCCATTCCTTCGATTGTATCAACCGGGGCGACGGGTGACTATGGCCCCGCTAGCCGAGTCTTCCACATGATATCCCCTGTTCTCTATGTGGATACGGAGCTCATCAGCAGCAGCGAACTCGCGCGCTTGGCGAGCGAGCTCGCGCTTCGTGAGCAGTTCCTGTATCTCCTGCGGGATGTCGGTACCAGTTAATGTCCTTGGAGCGCTCACGGGCGGATTAAGGAGCGAAAGCCCGAGGACGGGCTCGGCCGCAGCGATAACGCCCCAGACCTCTGCCGGGTCGAGGTCCTCGTCCTTGATGCACTCCCAAAGGAGCGCGAGCGCTGCGGGGGTCGCAAGGTCGTCACGCAAGAGCGCGACCATCTTCCGGCTCTCATCGGTGGACTGCGTCCGTCCTTTCGCAGCGAGCTTCGCCTCAGATACCAGCTTCCAGAGCCGATGGAGCGCCTCGTTCGAGGCCGTGAGCGCTTCCCACGTGAAGCTGATGGGGGAGCGGTAATGGGCCTGGAGGAAGAAGTAGCGGAGAGAGAGCGGGTGGTACCCGCGCTCGATGATGTCGGAGAGATAGATATCGTTGCCGAGCGACTTCGATATCTTCTCCTCCTGCATGGTGACGAACGCCTCATGCATCCAGAAGCGCGCGAGCGGGCGCTCGTTCACGACTTCCGACTGCGCTATCTCGTTATTGTGGTGGACCGGGATGTGGTCCATGCCGCCCGTATGTATATCGAGCGTAGTCCCGAGCAAGCTCTTCGCCATCGCGGAGCATTCGATGTGCCAGCCCGGGAACCCTGCGCCCCAGGGAGAGCCCCACTCCTGCAGGCGATTGCCATCCTTCGTCGAGAACTTCCACAGCGCGAAGTCGGCGGGGTGCTTCTTCTCCTTATTCTCCCCGATACGGCTCGATAGTCCCGCGAGCGCGGCTTCCTTACGCATCAAGTCGGCAACGCCACCGAGCCTGCCATAGTCGGGGAAGCGGGAGACATCGAAATATATGCCGTCACTGGTTCGATACGTGACGCCCTTCGCTTCGAGCGTCTTTATCATCTCTATCTGCTCCTTTATGTACTCGGTCGCGCGCGGGAAGGTGATGGTCGAGATGTCGACGTTGAGCGTATGGAGATCGTCCAGAAAGAGGGAAGCATAGCGCTCTGCTATCTCGCGTGCGCTCTTTCCTTCGCGTCTAGCTCCCTTATCCATCTTGTCCTCTCCCTCATCGCCGTCCCCGACCAGGTGTCCCACATCCGTGATGTTGATGACGCGGTGCACTCTATACCCGGCGCTCGCGAGAACACGTGCCACGAGGTCAGCGAACAAGGGCGCCTTGAGGTTGCCGATATGCTGCTTGCTGTACACGGTAGGTCCGCAGGAATACATCGAGACCTTTCCGGCTCGTTGCGATGAGAACACCTCTTTCTTCCCGGAAGCGGTATTAGTGAAGAAGACCGGAGCGTTCGAGACGGTCGGAACGCTTTTCTTCTTGAGGAGGCGGGTAAGCCAGGACATGTGGCTTATTCTATCGCATTACTAGAACCACCGTTTTATACGGAAGAAGATATAGAGCACGAGGGCTGCGATCACCATTATCCCGATGATGAGCCAGAATCCGGCCGGCTCGTTCGCGAACGGTATGTGGGTCACGTTCATGCCGAACACCGACGCGACGAGCGTCATTGGCATAGCGGCGACCGCTATGAGGGTAAGCGTCTTCATGACCTCGTTCTGGGATGAGGAGAGGAGGGAGTCGTTCGTGATGCGGAGCTCACGGGTGACAGCCCTATACGACGCGACGAGCGCGGTCGCGTGATCGTGGGCCGCACGGATGCGGGCGGCACGCACCGTAAAGCGTTTGGAAAAGAAGTCGCCTGACGAGAGGCCGGCGAGGAATTCATCGAGCGGTTCCTCGTGGCGAGCGAGCGCGGTCTCGAAGCGAAGGAGTGCACGCCCCGCCTGCGAGATGGTGCGCACCGTCTGGCGTTCCTTGCCGGAGAAGATATCGTGCTCGATGCGGTCGAGCGCGCGCCCTGCACGCTCTATCTCATCGTGTATCGCGCCATACAGGCGGGTCATGACCTGTTCGAGCAGCACGTCCGCGTGGGTGGCGGTGGGAGTGCTCACCAACTCCTCGGCCTCGAACAGTTTGTGGAGCGCGAGGATGGAGTCGATGACCTCATAGCGCGCAGTGATGACGAAGTCCCTGCCAACAATGAAATCCACTTCCTGGTTCTTCGTGCCCTCGGTCGCTTCTGCGGCAGGGAAGTGGAGGATGAGGTAGTGGTAGTCAGGAGTCGCGAGCGTGAGCGGGTAGGGCGTCGGGCTCGCTATCTCCTCCTCGATGCGGTTATCGATGCCGAACTCAGTCATCACTGCGGAAAGCTCTTCGCTCGTAGGGGCTTCAAGATCGACCCAGGTGACGGCGCCGCGGACGTGTCGATTTATCATGTGGTTTCCAGTATACCGTGGCGCGCACGGCAAGAAGTCCACTGATGGGTATATATCTGCGTGATACAATGGCCCTAATGGACGAGGTGAAACCACCGAAGAAAGCGCAGACATTCGCGCAAGCGACCAAGCTTGGCGTCGCCTTTGCGGTCATGCTCGCTATCGGGTTTGCGGGCGGCATATCGGTGGGAGCGGCCGGGAGCGGGAAAGCATTCTCTAACCTCCCGCTCATCGGTGATGGGCTCGACGCGACTCCTGACGAGTCGGTAGAGCTTACGGACTTCTGGAAGGCTTGGAACGCGCTCGATGCGAAGTTCGTGGAGACGCATGCCTCCTCGAGCATTCCTGCCGCAAAGGCAAAGCTCTGGGGCGCTATCCAAGGACTCGCCAATTCATACGGCGACCCGTACACCGTATTCATGCCGCCCGAGGAAGCGAAGCTGTTCGCGGATGATATCGCCGGGAACTTCGAGGGCGTTGGCATGGAGATAGGGGTGAAGGACGGGCAGCTCACGGTCATATCGCCGCTCAAGGGCACTCCAGCGGAGCGCGCGGGCATACTCGCGGGCGATGCCATCCTTTCCATAAACGAGACATCGACGGAAGGGCTCTCGTCCGACCAGGCAGTGAAATTGATACGCGGCCCTAAGGGAAGCGCAGTGGTATTCAAGATGCTCCGCGATGGCGAGGTCATCGATATCACGGTCACTCGCGACACCATCACCGTCCCTACCATCGAGCACTCCCTCGATCAGAAGACCGGCGTCTACAGCATCGCGCTCTACAGCTTCACCGCGAACTCCGGCCAGCTCTTCTCCAAGGCCATCACTGGCTTCCGTACCTCGGGCTCGGACAAGCTCCTCATCGACCTTCGTGGCAACCCGGGCGGATACCTTGAGTCGGCTGTCGCCATGGCGAGCCACTTCCTGCCTGACGGTGCTGCGGTCGTCACCGAGGACTATAAGGGCAAGCGGGAGAACATTGTGCACCGGAGCACAGGGAAGGGAGGCGTGCCCGCAAGCACGAAGGTGGTCATTTTGATAAATCAGGGCTCGGCATCGGCGTCCGAAATACTCGCAGGCGCGCTCCAGGACGAGAAGAAGGCGACGCTCATCGGTACCCGCTCGTTCGGTAAGGGTTCGGTGCAGGAGCTCGTGAAGATAAACGGGGGAGCGCTCAAAGTCACTGTTGCACGCTGGCTCACGCCGGGAGGACGCTCCATCTCTGACGGCGGTCTCATGCCTGACATAGAAGTCGAGCGCACACGCGAGCAGGCGCTTGCAGGGGAGGATCCGCAGAAGGAGCGGGCTTTCGAGTTCCTCACGACGGGTAAGTAAATCGAAAGGGCCGGCGTGAGCCGGCCCTCGCAAGTCTCTAGGCGTATCCTTCATAGGGCAGAATTCTTTCCCTGTTCAGAATACAATTCATGGCGTACTCGTAGGACTGTTCGAGTCGGGGTTCGCTCGCCCGCATAGCGAACGAGATTGCTTTTCCCTCTTCGTGCAATAGGAACGTGCGTGGGTAGATGTATTCGATCTTCGCGCCGACCCGTCCGGACGGACCGATTATCCCTGCCATTGTTGATACGGCCCATACTCCATACAAGGGGATGTAATGGAGCCACACGGGTCGATTCTTGCGGGCGGGAACCCTCCAGAATTGCTGTTCCACTCCAACCCCTCCGAGAAGGGGGCGGACGTCGATATTATCCTGCCGGGTCGCAGGGAAGAGTGGAAGTTGGATTCCTCTTATCACCCTCTACCTCCTTTGTTAATGATTCCGAACGAATCCAACCATTCCGGGTAGTTGAAGTCAATTTGCCTAACCGCGCCATACCGGGTAGGATGGCTCTACTATGAAAGTCGTACTACTGAAAGACGTGAAGGATATGGGCCGTGCGCACACCGAAGTCGAGGTATCGGCCGGCCACGCCCTTAACTTCCTTATCCCTCGTAAGATGGCGGTTCCAGCGACCGCAGGCGCCGTTAAGCAGGCTGGACTCCGCGTGCAGCAGGTCGTTGACCGCAAAGAGCTCGACGTGAAGCTCGTCGAGGACCGTCTCGCCGTCCTCGCTGAAGAGAAGGTGACCATCACCAAGAAGGCCAACGAGCAGGGCCACCTATACGACGGCGTTGACGCGAAGGAGCTCGCAGAAGCGGCGCAGCTACCTGAGGAGGTCATCAAGCTCGAGAAGTCCATCAAGGAGCTCGGTACCTTCGATGTCCCGGTCGCATACGGCGCCAATTTTGGTAAGTTCTCAGTGGAGATCGTCGCTGAGTAAATCTGATGAGCGAGAAGAAAGCCGCGCATCCCTGCGCGGCTTTTCGCTTTCCATAATAGGAAGAGGCGACGACTCCATTGGAGCGTCGCCTCATTTCATGTTCTTGTTCTTGCAGGTAGAGAAAGGACGTAAGGGACGAGGGCTTCAGCGCAGTGCCCGTTCCCGGTATGAGATTGGTTCGGGGTCGTTGCAGTTGATGGCGGTCAGGGCTTCCGAACCCTCATCCTCCTCGGGTGGCGCTTGCGCAGACGCCATCGCATGGACCTCGGCGAGCTCGTTCTCGACTGCGATCCAGAGCTCTCCGGGAGTAGTGTCAGGTTCTTTCGGCAGTCCGTCATACTTCTCGGGGTGCAGCCGGTAGTCGCGCTCGACCAGGATGATCCTGATGCCGAGTCCGGCGACTGCCACACCCACGATGATGGCGATGAGGTGCCAAATCGGGTTCATCGTCCAGGCCATCGCGCTCCTCGCGTAGCCCTTGATTTCGGGTAGGGACGGCAGGGCGCTGGTCGCCCATGCTGCGGCGTTCTGCACGCCGTCTTGCTGCCTCGCCACCCAGCTCGCGGTCTTGCCCGCGCGCTTGGTGTCGGTCAGCAACGGCTGCAGGATCTCCTCGATCCAAGCCTTGATGCGGTGCGCATCGTCGTAGGCCGTCGCGCTCACGGGAGCGCTTTTCAGGATCTCCATGAACACGGATGCCGGTTCTATCGGCGGGTCGTAGTAGGCGGGTCGGTTCGTGTTGCGGACCAACTCGTCTGCGGGACGGATGAGACCGGTCCCGCCCGTGTGCTGGCCTCTGTGGGCAGCACGGTCGTAGGCATTGACGGTCTCCGTGGGCACTACCGGCTCGGCGACGACCACGAGGGGCGTCTTCACGACCGGAGCGGTTGCGATGGTCGGCGCAGCCTTCGGGGCGACGACCGGAACAGGTTCGGCTTTGGCGGCGGCTTGCGGACGCGCGATCGGAGTATCCGAGCGAACGGCAGACACGTCGGACAGGACGAGTTCTTCGCAGGTGTCCCAGATGTTGCCATTGGGACGGATGGGAAGGGTCCTACCTTCGTGCGTGACAGGCGCGCCGGCATGAAGCCCGAGAGCACCTTCTTCGTCCACGGACAGCAGTTCCATGTTCTTGGTCTTGCAGGCGTTGACCACGCCGTTCATCCCCTCGGCGAACGCCGGGGAGGCGAAAAGCGCGAAGCTGATGACGAATGCCATCAGGGTCAGGAAATGACGAATGACGGACATGACACACCTCTTTTGGGCTTGAAGTTTCTTTCGCAAGGATATTCCTCGCTCTAAGCACAACCATATCACTTTTTCACACAAAAGCAATAGCCCGACTTCGAAATGAAGCCGGGCTATTTAGGAGCGTTCGGGGCCTCGTTAGGCCGCGACGAGGACGTCCACGACCTTCTTCTTGACCACGCGGCCATCGAAGTTGGTCTTGCGGCGGTCACGGAAGGCGACCTTGCCCACAATCATGGAGTAGAGCGTGTGGTCCTTGCCGACCTTCACGTTCTTTCCGGCCTCAATCTTCGTGCCGCGCTGGCGTACGATGACCATTCCAGGGCGTGCTGCCTGGCCATCCGCGAGCTTAACCCCGAGGTATTTCGGGTTCGATGTGTTTAGGTTCTTTGCTGATCCTCCGGCCTTTGTACTTGCCATAAATGCTATTCTTTAGGTAGCGATGAGTATACCAGACCTACAACAGGCGGGCAAGGAAAGGGTTCGCCGTATTCCAGCGGATATGCTGGTCGTTCTGATACTCGTGCTTTCGTGCACGGCCGCATTCGCGCTCGGCGTATTGGCCGGCAAGGAGATGGAACAGGGCAGTGGGGGAGACAAGGTATGGGTAGAGCAGCTATCGAAGTCGGAAGGGCTTCCTGCGGCCGTGGCGAGCGCTCCACCAGCGGAGCCGCCTGCGCCTCAGAAGGAAGGGAGGTACGTAGCATCCAAGAGCGGTTCGAAGTACCACCTGCCGAGCTGTAGCGGCGCTAAGCGTATCAAGGAGGAGAACAAGGTGTGGTTCGTTACGAAAGAGCAGGCGGCTGCCGCTGGATATGGTCCAGCATCGAATTGCCCGGGGCTGTAGAATGGAAGCATGATAGTACTCGACGTCGAAGCCAGCGGACTCTCGCCGGAGCGCTGTTCCATTCTCTCTTTGGGTGCGGTGGACCTGAACGACCCGACCAACCAGTTCTATGAAGAATGCGCCGCGTGGGAAGGAGCGCATATCACTGACGAAGCGCTTTCCATAAACGGATTCACACGGGAGGAGATAGCGGATGGGAGCAAGAAGAGCGAAGCGGACCTCATCGCTTCTTTTGTCGCTTGGGCGACCGATAGGCCCGAGGACCGGACGCTCGCTGCGCAGAACGTATCGTTCGACCTCGAGTTCGTGCAGCAGGCATGCAAACGCGCCGGGATAGAATGCCCGTTCGGCAAGCGCACGCTCGATGTGCATACGCTCACCTGGTCGCACATGGTCCAGAAAGGACTTACGCCGCCGCTCCTCAACCATCACTCCGCGATCAATCTCGACTTCGCGCTCCGGTATGTCGGTATCCCGGAAGAGCCGCGTCCGCACAATGGACTCACTGGAGCCCTATGCCATGCGGAGGTCATCGCACGCATAGCGTATAATCGAAAGATATTCCCGGAATTCAGCGAGTACGACATACCTTGGCACCATGAATGAGAACCAGATGAGCGAACCTTTGATCGTGCCACCCGAAGCTATCGGAGCAGGGGACAGCAATGTCCGCGATAAGGAGAAGGACCGCGCGATGGCTGCAGTGCTCACCGAAGCCATACAGCATGGAAAGGAAGATGTGCCTGCGAATCCGCCGCCGCTCGTCTGCAAGCCTCGCCAGATAGAGAGTTGGCGCATATTCAAGATAATGGCTGAATTCGTGGACGGCTTCGAGCTCCTCAAGCGCTATGGCCTCACGGCGACGTTCTTCGGCTCAGCACGCGCCTCCTTCGACTCCAAGGTATATCAGGACGCCACCGATCTCGCGGCCAAGCTCGCCAAGGCCGGTTTTGCTGTCATCACGGGCGGCAGCTCGGGTGTCATGCAGGCAGCTAACCGAGGAGCGCACGAAGCGGGCGGCGCTTCTATCGGTCTCAACATCCGCCTCGAGGACAATCAGTCGCTGAATAAGTTCCTGACCGACTCGATGATGTTCGACCATTTCTTCGTACGCAAGGTGATGCTCGCGTTCGCGTCGGAGGTCTACATCTATTTCCCGGGCGGGTTCGGTACGCTCGATGAGTTCACCGAGATACTCACCCTCATACAGACGAAGAAGATAAAGCCGGTACCTATCGTCCTCTATGGAAAAGCCTTCTGGACCCCTATCATCGATCTCTTCACGAATGAGCTTTACGGCAAGTATCGTGCCATCGATGAGGACGACCTCAAGCTTTTCCATCTCGTGGATTCGGTCGACGAAGCCTTCGATTACATCACGCATAAGGTAGAGTGCTAGGTCTTTGACGTGGGGGCAGGGCAGTGCTTAACTTCCGTCAGAGCTTACCAATGGCCTTTCTAGAAAGGGAGTTCTGGCCATGATTGATGCAAACTATCTCGCTAGGGCAAAGGACGCCTATGAGGAGCAGCGGCGCGATTGTGATGTGCATATGCGCATATCGCCTACCCGTTTCTCTGCGTTCCTCATCATCGGCCTCGCGCTCATTCCGGCCGCAATCTACTACGCAGTCTCGGAGATCATCGGGCTCCTCTCGAGCAGGTTGTAGTACTCGCAATTGCCTCGAGCGGTACCGCATAGGGCAGGGAACAGGGAAGTGAAGGGGTCCTCTCGGGGACCCCTTTTCCTATTTCCCAAAATCGCTCCCCCGCCGCCCTTCCGCGGGCTTCCGGGGAAGTGGTACAAAATTGTTTTTATTTATATCTCCGGATAGAGGTCGTGGTTGATCGACCAGAGGTCGGCGCAGGGTAGGTGCAGAGGAGGGGAGTAGAGCGGCCATTTTAATGAAGGGCTTGAGGAGCCCTGGATTCAATATTTCTGCATGTCGCACAATATATCTTTTACGTCCTACAAACAAACAATTACGCCAGGCTGTGGCAAAGCTCCCGAGTACTATCGAGGAGACTTCCCTGGGCACTCCATGCTGTCCAAGGAACCTGTAATGTCCCTGTATATCAATTCGTACGACCACCTCCCTAGAGGCCCTCATATTCAGGCGTTCTAGGCCGTATAAAGATTTCACTCAAATGTCGGGGAAGTGGCACTTCCCTATTTCCCTTGCGGCTAGGGCAGCCGAGATGGCCGAACCGAGATTAAAAAGGGCCCACCGTATGGATATTTCAGGTGGGGGACTTCCCTATTTCTATCATCCTTGGGTAAAAGAAATGCCGGCGCTTGATGCGGCCGGCAAACCTTAAGTCGTATGGGGATTAGCGCTGCGCGAGATGAGGAGCTGTTACCACCACAGGATTGTAGTTCTCGAGAGTCGTGGCCAGCTCATCCCGCTCGTTCCGCAACACGCCATTCTCTTTCTCAAGACGTCGGATGCGCAGGCTGTCGCGTATGACGCTCGGGATAGACACGGCCGCAGAGAGCGCGATACCGGCCGCAAAGACAAGAAGAGCGACAAGTGCGAGCGGGCTCTCGAACTTCCATCCGAGGAACGAGAGGGCCACTATGGCGGTATTCTGGAGCGCGAAGATGACGAACGCGATGCCGATAATGAAACCGAAGAGGAGTGAGATCATGAGTGGTTGGTTAGAATCCTATCGTCCAAACGGTACCACGCAGCGGGAGCGTTCCGACGAGCTTCGCAGCAGTATCGACTGATACGACGTCGAGTATAAGAGTCCTGCCGAGAGACGCATAGGAAGTCGCATTCAGCGCAGCCTTAAGCGTAAAGATGCGCATCTGGCCGGGAGCGAACTCGGCTGCAAGCGGTACGTATGCCTCGTTCTTCTTGAATACGCTCGGCACGATGGTGCGCGACCCGCCTTTATCATCATTGGTCGCGAACGTCGTTATAACATCGGTCGAAGCCGAACCGTTCTGGCGTAGCGTGAATCCTTCTATCGAGGTCGTTGCAGTAGTCGTGTTCACGAGCTTCACGTATGCGACCGGTACCGAGCTTCCGAGCTTAGCGCTACCGCCGAACAAGAGCGGCACGGAGGAGACGGAAAGGGAGGCGAATGACTTCCCGGCCGTCTTGCCCTTAGTCTTTGATTTGCTGGTCAGGGTAAGGGTGCCTTCGTCGAGGATGTCCCTCGACTTCTTCGATTCATAGACGCCCACCGTATAGTCCCCTCTCTTAAGGGTGCGGGTTATTTTCGCCTTCCACCTGTCGTCCTTCACCCTCACGTTTTTCTTAAGCACGGTCTTGCCGGTCTCGGAACGTATGACGACATACACCGATTTGGTATCGGTCGCTTCGCCCGATATGGTGGGTTTCTTCGCAGAGGAAGAGAGGCTGCTCTCATCGATACTAGCTTCAACGTCTGCAGCGTATGCGGAAAACGGGAGGAATGAGAACGCGAGAATGAATGCGAGGGTGAGCGTAGTGATGCGTGGATATGACATGGGTGTTTGGGGTTATGCGGTACAACTATACCGACCGGGAGAATTATGAGCGAGCTCAGCAGTACACGCCGCTTCATGAACGAACGAACTCCCGGAGCAAGTGCTTCAGGAGTTCAGACGTTTCTGCGACGCGGGAATTACACGCCGGGGACCTTGTCACCCACGAGCTGCGTGTCGGATGCCTCGTCGACGAGGATCACTCCGCTATGTTCATCAATGTTCGGTGCGGTCATGATGGCTGCGTTCGGCGTTGCCGCTTCGACAGTCATGACTTCGCCGGTATTGTTCACATATGCGTACGTTGCGGCGAAGGAGATGCCTGGCACTGCGACAGCGGCGACGGCCGCGAGCGCACCGAGGAGTAGCGTTTTCATATCAATCGTAGAAGGTTAAACGTTAGTACTAAGCTACTAACCTCTACGGTATAGCTCATCATTGATGAGGTTTAAGTGAATAGGCCACG
>CAYSUL010000003.1:42258-51479 GCA_964434255.1 uncultured Candidatus Saccharibacteria bacterium
CAAATGCCTGGTGAAGTGCTGCTTGATGGTTGAGTCGAGCGCCCGGCTGAACTCTATCGCATGCTTAGGCGAGAGCGATATCTCGGAGATGAGATGCCCCTCTTTCGTATTTGGGCGCACGTACGCGAACTGAATGATGACCGAATCGTCCGAAACCATTACCTGCGTCGCGTTCGAGAACATGGCGCGCGCATCTGGCGGCAGCATGATGGTTATCTGCTTAGGGGCGGGAGTATCCATATGATTATCGTCCGAAAGAAAGCGGCTTGAATATTTCGCCGAAGAAGCCGAGGAACGAGTTCCATCCTTCCTTCACGACCTCCCATCCATCCTTGATGAGGCTCCAAAGGAATCCGAAGTTCTCCTGCCCTGTGGGGGAGTTTATGACGCTCTGTATGGAAATGCCGAAGAAGGACAATACGAGCACGATGACCACGATAAGTATGATGGTGCGGAGCATGTGCCTCTAAGTATATACTAGGCGCATGAAGGGTAAACCGGCGGCGAAAGAGGTGCACGAAGAGGCCATGCGGCACCTGAAGAAAGCGGACCCGGTCCTCTATAAGGCAGCGCTCCCCCACTATCGGGATATCAAACCGCGCTCCACGGCCCAGAAGCGGTACTCGAACCAGAAGCTGTTCGCATCGCTCGCGGGTGCGGTCACCGGCCAGCAGCTCTCGACGAAGGCGGCTGATAGCATCTGGGATCGTCTCGAGAAAGCGTGCGGAGGCGAGGTAACGCCCGAAGCCATCAAGCGCATCCGGGCGACGACCATGCGCAAGGCAGGGCTCTCGAACGCGAAAGTGAAGACGCTCAAGGAGCTATCCAAGGCGGTGCTTTCCGGTGGGCTCGAGCTCGTCGCGCTCCGCAAGCTCCCAGAAGAGGGCGCCATCGCGAAGCTCTCGAGCGTGTGGGGTATCGGACGATGGACCGCGGAGATGTTCCTCCTGTTCGCGCTCGAGCGCGAGGACGTGTTCAGCGCCGGCGACCTTGGCCTCATCCGTTCCATGGAAATGCTGTATGGAATCGAACCGAACTCCAAGGCGCACGTGTACGAAGCGGTCGCGCTCGCCTGGGCGCCGCATCGCTCCTTCGCTTCACGTATCCTCTGGCGCGTACGCGATGTCCCCTCCCCCAAGGGAATGGGATAGCGTTATCCGCCGAGCACGAACTCCCCCAGCTTCTCCCATTCCTCTACCCTCCCCTGCGTGCTATACAGATGCATCCGTGTCGCGATGAATTCCTCGCCTTTTGGATACGTGATCGCCTTCGCCATCTCAGTGCGCACCTCTTGCGTAGGAAGCCCATAGAAGAGGCTCAAGTGCGGCATATAGGCGCGTGGCTCGTGGGTATCGAATACATCTGCTACCTTCTCGTGGAAAAGGGGCAGCACCGGAGGCGCTTCGATATGGATATAGAACGCGCGGAAGAATGAGTCCTCGCCACCAAGCTCGCCCAGACGGAGCGGTATCGGACTGAATCCCTCCGCAAGTGCTTGCGTCTGCTCTACGACGTCCTCACCGCTCGCTCGCCCCAGTGTTATGTGCGGCGGGAAGACGGGACCACCATGCAGTTCCGACAATATCTCGATGCATTGCTTGAGCCACGCCTGGAGACCGCCCTCCGGCTCAAGGAAGAGATGATAGCCGGACGTTTGCTCAGGGCGTGAATCCATTTTGTTACCTATGACGAAGCGTATACAGCTTGCCCCCAAGCCAGGTGGATGGAAGCGCAAGCACGACGAGCGCTATCGGGTACCAGTGCGCGGAGAGGTCCCACGCCGCCACCGCGCCGAGCGTGCCCATGACGATGCCGATGCAACCGAGTATGGTCACGTTACGCATGGCTTTTGAAGGGGCGAGCATGGCGGTGACGTATCCGCCAGCGACGGTGAATATCGTGCGGTACACGAGCGCGAGTACGAGCATCCACGGAACGAAGAATCCTTCCCCTATTGGTGGGAATACACCCACGGTCTCAAGCATGGTATCGGTCGCGATGCTTAGGATAACGACCGTGATGAAGCCCGCGAGAATAGCCCCGATGGTTTTCAGTATGTTCATATACCTTTTAGTATAAGGCACCCGGAAGAGCTATCTCAATCCCCTGAACCACTCGAGGATGAACTCGAACGCCGCGAGCACGGACGCAAGCAGAGAATTCGCTCGGTTCGTCGCTACGGGTGTCTCGACGATGAACTGCGAACCGAGCGTAGAGCTGCATCCAGCCGGTGCGCTGCGCCATCCTGCGCAGGAAAGCTCGATGAACGGCGGATGCTCGAAGTTACCGCAGCCGTCGGAAGCATTGGTGTCGGCGAGCGCGTCCTCGATGTACTGGTAGCGGCAGATAGGCCGGTTCTTCTCTATCTTGAGCGTATCCCTATTCGATCCAACGATGATGGCAGGGACGCTATCGGTGCTCACTCGAACCGTGGTGCCGGTCTGTACCTCTATCAGCCATATGACGCCGCCTTTCTCGGTAGATGCCCCCATGCCGTTCGTGCAGAACGCCTTGGTGCCGGTGGGTAGGGGTAGCCCGTGCGCAACGAGGTCATTCTCGTACCGGGCCTTAGCGTCGGCTTGGAACCAGGCATCGCAGTACCCTGACCTCAGGTTCTGGTACACGATTCCCTTCCATGGGGAGTCGCCCACGATCATCAGGCTGTTGTCGCTGTTCTTTATGACGGAATCCTGTATGACCATCCACTCCATAGTGTCCGACGTATTCGCGCCGTAGTAGCTCTGGAACGTGTCGACGTGCGGTACGCCGCTGGGCACCTTTACGTACACGCCGTCAGTCATGTTGTATGTCCTGAATGCGTTCCGGATGTCGACGTTCTTGATGAGGACGCTCTTGAAGCTCGGGTTCTTGTTCACCCAGGATCGGAGCAGGTCTCTGTTCTCGTTAGCGGTACAGCGTGCCTTCGTAGGATCGCTGTCCTCCATGAGATATCCGCGCTTCAAGCAGCTCCCCTGCGGCATGCCGTGGTACCCGTCAAGCGAAAGGTTATAGAAGAGAACGTTCTCGGCCGACGTAATGCCGTGGCCAAGCGGGAATCCGGTCTGTATGAGCTTGTTCGAGCGCTCATAGGCGAAGGTCTTGGCACCAGCCGCGGTCGTGACGACGAGCTTCCCGTTCGCATCACGGCCAAGCGACCAGGCAGGATCGTCCCCGTCCTTCTCCGTTGGTGGCGGAGGCGGCGGAGGAGTAACCGGCGGCGGCTCAACGGGTGGCGGAGGCGGTGGTGGCGTAACAGGCGGAGGTGTAGTCGGTGGGGGTGTCGTGGGCGGAGGCTCAACCGGCGGTGTTTCTGCAACGATAAGATCCTTTATGGCAAGACGGACCGAGGCGGAGTCCGTGCCTCCCGGTCCGCGGCAGTCGAGCGTGTATCGCGTGCTTGCTTGCGCGCTAACGGTCAGGTAGCCATTCTGCAGTCCGCCGGTATCGAAGCCGGTCGAGGTGCACGAGGTAACGCGCTCGGTAACCCACGAGAGCGTGATGGCAGCCCCGGGCGTCGCCTCCAGGCTCGAGAGCGCCAGCATAACGTTCGGCTCGTCGGTGCGAGGCGCAGGTGAGGTGGCAGGAACAACGGGTGCTGGAGCAACGGGAACGCTTGGTGCAGGCGTGTTCACTGCGATGCTGGGACTTGTCGGGCTCGGCGCTGGTGCTGAGGAGCCTCCTGACTTAGGCGCTGTCTGTTTCGAGGTGGTTGAGAATGTGTACTTGTGCGTGTACGTCCGCTCTTCGGGGACAGATTCAATCGACTCGAGTGCGGCCCGGTCATTTGAACCGAACAAGCTTGCGAGGAATCCGTTCCCATCAGCCTCAAGGACGTAGAGGCCTGCCGAGAGGATAATGACTATTACCGAGAGTCCTCCAAATAGTATAGAAGCTGTGTTATCGCTTTGCGCCGGAGGAGCGAGGTCCTCGAGAGCGGCACCGGGCACCTTGAGTGCGAACTCAGGCGACTGGAGCTCGAGTATAGCGAGGGCGCCATGCACATCGTCGGCGGACCATCCTTTCTCTGCGAGCTTGCGGACGATTTCGTCGCCAGCGACGCCCTTTTCGAGGTGCTCATGGATGAGCGCGAGAAGCTGTGGGTCTGCCATAGGGCGGGATGGGTTCAGTATATACCAGGAAGCGCTGCGGTTAGCTACCTGCGCCTGGAATTAAAGATCCGCCTGGTCGTCTGATTGATGTAATATTTACCTATGAGCGAGAAAACCATCGCCGGCAGCACGGTACATAAGCTGCCTGTCGATATACGAAAGGCACTTGCTACGAGCAAGGCAGCGCTTGCAGCATGGGAGAGCCTTACCCCGCTCGCGCGCAATGAGTGGATCTGCTGGGTTATTTCAGTGAAGCAGGATAAGACGAGGAAGGAGCATCTCAAGAGACTCGTCACTGAACTCAGGGAAGGAGTGCGCAGGCCGTGCTGCTGGATAGGGTGCATTCACCGCACGGATAAAGCGATAAGCCCGTCGGTGCGGGGAGTGCTCGCTAGTCGATCCAAGAAAAGAGGAACCTCATCATGAGCGTTTTGCTGGCGGACCAGGTATCGAACTCTACAGATACGACATCGGATTCAAATACGCATCCTTCGGAGCGACCGGCATAGAAGTATTAGCGCACGGCGTAGTTGCCCCTCTATACGCACCAAGCGTCGTTATCTGCACGCCCGCAGACGCATACACACCGAAATGGAGGTGCGGGCCCGTCGCATACCCCGTCATGCCCGAGTTCCCTATCACCTGTCCTGTGGTTACGGCCTGCCCGCTCGATACCCCGATGGTTGAAAGATGGGAGTACAGCGTGGAGAGCCCGTTCGCATGCTTCACCATCACCCACTTCCCGAAGGAGTAGCAGCCAGGAGCGCTATCGGTGTTCCCTGTTGCCTGCACGGTTCCCGAGAGCGCGGAGAGCACCGGAGTACCCACCGGCATACCGATATCGATAGCGTTGTGCCCTGCCCCGTTGTATATCTGCGCATTGGCGGTCGCGAACGCGGTATTCCCGAAGTACTGCGTGATGCAATACGCATTCCCGAGCGCGCCTGACTTCCCGTTGCATGTCTCTTTGAACGCTGCGGAATACGGCCACGCGAGTATCCCCGAACCGACTTGCGGCACCGCAGCGGCACCCACCGACTTGAGGCTATTCTCGAGCGCGGAGAGCTCGGCCTCGAATGCTTTCCGCTGCGCCTGCTTCTGCGCGATGATGCTCTGATACGTCGACTCTTGGTTCTTGGTCTGTGTGAGCAGCTTATCCTTCTCCGATTTCTGCACATCCAACGTCTTCTTTTGGTTCTGTAGTGTCGAACTGTGGCTCGAGAGCTCCTTCTTCTTCCCGTCCTCCTCCGTTTTCTTCACCGTGAGCTCCTGCTTGTCCTTCGAGAGCGCGTTCGCATTCGCACGCAACGCCTCGCTCACTGCGGTCTTCGAGTCCACGTTCTCCCAGGCATCAGCGAGCGAGACCGATGCGAACAGCTGCTCGATGAGCGTGTTATCGCCCTCGTTATATATATCCCGGAGCGACTGCGCGACGGTGCGCTTATCGAGCTCGATCAGGTACTCCTTCCGGCTAATCTCCCCCGAGAGCTCTTTGAGCTTCAGGTTCGTCGCGCCTATCTTGTTCTCGGTAACGCGGATCTGCGTACCGGTCTGCGCTCGCGACACATCGAGCGTCTGTATCGCGGACTGCAGCGTCTGCTTCTGTCCGCCGAGCACGTTCAATTCCTTCTGGTACGTCGCTATCTCGCTCTCGAGCGTCTTGATGGCATTGTTATGCTGCTCTATGCGAGCTTTTATCTCTGCTTCCGTCTCTGCGTGCAGGGTATACGGAGATACCGTGCCAAGCACGCACGCAGCTAGTATGAAAAAGGATGCAAGGACATACGTACGAACCGATACCATTGGCTAGAGTATATCAAGCGCCGTTCGTACGCGCGAAGCCGCTTCATGAACGCCAAGCACCGCGACGAGCGTGAACGGGTCCGGTGACTTCTCCTGCCCCGACAGCGCATACCGGAGCGGCCAAAGAACGGCTCCTCGGCCTCCCTTCCCTTTCGCTTCCTCGGCGTCCGCAAGCGGCATGAGCGCTTCTTTGGCGGACTCCGCCGTAACGTCGCCTCCCATGCCTTCCAGGAGCTCTAGAACGGCTTGGAGAGCCTCTTTTGTGGCTCCAGGACGGTCATCTGGCTCCTTAGCCATGAGGGTTTCCCTGACCAATTCAGGGGCTCGGAATAACCCCGAAAGCTCTCCCTCGAGCATTGCTTTAGCTTCCGTAAGAGTGCGGGCGCGCTCTTTCAGAAGTGGCGCTGCTTTCTTGAGCATCTCCCCGTCATATCCAACGAAACCGGCGCGCGAAAGGAACTCCTCATCGCTCAAGGTGCGCATCCAGCGCTGATTCACCGAGAGCAGCTTCTCACGGTCCCACACCGCTCCTCCCTTCTGTACGCCATCAAGATCGAAGAGACGCACGAGGTCATCGAGTGAATAGTGCTCCTCGTTGCCGCCCGGGTTCCAACCCAAGAGCGCGAGATAGTTGACGATGGCTTCAGGAAGGAATCCTTCGTCACGGTAGTCGATGAGCGAGGTCGCGCCGTTGCGCTTCGAGAGCTTGGAGCGATCCGCTGCAAGGATGAGCGGGAGGTGCGCGTAGAACGGACGAGGCGCGCCGAGCGCTTCCTGGATGAGTATCTGGCGCGTGGTGTTCGAGATATGGTCCTCCCCGCGTATGACATGCGTCACTTCCATATCCCAGTCATCGGCAACGACGGCGAAGTGGTAGAGCGGGTCGTCTATGGCGCGTGCGATGACGAAGTCACCGAGCTCGCCCGTGTGGAAGGTGATGTCGCCACGCACGATGTCGTTGAAGGTCACGTCACGGCTCGAGTTACGCAGACGCACCACCGATACTGTCTTTCCGGGTTCGTTCTTACTCTCCTCTTCTGAGATATACGCCTTATCTTCAGCAACAAGCTTCTCAAGGAGTTCCCGGTGGCGCGGCAAGCGCTCGCTCTGGCGCACGAATTCCTCGTGCTTGATGCCGAGCCATGCGAGTCCTTCGATTATCTCCTCCTCATGCTCCTTCTTGCTGCGAGCCTTATCGGTATCCTCGATGCGCATCGCATACACGCCGTCATGGTGCTTGGCGTATAGGTAGTTGAAGAGCGCGGTACGGACCGTACCTATGTGGAGCCTACCGGTCGGCGACGGCGCTATGCGGGTGCGAATCATACGGCAGGTGGAATGGGGTCGTGGGAGATGGCTATACTCGCTATCTCGTCCGCGATGATGCGTGCGGCGTCAGGCGTGGTGAACGTTGCGGCAGCCGCGCTCATCTTGCTTGAGACTTCTGTATCGGTTGCAAGGCGCTTCGCCTCCGACACGAGCACATGCGGGGTGAGGTTCCCTTCCTCGAGCACCACCGCAGCTCCGGTGTGCGCATACGCGTACGCATTGGTACGTTGGTCGTGGCTCACGTTCTCGGGAATAGGGATGAGTATGGCCGGAACCTTCCAGAGCGATATCTCGGTGATGGCGGTCGAGCCTGCGCGCGAGATGATGATGTTCGCAGCTCCGGCAGCGCGACGGATACTCTCGGCATTCAGGTATGGGAAGGGATGGTAGCGGGAGGCTTGAGGACTTTCCTTGAGTGCGACGGACGCAGTCTGCTGCACGCCTTCGAAGTGGTCCTTACCCGTCTGATGAATAACGTTCGCGAATGACACGAGGTCAGGGAGCGCAGAAAGCACGGTCTCGTTGATGCGCTTGCTGCCCAAGGAACCGCCGAAGATGACGACGGTGGGGACCGACGTATCGAGGCCAAGAAGCTCGCGCGCACCCTCGCGCTCTACGTGCGCGACTTCCCTGCGCACCGGAATACCGATACGCGCTATCTTCCCTCGGGTCTTCGGCGGAAACATGTTCGTCGCGCTCTCGAACGCGACCGCTATCCTATACGCGAGCGGCGCAGCGAAGAGGTTCGCACGCCCTGGCTTCGCATCCGACTCATGGATGATGATAGGGATACGGAGCACCCATGCGGCGGCGACGACCGGCACGCTCGCATAGCCGCCCTTCGAGAACACGACGTCAGGATAGATCTTGAGAAGAAGACCGAAGGCGACGAAGAAGCCGTAAATGGTGACGAAGATATCGAAGAAGTTCTGGAGGCTGAAGTACCGACGTACTTTCCCGGCCGGAACCTTTACGAACACGATGCTGTTCTGGAAGAGCGAATCTTCATCGAAGGCGTTGGGTGCCATGAAGTAGAGCTGCGGCGCGACGAGACGCTTCTCGGCGACCACTTCCTGAATAGCCTCGGCAACTGCGATAAGGGGATAGAAATGGCCACCGGAACCCGAGCCTGCGAATACGACTTTCATATGCTCCGGATTATAGCGTTTCTTAGGCAAGTGCGCGCTTCTTCGTCCTATGCGCCGCAACGTTCAGAATGATGCCCACTGAAGCTAAGGCGCACAGGAGCGCCGTGCCACCATGCGACACGAATGGCAGCGGGAGCCCTGTTAAGGGGAGGACGCCGAGCATGGCACCGATGTTCATGAGCGCGGACAGTGTGATGATGAGCGTTAAGCCGGCCGCGGCATACGAGCCGAACGAATCCTTGGCTTGCGACGCTATGGTGAACCCTCTTGCAGCGAACGCCGTGAACAGTAGGACGAGGAAGACGGTGCCGAGGAATCCGAACTCCTCTCCGTATACTGCGAACACGGAGTCTCCCACTGGTTCCGGAAGATAATTGAACTTCTGCACGCTCTGCCCGAACCCGCGCCCAAGCAGCCCCCCCGAACCTATGGCAATCAACGATTGCTGTATCTGATACCCCTTCCCGAGTGAGTCACCTGCCGGATTGATGAACGTCGTCACTCTATGCATGAGGTACGGGCGCGTCATGACGAGCGCTCCCACCGCGATGATGGTGATGAGCGCGAGTATGGCGAAGTCGCGCCATGGAGCGCCCGCAAGGAAATAGAGGGCCGCGGTTGTGGCTCCCAGGATAAGTACGGTGGAAGTGTTCGGTTGCATGAGCAGGATGAACGCCGGGATACCGACGATGAGGCCGTATCCCAAGAGTCCATATCGCCATTCCTTTATCTTGTCCTTCGTCTTCGCCAGATACAGCGCGAACATCAGCACCACCCCTATCTTCAGGAACTCCGCCGGCTGCACGGTGAACGGTCCCAGATCTATCCAGCG
>CAYSUL010000004.1:0-32069 GCA_964434255.1 uncultured Candidatus Saccharibacteria bacterium
AACTACTTCAACAACGCAATCGCCAACCCAAAAATACTCGCGATAATAGTAATGACCCAATACCGCATGGTCACCTTGTATGCAGGCCAGCCAATAGCCTCAAAGTGATGGTGGATAGGAGCAATGCGGAACACCTTCTTCTTGAACACACGCTTGGAGATAACCTGTATCGCGCTCGTCACCACCGTCACCGTAAGCGGAAGGGCGATGATGGGAAGCACTGACACGCCCACTCCCTCACCCAGCACATCGGTCGAGAACGCCGTCACCGCAAGTGCGCACGTAAGCGCCATGCTGCCTGTCTCGGATAAGTAGAATCTGGCAGGCGGGATATTGAACCAGAGGAACGCAAACAAAGCTCCTGCGACAGTTGCCGCAAACGCCGCAAGCGAGTACTGCTCCTGCGCGAACGCGATGCCCGCATACGCCATGAACACTATGGCGAATATTCCGCCTGCAAGCCCATCGATGCCGTCGATGATGCCGCCTGCGTAGAGTGCGAGCGTAACGATGACGAAGAACAGTATGAAAAATCCGCCGAGCGGAAGCACGCCCACGAACGGTATGCCGATAGCGGAGACGCCGAGCTTCGCATAGAACCACCAGCCGGAGAAGGCGCCCAGGGCCGCGACCACCAGGAGACGCCAGCGCAGCGACAGTCCTCCTGCGGAACGAGTCACCTCCAGGATGTCATCAAGAAGACCGACGAGCGCGCCCACTATGAGCGCGAACAGCGGAAGCCATGTCTGCCCGCGATTCACGAAGTCGAAAGAGGCGAACGGCTCCCCGAAGAACGCCGCAAGGAGCGAAGTACCGATCGCAGTGATGATGACGGAGGCCCACACGATGATCCCGCCCATCCTTGGCGTCGATACCTCCCGCTCCTTATGCAGCTCATTGAAGAGCGGCGTACCTGCGTCGTCCCCCATTCCCTTGCGTCCTCCCTTCTTCTTCCAGGCCCGATGCTTGTACAGGTAGTGGGTAAGGATAGGAGAGAGCGCGATACCTATGACGAAGGCGACGACGAACGGGATAAGTACGGTAGCTGCGTCGAGGATCATAGCTATATACCGGCGAAGTGCTCGAGCGTCTTCGTAAGGAGCCTATCCACGTCCGTGAAGCGCCCATCAACCGTTGAGCCAAGTACCACGATAGCGACCGGGTGCCCGATAGCGGCATCGAACACGACGACGAGGTTGCCGCCGGCAAGGTCCGTGAACCCGGTCTTCGAGAGCAATATATTCGGCACGCGTATAACATCAGGGTTCGTGTTCTTAAGTGTGTGCGCCTCGCCGCCAGCGGAATATATGGTGAGCAAAGACTGGGTACTTGCGTGCGCGATATCGGGCGCTGTCGTTAGGAGCGCCCCGGCGAGCTTCGCGATATCTGTCGCTGAACCATAGCCGCCCGAGACCGACGTGCTCTCATCAAGCCCGGTGCCGTTAAGAGCATATGTCTGCGAGAGGCCGGCAGCGGCAGCAGCGCTCGCAAGCAGATTAGGTCCCGACTGCGCCCGCTTGTTGCCGGTCGTCTCTGCGATGGCCTGCGTCGCGTCGTTACTCGAGGAGACGAGGGCAATGCGGGCGAGGTCCGCGAACGCGAACGTCTCGCCTGCGCTGAACCCGCTCTCGCCTTCAGCTGCAAGCGCGCTATCGGTCATGGTCACGGGTGTCGTGGACGTAAGCGCAGAAGCGGCCGCATAGACGGTGAGGAGCTTGGTCAGCGACGCGAGCGGGAGCTGCGCCTTTGCATTACGCTCGAACAATACCTCTCCGGTCGCAAGGTCATAGACGATGGCCGCCTTCCCGATGAGCGTCACATCTTCGTACGCGTTGGGAGCGACTACTTCAAGTGCTTCAGCGACTACCGCCTGTTCCGTATCGGGCTTCGGTGCCAAGAACACGGCGAGCGCGAGCACTAGGGTGCCCGCGAGTATAGCCACTCCCATCTGGCGGCTCTGCCGCGCCTGGTAGCGTTTTATCAATGCTGCGAGTTCTCGTTTGTCGTTCATGCGGGTTCTTCGGCGAGCTGGGCTTTCTCTTCCTGTTCTACGAGCGTTGCGGTGAACTCAGCATAGCGCGGGAGCTCCTCTCTCTTCCTTACTCCCAGGTGCGCGAGCGCGTCCACGGTCGGGAGGTAGCGCGCACGGCGCTTGTCGCCCGGGTCTTCCGTGCGCTCTATAAGGCCGCGCAGAAGCAAGGTGCGTACTGCCGCTGCGGAATTGACCCCTCGTACGAAATCTATCTCACCCCGTGTCGCGCCTCCTCGATATACGACCATGGCGAGGGTTTCGAGGCTCGCCTTCCCTAGGTCGCGCGATAGTTCGCTCTCGCGGAGCTTCTTGATATCGTCCGCGGCTTCCGCGCTCGTGCGTAGCTCCACTTCCGTATCGGTCGCAACCAGCGTGAGTCCTCGCACTGCGAGGGAATCGCTTAATGTAGCCACCGCCTCATCGAGCGCGGCGTACGGAATATCGAGAAGGGCGGAAAGCCTTTTCTTGGTGAGCGGCTCGCCGGCTGCGAACAATACAGCCTCAAGACGGGCGTCAGTAGCGAGTCCCATAGTATCTCTAGAATACCCGCTCAAAGACTGGACTACAACCCTACTTTTGTGTTCAACGAATCCTGTTCGTCGAATGCTACACTAGCGCTATCATGACGCTGCTCGATAGCATCATCCTCGGTGCGCTCGAAGGATTCACCGAGTTCCTCCCCATCTCCTCGACGGGGCACCTCATCCTTGCGAGCGAGCTCCTGGGACTTCCCGCCACGGAGTTCCTCAAGTCGTTCCAGATAGCGGTGCAGCTCGGCGCTATCGCAGCCGTGGTCATCTTGTACTGGCGCTCCTTCCTTGATATCGGAATGCTGAAGAAGCTCTTCGTTGCCTTCCTTCCCACAGGACTCGTGGGCTTCCTGGTGTATCCGTACGTGAAGGGATATCTGCTAGGTAACTCGATGGTAGTCGTCATATCGCTCTTCGTGGGCGGTATTGCTCTCATCGTGTTCGAGCTGCTGCATAAGGAGCGGGAAGATGCTCCGCTCGATGCGAAGTCCATCACCTACAAGCAGGCGATACTCGTGGGTCTCTTCCAGTCCATCGCTATCATCCCGGGCGTCTCCCGCTCGGCCGCAACCATCGTGGGAGGCCTGCTCGCGGGCATGCGCCGCATCACTATCGTGGAGTTCTCCTTCCTGCTCGCGGTCCCTACCATGGTCGCAGCCACCGGTTACGACCTCCTGAAGAGCGCGCACACGTTCGCACCCGCTGATATCCAGTTTATGGCGGCCGGATTCGTTGTCTCGCTCGTAGTCGCCCTCGTTTCCATGAAATTCCTCCTGCGCATCGTGAAGCGCTACACGTTCATCCCGTTCGGTGTGTACCGCATCGTCATCGCAGTCCTGTTCTTCTTCGTGGTGCTCTATTAGCGCAGTAAATGAGAAAATCTATCCGTAATGCGGGACGCTCGACGAAGTGTTCGTAATGCTGATATCCGAGAACGAGCCGTTCTGAAGCGCCTCCACCGCTCCTTCCTTCACGAGCTCAAGAAGTGCCAGGAATGACACAATGACTTCCACCTTCTCCTTGGCAGTACCCGAGAACTCCCTAAACGATATCGTCATCGCCTTCTGTACTCGTGTAAGGAGGGTATCCATCATCTCCTCGATGGTAACCAAGGGGCGCACCCTTGCTTCAGGCAGCTTCTCTTCTTTCTCGAGCGCTGCAAGCGCGTCGGCAAGCGCGCTTTCGAGCTTCGCGAGCGTGAGGTCGCGGGCCGGGGCGAACGCGACTTCCGGCGCCCGCTCTCCTGCCGACACCATCACCTGCTTACCGAATATCCGAGAAAGCTCCCGCATCATCTCGCGCACCCGCTCGTATTCCGCAAGCCTGCGCTTGAGGTCGTCCATATCCTCCTCCTCGTCGCTCGAGAGCTCGAGGTCAGGGATGAGGGATTTGGACTTGATGAGCAGCAAGGTGGCGGCAATGCCGATGAACTGCGCCGCGTCTTCCATGGGGAACGTTCCGTGCCCGCGCACGTGCTGTATGTAGTCATCGGTGACCTGCGCCAGCGATAGCTCGTTTATGGAAAGCTGCCGCTTCTCGATGAGGTCGAGGATAAGCTCGAAGGGTCCTTCATAGGACTCGGTCTTTATATGAAAACGGGTAGCTATGCCTTCCATGACTCTATGAATGATAGCAAGAGTCGTACGGGTGTTCCGGCTGCGCCCTTGGCAAGCTCATCACCCGGTGCTGCGGTCATCCTCGGTGCTATGTCGAGGTGCGCCCAGGGGCACTCAAGCTCCTTCGCGAACTGCCAGAGGAAGATGCCACCGTTCGTGGCACCACCGTACCTGAAGCTCTTGTTGCTCGGATAGTTCGCGAGGTCCGCGAAGTCGCTCTCGATCCCCTTCTCGTACTCATCCCAGAGCGGAAGCCGCCAGAGGTAGTCGCCGCTCTCCTCGCCGCGCGCAAGAAGTTCCTCCGCAAGTGCGTCGTCACGGGTGAGAAGACCGGACGCATAGAGGCCGAGCGCGGACATGGATGCGCCGGTCAGGGTTGCTACATCGAGCACGACGGATGGTTTGAAACGCTTCGCATACGTTATCGCATCCGCGAGTATCAACCTCCCTTCCGCGTCCGTGTCGGTCACTTCGATAGTCTTTCCTGAGAGCGAAGCGAGGACATCACCAGGGCGCAGGGCGTTATTGCCCGGCATGTTCTCCGCTGCCGGGATAAGGCCGATGACGTTCTTCTTAATCTTGAGCCTGGCCGCGAGCGCGACGCTATGGATTACCGCAGCCGCTCCCGACATATCCATATGCATCTCGTAGATGTGATCGGAATGCTTGAGGTTAAGCCCACCCGAATCGAAAGTGATGCCCTTCCCTGCAAGTACGATGGGTGCACCCTTGCCGCCCCTGTACTCCATGATGGTGAACGTCGGTTCTTCAGACGACCCCTTCGCTACCCCGAGCACCGCGCCCATACCGAGCTTCTGCATCTGCGTGCGTCCGATGGTCGTGACAGTGATTGGAAGCCCTGAAGCAGCTTTCTTAGCATCGCTTGCGAGCCTTTTCGGCGTCATGTCGCCTCCTGGCGTGTTCGCGAGCTCCCGGCACGCGTTCACTGCGCGCCCTATCGCTTGGCCGCGCGCAAACCCATCTTTCATGGCCTTCGATGATTTGTCGCAGATGAGTATCTCCTCGATCTCGTCCCATCCTTCCTTGGGCTTGGTCTTGAATGTACGGAACTCGAAGTCTGCCATCTCGAAGCTCGTCGCCGCTATCTCGCACAGTTGTTCCGGCGTGGTGAAGACCAGCTTCTCCCAAAGCTCGGGTGCTGCATCGAACTGGACCGCTACCTTCCTTATCTTGTTCGCCTTCGCTGCGTTCACGATAGTGCGGCAGAGGATGATGAACTGGCGGTTGTTCATATCGCCCGCCTTCCCTGCCCCTATCTCGAGCCACTCAACCCCATTATCTCGCACGAATCGGCGCACCGACTTCGGCTCCTGCGTCAGCCGTACGCGGACGTATCCTTTCGGAGCCTTATCAATCCTAGTAGCGCTAAACGTCAGTTTCATTCTTGGAAAGCAGTGTGTCGATGCGATTGATGTCACGAGGGAAGAGGGTTGCTTCCTTTACGTTCTGGAGTCCGAGGAACTTGGCCGTGAGACGCTCGAGTCCCATTCCCCATCCACCATGCGGCGGCATACCGTATTTGAAGGCCTGGAGATAATAAGAGAACTGCTCTGGGTCGAGTCCTTTCATCTTTATCCCCTCGATGAGGTTCTGGTAGTCATGGCGACGCTGGCCACCCGTAGTTATCTCTACCCCGCGGAAGAGCAGGTCAAAGCTGTTCGTGAATCCGGGATCGTTCTTGTCCTCCATTGTATACATAGGGCGCTTCGCGACCGGATAGTGCGTCACGAATACAAAGTCGGAACCCTTCTCCTTCTTCGACCATTCGCACAGCCAGCGTTCATCTTCTGGATCGAGGTCGGGCTCGCTCCTGCTGTCCTTGCCGGTCTCAGTGAAAATCAGTTCCTGCGCTTCGCGGAGCTTCATCGTAGGAATGGACTCAGGTACGTCCGGTATTTCTGCGCCCAGCACTGCAAACTCAGTAGCAACAGTGTTACGTAGATGGTCAGCAATATAGCGAAGGAGGCGCGTCTCGACCTTCATCACGTCATGATGATCAGTAATGAAGCCCATCTCCGCATCGAGCGAGGTGTATTCGTTCAGGTGACGCGTAGTGCTGTGCTTCTCGGCGCGGAACACAATTCCGGCTGAGAATACCCGCTCGAACACACCGACCATAATCTGCTTGTAGAGCTGCGGGCTCGTCGCGAGGTGGGCAGTCTTTCCATAGAAATACGGAACCTCGAATACCTCCCCGCTACCCTCCGCATCGTCACCGATAAGCTTCGGCGCCTGGAATTCAGTAAATCCTTCGCTGTTTAGGAAGGCGCGATATGCACGAACTATCTCCGCCTGCACCTTGAATATCGCGGTGGCGCGTTTCGCACGCAATGTAAGTGGGAGGTGGTCGAGATACGTATCGAGATTCAGTTCACCATCGAACTCGAATGGAAGCGATTCTGCCGCTGCGAGCACCTCGATGCCCTTTATCTCGAGCTCGATAGCGCCGTTCAGCTTCCCTTCCTGGATGTTCTTCTCCGGACGATTGTTAACGATGCCTTCGACCGATACCACGAACTCGTTGCGCACCTCCTTTGCGGCGGTCATGAGCGCCTCGTCTCCGGGAAGCACCACGCCCTGGACAGTGCCGGAACGGTCACGGAAATCGAAGAAGACGAGCTTCCCTTGGTCGCGCCTCACATCCACCCAGCCCTGTATGGAAACGGTCTCACCTGCCTTGGCTGCGAGGTCGGAAATAAGCGTTCGTTCGGTCATATCCCTATAAATTAGCACGCCCGCGCAGGTTTTGCGCATTATATATCCTTAGTTTCGAGGTACCGTTTCAAGCTCTCCAGAGCAGGGCGGCGTATCGATGCAGAATCGTACTCTTCGGAAGAAAGAGAGGCCCGAGTAACTTCATAGCCCTCTTGTATGAAAACGGCGTCCCAGCCATATCCACCTTCGCCCTCAGGATGCTCGGAGATAGTTCCCGCCACCTCTTCGATGAACGGAACGAATTCATTCCCATCGAAATACCCGATTCCGACAGTCGCGGTGGCTTTGCGGGTTGGAGATTGGTCGGCGAAACGGCAAATACCCTCATTTCCGACTCCTGTGATGAACCACCGGACAAGCGCGCCTGGCAATCCGCCGAGCTCATGGATGGAAAGTCCTGCATCGTCCACAAGGACCGGTGTCCCGATAAGACGGTAGGCCTCTCGCGCTTTCGCCTCTATGACCTCGCGAACATCGAGCGATTGCACTTCGTATAAGTCGAGAGCGGTTGCGGTAATGGGCAAGCTCGTTTGACGAGCTATCTCGTCTGCCTTGCCTTTGTTCCCGGTAACAAAGGTGATCATGGGCTTAGGCTACTCCGATAGCCTTTCGCACCTCCGCCATCTTCGCCTCGGCACGCTCCCGTGCCTTCTTCCCTCCTTCAAACAGGACCGCATCCACTTCATCTGGTTCCTGCTCGAGCGTCTCGTACCGTTCTCGCATAGGAGCGATGAACGCATCAAGGTCCTCGATGAGCGCATCCTTGAGTGCTTTGTACTGGCCCTCGTTCTCCGTGTAGAGCGTCTCGAGCTCCGATTCGCTGCGCACCAGCTTATGTATAGCGTATACGTTCTCAGGGCGACCGCCTGAGGAATCGGTCACGATGCTCATGACCGCTTTAGTGAGCTCCTCACGCGAAGCGAATAGCGGAATGGTATTTCCATAGCTCTTGGACATCTTCTGGCCATCCACTCCAGGAACCACGGCAACTTCCGGCATTATCAACGGCTCCGGAAGCATGAACGTCTCGCCGAATATGCGATTGAACTTCTCCGCAGTATCGCGTGCGTATTCGATGTGCTGCTTCTGGTCTTGGCCTACGGGCACGACTGCAGCGTCATATAGAAGGATATCGGCCGCCATGAGCATCGGATAGTTGAACGTCCCGACATTTATCTCCTTATCCTTCGCCTCCGCATCCTTGAAGGCATGCGCCCGCATGAGGTACGGCATCGTGGTGATGGTATCGAACACCCAAGCGAGCTCGGTGTGCGCTCCTACACTCGATTGCTTGAAAATGGTCACTTTCTCCGGATCGAGGCCTATCGCAAGGAGGGTGCGTGCGAGCTCGCGGGTGAGCGCATGCATCTGGGCCGCGTCCTGTATGAAATTAAGGGCGTGATAGTCAGCTATCATCAGGAAGCATTCGTGCTCCCCCGCTTCCTGGAGGTCCACCCACTGCTTAAGCGCACCGAAATAATTACCGATATGTGCGATACCGGTCGGCTTCATGCCGGAGAGGAGGATGGGCTTCTGGTTCATGGGAATACCATACCACGGCCTGTATGGGTAAAAAGGAGCGCCACGGACCTGGGTCCGTGGCGCCGGTAGTTGTCCGAAGGGTTCAGGCCGCGTTCGCAGCCTTGAGCTTCTTGCTCGTATCGAGGTCGATTTCGATCAGCTCGACACCGATCGATTTGCCGCCGATCACCACCTTCGCAGGATCTCGGTTAGGATCGACGCGGCGACCCATCAGTTGCGCGAGCAGCGGCGAATCGTAGCTGAGAGAAGGAGGATTCGTCTTCAAATCCGTCTCCTGATAGCCCACGACCCGATACCGCTCAGGTTTCCCAATCGGATTGTCGTTCTGGTCGCGCCGCTGAACGGTTGCGAGGTTGCCGACTCTGAGGCGCTCAACGTCCGTGGGTTCCTCGGCGACCACGGCGTTGGCGATAATCGCGTCAATCTGCAAGGTTTGTTGCAGATGGACGAATTCCTCGTTCTCGTGATTGTCTGGCTCCCTTGCGTCGTCCCGGTCGGTGCCCACAGAGCGGCGGTCGACAGTTCGTCGCAGCTTGCGCAGCTGAACTTCCCGATCAGCCAATCTCCTCTTACGTTCGAGCAAATCCCGCTGTCCTTGCGCGGTGAGGTAGTACAGCACAGTATTCTCCCCAAAAACAAAAGACCTAAAACAGGCCGTTGTCAACTATACCATAGTCTTAGTTAAAATCAATCACTGTGCAGCGCTCAACTGCGCGAGAAGAAGCGCCAATTGTGCCTGCAGCATCGCTATCTGCGCCTGGAGCGAAGCGGTGTCGGTAGTGGCGCTGGACATGCCTCCGTTAAGCGCAGTGCGCGTCTGCGGACCCACGACACCCACCAGCGCGAGTCCCTTTGAGGACTGGAATGTCTTCACTGCGGTCTCGGTCACAGGACCGAAGTATCCAGTCGCTTCTCCTGCAAAGAATCCGAGCTCCTTGAGCTTCTTCTGGAGCTCGGTGACCTCCTGCCCGGTTGAGCCGAGAGAAAGCGTGAGTGTGAATGTGTATGAGGTAGAAGCACCGAGGACTTGCGACTGGGGGAATCGAGGTACGGATTGTTCTGGAACGGGCACCGGTTTTGGTATCACTGTGGGCTTTGCGACAGTCTTCGCAGGCTCGGTCTTCTTCTTGGTGGTGGTGCTACCACCTCCTCCGCCCCCACCTCCTCCGGAGGATGGTGGCGGGGTAACAGTGCTCACAACGACGGTTCGTGTCGCAGAAGCAGAATTACCGTTCGCGTCGGTTGCCGTGTAGATGAGCGTGGTTGTCGTCGCGGCCGAGGTATCAACGTTTCCTGTGACCGTGAGTACCGGAGATGGGTCAACATTATCGGTAACGGTTACACCCGGGTCGGCGAATGAATCTCCGACCGAGAGAGTAAATGGATTCGCGCCATTAAGGGAAATATCCGGTGGTTGAATATCGCATGCTGGTGTCGTAGATCCAAGCAGAGCGTTGTATGCGTTCAAACGCTTCCCTGAGACTGTTCTTTCACAAAGCCCATCGAGCGGCTCGCCACTAGCAAGAAGTGCAGCTTTTATTTGTACGGCAGTAAATGAGGTAGGGTGATAAGCCTTCAGAAGCGCTGTCACGCCTGCGACGTGCGGAGCAGCCATAGAGGTGCCGTCTAAATACGCATATCCGGTAGGTGTGGTGCTGTAGACAAGATTTCCCGGTGCACCCAGATCGACCGATACCTCACCATGGTTTGAGAAGTCAGCGAGCATGTCGTTCTCATCGGTAGCAGCTACACTAATGATGTTCTCCAAATCGTAGCTTGCGGGATATGCTCGTACATCCTCAATACTCTCCGAGTAATTAGCAGCAGCAGCTATGAAGAGGCCGCCCCTACTCCCAAAGTTCGCAATCGCATCGCGCTCAGCATCTGATGCCGATGGGCCACTGAAGCTAGCATTTATGATGCGAGCTCCATTCTCGCTAGCGAAGTCGATGGCTCGCACGATGGCCAATGAGCTAAGTGTGGTGGAGCCCACTCGAAGCGCCATAATCTTCGCTTCTGGTGCTACACCCGCTATTCCGATCCCATTATTCATTTCCGCAGCGATAATACCTGACACATGGGTTCCGTGGCGCTCCGAGCTATTTGAAGGCGCGGGATTGCCATCGTTCTCATAGAAATCGTATCCGTGAGTGCATCCACCAAGTGGTGTTGAAGAAGCTATCGTGCAGGAGCTTCCGTCCCACATATTGTCTGCTAAATCAGGATGCGTGTAATCGATGCCAGTATCTATCACTGCCACAACCACTCCTGTGCCTTTGGATAAGGTCCATGCCTCGGGCGCGTCTATGTCTGCTTCTGTGGTTCCTGAGGAAGTTGTAGAGGCGAGTATTTGACCCGTATTCTCTAGGGCCCACTGCCGTGTGAAATGCGCATCCGTCGTCGTGGCTTCGATGGTGCGAATGTAATTCGGCTCCGCATATTCGACTCCTGGGTTCGCTTCCAGAAGAGCGATCGTGCTTTCTATGGAGGCTTCAGTTCCCAGAACAGCTATATTCTGGCCCTCGATAAGTTCGTCGGTCGTAAGGTCGAGCTTCTCTACAAGCGCTTCGCTCTCCTCGACTCCCTGCTCTTCTTCAAGATCAATATGCCGCTCCTTAAACTTAACGATGACTTCGCCCGGCACATAGGTATCCGGGTCGATAGGAGCGATTAGCTCTATGGGTTCTGGCGCCGGTTCCACCTCCTCAACACTTATTGGCGCAACAGGCTCAGGCTCGTCGGCCACAACTGGGGGTGTGGTCGTCGCCTCCACGGGCGGTACCCCCTCCAACTCACTTTCTTCCACAGGAGGAATGAAGGCAGGTTCCTCGTCAGCAATGACGGAAAACGGCCCGAACGATAGTCCGAGGATGACGAAAACGGCTAGACAGCGTCCCATCAGCTTCTTCATAGCAGTGGGAATAGTATGTGGTACTTTGCTCTCGAATACCAGTGTAATGAAAGTCGCCCGAGCTCTGGTGGTTACCGCAAGGCTCTGTGCGCACTACTTACTCTTACTTAAGGTGCCGTATTTTGCTTTGGCATGCATGTCCTGGCTTCGTATCTGTACCTCTGCTATTCCCGCTTGTGGAGTGATGACTGTAGTGTGAAGGGATTGGTATCCGTTTGGCTTTGGAAAGCCGATGTAATCCTTGAACTGACCGGGTATAGGTTTAAAACAGGAGTGCACGATTCCAAGCGTTGTGTAGCATTCGTCTTGGCTCGGAACGACGATTCGAATGGATAGGATGTCGTGGATGTCGTGGATGTCTCCCCCCTTCCGTTCTATCTTTCGATGTAGACTCCAGAGGCCTTTCTCACGAATCTCAATTCTGGACACGACTTGGTGTCGCAATTGAAGCGCTTCGGACAATACCTGCATGACCTTTTCCAGATTGACCTGTTTATTCTGTCTCTCTTCTGCAACAAGTTCACACATGTGGGTATACGACTTTTCATCCACATACCGAAAGGCTAGATCTTCGAGTAATCGTTGCGCGTGTCCCATGCCAAGTCGTTCGGCCAGCGGTGCATATGTATCGAGTGTCTCTTTCGCTTTTCGAAGGGAGCGTTCAGGACTATGAAATGAATTCGTTTCCATATTATGGAGACGGTCATATATCTTAATGGCCATGACTCGCACATCTTGAGCTGCTGCTTCCACTAATCTTCGAAGGTTTTTCTCTGCGCCCTCTGAACCCAGGTACTTATAGCTTCCGACTTTAGTAACTCCTTGCACTAAAAAAAGTATATCTGGACCGAATTCAGCTTCAAGTTCCTCAGCAGTAACCGTCGTATCCTCGAGTGTGTCATGCAGTAGAGCGGCAGCTACGGTCGTCGGATCTGCTCCCGCTTGCGCTAGATAGAGTGCCGCAGCTGCAGGATGACTCAAATAGTTTGCTCCAGAAAGGCGCTTCTGAGAGTCGTGAGCGCGAGCAGCAAATGCATAAGCTCGAGGCACAAGTGACTGTCGGCTTACGGTTGCGTTGCGGAGACTCTGGAGAATAGCTTCCAGCGTATAGGTTTCAGCATTCGAAGACATATCCGGAATGGTACCGTATGTTGGAAATATTGCGTACTCCTTCCTTGCGACTAACGATTTGCCGAGGTACCTTTAGACATAACGCTACCCATAACGATACGGGACATGGGGAATCAAGAAGACGAACGATGGATGAGGAGATGTGTTGAGCTAACCGAGCGAAGCGGAACTGATTTACCCATCGGCGCGGTCGTAACCCTTGATGGAAAAATGGTAAGTGAACACCATAACGAGACGGTTCAAGCTCATGAGTTACATCGTCATGCTGAATTACTGGCGCTCATAGAAGCGGAGAAGACGCTCTCTGCGGACGAGGTATCTCGATGCACGCTGTATTCTTCGATAGAACCGTGTGCTATGTGCTCGTTCGCACTTCGCAAACTGAACGTCGGACGTGTCGTTTTCGGGCTGCGCTCGCCGATGATGGGAGGCTACAGTAAATGGAAAATACTTGAGGACGAAGGACTTGCTTCCGCGTTTGCTATTGAGAATGGCCGTATTCCAGAAGTCATTCCTGACGTACTGAGGAATGTCATTATCGATAGTTGGAAACAGTGGAATAGCGAGAAATGGACGCGACTTTCCGCGCGAGGCCTTTTCGTCTAGGTCATGATGCACAGCGCAGCCAATTGGTTCAGTGATCCCCAAACATTGAGACAATCGGCCCGCACGCCGCTTGAGGGAAAGACGAACAAGAACTACCGACTTACCGTACACGGGAAGGATTTTCATCTAAAAGTTCGTCAGCATGATGGATTCCCGAGTTTCAAGAAACTTCAGTGTGTTAATGAACTGCTGGCTGCTCACGGTGTCCCCTATACACCAATCGTGGAGACCATTCCCCACCATCCAAACTTTCCTCTTGGGGCTGTTCTTTTCGAATGGAAGGAAGCAAGGAAGATTGTAGATCTCAGTGAGTATGAGGATCTCTTGCCGAGAGTTGCTGGGACACTGAAAGCGATTCACGCCATTCAGGTTCCGTACTATGAAAACATAGACTTAGGCTTGCGAACGGAGTCGTATCCTGAATTCATTACTGCTGTACTGCGTGCACGCCTCAATCAATGTAAGAAGGACAAACTTCTGGATGCAAGTCTAGAGATACCACTGACTTCTTTTATAGGCACTATCACTTGGGGAAGGGATCTGTCACCCGTATTGGTGCATCGTGATGCCACGAAATCAAATGTCCTTCTGCAATCAGACGACACCCTTCTCCTTATTGATTGGGACAACGCAGAGTTCACTACTCCTCTCGCAGACATTGCTCGTATTATCTTTGCGTACAAATGGAATCTCGATGATGACAAGCGGGATCAAATTCTCTCTACGTATCTTGGGACTCAAGCGAGCATAGATGAAGAGAATATCCTCCGGGTGGAGTATATGCGCAATGCACTTGAAGGATTGATTTATAAGGATACTGACAGACAGTATTGTCACCTGGTCCTCGAGCATCTATTGCAATAAAACTTCCGCCTGCGTATGCTCGCTATGAGACTTGAAACTCTCCTCATACTATGACGAAATCCGAAATTCGTGTCGCACTAGTGGGGGTCGGTAATTGCGCCAGCTCTCTGGTGCAAGGAATTCGCTACTACGCGAACGAGGCAACAATTGATGGTCTTGCCCGTCCGAAAGTCGGACGGTACAACGTTTCCAATATTAGTATTGTTGCCGCTTTTGATGTTGATCAGCGCAAGGTTGGAAAGGATTTGAGCGAAGCTATTTTCTCCGAGCCAAACTGCACGCTGCGATTTATGGATGTTGAACACACTGGCGTTGTCGTGCATAAGGGACCGGTGCTTGATGGCGTTGCACCACACATGCACGAGGCATTCCGTGTTGATGAGAAGCAGCCTATTTCAGATGTGGGTGAAGTACTGCGAGAATCAGGAGCTGAAATGCTTATTTGTTACCTCCCAGTTGGAAGCGCTCGTGCCAGTCGGTTTTATGCCGAAGCGGCGCTTGAGGCAAACATTGGATTTGTAAATGCCATTCCAGAATTTATCTGTTCAGATGATACATGGATACAACGATTTGAGTCCAAGGGACTACTATGCGCGGGTGACGACATCAAATCACAGATTGGCGCCACCATATTGCATCGTGTCATTGGTCGGTTGATTCAGGATCGTGGAGCAGTTCTCAACAACACCTATCAACTCAACGTTGGTGGGAATACTGACTTTATGAATATGCTGGATGAAGAGCGTCTGGTAAGCAAGCGTATTTCTAAGACTCAGGCTGTTACGTCCATTCTTGATGAGGCAGAACAAATCACCGTGCGTATCGGGCCATCTGACTTCGTTCCACAGCTCAAGGACAATAAAGTGGCCTACTTGAATTTCAATGGGCAACAGTTCGGCGGAGCCTCCTTCCAGCTCGATATGAAGTTGTCGGTCGAAGATAGTCCGAATAGTGCCGGCATCATGGTAGATGTGATCCGTTGTATGCGAGTTGCAAGGGATCGAGGGCTCACTGGGTACCTGCCCGCAGTCAGTGCGGTGTCATTTAAGTCGCCCCGATATCAGTACAGAGACACAGACGCTCTCGCCAAGTTGGATGAGTTTATTGCCGAAACAAACGATAACTAACAACTATATGAACATTCACATTCTTCAAAAGAACCTCGCTGAGAATGACTTTGAGGTAGTTGAACGTAAGGGTGTCGGTCATCCCGATACGCTCGCGGACGCCCTCGCGGAGCGTCTTTCATCTGCATACTCACAATATACTCTTTCGCAATTTGGAGCCGTCCTGCACCACAACTTTGACAAAGTAGGCCTGCTCGGAGGAGCATCGCACGTTACGTTTGGTGACGGACATATGACTGCACCGATACGGGTTCTCATTAACGGCAGAGCGTCCATATCCTTTGCAGGAAAACCGATTCCACTCAATGAGCTACTCACCGAATGGGTTCGAGAGTTTCTTATTAACGCACTTCCGCAGATCAATCCGGAAAGGGACATCGACATTCATTTTAATTTGAGCAACGCCAGCAGTCCCGGCAAAACAGACGAAGAGAAAGCTGTGCACGGGACGCGTCAATACTGGTTTGAGCCACGGTCACTAGACGATATTGGTGAGCTCAAGCGTCTCGTCGCCAACGACACGTCCCTCGGGGTCGGTTCTGCACCCCGAACTAATTTGGAACAGGTTGTCCTCGAAATCGAACAACGCCTTACCTCTCCAGATATGCGAAACCGCTACCCATGGATGGGGACCGACGTAAAAATCCTCGCACACCGGATCAAGTCCCGTTTTCTAATTACGATGTGCATACCACAGATCGCCAATCACGTTCCTGATGTTGAAGCATACAAGCGTAACCTGGAGATTTCCCGTGGCATAGTTATGGATACTCTTGCGCAGTTTGGTATAGATGCCGAGAACTGCGAGCTCTCTATCAACACGCGTGACAAATTTGATGTCAGTGAGCTGTATCTAACCGCGACCGGTTCATCAATCGAGAGTGGCGATGAAGGGTTGGTTGGCCGTGGAAATCGCATTCACCGGCTCATTACGCCGGTCCGTCCCATGAGCATGGAAGGAGCTGCGGGCAAGAATCCTGTCTATCATATAGGAAAGCTCTACTACATCACTGCACAGCGAATTTCTGATGAAATATTTGCTCTGCTCAATTTGAAAAATGAAGTATTTCTTTCAAGTCAGAGCGGGCATGATTTGTTCGATCCGTGGGTTGCGGTTGTTCAGGTGGGTGAAGACGCGTCGCAGGAACAGCATCAAAAGATCGAATTCATTGTCGAGGAAAACCTTCGACGTATCCCTGCTCTAACTGAAGAAATCATTCAGAAAGGAGTATCACTATCGTAGCGATAGTAAATAAAATACCGACGTCGATGTATGTATCATGCCTCCGCTACACGTGCATACTGACAAATCCGCTCGATTATTTCCGGCTCAGCAAAGTCCTGAATGAGCCGGATTTCATGGGGTATAAATTTGTATGAGCGAGTATCGCCGTTTGTGTAATATTGCTCCTCAATCCAGAAACTTTGGATTAACCGCTTCCACCTGAGTTTGATGCCATGCGCCAGCTCCGTGGCTAGTATTGGATATACTGATGCATACCCTGATAGAAACGCTTGTGCAAATCCCTCAGCGGTCGTGTTGTCGTATCTGTGCGGTTCCTCTTCGCCCTCGCCAGCGTAGCAGGTATACAGAATGGCGCGTGCCAGTTCATACGATCGGGCATTCATAGCGGCTTGTTCCCAGTCGCATATGCCTACGATTGCGTGATTACTGTCCATAAGCAGATTGCGCGCGTGGTAATCGCCATGGGTTAACGTGTCGAGCGGGAGCGGATTGATCTGCAACGTCTCATCTAGCATTTTAAGCTTCAGATCTATATAGGTACGGAAGAGCTCATCCGGTTCATCTGGATGCGACTTCGCTGCAATCAGGCTGCGATAGGAATGCAATTCAGCAGTAACGCGTGCGGTGGGCTTTTCTGAAAAGAGGTGCTCACGCAATGTAGCGGGGACATTGCTACTCCCGGCTCGGTGTATACGGCCTAACATCTTCCCCATCTCTTGAAATTCATCGAAGTCGTATCGGTGTGTCCTAATGCTTTCAATGAACGGGTACATGGTATACATGTTTGCGTCATAGGTGACAAACGTTTCGCCTCGTTTCGTAGCCAGCATGCCTACGGCGGGTATATCACGCGACCGCATGAATGCCTCCGCCTCAGCGATATAGTGGATATATTTTTTCTTCTTTTCACGCACCATTTTGACAAAGAATTTCCCTTTATCTGTCGTCAGGTTGTGACTTGTATTTGAAACGCCTTCTCGATTGGTATCGATTTGGATAGGTGTTCCCAAATCAAAATCAACACATAGTTGAATCAAATGTTCGTTATTCATTTGCTCGTATCTCGTCCAGATGAGTACAATCGTTCCAGGCAAGTACATACCAACCCGCATCGCTATACTGGATTTTGGTTATCCCTCCGTTAGACGTCGCAAACTTCGACCTCACGCTACTCGCAATTGCGGGCGTAAGCTCCTCGCCACAGATCATAGTTGCGAGCATCATTCTCAGAATCTCTCCATGCGTCACCACAAGCACGTGCTTTTTCCCACTCGCACGCAGGAACTCTAGAGCCATTTCTGCACGGTCTCTTAGAAGAACGTAATTCTCTTCATCGGAATGTCGCCACAGTGGGTCTGCAAAATGAGCCTTAATCTCCCCCCTGACGGATTTTACTTCAGGGTCGTCCTTGCTTTTGCCTCGAATGACAGAAGGACGTTTCGTCTCTTCAAGTAGCGCACTTTCTGTTACCGGCAGATTAATATGTTCACTAATTATGCGTGCCGTTTCAGATGCTCTGGTCATAGAGCTACTGAACACCGCATCAATTGGAATTGCCGCAAACCTTTTTGCCAAAATGTATGCTTCCCGAATCCCGCTCTCGGACAAGCTTATGGTGGGGAGTTGAAATTGGTTTGTCTCGTTCCCCTCAGTCGTACCGTGTCGCACAAAGTAGAAAATCACAGGCGTTGAATAGTTGCTATGATCACCTAGCCAAACGATACGTCCCCGGTTGCCTCAATACGCCAGCCAATGACAAAAGGATGAATCCAAGACCAACCATCGAGCAGATTACTATAAATGAATAAGGAAAGAAGTAACTAAAGAAGTCAACGAAAACGATGAGCAGACCTAGGCGAAGAAAGGTGACCATAATAAGAATTAGTATGATTTAGCAAATATCGCCTTCAAAGTTGCTGGCCTGCGAATGTAGTGTATACCGGTACGGCTACTCAAACAATCCAGCAACCCCCTTGTAGGGCTTCCGTGGAGAATGCCCACCTCTGACGGCTTGTGGTAGAGATTTTCCTTTTGCATCTCTCGAACTATTTGTGGCGCTCGCGGGCGTAGTCGGTGTCTGTCCACGACATCCGGGCAAAGATTGGCTCCCTAGTGGCCAGAAATGCTCGCCTGACCGATCCTTTCATCGAACAGGATACGGTGGCAGTCATGAGCAAGAAGCTGTCGTTGCAGGAACAATTCCTGCTTCTTAAACGAGACGCCGCCGTTTGGCTCGAACCCATGCAGGAGTGGATACAGGAAGCCCAAGCCCTAGGCTCTATAGCCCAAAAGCAAAGACTCCCCCAGAAACTCTTTGGCTCGAACCTCACCCTCCACGCACGCGAAGCGCGCGGCATCCCCCAGAATCAATGGCTTTCGCTCGTACAGGCAAAACAGGAAATCCCCATTTCTGGGGATTTCCAAGGTGTTGTGCGCCGGGAAGGATTCGAACCTTCGAAGGCAGTGCCATCGCGTTTACAGCGCGACCTCGTTGACCACTTGAGTACCGACGCATTCAGCCTGATATTCTTCAATCCAGTCGAGTATCTGCTTCAATAACTTTTTATCACAATATCGGACATGTACAAGTCCGTGGATCATTCGATGTCCCTGTTTACTCGCAATAGCTGTTTTGATATAGGGCTTCGTAAACTGTGAACCGCTCACGTCGAGGGTATTCATCCAGAAACGCTTCAACTCTTCGATGTCTTGGGTATCAAATGCATAGATAAAGCAACGAAGCTTACTCTCATCAACACCGCAGATCTTGCGCATGAAGTCGATGAACAGGCGGGCCATAACGGGATCAGAATTAGCGAAATCAATCGTACACTTACTAATTTTGTATCCCTCTGCCCAGTACAGCATCACGGCCGCAAGCTTAAGGCGCTCGTCGTGTGCGGTCAGGTTCGGCTTAATCGAGTAAGAGAGCGGCTTTGATTCGAAGCGTAAGCGATTTGACTCTTGCTTGGTGCGGCGAGCGACATTTACTTTGCGTAACGCATAAAACACAGCATCAAGGCTCGCGCCTAGCTGATCAGCTACCTGCTGCGCACTTAGACCGCTCTCATAGAGGCGAGCTGCTTGAATTCGTTCTTCATCTGAAAGTGCTGCCATACAGAACAGTATGGCGAAGAAAGATGATGGAAATATAAAATCACTCCTTTTTGTTATTTGCTTGAGTGTAGGGTTCTACTTGCTATACTTCTTCTATCACGACGAAAAGGGTTCTCTACGGGTTCTGTCCCGGCGAGAGCCCTTTTTATTATGCTTAGTAAACTATTTGAGCACCAGGACAACGATATCCCTCTTCCCTTTCTTCAGCAGTGCTAGACCATTCGTGAAGTCGCTCTCAGAAAGCTTCTGATCGACAGACTCGACAGTAACACCGTCGAGACTTATGCCCTTCCCTTCAATCAATCGACGAGCATCGGACTTAGAGGTCGTAAGACTGCTCTCTACCAGCGCCTCAAGCACGCCCTGCTCCTTACCCAGGTCGGACTTCGCAATCTTTAGAGTAGGAGCTTCATTCAGAATGACTGCGTGCGCCTCGCGCGGTAAGTCAGCGAGCGAGCCTCCGAAGAGCGCGCTTGAAGCTGCTGCTGCGGTCGCAGCCGCAGCCGGACCATGCACGAGCTCAGTCACTACGCGTGCGAGCGTCTCCTGTGCTTCACGGGCTCCTGGGTTCTCCCGATGCTTCGTCATCATCTCCTCGATATCATCCAGTGGGATGAAGCTATAGAACTTAAGGTATCGCTCCACTACCTCATCAGGCTGGTTGAGCCAGAACTGGTAGAACTGGTACGGTGAGGTCTTCTTCGCATCGAGCCAGACGGCGTTCCCTTCGGACTTACCGAACTTCTTCCCATTTGCGTCGGTCACGAGCGGCGTTACGAGCGCGAATGCTTCCTTGCCGAGCTTGCGGCGGATGAGCTCAACGCCTGAGAGTATGTTCGTCCACTGATCGGACGCTCCTATCTGAAGATCCACCCCATGCCTCTGGTTCAGTACGAGATAGTCATAGCCCTGGAGGAGCGAGTATGCGAACTCGGTATACGAGATGCTGTCGTCCGGGTTCTCAAGGCGACGACGGATAATATCGCGCTTCACGAGCTCATTCACGGTGAAGTGCTTCCCGATATCACGAAGGAAATCAACCAACTTCACCTTCAAGAGCCAATCAGCGTTATCGACGACCGTTATCTTCGCCCCCACTATCGACTGCATCTGCGCGCGGAGCGCCTTCTTGTTCTTCTCCACCACCTTGGCGTCCGAAAGAACTCGCTCACCGGACTCCCTGGGATCCCCTATCATCCCCGTCCCCCCGCCAACCAGCAGCATTATCTTGTGCCCCGATGCAGCGAGACGGCGCATGAACAGAAGAACGAGCAGGTTCCCTGCCTGCATCGAGTCGGACGAAGGGTCGACGCCCAGGTATACCGTGCGTTTCTGACCGAGGATCTTCTCAAGGTCAGCGGAGGTGTTCTCGACTAGTCCGCGTGCTTTTAGCTCTTCAGCGAGATTCATAAATGAACTATATCAGAATTAGCCCTTTAGACAGGGAGCTCGACAACGAATCGACTTCCCTTATCGCATCCCTCGGATTCCGCCCACACCTTACCCTTATGCGCTTCGACGATGTTCTTTACGATATAGAGCCCGAATCCTGTGGACTCCACGTTCACCTTGGAGGATTCCTTCCCGTGGCCGCCCTCGGTGAACAGGTTCTCCATGTCCTCTTTCGTGATGCCAATGCCGGTATCCCGCATCTCGAAACGGATTACTCCATCGGTCTTCGTGAGCGACACGTTCACCTCGCCCTGCGGCGTATACTTGATGGAATTGTCGATGAGGTTCTTGAAGACATTCACGAGTTGTCCGCGATCGCCTGTGTAGGTGAGCGAATCACTGCCAGTGTTCACGTTGAATGCGAGCCCCTTCGCCTCGGCACCGCCGCGCAAGTTCCCTGCTATTTCATCGATGAGTGCCTTAAGGTCGAACGGAGCCATGGTATAGGTAACCTGGCCGCTCTTAATGTTCGATGCGTTAAGGATGTCCTGAATGGTGCTCACGCCCTGCGTATCGGAACGGAGACCCTCTTCAATGATTGGTTTCATTTCGGGCGTTAGTTGCCCATATTCCCCTTCGAGAAGCATAGCGAAGATATTGCGCGACTTCGAGACGAAGCCCTTGATTTGGTGCGAGATGAAGTGGATGAGAATGACTTGGCGCTCGTTCGACTTCTTAAGATCGCGCGCAAGCTTTTCAATGTGCTGGCGCTGTAGAATCTCGCGCTTAACGCTCCGGATAAGTGTAATGCCGATTACCCCCGTAAGTACGAGTGCGACGGCAGTAAGGACTTGATTCGTTAGGCTTCTGACGAATGTGAGCTGCGAACCCACGAGAATGATAAGCGCAATAATAAGCGCTTGGGCAGCAATGAGACCGACATTGAATGCCCGGTATCGAACGACGGTATAGGTCAGGAATGCTATGAAGACGGTCATACCAAGATAGCCGTATTGTTCAAGCTTGAACGTGTCCGGGGAGCCTTGAAAGAGGTTCGCAATGCTTGCGATGAAAGTTGCCAGCGAGAAAGAGAGCAAGAAGAGCAGAATACCGACAAACGCTAGTAGTACACGTCCGCGCTCATTTTTATGCGCGCTCAAGATGCGCCGTAGACCAAGCACAACCACAGCGCAAAGAATAAGGAATGAGAGGCCGTAGGTATACGCAAGAAGATAGACGCTTTCGACCGCATTACAATTTGCCGCGTCGAAATACTCAATATTCCAAACCGTTGAGGAGAGGGCAAGAATCGGTAAGAGCGGTACGAAGAGTAGGAGCTTATGAACCAAGGGAAGATCGCGCTTCGTCGTAAACGCATAGAGGAAGTAGAAACTCAGGGCGAAAAGCAGACCGAAGAATATGAACCAATGTGACCAAAGGAACATAACCAGCCGGCTATCGGTCTGGGTCCAGATGAGCAGGTCCATAATGGACCAGAGCGAGAATAGAACCGATATACCTCCAAGCAACCAGGCAGCCAAATCGTTCCGGTTCTGCGAAAGTATGAAAGCGCTTAGAAGGAGGGAGACAACGATCGCCGGCACATGAGAGTAATAAAGAAGCTGCGGCGCGTACGACGAAAAGAAGAGATAGACAAGATCAGGATATGGTTCGCAGTACATAGGCTATGTGGTGTGAAGGAACTTCCTTCGTAGGAAGGGCTGGAAATATTGTCCATACTTTTGTTGAAGTTCCGGAAGCATCCAATCCGTTTCGCGCACTAGTTTCCTGCATGACGGCGTTTCGCACTTGCACTCCATCTCAAAATGGAGCGTGCTCTCGTCCGCCGACCACATCACAAATGCATAGTCATAAACTATTTGCTCTCCTGCCTGGATATCCCGAACAGCAACCATGAAGCACTGGTCGGTGAATCCCGTATTGGGCTCACAGCTATGATTAACGAGGTGCTGCGGCATGAGCTCCAAATCCGATTCCTGCGTAGGACAGAATGACCACTCTTCGGAAATATCCATATTGTTGCTCGTTGCAAGTTCGCCCAAACTGTTCTCTTGCTCTGTATTGAGTATGTGTCCACCCATGACGATAAGCACCGTATCCTTCGCGATAGCGGCTGTAGCGAAGATACCGCGCCCGTACGTTCCAGTGTCCTGTATCGCAAGGCTCGAGTGCATCCATGAATATGGTTTCTGCATACTAGAGTGTATCGGTGACCACCTCTTCCATATTGGCTTCTTCGGAGGTTTCGTCTCCATCGTCCTCTCGTTCGCTTTCCGTCTCTTCGAAATCCGTACAAATCTCCCCTTCCTCAAGAGTCTCGTCGGAGCAGTACGTTATAGTGCACGTCTCGTCATTGGTGTTACAGGTTGGCTCAGGGCACTCCTCGTTCGTATACATATCACATAAAGGAAGAGAAGCTGCGGCAAGTTCTATCTTCTTGTATGGAGAGTCGTCGCACTCGTTATCCTCTTCCCCACACACCCACGAAAAGCACGATTCCATTTCTGGATCGCAGGAAATCTCGCTATACACTAGATAATCTCTATCAATGAAGAACGTAGAATAGTTCCAAGCGACCGCCGCGAGAAGAGCGAGCACGAACACCACAGGCAGTATTTTTGCTGATGCGTTCACGGTTGATTTCACTATATACTCCTCATCCTGCCTGGGCAGCGCTATCCACACAAAAGGCCGCTGACAGATGTCAGCGGCCTAGGCGATAAGGTTCACGAGGCTCTTGAGGGCTTCCTCGGCAGCACGGAGCGCCGTGAGCACGGGCTGCCACTCGGGATTAGCGAGGCAGGCAGCCGGGGTGCAGCCGGTGAGCTCTAGCCAGAGCCATTCGGCAAGCTCGAGGCTCGCCCAGTAGATGAGCGTCCACGCGAGAATGCCCCACGCGACCGAAGGAAGCATGACGCGGAAGAAGATGGAGACTCGCGTCTCATCCTTCCGCTTCAGGATCAAGGTCACATAGTCGGACTCGATATAGAACACGCTGCCGACGAGCATCATGCCCCAGTGCGAGCGGAACATCCACTGCAGCATCGGCTTCAGCTTGCGCTTAAGCCATGTGGTCTCCGTTTCGTCGGACGCGAAGTCCTTGAGGTGCTCCACACCGGTGAATCCGGTCCGAAGCTCTCCTTCGAGTACGCTTATACAGAAAACCAGGCTCATGACGAACCCGACGACGAAGCAACCGATGGGCCCCCAGATGAGGAGCGCTAGGATCATAGCTGCGTCGATGAACTTATCGAGGAAAGACAGGATGCGCTCAACGACGAGCGCACGTGCCACAAGAGCAGTGCGACGCACGAGCGCCTCCTATTTCCGGGTTGAGACAACGATCAAATGATCTGTATGCATTATACAGAGTCACTAGCTTTTGTCAACATACTAAGGGCATCCCTACTCAGTTGGTACAAGCGTCTAAACTAAAGGGAAGCAGCGCACGTGGACCTGCTGGCGCATGAAATACGCATCATAGGAAAACCCCGCATCACTGCGGGGCCCCTTCCTTTTTGGGGAAGAAGAAGCGCCAGATGGCACTCCAGTTGATGAGCGGTGGAAGCGGCCGGTCGTCGAAAGACTCGTCTCCGTAGAGTCGCTCTTCGCGCTCGCGCTCGCTCTCGGTCAAGTGGTCATGGAACATGCCCGTGCCGCTCTCGTACATCTGCATCCGTTCATAGTCCGGCATCGCATACTCTCCTCTCCGCGTATCTACATGGTGTCGATACGGGACGCAATCACCGTGAATACATGCCAATGCTTTACTTTGCCGCCTGCGGTCTCGCTGTCATAGATGCTCTCCTCAATCTTGTGCACATTCCACTCATTGGTATTGAAAAACTCTTCGATGGTCTCGCGTGAATGGATGGCGATAGCGGTGTCATTCGCCCACTCGTCCTCGTAGCCGAAGAAGGTGCCGAAGAAAACACCGTCACGCTTTATGGAGTGCCTGATACCCTCCATCACTTCCTCGATGTGCTCGGGACCTGCAAAGGGAATCGCAAACTGCGCGTTGATGAAATCGTAGGTGTCCGGGTGGAACTGGAACGCATGGAAGGGCATGTTATGGAAGGTGACCGGCACGCCAGCAGCGACCTTCTCTGCGGCAATGGCTGCAATCGTAGGCTCGATGTCTACTGCATCAATGTACTCGAACCCCGCCGCCGCGATAGTGTCGATGTCACTCATGGCACCGCACCCAATATCTAATGCGCGCTTCCTGCTCTTGGTATAGGAAATAGCCTCCCCGATGCCTGCTGTCGGGGTCTTGCCCTTGGTCTTTGCTACATAAATGCTCCAATCTCGCATATATAAGATTGTGCCCGAACAGGCACACTTTGCCAAATATAAGGGGACCCCGCTGCCAGGGTCCCCAGTCATGCAGGGCGCACGAGAACGCTGCCCCACGACCACTCACGGTTCGTATCATCGAACGGCTCGTGGTGAAGATAGTAGCCGAAGTAGGCTTGGCAGTCGGCGTGATACTGCCTCGTGTACACGATGTGCGTGTGCCACATGGTATCGACATCCCCGCAGGGACTCACCTGCTTCCCCTTATTCGCTTTCGCGGCCGCAAGGAAGTCACGGTAATCTCGCTCGGCGCGTGCGATGCGTGCTTCAGTCCACTCCGGGTATTCTTTACGAACCCGGTTCAGGATGCGCGAGAGATCGAAAGTCGGAAGCTCTGCTCGTTCCATTCCAGGTTCCTAAAAGAAAGGCCCCCACCGAAGCGGAGGCCTGTTGCAATTGTAGGCCGTGGCCTAGTGGTTGTTGTGGCCGGAGAAGTCGTTCGTGGCGTGGCTGCCCGAGCAGCCGCTCGCGGAGCAGCAGCACAGCGCCTTGCTCCAGGCCACCGGGTTCGCCTTCCCGAAGTGCCGCTCGTAGAGCGGAATCGAGTTGGTGGCGAACTCGCCGTCCAGGTCCATGTCGGCGTCGAGGATGGAGGGCCTGTGGTGCAGGAACCCGCCCATGTAGTCGCCGAACTTCGCGTAGTCCTCGGTGAAGATGATGTGGGTGTGCCACAGCGTATCCACCTTGTCGCCGATGGGGATGTTCACCCCCGGATAGGCGATGGTCAGCGCGAGGAAGCGCTTGTACTCGTCCTCGATGCCGTCGATTTCGTCGGCGGAATAGAGGCTCTTCTCGACGCAGTAGCGCTTGACGGTGCTCATGTCCCACCCCTGGAGGCGAGCGTAGAGCGACTCCACCTGGGCGCACAGCGCACCCAGGGCAACACCGGCGCTTTGATGCCGCGCCGTGGCGAGAACTTGGTTCATAACGAACCTCCCTTGCAAGGAACAACCGCAACAGCGCGGCACCATCATTGTGCCCGAACGGGCACAATCCGTCAAGCCCTAGTAGTGCCGGTCCGGTTCAGGGCCGTAGCCGGTCACTTCTCCGAATATGCCGTAACGGGGCGCAGACGCTCGCTGATGCTTGCAGTGCTCGCACTGGCATTCCGGGGGTTTGCCGTAGACTATTCTCCCGTCCACGGTCTCGTAGGGATGGGTATTACCATCCATTCCAAACATTTCCATAGAACTCACCTCCTTTCAGGTGTGTCTACATTGTGCCCATTCGACCCGCTCTGTCAATGCACCGTTCTATCCCTTCCGGGCGTACAGGAACACGTTCTCCTCAAGGAAGCTCGGGATAAGGATAGTTTCCTCGTGAACATCGCGGAAGTTCTTCTTAAAGAGCGGCAACAGGACTTCGTACGTTGTAATGAGAGGTCGCTGGGCACTTCGCACGCCGGCCTGGGAGCTTATCCAGCCGCCTTGCTTGAGAAGCGGAGCGCTCAGGTTCACGAGCTTATTATAGAAAGATTCCAATCGGGTGAGTGCCTTCCCTCCCCCGACCGGGTTATCCGTTAGGTCGAGAATGATACCGTCGTAGGTGCTTTTATCCTCGGCGCTTGTCTTGAGGAACTGCATTGCATCCCCGATGACGAGTTTTACGCGTGGATGGTCGAATACAGGTCCTTGGTCGAAGTACGTGCGTGCGCAGTACACCACCTCAGGATCGAGCTCGACAACGGTTACTTGGGCGTTCGGGTTCTTCTCTATGATCTTCCCTGCAACGAACCCGTCGCCTCCGCCAAGTACGAGGATGTGTTGGTCGCGTTCACTCAGCTCCCGCGTAATCGCCTCGTCATAGATATCGGTATCCGTCTCCGAGACCTGGGTAATCCCGTCGATGAGAAGCGTCTTGCCGAAGTCCTCGAGGTCGAGGACTTGGATTCTCTGGAAGGGACTTTTGATCTCCGCTAGCTTCTTATGCACCTTCACCGTCTGCTTGGTGTTGTTCTTGTATATGGGAATATCTATCGTCTGCAATTCCGCATACCCACGATCAACGCCTTTTATGCGCTTCGTGCGATGCGTAAGATTCTCCGTGATGTAGTCGACCGCCTTGCGAGTCTGGTCCTCGTCCGAACAACTGAACACGTCGAAGGCAGCATAGCCGTACTCGGGCCAGGTATGGACGGAGATATGGGAGGTAGAGAGAAGCACCACGCCGGTCACGCCGTGAGGAGTGAACTTGTGGAAATGGACATGGAGGATTTCCATGCGTGCCGCGAGTGCGGCATTGGTCATGAGCCTCTCGAGGCCTTCCGGGGAATCGAGTTCATGGTAATCGCACCCATAGAGATCAAAAATGAAGTGCTTGCCCTTGATCTTCTTCGTTCGCATGCAGGATTATTATAGCTTGTGGAGGACCCAGATAGACGCTTCTCCACTCATTGTGGAGATATTACAGCATACATTGATATATCTTACAAGCCCTCGCAAGCAGCTGCCCACAATCTGGAAGATGCTCGAGGAGCACGCTAAACTGCGATGACATGAATAATCCTGAAGGAAATATAGAAGTCGAGGTACGCGGTCCCCTTACTCCAGAGACTTACACCAACCTTAAGTTGTTTTTGGAAGCGAATGGTGAGAAAGTCGCTACCAAGGACCGTATGCTCATCGATTACTCGACCTTCCTAGCTGGTGAGATAAAGGATCGAAAGAAGGATATACGACTTCGAATAACAAACGGGATCCCGGAGATAATGATTAAGATTGGTGGTTGGGGCGCAGTCGATCAGCGGAAAGAGCTGTCTGTCACCACGGCACCTGGCACCTTCGATACTTTAGTAGAGATATTCGCTGCCCTTGGATATGAGAAGGGTGTCCTATGCGATAGAAAGACGGAGGCATACGACTACAAGGGAGTAGAATTCGCACTCGTCGAAGTTCCGGGACATAGCTACTTTTATGAAGCGGAGAAGATGGCTCATGAAGGCCAGGATATGCAAATGGTAACCGAAGCGATAACAGGAGTATGTAAGGAACTCGCTCTTCCTATTTTCACTGGCGATGAATTCTTTGCCTATGTCGAGAAGCTCAATCAGGAGGCAAATGAAGTATTCGATTTCTCAAAGGAGGGGCCGGGTTATTTCAAAAGGCGGTTCGGATTCTAGTTCCAGAAGAAGCAATTTAAACCTTTAGAAAGAAAAGGAGCGGGTAAGTTCAACAAGTAAACGCAACACCTCCTAGCATGGAGGTATGGTGCGCACGCTTTTCTTAATTAAAGAGAGTGAGGCAATACAGCAATGACTCTAGAAGAAGGGATTGACCTTCGATGTTGCGCAATTGCATACATCTGAGGCGTGGCCAAAAATCCAAATTAAATTATCACTCCGCTCATTGCGATGACCTCACTTGCGGAAAGTGAAGTCAGGTCAGAAACGTTCTTGTTCGGAGTTGCTTCTAAGGCTTTCTTAACGACATAGTATCCAAGTTTATATCCAAGCCACTTGGGTACAACGTCGCTTCCTCGGGTGAACCACTCAAAGTAATTATAATTCTCTTTCATTTCCGATCTCTTCGAGTGGACGAGATCTATGAAAAGATTAATTTCTTCGTCCGATGCAAAGAACAATGGCGTCTCGTCATGCTGCCACTGCTCCATTTCAAAAGCGCATGCCAATCCTTCAGAAACAAGCTCCTCATCAAAACCACTCCCGAACCCAGTGGTCTGCCATCGTCTCACATGATTCATCTCATGGTATATCGTAGCTGGCAGGCGCTTTCTTATGACTGTTTCAATAGAGTGCTTTGCACCCGTAACATCAAGCGTTATTTGAATCCACTCACTGGTGGGGGTGTATCCAGTCTCTCCCGTATCCTGAATCGTCCAGGCTGCTTTGAAGAAGACACTTATGTTAACTTCACTTTTTATAGAAAGCGCACCGAGAGCACGGTTTCCGTGCTCTGTGAGGATAGATTCGATGTCTGCAAGCATCGAATCGTCATGTAATTCTGCTGTTTTTAGGAAATGTAGCGAAATCATAAGGTAGAAGCCCCGCCGGTAAAGTATACCGCGCGGGGCTTTGCTGTCCCATGATTTACCAGCATACGAAAAACCGCAGTTCCAGTGAGTGTCGCCATGTTTGCAGTAAATACTGAAGTCGAGTCATTTTTGAGGAACAATTCAAGCCATCCTATTACTAACCTAGGATGCCCAGATAAAACCACTCACCCCCAGGCTTTGCGTATGTTTTTGGAAAAATAATAACCCCGTCTTCCTTCATTTGGATAGCTTCTCCACTGCCGCGGGTCGCCACGGTCGTGCCCTTTGCGACGCGCTGTAGGTGTGACCACTGCGCCGTGAACACATCCTCCATGCTATCGCGCACAAATACCTCGGTCATATGCACTGGCATTGCTTTCACTACCTGATGAAGCTCCGTCCGTGGATCAATCATGTCTAAATGAACAAGCGTATGTAAAATGGCTTCGTAAGCAACTATCTCGGAACGCTGGTCACTGTGTTGTCCAGCTTCAAGTAGAATTCCCACTTTCCCGTTCTCATACGCGTACCGGTCAGTGGTCCACGAATCAAGCTCCACCGAACTTTGTTCATATACTTTGGGCCAATCATATATAACGTACTCAGCACCAAGTGCTGCGGCCAGAGCCTCGTTTTCGGCCGTTGGATAGTCAACAAAAAGATTTACAGGAGCCGCCGCGTGACTTGAATGGATGTCGAGCATCACGTCAGCCTGATCTACGAGCTCGCAAAGCTCGCTTGCGAGACGGGCTTCATAAGAGGCAGGGTTTTCTGTCTTTTTAAAAATACGGTTCAGGTTGTCCTCTGCAAACCGAATGCCACCTTCGAATGCACGAGGATTGCATACCGGCACACACCGAACAGAACCTTTCTTGAGTACTATAGAACCATCGTCTATCTCGTGCATTACGCGACGAATGGCCGCAGGCCCACACGTCTCGTCACCGTGAATTGCCCCAAGCACTATGAGTGTTCTGCCCTCTGTTAGTCCGGGGAACGTGTAGTGAGAAATTAGTTCGGGTGTGTTCATGTCTGCTTAGTATACAAAATGCGGGGCCACCTTATACAGGATACAGGTGGCCCCCTGGAGGGTATCCCTATTGTCAATCTCGGCGGAGGTAGTACTATTCTATTGCTGGAATACATCTGAAAGGAGATGAGTATGAAAGCAATGTACGCCGATCCTCATTCTGACGTTTTTAAGACTCGTCACGAAGAGGATGCAGATGTCGTCGCTCGCCACTGGGTAAGGCGCGGCATCATAGGGCACATTCTCTCGATTTTCAACGGCGGGCGCTCGGCTGGCTGGCGTTGGATCTAGAGGTTGCCTGTATACCGTCGAAGGACGGAGATACTAAATGGGCCCCGCATCTGCGGGGCCCATCTACGAAACAAACAACAAAAAGAGCATCGATAGCGCGATAAACAATAATAGGCCTATCGAAGCACGAGTCAGTAGTTGGATTCTTTCGTACTTCTTCTTAAGAACTCTCGCTTCAGCAAGCAACTTCTCGGTATTTTCCGATCCGCCGCTCTTAAACAGAGTTAAGAATTGCTTAAGGAAAGCCAGTTTATTTTTTGGATTTTCCACAGACGGATCGACGAAGATTAGATCGTTGGGAACCATATCTCTTAATACCAACGTAGGGACCGGTGTTCTCAATGGAAAATATAACGCGTTATGAAGGCTAGGAGCCTGGCTTGTTGGATACAGTGCGCCAATCATTAAGCCACGCGTGATACAGGACATTCGATTATCTCTGTGGATTTCAAGCAGACGAGAAACTTCAAAATTATGTTCAAAGAGAATGATTACGGAACAGAATCCTCCAAGCCTCGCCTTACGGTCCTCAAGGAGTGAAATGCTTTCCATGATAAGTTCTTCGGCTCTTGATATATCGTCGATACTCTTCCCAAATCCCTCTACAAAGAAGATACGGTCAGCCCTCAATGCATTGGGTACGAACGGGCATATACTTCCGTCGCGAAAGGGATGTTTCGCACAAAGAAATTGCTCGACGTATGGCAGGATTTGTTCGTATGACTGGATAGTCCAGTCACTAAGCGTCTTTTTATCAAAGGACTGAGGGCTCCAAAACTTAATCATTCAACTTCCTTCCTAGATCAGAACATAACCCCCTACACTATACAACAAATATGGTATCGAGCAATATTTTTGAACTCTGTTATTATCTCGATATGGAAATCCTATTTTTAAAATCGCTCATGTATCTTGGTGTGGGGTTGCTCTCTTCGGGGATTAACACTGTTGCCATCAAGCATATTAGTATGGAAAATGCCCTTTCGGCTGGTGCTTTTGCGATGTTAAATACAATCGTTGGAGCAGGTGTAGTTGTAAATTTAATAAATGACATTCATACGTCCGGGTGGACTGCTCTTTTTGCGTACGCAGCGGGAGTCGGGTTAGGTGCGTTTGTGGGCACGAGACTGAACAAAAAGAAAGACTAACGTCAGATTACTCTTCAAGGAACTTGCCCGTCGATGTTCCAGAGCCCGTGCAGAGATAAGGTCCTCTCGTAACTATTAATCCGGACGAACTTATACCTTTTGCATTGATTAAGCTCTCGATATCTGTTCTGTACTCGACTCTAAAATATCTTTGTGCTAGGTCGCTTCCCCGCTGTTGAGAATTCGTCGCGCGCGATTCCATGTCGCCTACTTCCTTCGCATCAGTGGAAATGCCTGGGCCTCGCGGATGCTTTTGCCAGCCAAAAAACTGAAAAGACGTTCTGATACTCCAAAACCAAAAACCGGAGGCATGCCGTACTCCATCGCCAACTATGGCCCGGGAATCACTTTCATGATCCCGGGCCTCATACTCAAACGGTTAT
>CAYSUL010000005.1:0-25249 GCA_964434255.1 uncultured Candidatus Saccharibacteria bacterium
GCGGGCCCAGTAGGAATCGAACCTACGCCATCGGATTTGGAGGCCGAAGTTCTACCATTAAACTATAGGCCCTAAGCGAGATCACGGGGCCGATTCTGCAATTAGCCCGGTGCGCCAAGAATCTCTCGGCTCTCGTCCTGTCAGATTAACAGAAACCATCATGTGGGCAAAGGAGCTACGTTCTGTGCTTTGCAGGTACAATAGCTCTATGCACCCGTTCCGGGCCTTCCTCCTCATTGCGCTCGCTGTATGCGTGCTTGCCCCGCAGGCGCTCTTTGCAGCTGAGCTCCCGCTTCTCGACCCAGGCTGGTCAATTGTTCCGGATCCGAGCGTGCTCGATTCTTCGTGTAAGCCAACTGATCCGCTCGGCATGGGCGGAATACTCGTGCTCGTGCAGAATCTCATGAACGCCGCTGTCTCCCTTACGGTCATCGTGATGGTGCTCATCATCGCGTACGCGGGATTCTTGTTCCTCACGTCACCCTTCAATAGCGAGAATCGCAGCAAGGCGAAGAGCACGCTCGCCGGGACCTTCATGGGCGTCATCATTGTGCTTGCCGGGTGGCTTCTCGTGGACTTCGTCATGAAGGTTCTTTACAACCCCGATGCGGTCTTCGCAGGGAAGGAGATAGGTCCATGGAGTCGGATAATCACGGGTGGCGATGCGTGCATCAAGGCGCGCGATACCAAACCGCTCTTTGATAGCCTACCGTTCTCTCCGGGAGGAGGACCGAGCGTGAACTCGGAGCTCGGCGCGGGCGGCGGATACGCGGGTCCCGGCCAACCCGCATCGCTCGGTACCGCTGACTGCTCGCCGAGCCGAATAGCGACTGCGGCAGCTGCGGGTGGGTATCGGCTTACGGATGCGCAGGCAAGTACGTTCTCGTGCCTCGCCAAGTCGGAGAGCTCGTGCGGCCAGAACATCAGCGGTGCCAAGACTCCTGACGGCAAGTCCACGACCGCGCACGGAATGTTCCAGATCGTGCTGGGCTATCGCAATCCGAAAACGGGAGCGCTCAGTCCCTGCCACAGCCTCAACATCCCAGTCTGCAGCGCGGCAGCGAAGCGGGTAGGATGGACCGGCTCCGGCGACCTTAACTGCGCCAACGCATTCTCGGGAGGCAAGGTGAAACCAGGGATGGAGAGCCTTGCGCGCGTCTGCCAAGCAGCCTCCAAGGATCTCAACTGCAACGCATCAGCTGCGGCTTGTTTACTCAAGCAAACTCCGAGCTTCAGCGACTGGACAAAAGACCCTCGAAGCTCAAGCCAGAAAGCCTGCGTCGCGAAGTATGCTAAGTAATACATACCTATGAATAAGAAACTTTGGATACTCGTCGCGGCCGTCCTCCTCCTTGCGCTCGCTGCGATAGCGTTCCTGCTACTCCGTACCCCTATTCCTAACGAACCGCAGCAGCCTGACGGCGGCACCCTATTCCCTGGAGGAGGAAATATCCTTCCAGGCACATCGGTAACCGGCAGGATGATGATCTACGGACGCGGCGACACGGAGTTCGAAGTGAACGATTTCATACAGGACCAAATCACCGTCGCCGATGTCGTGAACACTGGCCACTACGTCCTTGCGGGAGAGCTCGGGTATTGCCTCGCCGACGGCACCTGCCCGAAGGGAGCTGATACACCAACCTTCTCTATCTCCTTCAACGATGAGGACGATACATTCAACATCGTGCTCCTTGCAGAGCCGCTCGGAGAGGTGCGGCATGAGGCAGAGACCCATCTCCAGAACCGTCTCGGCCTATCGAACGAGGTGATGTGCGAGCTTAACTACTACATCGGGACGCCTTCCTTCGTGAACGACTCGTACAGCAATGGGAACATGGGCTTCAGCTATTGCTCAGGCGCGGTCAAGCTTCCATAAGCATATGAAAGGAACTCTTGTCGCTGTCATTCTCTTCCTCGGGATGTTCCTCATCCCCTCGCCCGCGGCGTACGCTGCGGAGTCGACGTTCTTCGGTCCTATCGTGCCCATCGAATGCCAGAGCTGCCCCTGCGGATACGCTGGGGTGCTTGAGATAATCCGGCACCTGACGAACTTCGCGGTATCGTTCGGCGTCATCGTCGTGACCATCATGCTCGCCTGGGGCGGCTTCATGTACATCGTTTCCGTCGCGAACCCTGAGAATCGGCGTCAGGCGAATAGCCTCATCAGTGGCGCCGTTATCGGGCTCCTCCTGGTGCTCGGTTCGTGGCTCATCATCGATTTCATAATGCGCGCGGCATATAGCGGGCCCGACGGCACGGAAGGGAAGTTCGGTCCCTGGAACAGCATCCTCGCCGAGAGCGCGGACTTCTGCATCGTGGCGAAGCAGACGAAGCCCTTGTTCAGCGGCCTGGACTTTAGCGGCCCGAGTACGAACCCGACGGATGCCGACCCGAACACTAATCCTGGCGACTCAAGCATGCCGGTTGATCCGAAGGCGGACGGGAAGTTCTCGTACCAGGGTGGCATAAGCGCGCAGGCTGGTCACGCAGCACCGGTGCTCAACTCACTCCTCTCCTGTATGGCCGCTCGGGTCCCTGCGAACGTCGGGCAGATATCATCTATTTCGGACAGTCGTATCGCGAACGGCGACAAGACATTCGCGCAGTGCAATCAGGGTGGCTGCGCGCACTCCGCCGGCTCCTGCCACTACGGAGGCAATCAATGCACCGGCAAATCCTACGCCGTCGACTTTGGCGATGAGGTAAATAAGGTGGTGCTCATGAAAGCTGCTCGTGCGTGCGGCGCGAACTTCGTGAAGGATGAGGGTGACCACGTCCACGTAAGCGTGGGAGCGAGCTGCAGCTGCAACTAGGAGCTTTTCATAAGCTTACGCAGCCACGCCTTCTGGTGGCGCGCATAGTGCCAGAGCTTTGCGGATAGGGCAGGGAGGAGCGATTCCTGGTCGCGCTCACCGCGTAGGAACTCACCGACCATACGATACTCGAGCCCGAGCTCGTTGAGGCGGTCGTCTCCCACGTATGCACGCACCCGCTCCACCTCCTCGATGAGGCCATTCTCAAATGCTTTCTCGAGCCTGCTGTCGATGCGTGCTCGGAGTTCATCGCGCTCAATATCGAGAACAATCCATTCGACTGGATAGCGGGGAAGTACGTTCTCACGAACGGGCACCTGCCCATGCTCCGCGATTATCTCAAGCGCACGCACGAGCCTTCGCTTATTGTTCGGGTCTATCTTTGAGGCTCGCCGCGGGTCGCGTTCTCGTATCTCGTTCATGAGGCTCTCCTCGCTCCTTGCTTCGAGTTCCGTACGAAGAAGGGGATTAGGAGCCGTTCCTTGTGGCAGTCCGTACAAAAGCGCATCGAAATAGAAATGGGTGCCGCCCGCGAGGATGGGTTCCTTCCCACGCGCTCGGATAGACGAGATGAGGGAAGTCGCGTCCTTCATGAAGTCACCTGCGCTATACGCATCCTTGGGGTCTCGGATATCGATAAGGTGGTGGGGAATGCCGTCCATCTCCTCCGGGCTTGTCTTCTCGGTACCGATATCGAGCATTCTATACACCTGACGGGAATCGACCGATATGACTTCCCCATCGAATTCCTTCGCAAGCGCCACGGCACGCGCGGACTTGCCCGACGCCGTCGGGCCCACAACGCACTTCAGGGGCTTTTCATCATTCATGGGTAAGGATTGGTCAAAATGCTATCATGGTCAGGCTAATCGAGAATACCTATGGCTAAAGAACAAAAAAGTAATTATTGCGAGTACTGCGGGGACTTCCATGACCCGTTCCGTGAATATATGACGTCGGTGCGCATCGGAGAGACCATTCCGGACTACGAATTCGAGGCGTTCCAGAACGATGAGGCGAAGACAATCAAGTTTTCCGACTTCCGAGGGAAGTGGCTCGTCGTCATGTTCTATCCGGGCGACTTCACTTTCGTGTGCCCTACCGAGCTCGAGGAGATGGCGGGACTGTATCCGCAGATGCAGGGAATTAACGCGGAGGTACTTTCCTTCTCGACCGATACGGTACATGTCCACAAGGCGTGGCATGACACCTCCCCTGCGGTGAAGAAGATCAACTTCCCTATGGGCGCCGATCCGACCGGCAAGATAGCGAGCGCGTTCGGCGTACTCATCGAAGGAGGTGACCTAGGGTTCGTTGCTGATGAGGGCCTCGCACTGCGCGGCACGTTCATCATCGACCCGAACGGTACGCTCCGCACCATGGAGGTTCATGACAACTCAGTGGGTCGTGCAGCGACCGAAACGCTCCGCAAGCTCAAGGCCGCGCAGTTCGTCGAGGCTAATCCTGGAATGGTGTGCCCCGCGGCGTGGGACGAGGGTGATGCTGGCATGCAGCCGGGGATGGATAAGGTGGGGAAGATTTAATCTTCAATACGCAAAGAAGGAACCGGCGGCCGTGAGGCCGCCGGTTGGCGTTACGAGCTGTGCATTCACGCTAGCGAATACGCAACAGGCCATCACGCAGCACGAGCAGCTGTTTCGGCGTAAGAAGGGCGCGGCTCTCGGCCGCACGCGTGGCATAATCGGCAGCGAGTAGCGATGGAAGCACTATGCCCTGCTCCATGAGCGCTCGATTGATGTACGGAACGGTGATCGCACGGAGCACGGCCTCGCTCTTGGCGACGACGATTCCCGCGAGCGCACCATCCGCACGGATGACCGGACCGCCGGAAACTCCTGCGCTCGCGGCGGTGGACGAGGCGAGCGTCAGCACGTCCGCTCCGCTGCGTGCGAACCCGCGGACGTTCGTTACGGAGGTGGTGGCCAGGCGTAGCGGAAGCGTGTACCGTATCTCGCTCGTCTCGAGGCCCTCGGTCGCATAGCCAGCTACGGTGACCGCGTCGCCCTCGAGGCTGTACAGGTATGAAAGCGGGAGCGCAGGGAAGCGAGTGGGAAGCATCGCTCCCTTCTTTGCGTCCGTAATATACAGAAGCGCAAAATCATTCTCTCCCGTTCCCTTCGGCCGGCGCTTCAGGAGAGCCTCCTTGTTCGCCTCTATCCATGCCGGCGGAAGGTAAAGTACGGATGCAGTGTATGCGTCCTCGGCAGGGGAACCGGTGCGGACCGAGCACTCGCCCCGTACGCGCCCTTTCCCAGCCGCAAGCAGGAAATACTGCGCCACGTGCGCATTCGTGAGAATGGCGCCCCGTTCGCTTATGAATACCCCGGTACCGGTTGTAGTGTAAACCTTATTGCCGGACTTAAGCCTGCAAAAGAGATTAACGGTCGCGTCCGCAACCGGGTCAGCAGGGACAATAGGAGACGCGGCATGCGCTGGAACAGCGAATGCGAGCATCATTGCTAGTATGACGAGCGCGCGCATCGCAGTAATCATACCAGCCTCTAACTAGTGCCGGGGGAGAGACTCGAACTCTCAAGCCTTGCGGCAATGGGTTTTGAATCCATCGTGTATACCATTCCACCACCCCGGCGTTATCGTCATCCTACTTCACACCCGCCGGAGTCGCAAAGCGATGTCGAATGCTACAATACCCGCATGAATTTCTTTGGGGGTGCGGAGGATGAGAAGAAACCAGCAGGATATACCGAGCCCACTCGGTACGATTCCGTGTATTGGGTGGCGGTGGATAAGATAGAGCCGAACCCGTACCAGCCGCGCAAGGAGTTCGACGAAAGCGCACTCAAGTCGCTCGCTGAATCCATTCGCCAGTACGGTATCCTTCAGCCGCTCACCGTCACCCGCAAGGAGGTGGAGAAGCCTGACGGCGGCCTCCAGAGCCTCTACGAGCTCATCGCGGGAGAGCGCCGTCTCCGTGCCTCAAAGCTCATCGGACTGAAGGAGGTCCCGGTTGTTATCCGCGTAGGCGAGCAGTCGGACAAGATGAAGCTCGAGCTCGCCATCATCGAGAACCTCCAGCGCGAGGACCTCAATGCGATAGACCGTGCGAAGGCGCTCCATCAGCTCGTAGACTCCTTCGGCCTCTCGCATGCGGAAGTCGGCGCGAAGATAGGGCGCAGCCGCGAGTTCGTCAGCAACTCCATCCGCCTTCTTGGGCTCCCTGATGCCATCCAGCAAGCGGTCATCGATAAGGAACTGACCGAAGGCCATGCGCGTGCGCTCCTCATGCTCACCGATAGGCCGCTTGAGCGCGATACGCTCTTCAAGGAGATTCTTCTCAAGAAGACCTCGGTTCGCATCGTCGAGCAGATGGCACGCCGCATCGCGACCGATAAGATACGTAAGCACGACAAGACGCCGGAGCTCATGGAGATGGAGAAGAGCCTCACGGAATCGCTTGGTACGCGTGTCGTCATCGAGAACCGTCCGAAGGGAGGTCGCGTGCTTATCGAATTCTTCTCGCCTGAGGACCTTTCCCACATCATCGCTGCGCTCGCGGCCCAGCAGGAAAGTAAGACCGTCATGGTCGCGGAGTCCGCGAATCTTTCTGATGAGGAGATAGCGCAGACGGATTCAGCGACATACCCCAACACCACACAGCTTGAGAACACTACTCCCCTTGGAGAGAAGGCAGCTGAGGACGAGCTCTATTCCGTCCGGAACTTCAGCGTCTAAGAAAGCGCCGTTGGCGCTTTCTTACTTCCCTTTCTTTTTTTTCTGGGCTTTCTTCACATTCTTCTTCTCCAATTTCCGCTCTTCCTTCCTTCGTTCCTTCTTTTCGACTTTCACTGGATCACGCACTGGCGGGCGCTCGTGCTCCTCGAGCGCTGCACGTATGTGCTTGCGCGCTACGGAGGTCTTCACCAGGTCGAGCCACTTGGCGGTCGGGTGCGCGGAGTCACGGCGGATGATCTCCACGATATCACCATTGCGAAGCTTGGTTTCGAACGAGACGAGCTTGCCATTCACCTTCGCGCCCTGCATGTGGTCGCCGAGGTCGCTGTGTATAGCGTACGCGAAGTCCGCGGGGGTCGACTCGACCGGAAGATCGATGACGTCGCCGCGCGGCGTGAATACGAACACCCTATGCGAGAAGAAGTCGGACTTGAGCCCCTCGACGAAATCATTCGTCTCCGCGACCGACGCATGCGCATCCGCGAGCTCGGTGAGCCACCGCGGTATGTCCTGCGTCTTCTTCGGGTCAGGTGGCGCAAGTGGGACCTGGACCGCAGAACCCTTCTTGAAGTTCAGGAGTGTCGGGATGAGGTCGCGCACCCAAGGGAACGAGAGCCTGCGGAACGCAGCCTTGGGCGCCGCCTTGCCCAGCTCCTTGTATGACATGTGGGACGCGATACCGAACTGTGCACGTTTGTGCATGTCTTGGCTTCGCACCTGCATCTCGACGATGCCCGCTTCCGGCGTGATGACGGTGGTGTGAAGGGACTGATAGCCGTTCGGTTTCGGAAAGGAGATATAGTCCTTGAACTCCCCCGGGAGTGGCTTCCATAGCGCATGTATGACCCCGAGCGCGGCATAGCAATCGTCGATGGTGGGAACGACGACGCGCAGCGCGGCGATGTCGTGGATGCGCGTGATATCGTCGCCCTTGCGCTTCAGCTTCTGATGCAAGCTCCAGAGGCCCTTCATACGGATGGCGGTGGAGAAGTCCTTGATGTCCTTGCGTACGAGCGCATGCTGCAGGTCCTTCTGTACGCGAGCGAGGCCGGCTTCGGTTTCCTTCGTCTTGAGCTTCCTTACTTCGACCGCGTGATGGTACGCGTCGCCGTCGACCGCAGGGAACGCGAGGTCTTCAAGCTCGCTCTTCATGCGTCCCATACCGAGACGGTCGGCAATCGGCGCATATATCTCGAGCGTCTCGACCGCGATGCGCTTCCGCTTATGCTCGGGCACGTGCTCGAGCGTCGTCATATTGTGGTACCTATCGGCGAGCTTGATGATGAGCACGCGCACATCGGCCGACGTGGCGACGAGGAGGCGGCGAAGCGACTCGGCGTGGCGCTCGCCACCTTGGTACTTGTGCTTCCCGAGCTTAGTAACGCCCTCGACCAGGAAGAGGACTTCCGGCCCGAACTCTGCCACTACCTCCTCGGGAGTCGCCTTCGCGTCCTCGATAGCGTCATGGAGGAGGGCTGCAGCGATGGTCTCGGCGTCCATGCCGAGCTCTGCGAGGTGCTTGGCGACCGCTGATGGGTGTATGAAATACGGCTCTCCAGAGTAGCGGGTGTGCCCATCGTGCGCCTTGTGCGCGAAGTCGTACGCTTTCTGGATGAGCGCCTCGTCTCCCGCGCTCGGACTGGTCATTTGGGCGATGATTTCCTTGACCGTCGTCATAATCATCAAGCATACTGGTAACTTGCGCTTGCGCAATGTAGTTAGAGAAAGCGTGCAGCAATACGAGGGGATATGATGTTATGTTCTTTGTGCCATTTTGCCGAGGAGCCGTGCGAGGCAGCGAAAGAGGGCTCTCGGGTCATGTGCGATTGGGCGCGTGAACGTGCGGATGCCGTATACGCTGAGGCCCAAGCCCGACGGGTAATGATTCCCCCGAAGGGAACGCTGGGAGACATCGAGCGGTACCGCCCATAAAGAAAACCCCACGGCATGCGCCGTGGGGTCCTTTTTATTTGAGATATTCAGCAGCTTCCTCCGGCGTGAATGTGTCGGTGTCCAGGCTCTCGGGCAGATAGATGCGGCGCAGGCCCTTCTTCAGGAAGAATCCCTGTTTGGATTTATATAGCGTAAGCAGCTTTCCGGTCTTCGGATGCTTGCCGATATCCTTCACGAGCGTGACGCCCTTAGGCGGCTGCTTCGGGATCGCAAGGAGTTCGACTGCGCGCTCAAATGACACGGTGTACGGGTCGTCAGCGCCCTTGAGCGAACGGAACTCGCCATTGTGCGCGATATACGGACCGAAGCGTCCGGTGTTCGCGAGCACCGGCTCGTTCGTATCAGGATGAGACCCTAGCTCACGCGGGAGCGAGAGATACTTCACCGCGTCAGCGAGCGTGACGGAGGAGAGGTCGGTGCCTGCGGGGATACTTGCGCGTCGAGCGTTTATTTTCTTCTTCTTCGGCTTCTTAGCTACTCGCTTCTTAGCCGCCTTCTTCGCAGGCTTCTTCGGTTCTTCCACTACCTCTACCTCAGGCACCTCGTCCTCGAGCGGCATCTCGACATACGGACCGAAGCGCCCTGTGCGTATGAAAATAGGGCGACCGGTATCGGGGTGCATGCCGATAGGTTCATCGTTCTTCACTTCCGTTCCGTCCTCTTGGCGCGCTCCTTCGCATTCCGGGTATCGGGTGCAGCTCATGAATACGCCTCCGCGACCGAGCTTGAATTCCATGGCTGCCCCGCATACAGGGCACGGGAATTCAGCGGGCGCCGCACCGAGCGACGTCGCTTTCGGAAGCTTGTCCTTCGCCAGCACTGCTTTATTGAACGGTCCATAGAACTCGGTGAGCGTCGCTTCGTATCCGCGCTCCCCGCGTGCTATCTCATCGAGCTCATCTTCCATCTCGGCAGTGAACGAGTCGCTGATGTATTCGGGGAAATGCTCCTCGAGCCAACCTGATACGACCATGCCGGTCGCGGTCGGGGTGAGGGTGCGTCCAGTCTTCTCGACATATCCGCGATCCTGAATGGTCTTCATCGTGGACGCATAGGTCGAAGGGCGACCGATACCGCGCTTTTCGAGCTCCTTCACGAGACCTGCTTCCGTGTACCGATTAGGTGGTTCAGTCTGCTTCTCGGTGGAGTCGAGCGAGACCAGGTCGAGCTTCTCGCCTTCGGTGAGCTTCGGGAGTTCTACATCCTCGCCGCGTGCGCGGGTGTCGCAGGCGAGCCAGCCCGGGAAGATGACACGGGAGCCGTTCGCGGAAAAGAGCGGGATATCAGCATCGGCCTGCGCCTTCACGCCGGTCTTCTGGAGCTTCGCCGCCGCCATCTGCGACGCGAGGGTGCGCACACGGATGAGCTCATAGAGGTGCTGCTCGTCGCCAGGGGCTCCCGCGCTTGTCTTTGCGGGATCGGTGGGGCGCACCGCTTCGTGCGCTTCCTGCGCATTCTTGCTCTTGGTCTTGTACGCACGTGTTTCGACATACTCTTTCCCGAATTCCGCGCCGACTATCTCCGCGATCTTGGTTAGCGCATCCGCACCCAGATTCACGGAGTCCGTACGCATATAGGTGATGTGCCCGGCCTCATACAGCTTCTGCGCTGCACGCATGGTGCGGCTCGGCGAGAAGCCGAGGCGCGTGGACGCGACCTGCTGGAGCGTGGAGGTGGTGAACGGCGGGCGCGGATTGCGCTCTTCGGCGCGCTCGGTGACGCTCCCTACCTTCCACGCAGCCTTCTTGCCGAGCGTGAGTATGCGCTCCGCCTCTTCCGCGGTCTTAGGCTGTTCTACGCAGGCGGCAGGGAATTTGCCACCGTTCGCAGCGAACACAGCGTCGAGGGTGAAATACGTCTCCGGGATGAATGCCTGTATCTCCCGCTCGCGCTCGGCGAGGATGCGGAGCGCCGGCGACTGCACACGACCGGCGGACAGGCCATAGCGCACCTTCTTCCAGATGAGGCCCGAGAGATCGTATCCCACGATGCGATCGAGCACGCGGCGCGCTTCCTGGGCGTAGCGGAGGTCCTGGTCGATGGCGCGCGGGTGAGTGAGCGCCTCCTCGACCGCCGCCTTGGTTATCTCATGAAATACGACACGCTGCGGCTTCTTGAGACCAACCGCTTCCTGGACATGCCACGCTATCGCTTCCCCTTCGCGGTCGGGGTCTGTCGCGAGGTATATCTCATCGGCCTTCGCTGCTGCTATGCGGATGCGCTCGATGACATCGTGCTTGCCGACCGATATCACGTAGCGGGGCTTGAACCCGTTCTCGATATCTACCGCGTCCTTGTTCGACTTCGGGAGGTCGCGAACGTGCCCCACGGACGCAAGCACCTCGTATTCCTTTCCGAGGTATTGCTGTATCGTCCTCGCTTTCGCGGGCGACTCGACTATGAGCAATCGTTTAGCCATTAGTAGAAGGCATACCGCGATGTAGTACGTATGGTCAAGTGATGGTCATGCGCGAGCGTGCATCATACGCGTCGCCACGCTCCGCATTCTTCGTGCACAAGTCCCTTGAGTTCGAGCGTAACGAGCACGGTTATCGCGGTCGCAGGCGCGAGGCCCGACCTTCCAATGAGTTCGCCCCGAGCGAGCGGTTCTATCAGAAGCGCATAGATGGTTTCCTCCTCGGCAGAGAGGTTCTCCGGCTCCTGGAGTCTGTCACCTCGAGCCGGGATGCCGAGCGCTTCTAATATATGTATAGGCTCACTGACGAGCGTTGCCCCGAGTCGGAGGAATAGGTGGGAGCCGAATCCATGTAGATCTGTCATACGGTGCGGTACGCACAGCAGCTCCCGGTTGTACTCAGCAGCAAGGCGCGCGGTAATAAGAGTTCCAGACCGCTCCCCAGCTTCTATCATAAGAACGGCATGCGAGATGCCCACCATGAGGCGGTTCCGTTGCGGGAACATCCAGGGCGCGGGGTGAGCATCGGGTCTGTATTCAGAAAGGAGCGCACCCCGTGCCTGCAATATCTCCTTCGCAAGGCCAGCATTCGTTCGCGGGGCGATGACATTGTCGGCAAGCCCAGAACCGGGGAAGGCGATAGTGTGGAGCCCAGCCTTTAGTGCCGCTTTATGCGCGACGGCATCCGCGCCGAGCGCAAGTCCGGACACGATGCTGATGGGGTACCCGGCAAGTCCCGCGATGAGCTGCTCGCATGCCTGCTTCCCGTACGGCGTGAGCGCGCGGGAGCCCACGACCGTTAAGAGTTTGTTCTTGGCTGGTGGGAGTGTTCCGCGAACCCAGAGCTGTTCAGGTACTTGAGGTATCTCTCGCAACTGCACAGGATAGTCACTTGGGATGATGGTTCGTATTTCCATTCGGACAGTATGCGAACTAAATATGATGGAAAGATAAAAACCTCGCGCCGGCATGTGCCGGCGCGCTTCATCATCCTCTTATCGATAGCCCCCAGATTTAGTCGAGACCGAGTATCTTCCGGAGTTTCGGATTCTCCATTGTCTTCCTCGCGTACTCCTCGCATGCACCGCAGTAGCGGAGCACTGCATACGTGATGCCCTCCTTCGAGAGCGGGCCATACGGTGGGGTATTCCGGTGGATCCGGAGCCGCCTCATCACGAACACGACTTTTGCCCCGTACCGGTCCGCAAGCTTTTCCTCCTGATCGAAATGACGGAATGTCTCCTCGTCCGTCAGTCGATAGAGTTCCCTCCGATTCCTTGGGAGGATGTCGAATGCTTGTACTTCTCGACGAACCCGCGCATCGCGTTCTCGAATGGCCTCGTCGAACGAAAGATCTTCCTGTATAGCTACGCTTCCCATTATTCCCTCCCTTGGGCCGAGCTTACCTGCAATCTACCACCCCGCAGCTTTTCGGCTAAGCTCCGCTGCCGTACAATAGGTGGACAATGCTGGATATCCACTTCATTCGGGAGCACGCGGACCTCGTGAAGGCCGGCGCTGCCAAGAAGCGCATAGACGTCGATATAGACCGGCTTCTTGCGGTCGATGACGAGCGCAAGGCGTACCGCCAGGAGCTCGATGAGAAGCGGGCGGAGCAGAACCGGGCGAGCAACATAATCTCGCGTGCGACCGGCGAGGAGCGGGAGAAGCTGCTTGAGGCCATGCGGCACCTTAAAGAAGGAATGGCAGCGACCGAAGAGAAGTACAAGGCTGCGATGGAGGAATGGCAGAAGCTCATGCTCATGGTCCCGAACATCCCTGATATGTCGGTGCCCGAAGGGGAAAGCGATGCCGACAATAAGGAGGTTAAGGTGTGGGGAACTATTCCGGAGTTCTCGTTCGCACCGAAAGGTCATGCGGAACTCATGACTGCCGCCGGCATGGCGGACTTCGAGCGGGGCGCTAAGGTCGCCGGCTTCCGCGGATACTTCCTCAAAGGCGACGGCGTGCTGCTTGCGAACGCGGTCTCCCAACTCGCGCTCACGCATTTCTCTGGCAAGGGGCTCGAGCTTCTCATCGCTCCCTCCTTAGTGCGCCGCGAGACCTTCATGGGTACCGGATACCTTCCGCAAGGTGAGGATGACTTATATAGGACGCAGGACAATGAGTACCTGGCCGGCACCGCGGAAGTCGCGACGATGGGGTACTACATGGACGAGACGCTCGACGCGAGCCAGCTCCCGCTCAAGTTCCTCTCGTATTCGCAATGCTTCCGCAGGGAAGCTGGTGCGCACAGCAAGGACACGAAGGGCCTCATCCGCGTGCACGAATTCTTCAAGTGGGAGCAGGTCGTCATAGCGGAGGCCTCGCACGCTACATCAGTCGAACTGCATGAGTGGATCAATCGCAACACGGAGGAGTTCATGGAGCTGCTCAATATCCCGTACCACACCGTAGTGAACTGCGGCGGCGACCTCGGCCTCGGGCAGGTGAAGAAGTACGACATCGAGCTCTGGGTGCCTGCCGAGAAGACGTACCGGGAGATCAGCTCCGCCTCCTATTTCCATGACTTCCAGACCCGAAGGCTCAACATCCGGTACCGGGACGCGGAAGGGAAGATGCAATTCGCGCATTCCCTGAACTCGACCGCGGTCCCCTTCCCGCGCATTCTCGTCTCCATCGTCGAGAACTATCAGCAGGAAGATGGTTCTATAAAAGTTCCGGAGGTGTTAATCCCGTATGTCGGCAAGGAAATCCTGGGACGTAGAGCGTAAGCCTAGCGCGCGCGCTGCCGCTCCATCTCGCAATGTGGAGATGACACGCCGTGCGCCTACGCGCGCGGCCGCCGGAAGGCAGCCGACCCGTGCCGCAGCGCCCAAAGCTCGTCGAGAACGAGCCTCGCCGCTCCGTGCGAAGCGCAAGGAAAAGCAAAAGCTTCTCTGGATACTTCTCGCAGCGCTTTTCACCGTACTTTTTTCCGTCGTCATATACGTCCTCTGGCTGCCAGCGTTCCGCGTGCAGGCGGTGGACGCAGAAGGTCCTGACCCGGAAGGCATCGCAGCAGTCGCAAAAGAGACCCTTGAGGGGAATCAGTACCTCGTGCTTCCCCGCGATTCCATATTCTTCATACCCGAGCGCGATATACGCGCGCGCGTGCTCAAGGCACACCCGAGCGTGCAGGCCGTATCCATTTCAGCTACCGGACTGAACTCGCTTCATATAAAGGCACTCACGCGCATAAGCTCGTTCACGTGGTGCGGGGAATCAGTAACGATGCCTGCCGACACATGCTATGAGGCCGACGCGGAGGGGCTGGTGTTCGCGCCACAGGCCGTGCGGGAAGCTACGTCAACGGATCTGGTCGCGACAACGACAATCGTTGCGGCAAAGAAAGCCGCCCCGAGCGCAGAGAGCCAGCTCCTCGTATACGGTCCGCTCGAGTACGATTCATCCGAGAACGGCGCGAGCATGATACGTGCGCATGTGACCTATGCGTCCGCGCTCCCGGGCGCGCTCAAGTTCGTGAAGGCGATGCGAGGGCTCGGGGCCGACATCGGATCGGTCACGCTCCGTGGCGATGAGATAGACCTGCACACCAAGGCAGGTACGCGCATCACGTACGTCATCGGCAAGGAAGGGGAAGCAGCGATACTCGCAGCGACGTCGTTTCCCGGTCTCAAGCTCAACGACGGCTCCATAGAGTACGTGGACCTGCGTTTCCAGAATAAGATTTATGTAAAAAGGACCGGGCAAGCGTCAGCGGAATAACGCGCCATCGCTTGTTACGGTACGGGGTATTGGGTAAGGTGCGTGTATGACCTCCTTCTGGAAGGAATTGCCCAAGCCCCTCTTCGTACTCGCCCCCATGGCGGACGTGACTGACCCTGCCTATCGCAGGCTCATCGAAGAATACGGCGCCCCCGACGTTATGTGGACGGAGTTCGTCTCGGCTGATGGGCTCTATGCGACCCGCGAGAAGAAGCGGATGAAGGACGAGGAGAACCCCCTCATGCGGGACCTCCAGTTCGGAGCCGGCGAGCACCCCATCGTCGCACAGCTCTTTTCGAGCAACCCCGAGATGATGGCATATGCAGCCAAGCTCTGTGCCGAGCTTGGGTTCGATGGCATAGATATCAATATGGGCTGCCCGGATAAGTCCATCGAGAAGCAGGGCGCGGGCGCAGCCATGATGAAGGACCCCGAGCGCGCTAAGGAAGTATTCCAGGCCGCACGAAGCGCGGGGCTTCCAACGTCGGTGAAGACACGCATCGGATACAACACCGAAACGATGGATGAATGGCTCACGGCAATTCTTGAGGAGAAGCCGGACGCGCTCACGGTCCATTTGCGTACGCGCAAAGAGATGTCAAAGGTGTCTGCGCATTGGGAACTCATGGAGCGTGCGGTCGCTATACGCGACCGCGTGTCGCCCGAGACGACTATCATTGGTAATGGCGACGTTATGAGCCTTGAGGACGCGAGGCAAAAGGCAACGGAGACCGGTGCGGACGGCATCATGCTCGGGCGCGGCATATTCGGGAATCCGTGGCTCTTCACGGACAAGTCGTTCGAGGCGATCTCTCCAGCGGAGAAACTCGAGGCTCTCGAAGCGCTCGCGCACTACTTCAGCGAGCTCAAGCCGGCGAAGCATTTCCATATATTGAAGAAGCACTTCAAGGCGTTCGTGAATGGCTATGATGGGGCGGCGGAACTGCGTGCCCGGCTCATGGAGACCAATGATTACCCCGAGCTCTTCGAGGTATTGAAGAATGTACGCGAAGGTATATAGTCCGACCAGAGGAGATTAAAAATGAGCACAACCCTTCCGATGACGGGCGAAGATCCCGTCGGCGACTTGGTTAAGCTGATGCAGCAATGGTTCGATGATGGCATGTCGGCCAGCATGATTGCTGCGCGCTTGCGGGCCGAAGGCAATATGTACAAGGCCGCGGGCGACCGCGAGACGGAGGCGGAAGTCGCCTATCAGCTCGCCAATACCGTCCAGCAAACCGGCCGCCTACCGTGAATCCTGTGTGCACCAACCTATACCCGGCCGTTCACGCGGCCGGGTTCTTCGTATCTGTGCTGGCTTGAGGGTGCACGGTATACTGCAGGGCATGGCGCACCAGTCCCTCTATCGCACCTATCGTCCCAAGCGCTTCGAGGATATCGTCGGGCAGGACCAGGTGGTCGCTCCGCTTGTCGAGCAGATAAAAGCGGAGAAGGTCGGGCATGCTTTCCTGTTCGCGGGGTCCCGCGGCCTCGGCAAGACCTCCATCGCGCGCATATTCGCGCGCGAGCTCGGCACCAGTGACCGCGACCTGTATGAGATAGATGCCGCATCGCACAACGGGGTGGATTATATTCGCGAGCTCACCGAGAATATCTATACGCTCCCGTTCGAATCGAAGTACAAGGTATATATCCTCGATGAGGCGCACATGCTTTCCAAGGGCGCCTGGAATGCATTCCTTAAGACGCTCGAGGAGCCACCGGCGCACGCCATTTTCATACTAGCCACGACCGAGCGCGAAAAGGTCCCCGAGACCGTGGAGTCCCGCTGCCAGGTATATGACTTCAAGAAGCCGACACGCTCCATTCTTACGAAGACAGTCGTCGATATCGCGAAGAAGGAAGGATACGCACTTGAAATGGCAGGAGCTGAACTCATTGCGCTTCTGGGCGATGGTTCGTACCGTGATGCGCTTTCCGTGCTCGAGAAAGTGCTCGTGTCGGTGACGGACAAGAAGGTCTCGCGCGAGGAAGTGGAGCACGCGACGGGCGCTCCGAAGCACTCGCTCGTGCTCGCTCTGGTGCGCGCGCTTAGCGAAGGGAATCAGGGTGATGCTCTGGTCGCTATCCGTACCGCGGACGCAGCCGGCGTCGACATGCAACTCTATCTCACGCTCCTCCTGGAAGCGCTTCGCCACGTACTGCTCATCCGCCATGCGCCTGAACTGAAAGCGGAACTCGCTGCCGAGCTCGGCGCGGACGCGTATGGGGAATTGGAGACGCTCACTAAGGCTTCTGGTTCCCGGATATCGCACACGACGCTTCGGACGTTCCTCGATGCCGCGTCACGCATACGTTTCTCGCCGGTGCCTGCCCTCCCGCTCGAGCTTGCGGTGCTCGAGCTCATGAACCATGCAGCCGACAACGCGTGAACGAGTGCTTAAATACGGCCTCCCGATTGCCGTAGTCGGTCTCGTTGCGGCAGGTGTCGCTGCGTCCGGGCAGGGAATCGATGTATCGAAGCTCGATGTCAGGACGCTCTTCGAATCCCCGTGCGAGCGTCCCATCCAGTACACGCTCGGAGCGTTCGATGAGCGGTTCGGTATCAGCCGCACTGAGCTCGAGTCCGCGCTTGCGGAATCGGCTTCCCTTTGGAACGCAGCAGCCGGGAAGACGCTTGTCGAGCGGGGCGAGACGAACGCGGTCGTAGTGAACCTCGCATATGGCGAGCACCAGCAGAACGCGCAGCTCGGGCAAGCGATCGATGCGGAGCAGAGCGCATACGAGTCGAAACGGGCGGAGGTCGAAGCGACGCGGAGCGAGTACCTTGCGCTGCGTGCTCGTTTCGAAGCGAGCGAGGCCGCGTTCAAGCGCGACAACGAGGAATACGATGAGTCGGTCGCGTATTGGAACGCACGCGGAGGCGCGCCCTCAGGGGAATATGAAAAGCTCCAAGAAGAGCAGCGTTCGCTTGAACGGAAGCAGCGCGCGCTTAATGCACTGGTGGACGAGGTGAATGCGCTCGCTAAGAGATTGGGGACGGAAGTAGATGAGCTCAATGCACTCGTGCGGGCGACGAACGCGAAAGTGAATGTCTATAACGAGGACGCGGGCAGCGACTTCAACCAAGGAACCTATATCTCTGACGAAGCGGGTGAACGCATCAATATCTACGAGTTCACGAACAAGCGGGAACTCAAGCGCGTGCTCGCGCATGAATTCGGCCATGCGCTCGGTATCGATGGGCATGTGGAGAATCCTGAATCCATCATGTATTCCTACAATATCGATTCTACGTTCGAGCTTACGCAGGAAGATATTGCTGCGCTCAAGATAGCGTGCGAGTTGGAGTAGCCTCCAGGTTTTCTTTAGAATAAATACATGGTTTCTCTATAGCGCGACGGTGATACTGCGCTAATGGCGAAGTATCAAGAAAGGGAGAGAGCGATAGTGCTGCGAAGGGGAGGTAGTACGTACTCACAGATACTTGCTGAAATTCCAATTGCTAAATCAACGCTCGCTATCTGGCTTCGTGCCGCCGGATTGGCCGAAGAGAATGAGCAGAAGATAACGCTGAAGCGTCGGGAAGCGGCATTTCGGGGTGCGCAGGCGCGTCGAACCATGCGCCTAGCCGAGGTCTCCTTTCATATCGAGCAGGGAATACTCGATATACAGAATATTTCCACTCGAGAATTATGGCTTATCGGGGTCGCCCTGTACTGGGCAGAAGGCTCCAAGCAGAATCAACGCTCGCCTAGTGCCGGTGTCGATTTCATCAATTCCGACTATCGTATGCTACTCGTCTTTCTCGAGTGGCTTCGATATCTCGGCATCCCTGAACGAGAGATTCGTTTTGAGCTATACGTGCACGAGAATCGACAGGTAGAGATACACGACTTTCGGCGATGGTGGGCAGATAAACTCAACTTGCGCCCGACGAGGATAGACAGGATCTATCTCAAGAAAGGAAACCCGAAGACGAACCGCACCAATGTGGCTGACTTGTATCATGGCTTGCTACGCATTAAAGTGAGGTCAAGCACGACCCTTAACCGCAAGATAAGCGGCTGGATTGCGGGAATCGTCGCCCATTTGGGGAGTGGTGTAACTGGTAACACGTCTGCCTTTGAAGCAGAAGACTCTAGGATCGTACCCTAGCTCCCCAGCAAAAGGTGCATTATCTCGAATGGCCTACATGCCATTTCCGGCAATAGAGGCAATGATACGCATGTGCACCGCCACGTAAGCGCCTTGCTTCGCGGGCAGCGCCAGCTTCATTCCGGTGCGTAACCTTTCTCCAGCAGCCTCTATATCTACGCCAGAAGAAGCGATAGATCGTCCGTATGTCCCTGATGAAGCGATGCATATCAGGTCCCAGTATACGTTCCTCAGTCCCGCTAAAGAGCCCTGAGTTCAGCAATATTGTTTTTTATAAAACTTATGATATAATCACCCCACTAACACCAACTATCTACACATGAGCGAATTCAAGAAGGGAGGCAATTTCAGCAAGGGACCACGTTCCGGTGGCTTCAATAAGGGAGGATTCAGCCGTCCGAGTTTCGGTGGCGGGAGCCGTCCTAGCGGCCGCGACCAGGGAGAGCGCACCGAAACCTTCAAGGCCACTTGCAGCAAGTGCCGCGCTGCCTGCGATGTCCCATTTCGTCCGAATGGAAAGAAGCCCGTGTACTGCAAGGACTGTTTCGTGCGCGATGACGCTCGCCCTACCTCGAACTCATTCGAGAAGCGTAGCTATGGCCCCGAGCGCCCATCGCCGCGCCATGCAGCGCCCGTCGAGGATCCTCGCATCGGCGCCATGCAGAAGGAGCTCGCCGCTGTGCACGCTAAGCTCGATACCCTCATACTGACGCTCGAAGGCGCTGCGTACTCCTCCATACTCGCGGGTTCCGTCGCGAAAGCGGAAAAGCCTAAGAAGGAAGAGAAAGCCGCTACTGCGAAGAAGGCAGCGAAGAAGAAGTCGGCATAGATTCAACTATCGGATGAAAGAATAGCCATGCGCTCCGCATGGCTATTCTTTCATTCTGCGATGTGCTCGGTGATGACAGTTAATTGGGCTATCATGAATGGATGCACGAAGACCCTTACTATGTATACATGCTGAAGTGCGCGGACGGCACGCTCTACACCGGCATAACCAACGACGTGGAGAAGCGTCTGGAAACGCATAACACCTCCAAGCAAGGGGCGCGGTACACCAAGTCACGCCGCCCCGTCGCCCTCTGCTACGAGGAGAAGTGCCTCGACAAGAGCGCTGCGCTCAAGCGGGAGTACGAAGTGCGGCAGCTCACCCGGGTCCAGAAGCTCGAGCTCATAGCAGTAGCCTCATAGGCCGGACTCGGTATACTAGAGCATATGAACAAGCCACTTCGCAGCATCATCCTCATCGTGCTCGCAATCGCGGTCGTAGGCGCCGGAGCCTACGCTCTCTATACGAAAAAGGCCCTTTCACCTACGGGTCCCGCCCCGGAAGAAGCGCTCGGCAATCAGTACATGGATATGGAGCGCGGTTTCTCGTTCCAGTACCCGGACTTCTACGAGCTCTTCGAGCGGGAGGCAGGGAACGCAGAGCGCGAGCATTACGCCATCACGCTCATACGTGAAAGCGATACCGTTCCAGTGGAAGGTGGAGAAGGTCCGACCGCTATTACCATCGATATCTTCCAGAACGACATCGACAAGCAATCGATCATGGACTGGATGACAGGTACGAACGATTCAAACTATAAGCTCGGCGATGGAGCGTACGTACGCACCACTGTCGGCGGCGTGGATGCCCTCGTCTATACTTGGTCCGGCCTCTACGAAGGGAAGACGACGGTCTTCGCCCATGGTGACGACATCATCGCGGTCTCCGTCACCTGGCTCACTCCCACCGATGGCATGCTTGCCGACTATCAGCTCCTCCTCGACTCGTTCACGTTCGATCCAAAGGGATAGATGCAGACCCCGTTCACGCTGAAGATATACGAGATCGCGCGCCGGATCCCGAAAGGGAAGGTAGCGACGTACGGGCAGTTAGCAGCGCTTGCGGGGAACGCAAGGGCTGCGAGAGCGGTGGGTATGGCGATGCGCCACAATCCCGACGTTCCGAAGACGCCGTGCCATCGCGTCGTGGGCGCGGGCGGTGCGCTCATTGGATACAGTGCGGGCATGGGCATTCACACCAAACGGAAGACGCTCGAAGCCGAAGGCGTCGCCTTCAAAGGCATTCGCGTGAATCTACTGAAGTCTCAGTGGCACCCTAATCGAGCTTGAGGGAAGCGAGGAGTATAGCCAGCTCTTTTCCTTCGAGCCTACGGTACGCGCCGGGCTTCAGCGGCTCCACCGGGATATTCATGATACGGACGCGCTTGAGGTCAGCTACCTCATTGAAGAGCGCCACCACCATACGGCGCACCTGGTGCGATTTGCCTTCGGTAATGGCGATACGGAAACGGTTCTCACCGAGCACCGTGACCTTGGCGGGCTTCGTGATATATCCCTCGATATCAACGCCATTCTCCATCTTCTCCTTGAAGCTCTCGCGGAGCGGCTTCTTCGTGGTCACTTCGTACACTTTCTCGTGCTCGTATTCCGGGTTCAGGAGGCGGTCGGTGATACGCCCATCGTTCGTGAGCAGGATGAGGCCGCGCGATGGCTTATCCAGCCTACCCACCGGGAAGAGCTTGAGGCGCTTGAGGTCACCAGGAAGGGAGCTTATGACGTCATCGGTCCCCGTTCCTTCCTTGTGCGTGTCCATTCCCTTGGGCTTATTGAACGCGAGGTATACGTAGTTCTGCGGCTTACGGAAGCGCACGTCCACCGTATCTGCCTCGTTCACCTTATCGCCGAGCTGCGCGCGCTTCCCGTTGATGAGCACGACGCCTTTCTCTATGAGCTCATCGGCGCCACGGCGCGTCGAATGGCCCTTGAGCGCCAAGTACTGGTTGATGCGCATGGGGTACGTGGGCGCCGTTGCCGTTGGCTGTATCTTGCGCACGGTCCTCTTAGGAGCGGCTTTCTTCTTCATAGCAGTACCATAGCGCACCGGAGCTCATTGGTATACTGATGGCATGCAACGAGGTGATGAACCTAAGCCCGGCATCTACCACCACTTCAAGGACAGCGAGAAGCTGTATGAAGTCATGGGTATAGCTTTCCATACGGAAACCGAAGAAGATATGGTTCTCTATCGTCCCCTGTATGAGGGCGCGGTCGCATCGTTCGTCGTGCGACCCAAGGCCATGTTCATGGAGGAGGTAGACAAACCCGAGTTCGGATATAAAGGTCCACGCTTCATCTTCGTGCGGGACTCGCTCTAGAAAGGCGTGATAGTCTAGGAGGGCCTTCATGCCGCCTGTCATGAAGGCTTCATGCGACGCGTGCGACGGTACGTTCCTATGCATATCGTCACCGTATCGCGACCGATTAACAGGATACTGTCAAGAACGCCCGGTAAGTTACGGGGCGTTCGGGCGTCATCATCAATGGACCAAGAAGACTCACACGCATACTTCCTCGAGACGTACGACGCGTACGGAAGCGATATATTTCGTTTCTGCCTCTTGAAAGTGTCCAGACGGGAAGTCGCCGAGGATATAACGCAGGAGGTCTTCATGCGTTTCTGGCAGGCCGTTCGCGAAGGGACAGAGCTGCGTAACGCACGGGCCCTCCTCTATACGATGGCACGCAACCTCGTCATCGATTGGTACCGCAAGAAGAAGGAGTCATCGCTCGATGTCCTGCAGGACCTGGGCCTCGACTTCGCGAACGACGACCACAAGAAGATAACGCAGAATGCAGAGCATCAGGAAGTGCTGCGGGCCATTAATGAGCTCGACGAGCCCTCGCGCGAGGCGCTCCTGCTCCGGTTCGTCGATGGGCTGTCGCCCCGCGACATTGCGGAGATCACGGGGGAGTCGGCCAACGCCATCTCGGTGCGCATCAATAGGGGCATTAAGAAGGTGCAAGACATCATACGTGTTCAATGAACCACTACTTCAACAATTTCATACGCGGCGTACGCGACCTTAAGCTATCTGATTCGAGCTTCGCTCGTATCCGGACTACGCTTGCCAGCTACGCCGACCTCCATGCGGTCCCTGACCGCGGCATTTCGGCTGCCCGTCCGTCGCCGTTCATGGTCTTCATCACCGCACGTCGTACCTCGTACGCGGGCGCGCTTCTTCTTTTCATATTCGTGACGGGCGGAGGTGCTGCGCTCGGCGCTGAAGGCGCGGTCCCTGGCGACGCGCTCTATGGACTCAAGACGAAGATAAACGAGAAGGTCATCATCTCGCTCGCGAATGGGAACGAGGAGCGTGCGCGCGTTTCCGCGCAGCTCGCGACGCGCAGGGCCGACGAAGCCATCGTGCTCCTCAAGGACGGCCGTCTCGATGAGGAGACCGCGCTGTATCTCGGACAGGAGCTCGCCATACACGTGGAGCAAGCGACCGAAGACGCGGATGCGCTCGAGGCGGAGGGGGATGTGAGCGCCTCGCTTCGGGTGCGTACCGAGCTCGAAGAGCAGCTTACCGCGCGCGCCGTTGCGCTTGCGCCGGAGCCGGAACAGGTGATGGAGGCCGCAACGATGATGGCAGAGGACACGGCTGTTCGTTCGTTCGCGAAGAGCGCTCCTGCTGTGCCAAGCCATGAAGAGGAACTCGCCCAAAGCTTCCGCGCACAGGCGGGGAAGATAGCGGAAGCAAGGCTCCACACAGAGATATCGCTCCTACCGGGCATCGCGGCCGCTGATATCGATCTCTCGCAGCTTACGGATACCGAGGATGAGGTCACTGCCGTAACGGCAGCGGCTCCGCAAGAGCCCGGCATGGATGCAGCGGTAACGCTCTCTGCCGACGCAGCTGCGGGAAGCAGCACTTCAACGGTTGAGCAAATACCCATGCGCGCGAAGACGCGATACGAAGCGCCTATGAATAATGCTTGGCCGAGCGGGGCGGGTAGCGCTGAGGCGACGCCACTTTGGTTCAATAAGGATTATTAATCCTACGCGCGAGCGTGGTAGGATTCGGGCATGTTCTGGGCCGACCGCATAGCGAAGGAGATAGAGGAGAAGCTTGGAGAACGCGCGCAGGCGAAGCCGCTTTTGATACGTGACGAGAAGACGCTCTCCGGCCGCGTGCACATCGGCTCGATGCGCGGTGTGGCAATACACGGCGTCATCGCCGAAGTGCTTACCGAGTACGGCGTTGCGAACGAATACCGGTACGAGCTGAACGATTTCGATGACTTCGATTCGATACCAGGGTATCTCGATGAAACGGTGTATCGCGAGCATCTTGGAAAGCCGCTCTATGCGGTGCCGTCGCCCGAGCTTGGATACGATAGCTATGCCGACTACTATGGTGACGAGTTCATGCGGGTACACAAGAAAGCAGGCTTCACCCCTAGCTACTACACCGCCCGCGAACTGTATGCATCCGGCAAGATGGATGCCCTCATCAAGACGGCGCTCGAACACGCAGCAGATATTCGCCGCATACAGAAGGAGGTCTCGGGCTCGCAGAAGGAGGATGACTGGCTCCCTATATCCGTCGTGTGCGAGCAATGCGGGAAGATAAAGACGACACGTGCGTTCGACTTCGATGGCGAGACGGTCGCGTATGTCTGCGATCAGAGCCCGTATGGTGCAACGCCCTGCGGCAAGGAGGCGCGCATATCACCGTATGGCGGTACCGCGAAGCTCTTCTGGAAGGCGGATTGGGCCGCGAAATGGGTGGCGGTCGGCGTTGATATCGAAGGAGCCGGAAAGGACCATTCGACCAAGGGAGGCTCGCGCGACGTCGCGAATCATATCGTGCGCGAGGTATTCGGGAGCGAACCTCCATTCGATATCCCGTACGAATTCTTCCTCGTAGGCGGGAAGAAGATGTCATCGTCGAAGGGAAAGGGTTCGACCGCGAAGGAAATGAGTGATCTCTTTCCGGCTCCTCTTTTGCGACTGATCCTCATCGGCAAGGACATTAATCAGCAGATAGACGTGGACCCGTCCGGCGATTCGGTCCCGCGCATGTACGACTGGTACGACGACCTTGCAGAAAAGGTGCGCCAAGGCGTTGCGGATGACTTTACCCGTCTCTACGCCCTTTCGCAGCTTCCGGAGAGCCGCGCGGAACTTACCGCCCCTTGGCAGCTGCGCTTCTCGCAGGTGGCGTTCATCGTACAGATGCCGCATCTCTCGCTTCTTGCGGAAGCCGAGGCGGTGAAGGGAGAGCCGCTCACGAATGAGGAGCAAGTATTGCTCGAAGAGCGAGCGGAGTATGCGCGCTTCTGGCTCGCTACGTATGCGCCCGAGAGCTATCGCTATGAAATACTCACAGACATGCCGAGCATCGAGTTCTCTGACTCGCAGAAGCAAGCGCTCGCGCTTCTCGCTTCATTCATGGAGACCGCTCGAACTGGTGAAGAACTCCATCATCGCTTGCATGAATTGAAGTCAGAAGTTCCGATAGAGCCGAAGGAGCTATTCGGTGCGCTGTACCAGCTCTTCCTCGGTCGTGCCTCTGGCCCTAAGGCCGGATGGTTCCTGTCGGTCCTCCCGCAGGACCTCGTGCGCGAGCGCTTGCTCGCTGCTTCCGAGCAGAAAGGATAGTCGTCCCTATCCGTCGCACCGTGTTCATCGTTTCCCTAGTCGCTC
>CAYSUL010000006.1:0-22878 GCA_964434255.1 uncultured Candidatus Saccharibacteria bacterium
GCCGGCCTCTTCTTCGTCGTGAACCAGTTCGAGGCGCACCTCATCTATCCGCTCGTGGTAAATAAGGTGGTGGGCATCCCGCCGCTCCTCGTCATACTTGCGCTCATCGTGGGCGGCTCGCTCGCAGGCTTCCTCGGCGTCCTGCTTTCAGTGCCGCTCGCAGCTGCAGCCCGCGAGTTCCTTACGGACGTCGAGCGTAGCAAGCGTGCGAAGGCGGAGCTCGCATAATCTCCATGGCTCGCTATATAACGACCACGCTTCCGTACGTGAACGCGGACCCGCACATCGGGTTCGCTACCGAGCTCGTGCAGGCGGATGTGCTTGCGCGCGCATGGCGACTACAGGGCGAGGAAGTGTTCTTCTCGACCGGCACCGACGAGCACGGCCAGAAGATATGGGAGGCGGCGGAGAAGGCGGGGCAGGGCGTACAGGAATACGTCGACCACTACGCGGAGGAAGTGAAGAAGCTCCGCGAAGCGCTCTCGCTCAGCAACGACGCGTTCATCCGCACCACTGACCCGCACCACATACACGCGGCGCAAGAGATGTGGAAGCGCTGCGAAGCTAAGGGCGATATCTATAAGAAGGAGTACTCCGGCCTCTACTGCGTCGGGTGCGAGCTGTACAAGGCGGAGAAGGATCTCGACGAGAGCGGGCACTGCCTTATTCATCCGCATCTGGTACCGCAGGAAGTGACAGAGGAGAACTACTTCTTCCGTTTCAGTAACTATGGCGACCGCTTGCTCGAGTATCTCGCGCGTCCTGGCGTCGTCGTGCCTGAGTGGCGTCGGGACGAGGCGGTTAATTTCGTACGAGGTGGGCTCGAGGATTTCAGCATTTCGCGCGAGAAGAAACGTCTCTCGTGGGGCGTGCCGGTGCCGGGCGACGATGAGCAGGTTATGTACGTCTGGTTCGACGCACTTACCGACTACATCTCCACTCTAGGATGGCCTGAGGATGCGGAAGGGAATTTCAAGAAGTTCTGGGAAGGTGGGAAGACGCTCCAGGTGGCCGGAAAGGACCAGGTGCGCTTCCAGTCATTGATGTGGCAGGCCATGCTCATGTCGGCCGATATCAAGAACACCGATCAGATCTTCTATCATGGCTTCATCAATTCCGGCGGGCAGAAGATGTCGAAGTCGCTCGGGAACGTTATTAGTCCATATGAGCTCGTGGAGAAGTACGGGACCGAAGCGACCCGGTATCTTCTACTTCGTCACGTTCATCCCACAGAAGACTCCGACGTTACCTGGGAGCGTCTCGATGAGTGGTACACCGCCAATCTTGTGAATGGTTTGGGCAATCTCGTTGCGCGCGTGATGAAGCTTGCAGAGGAGCATTTGCTAGCTCCCGTTACTCTCACCGAAGAGGATACAGTGACTGAGACCTCGTTCACCCTGAAGCTCGAAGGGTTTCATTTTAATGACGCGATGGATCTGGTATTCATGCACATCGCTAAAGGCGATGAGTACATGACGGAGCACGAGCCGTACAAGAAGGTGAAGGACGAAGCTACTAAGATGGAAGGGCTCGCAGATATCGAGAAGCTCGTACGGCATCTTGCGAAGCTTGCGGCGCATCTGGAGTCAGTCATGCCGGCTACTGCAGCAGCTGTCCTCGCGGCCGTGAAGGAGAATAAGAAGCCGGAGAATCTATTTCCTCGTTTGACTTAGCTCATCCCGAAAGGCATTGTGCTTCTAGAACCCTCAATGAAAGGTTAGGGAAGATGTTCACTTACTTCTTGATCCCGCTCGCCGTCATCGGCGCGCTGTTTTGGGGAACGGCAGCGCTCGGGTGGGTGCCGCCGAATAGCCTCGGTGCTTGGCACGCCCTCGCATTCCTGTCCCTCTCGATCAGCGCCCTATGGTCTTCGATGATGAGGCCGCAGAAATTCAGCGTCACCGTGTTCGTTTGGGGCGTCACCGCTCTTGCGATCGGCGCCAGCTACCTCGCTGTCGGGTACTCGTGGTGGGTGGGCGTGGCCGGTTCGATCGCGGTCCTGCTTGGCGTATTGGCCATCGGATTCCTGTATGCCTGGTTCAGGCCGACATCGCCGGACTACTTCTACGGATATCCGCACCCGACGCTAGGGGTGTGCATGATTTATACACACGGTCGTTCCATGCACGAGACTGAGAAGGAGGTGCGTGCGATCCGGTGTCGGGCACGCGATGGATCGAAATCCACCGCTGCTTCCTAAGCCAAGGGCTCGTCTTCGGACGGGCCCTTCCGCTATATGATAGGGTGACTCTGATGAAATATTTCGATGCGCATTGCCACATACAGTTCGACGCATATTCCGAAGATAGGGAAGATCTTCTCGCGCGCATGCGACAAGAAGAAGTTGGTGGCATTGTGGTCGGTACAGACCTCGCTTCCTCGCGTGGCGCCATAGCGCTCGTTGAAGGGACGGAAGATATGTACGCGGCAGTCGGACTCCATCCGAATCATGCGGGAGACGAAACCTTTGATTACGGCACGTTCCTTGAACTCGCTAGGCATCCGAAGGTGGTCGCGATAGGGGAGTGCGGGCTTGATAACTTCCGTCCGGGGGATGTGGAAGCCGCGAAGCCGCTCCAGAGAGAGGTCTTTCGTAAGCATATCGAACTTGCGCTTGAGGTCGATAAGCCACTGATGATTCATGGCCGCCCATCAAAAGGGACGATGGATGCATACGAAGACATCATTTCCATACTTTCAGAATTCAAAGAAACGCACGGAGAGAAGCTCCGGGGCGATATCCATTTCTTCGTCGGTACGCCCGAGGTCGCTGCCCGGTTCGTCGCGCTCGGATTCACCCTCTCTTTCACCGCCGTCATCACCTTCGCGCGCGATTACGATGAGGTCATACGCTCTGTACCCCTTACAAGCATTCTTTCCGAGACTGATTCGCCGTACGTAGCTCCGGCGTCCCGAAGAGGGCAGCGGAACGACCCTATTTCAGCCAAGGACGTAATCGCTTCCATCGCCAGTATCCGGGGAGAGGACGAGGAAACGGTCCGGAAGACGGTCCTTGGGAACGCCAAGCGCCTTTTCGCCCTGTAATTGCCTGGTCGCACTGACCGTGGTACAGTTCGCCCGTTATGAAAAAGGAAATCGAACACGGTGCAGACAGTACCGAGCAGGAGTCCGTAGAGGGATATAACGAGTCCCGCGTCTACGAACTCGGCTTCCACATCGATCCTGAACTACCCCAGGAAGAGGTGAAGAAGGTTTATCAGGGTATCCGCGAGAAGGCCGCATCGGTCGGCTCCATAGTGGCTGAGGGCGAACCGCAGAAGATCGCGCTTGCGTACACCATCTCGCGCAGCGAAACCACTGGTCGTCGCGACTTCAATTCCGCGTACTTCGCATGGATCGCGTACGAGACGGATGGCGAAGGTCACGACGCCATGCTCGAACTCGCGAAGACCATGACGACGCTCGTCCGCTTCCTCGATATCCGTACGGATAAGGAGTCGGCTAAGCACGCAGCGGAGATGCATGAGATCTACGCCAAGATGGGCGAGCGTGAGGAGGGCCAGACCTCGGAAGAAGAGGTTCTCGACACCGAGCTCGATGCAGCCCTTAAGGAGGCAGGTGCGTAGCGGTATACTAAGCGCATGTACCTAAACAAAGTCCTTCTCTACGGCAACTTGACCCGCGACCCGGAAGTGAAAGCGCTTCCAAGCGGCCAGCAGGTAGCATCGTTCGGCATCGCAACCAATCGTACCTTCACTAATAAGGAGGGCGCGAAGCAGGAGCAGGTGGAATTCCACAACATCGTGGCGTTCGGCCGCACCGCGGAAGTCATGGGTCAGTACCTTAAGAAAGGCCGTCCGGTCTTCATCGAGGGACGTCTCCAGACCCGTTCATGGGAGTCCGAGGGCAAGAAGAATTATAAGACCGAGATAGTCGTGGATACGTTCCAGTTCGGTCCGCAGGCAGGAGGCGCAGCGGGAGGTAGCACCGGTAGCTATGCAGCGGGCGGAGCCGCAGCAGGCGCAGGAGCAAGCGAGATGGCAGGCAATTCTGCAGCCGAAGCCATCCAATATCCCGAAGAGGAGATTAACCCCGAGGACATCCCGTTCTAGTTTCGAATTAAAGCAATCACCATGGCATATCAATCAGAACGTGAAGAAATAGAGCACAAGAAGTTCGTCGACTACAAGGATGTCGCGTACTTGAAGCTATTCACCAATCCGCACGCGAAGATCCTCGGCCGCAAGCGCACTGGCACCCAGGCCAGCCGCCAGCGCGAGATATCGCTCGCGATAAAGCGTGCGCGCTATATGGCGCTTATGCCGTATCTCGCAGCATAGTCTCGAATCTAACCGAGCAAAAGCCGCCCTTGGGCGGCTTTTGCGCTTTAGCCAGGCCAGGCATACCATAGAACCAGAAGGTTCTCCGCACCCTGCGGAGATGTAAGGGGAGGGCAAGACCGTGCTCATGCTTATGTTTCTACTACAGGCCTTGGCCGCTGGTGACGTTGCGATTACGACGGAGGATACCGCTAAGCTTCCGTCCGATAAATGGCATGCGTGCGTCCGGTGGTCCGACCAGATCCAGCGAGATGGTGGCGTGCTCGAACCGCTCCCGAACAGCCTGGGACCGGATGTTCCGCTGGAGCCTCCGATTATCAAGACGGCCGGCGATGACGACTACATTTGTGCCGAACAAACGGGAGCGCCGAAAGATAAGGAGAACGCTCGATTCCGGATGGTCCGGATTGGCGATTCCGCTCTCGTGTGGCCGATCGATTAGACCGAGTGGCGTGCAGGAAATAGAAAACGGCAGGGTCGCCCCTGCCGTTTTTCCTATAGTTAGTGGATGGTTACGCCTTCTCAACCCGCTCAACGTACTCGCCCGTATCCGTATTTATCTTAAGAATATCGCCCACGTTGATGAAGAGGGGGGTGGAGACAACGGCACCTGACTCGAGCACTACCTTCTTGTCACCACCGGTCGCGGTGTCGCCGCGCACTGCTGGAGGCGCTTCGGTCACCTTGAGGTCCATCTTGATGGGAATCTTTATCGATACCGGCTCATCGTTGTACAGGAGCACTTCGACGGGGCTGTTGGTCGGGAGCCACTGCACGCGGTCGTGCACCATGTTCTCCGGGAAGGCGAACCGGTTCTTGGCATTACCTTCTTCCGCGAACCAGCTCTCGGCGCGGCTCGTGTAGAGATAGGTCGCCTGCATCTTGCCGATGTCAGCTTCAGGGACGGTCTCCGACTGATGGAAGGAAATCTCGAGCACCTTGCCCGAGACGAGATGACGAAGCTTGGTCTGATTCACCGGCTTCCTCTGCTGCATGCGGAAGATATGGGAAGAGAGCACCTCGAATGGCTCGTTGTTGTACACGATGACCGACTTCGGGAGTATCTCGTTATAGGAAAGTATTGCCATAGAAACGTTAGTGAGGGGTCTGGAGTTATAAAAAATGCCAGACACGCCTGGTACGGGGTATGATACAGGACATAATGCGGTTTTCAAGGCTCACTGAAGGGCTCGAGGAGGCCTCTGATGAGGAGATACTTCGCCTGTCCCAGGAGAATCCCGATGTCTTCGTGGTCCTGGTTGGGCGGTACGAGGACGCCTTTCTCCGGAAAGCACGAAGCATCCTTTTCACGAAGGAGGACGCGGAGGAGATAGTGCAGGATACCTTCACCCGCATCTATGTGTACGCCAACCGGTACAAGGCCCAGGAGGGCGCGTCCTTCTCGTCATGGGCGTATGCCATCCTCACCCGGCTCGCGTTCACCCGGTACCAGAAGCTGCGCAAGCATCGAGCGCGTACCCAAGAGCTCGATCCGGAAGTCTATGAGCGCATACGGGACGAGAGCGAGTTCCTCGAGGACCTCTCTATCCGCAGCGAAGTCCTCGTCGCGCTCTCGAGGCTTCCGGAAGCTGCATCCCGTGTCCTTCGACTGCAGTTCATAGAAGGGAAGAGCCAGGAGGAGATAGCCCTGCTCGAGAGCTCGACCGTATCAGCCGTGAAGACCCGCGTGCATCGCGCGAAGAAATTATTCAAGGAAGCCATCGATACCACCCATACGCCATGAACCAGTCCCGCATCCAACAGAACGTTATGCGCCGCGTGCGCACCATCCATACGCTTCGTCCGCTCGTTTCAACGACCGCCTTTTTCTCGTTCCTGTTCCTCGGTGCGCTTTGGGGCATTGGCAGGGAAGTGTGGGTGGCGCGCGTCTTCGAGAACATGCCGTCCCTCTCTGATGCTGCTGCGCTTTCTCGCTTCGCGCTCTCCGCATTCCTCCATACCGACTTTCTTGTGCAGGCTCTCTCCGTCCTCGCCGTCGCAGCCTTCGTTTGGCTTGTTAGCGACGGACTTCGCACCCTTCGTTCCGTACCTCGGTTTGTATAGCTCTAGCGGCAATACAAAAAGACTCCCATGCGGGAGTCTTTTTGTATCGGTAGCTTAATCTTCCTTGAGCTTCGCCTGTATCTGCTTGAGGATTTCGTTGGCGATAGGCTTGTTCTCACGTAGGTAGGTGCGCGTCGCATCGTACCCGCGCCCAAGCGATACTTCCCCGTACTTGTAGCTCGAACCCGACTTCTGGAGGATGTCGTACTTCTCGCCGAGCGCGATTATCTCGCCCTCGCGGCTGATGCCTTCGTTATAGAGGAGGTCGAACTCCGTGGTCTTGAACGGAGCCGCCACCTTGTTCTTCACCACTTTCACGCGCACACGACCGCCCACTATTTCCTCGCCCTTCTTTATCTGCGCGATACGGCGGATATCGAGGCGCACCGAGGTGTAGAACTTGAGGGCCTTGCCGCCGGTCGTCGTCTCGGGGTTCCCGAACATGACGCCTATCTGCATGCGGATCTGGTTGATGAAGATGATGATGGTGTTGCTCTTCGCAGTTATGGCCGTGAGCTTGCGGAGCGCCTGGCTCATGAGACGTGCCTGCTTACCCATCTGGGCCGAACCCATGTCGCCCTCTATTTCGTCTTTTGGCGTGAGTGCTGCGACCGAATCCACGACGATGACGTCGATGGAGTTGGCACGCACGAGCGACTCCACTATCTCGAGCGCCTGCTCGCCGGTATCCGGCTGAGAGATGAGAAGCTCAGGAAGCTTCACGCCGATGCGGCGTGCGTACTCCGGGTCGAGCGCGTGCTCGGCGTCGACGAACGCACAGATACCGCCTTTCTTTTGCGCTTCCGCGATGACGTGGAGCGCGAGCGTCGTCTTGCCGGAAGACTCCGGCCCGAATATCTCGACTATACGTCCGCGGGGGAGTCCGCCGATACCAAGCGCTGCGTCGAGGCCGAGTGAACCAGTTGGAATGGATTCTATCGCAGCAACCTTGCCGCTGCCATACGTCATGATGGATTCATCGCCGAACTTCGCCTGTATCTCCTTTATGGCGAGCGCGATTGATTTCGACTTCGCGTCGGCAGGAGAGGAGGATGCTTCTCCCTCGCTTTCAGGAGCGACGGGCTTAGCTGTTTTCTTGGTGGATTTCTTTGCAGGCATGGGTATAGCGAGTTAAGGAATATGCACGACTCTTGATTCACTGACAGCTCTGCCAAAGCGATCGCGAGCAGTTAAGGATAGTATAGCGTCCCCTGAAGGAAGGGTTAGGGAGGTAGAAAACCGCCCATTTTCATCGATAAGCAGCACCCCAGAATTGAGCGTAAGGGTCTCGGTACGGAGCGCCGTGCCTGATACGGTCACGAACCCGTCAGGGAGGGTTGCGTAGGCGGCAGGGGAGTCGAGATGTATGGCGGGCCCAGAAAGCAGCGGATACGCCTTCACGAGTCCGTAGATGAGAAGGAGGGCGAGCGCGAGACCGATGAGGATGCGCAAGAACATCGCTAGAAGACCTCTTCGGCAGTTTCTGGGGCGGAGGAGCCTCCCTGAGCGATGACTTCACGCGGGCGGGAGCCGTCAGCAGGCCCTATGACGCCTCGTTCCTCAAGAAGATCCATGAGGCGGGCAGCGCGCGAATATCCGATGCGGAGCTTGCGCTGGAGGTAGCTGGTTGAGGCGCGGCCGGCTTCTTCAACTGATTCCTTGGCGGCTGCGTAGAGGTCGTCGTCCACATCAGCGTCGTCGCTCATCATTGAAATAGCATCGTTCGGTTCGTGGTGACCGGAGCCATCAGCGCCTCCTCCCAAATCAAGCGCGCCGAGCGAGCCTGCATTGTGCTGCTTTATGTACGCCACGACCTTCTTCACCTCCTGCTCGGCGATATATGCCGTCTGTATACGCACGGGCTTCTGCATGTCGGCCGAGAGGTAGAGCATGTCACCGGCACCGAGAAGGGACTCGGCGCCTGGGCCGTCGAGAATGGTGCGGGAATCTATCTGGCTCGCCACCTGGAGCGCCATGCGGGTAGGGACGTTCGCCTTGATGAGGCCGGTAATGACGTTCACTGATGGACGCTGGGTGGAGAGGACGAGGTGGATACCGACGGCACGCGACATCTGCGCGAGGCGGACGATAGCGGCCTCGAGCTCGCGCGGGTAGCTCTGCATGATATCGGCGAGCTCGTCGATGACTATCATGATGTACGGCATCGCTTCAGGCAGGTCCTTCACCCCCTTCTTCTTCGCGGGCTCCACTATGGTGTTGTGGTACGACTCGATATCGCGCACCTGCTCATCCTCGAGGATGGTGTAGCGCCTATCCATCTCCTTGGCAGCCCACTTGAGTGCCATGATGCATTTCTTCGGATCGGTGATGACCGGGGTCAGGAGGTGGGGGATGCCGTTATAGAGGGTGAGCTCGACGCGCTTCGGGTCCACCATGATGAACCGGAGCTGGTTAGGGCCGTTCCTATATAGGAGGGAAGTGATGACCGCATGTATTGCCACTGACTTACCGGAACCAGTCGCACCCGCAATGAGCCCGTGCGGCATCTTAGCGGCATTCACGTAGTGCGGGGTGCCGGTGATATCACGACCAATGGCCGCAAGGAGCGGTTTCTTCGAGGCGTTCCATTCGGGCGCGCCGATGATCCCGCCAAGGCCCACCGTTGCCTTCGATGCATTCGGGACCTCGATACCCACCAACGACTTACCGGGGATAGGAGCCTCGATACGGACGGGGTGGGCAGCGAGTGCGAGCTCGAGGTTGGTGACGAGCGACACAATCTTCTGGAGGCGGACACCCTCAGCTGGTTTTATGGCGTAGCGGGTGACGGTAGGGCCCACCGACACCTCGTCCATCTCAACTGAGATGCCGAAGTTGAGGAAGGTACGCTTGATTATGTTCGCGTTCGTTTTGATGTCGCCTACGCCTGGCTTTCCTTTATCCTCACCGAGAAGGGAGAGGGGAGGGGCGTGGTATTCGGCGTCATAGGTGGGGATGGCGTCCGCGGCCGACACGGGAGCGGCTTCTCTCGGCTCGTTGAACATAGTGACTACTGGCTCGCGATCGACGTTCAGTGGGGCGACTTCGGGCACGACTTCCGCTTCCGTGGAGTCTTCCGATAGAGCCTCGCCCTTCTTCAGAGGAAGTGAGGGAACCTTCAGCGAGCCAAGGGCATCTTTAGTGTTCCCGAAGAATGCGTTCATGCTCGCAATGAGTGCGGCGAGGTCGGCGACTACTGCAAGGCCGATGAGCGCTACCGAAAGGAGAAGTATGAGGGCTCCCGCGAAGCCGAAGAACTCGACCGTGGTCATGCCGGCTGCGTGACCCAGGCTTCCGCCGAGTGTTTCCGATGCGATGCCGAAGAGCATCACCACCGCTACTACGATGAGGGCGACGCCCGCTGCGGTGAGGGGCTTAACGAAGGAGCGCTCGAACATGACGGCGAGTCCCGTCATTATCATGAGCACCGGCAGGAGGAAGGAGCCGAGGCCTATCATCCCGAAACCCCAGGCGAAGAGAGCTTCGCCTGCGAGTCCGGCGAGTCCGAAAGCGGCGAGCCCGAAGATGAGACCGAACGCGACAAGAGCAATGCCGCCCGCTATCCGGGCGAGCTTCTTTGGCGCTTCTATCTCTGCCTTCTTTTTCCGTCCCATTTTCCTCATTCTATCACTCAAGCGTGGGGATAACGCAGTAAACAGGCGGGTAACGAACGTCGTCGCATGTGTTCGCAGTACCACGCTCATTGATTGCTGGACTTGCCGAGACCGCTTTGACGGACATGGCACGGGGCGTATACTTGCCCGTAAGATAAAGGACAGAAAGACATGACCGATAAAGCGAAAAAGGATGTAACGGACATGCACAAGGCAACTGGAAATGGTGCTCATTTCGACACATTCGTCCTAGATAAAGGTATATTCTCCAACGTGTTCGATAAAGACATCCGTCGCGTATACATCTATAAGAAGGCCGAGCGCCTCGCGAAAGCCATCCATCTCATTACCCCAGCCTTCAAGAATTCGTCTGCGCTCCGTGAGAAGCTGGATCTCATAGGCATAGGTTTAGTGGAGGGAGCGGTCCTTCCGCCTATGCTCGCGCGCACCGCGCTTTCACGCGAGCTGCTCGCGCTCTCGTCCGTGCTCTCCATCGCGCGTGCGGGCGGCCTCCTCTCTCCAATGAATGCCGACCTCATCGCACGTGAATCCCACCTCCTGCTCCAGGAGGTAGCGACCTATGAGGAACCCAGGCTTGTGCTTGAGGAAGCACCCACCCTCGCTGCGCTCGCCAAGTCATCAATCAGTCCATCGCGTCAGGCACCACGCCTTTCCACGCCAGGGATGGTGCCGGTAAGCCATAAAGGACAGGACGCGAATAAAGGACATATCGTATTGGACAATGAGGAGAGGGGTTCTCGAAGGGACGCCGTCATCGCCGTCCTTAAGGAAAAGGGCCCTTCATATATAAAGGATATCTCGACCGTTATCCGCTCAGTAAGCGAGAAGACCATCCAGCGGGAGCTTTCCGCTCTCGTCGCCGAGGGGAAGGTGGAGCGCTCGGGAGAGCGCCGCTGGACGACATACGTCCTTGCGAAAGGGTAGGAAAGCAGACCAGGAGAACGTTGACTTTTAAGCTCATCTGGCCTATATTGTGGCTGTGGGGAATACGGGGAACAGAGGTTAGGGAAAGGCCACTGCCGACAGGCGGACTGGCCTATTTTCCGTTCATTCGTTCTCTAGGTTATCCACATTACGATTGCCAGGAATGGCTCAACTGCTCGGTATACTGTCACCCATACCCGATCACCTGAATTAGTCAGGGGCGGGGGCGTCAGAAACGAGCTCAATGCTCATTCGTGGACGATTGAATCCTTGATAAAAGAATAGGGATTTTACGTTGGCATATTGGTAAGAAACCTATATGCCTGCACGTCTGCCACTATAGGTGGGCGGGCTTCGGAATTATTGCGGATATCCAGATACGATTGAACGCGGAACTGATGACTCACTTTGCCAGCTAGCCGATGGGGCGCGCGTCGATAGAGCGCTCCGTCGGACTAGTGAAGGAAACCGGGAATGATACTTGTCTCCGGAGCCGACAGGCTCCGGGGGCGCAATTACAAAGACAGATACGGATGCGTATGCGATGCACTTATTACTAATCGCGTTGCATACGTATCTCGCAAAAAATTAATTAAAAAACGCATTACCATGCAAATCGCAAACAACAATATCGTTGCACGCGTCGCAGCTGTGGTGGCAGGTCTCGGCCTCGTCGCATCGTCGTTTGTCGCTTTCGCTCCAGCAGCGAACGCACAGACTTCGAGCGACCTTCAGGCTCAGATCGCAGCCCTCATGGCACAGATCGCAGCGCTTCAGGCGCAGGCAGGTGGCTCGGCTTCGGTCAACGCTTCCTTCAACCGCGATCTTACTATCGGTTCTACTGGAGCTGATGTAACCGCGCTTCAGAACTGGCTCGCTTCTAAGGGCTTCGCAATTGCAGCAGGTGCTACTGGCTACTTCGGTGGACAGACTCAGGCCGCTCTTGCTAAGTACCAGGCTTCAGTAGGCATCTCGCCTGCTGCTGGCTACTTCGGTCCTATCACTCGCGCTAAGGTGAACGCAACTGCCGGTACTCCTGGCACGACGCCTCCCGGCACGACGACGCCTCCTGGAACTGGTCTTCAGGGTGGTGCAGGTTCCGTTGACACCTACACTCTCATCTCCAACATCAACAATGAGGAAGTGGGTGAGGACGAGGAGGATACGGAGGTCGCTGGTCTTGAAATCGAGGCTGACGATGGTTCTGATCTCGAGTTCACGGCGCTTCGCCTCGTCTTCGACGAAGGTACGGCGAACCAGGACTTCGCGGACTATGCCTCTGAAGTCTCGGTTTGGTTCGATGGCGAAGAAGTCGCTCGTCTCGATGCAGATGAGTTCAACGACGACAACGCTTGGACCAAGACCATCTCTCTCGACGGTGCAGTGCTCGACGCAGGTGAGACCGGTGAAATAACGGTTGCTGTGTCGGGTGCTTCGAATCTTGACTCCGCTGATGTCGGTGACACGTGGACGGTTGACTTCCGCCAGGTCCGCTTCGTGGACGCTGATGGCGCAACGGTCTCGGAAGACCCAGCAACAGCAACCCGTACGTTCTCCTTCGCAACCTTCGCAACCTCGGCTGATGTCGAGCTGAAGATCGCGGCGGACGACGATGACATCAATGACGCACGTACCATCGAGGTTCACACCACGAACGATACTGATGGTGTTGAGGTCCTTTCCTTCACCCTCGAGGCAGAAGGCGACTCGGATCTTGATATCAAGAACTTCGGTGTCTCGGTCACGGTGACGGGTGCTACGAACACGGATGACGTGGTCAACAGCGTCTCGCTCTGGATCGACGGTGAAGAAGTCGCTACGGCAGATACTGTTTCTGCAGGCGGCGTAAGCAAGCAGTACAACTTCGATGACGTGGATTATGTCATCGATGCGGGCGATACCGTCGAAGCAGTCATCAAGGCTGACTTCAACGACATCGAGACCACCGCCTTCGACGAAGGCGATACGATCGCCTTCGCCCTTGGTGAGGCACAGACTGACGTGACCACGCTCGTTGACATCGAAGACGAGACCGGCGAGCAGCTCCTTGACGCTGATATGACTGGTTCGGTCACTGGTGGCGCATACGAGCTTCGTTCGACTGGTATCATGGTCACCTTCATCTCGGCAACCGAGACGGTGACTGCGAACGACAACGCAGCGGACAACGACACTGGTACGTTCGTAATCAAGTACAAGGTCACAGCCTTCGGTGGTGATGTGTACGTCTCGAACGATGCAGCTCCGACGATTGCTACGACCATTCCTGATTCAACAATCGCTACGGATGGCGTTCGCTACCTCCTTGAAGAGGACAGTGCAACACCTACCGTCGCTGACGTATCGGATGGCGTGACCTTCTCGACGTCTGCAGGCAGCGGTACGGTAACCGAGGGTACTAACGGCGTTCTTCTCAATGAGAATGAATCTGCTGACTTCACCCTCACAGTAATCCGCACCAACAACAGCGACGCGAACGACGATGGTCTCTTCCGTGTCCTTCTCAAGGCTGTTGGTTGGGCAACCACTGACTCGACGACGTTCAATGTCTACGACTTCAACCTCGAAGACTTCAAGACTGACCAGATCTACCTCAACTAATCACGGTTAGTTGGCTGATTGGAGGAGTTACGATTCCTCTAGGTTAAGTAGGTTAAGCAAAGCAAAAAACCACCCTACGGGGTGGTTTTTTGCTTTATCCATTGCTAAGCTTCCTTCATGAAATCAACACCGGCAGGAGTTCTCACTACGATTGCATTCGTGCTTCTCCCGTTCGTTACGACTAATCAGGTCTTCTATGGGCCGGTAAATGCGAAGTTTTTCTTTATCGTGCTTCTCGTAGACATGCTCGCGCTTATGGCCGCGCACCGTCTCTACCGGAGAAGTGAAGGAGTGGCGCTTGCGGGAAGGTGGATGCTCGGAGCGCTCGCGCTTGTTGTATTGGTACAATTCGGCACGACGTTCACAGGCGTGTTTCCCGAGCGCTCGCTCTGGTCCGACATATTTTGGGCGAGCGGCGTCTTATTCATCGCGCATGTCGCGTTTCTTGCCTGGCTTCTTTCTGAACTCCTTACAGAATATGATTGGTCGCTGGTACGTCGCGGCGTCGCCATCTCTTCAGGTGTCTTCGCGCTCCTCCTCATTGTGGGTACGGCCGGACTCGGTGCAGCCGGTACATTCCTATGGGTCAACCTAGGCGAGACCGGTCTCACATTCGGTAACGAGACGTATGCAGGTCTCTACCTACTTCTCGCTTTCATCATCGGCCTCATTGAGTTTTCCCGGACGCGCGAATGGGGGAAGTTGCGCGTCTCACTCCTGCTATCGCTTGTATTTATCGCACTTTCACCACTCCTTCTGAACGCCGTAGGCTTATTGACCGGTCGGACACCGCTCACCCTACTTCTCGAAAGCCCATCAGCGCTGCTTGGTCTCGCGCGAGCATCGAGCGCAGCGCTGATTCTCTTGCTTATATTTCTCGCGGGGCATTTCCTCGTCAAACGCTTTGTTCCGAAGCCTTGGGACATGCGCCTTACGGCAGGAGGAGGGGCGCTCATCGTGCTCGGGATTGCCGGAGCCATCGCGCTCTTATTCACCCCCCAAAGCGCAGTGCAGCAGGCGTACATCGAGGAATCGACCGCGGCGCGCATCATAGTCTGGGAGGCCAGCGCCAGCGCTGTGCGGGATCGGCCGCTTCTAGGATGGGGACCTGAGAATTTCAATTACGCACTTGAACGGCATTTCGATCCACGTCTCTTCATGGATGAGAATCTGGGTGAGATTTGGTTCGAGCGGGCCCATAACGTATTTGTCGATACGCTCGTGGGCTCCGGCCTCGTAGGGGTGCTTTCCTTCGTGCTTCTTGGGAGTACTTTCCTCATCGTTGTCTATCGAGCACGTCGCCGCGGACTCATCGGAGACACGGAAGCGGTGCTTCTTTTTGCGCTTGTACCCGCGCATCTCCTTCAGCTCCAGACGGGTTTCGACACAATTGGTAGCTATACGCTTCTCGGGTTTGTCGGTGGCTATGCTTTGTGGCTAGAACGAAAAACGCTACCAGTCATGACCGTATCGTCCATGACGATACGAAAGATAGTCGCAGGCATACTCCTGGTCGGTGCGCTCGGAAGCGTATACTTTGTGGCGCTCAACGAGTATGTGCGTCAGCTAGCACTACCGGCGACATTCAAGGGGCGCTCGCTCGCTGAGCAGCAGAAGAATATGGAAAAGTCCCTTGAACGTGTCTCCAGTTTCGAGTCTCTCCGTCTCTCTTCGAGGTCTTTCATCAAGGGCTCGCTTTCAATCATCGCAGAAAAGTCCACGCCCGAGCGAAGGAAGAATATCCTAACGGTCGCTCATCAGTACGAAGAACACTATAAGCGCTATCTAGAGGTACAGCCCGACCATTACAGAGCACATATGAACTACGCTTATCTGCTGCTCATCATGACGACGCTCGGAGAGAATCGTGTGGAAGACGCGAAGGCGGTCATTCTGCGCGGGTATGAGCTCTCTCCGGGTCACCCGCTTACTTATGTGCTCGATGCACTTGCCGAGCTCTATCGTGGCAATCTAGCGGAATCCGAGCGTCTCATCGACGAGGCGGTGGCAATCAATCCAGAGATAGAATTTACGCAAGAAGCGAAGCGGTATTTTGACGGACAGCAGAAGGTGTTCCCAAATATTACCGTGATGAAACTTAGTAACCTCTAAGCTATACTTCCCAGGTATGCAATTCTTCAATAGACTTTCTCGCATCCAATGGCTTGTCCTTGGGGTAGTCGTTGCTGTAGCCGCAGTCCTCGGGGCCACCTATGCGTATATAAATCTTCCGCGCGATACGTCTTCCGCGCCCTCTATTGATACTGCGTCTACGACCGCAGAGGCCGTAGTTCCAGAAGTCGAGACTGCGCCAAAAGGCCTGCCTCCCGAATTACCGTTCTCGCTCCCGTCGGGATCAGTCGCTATTGATGAATACGCCTTCACGACGGGCGAAGGCATCTACTTCCGCTCATTGACCGGCAAGAATCCGCTTCAGATACTGAATGCCGATGCCGCAAGCTTCAATCGTCTTTCGGATTTCTCCACCTATGCAGCAAATGGAGTCGCCAGTGATTGTGGAGGGAACCCTATCTACACCTATTATGGAGATAAACGCCACGTCTATTTCTATCAGATATGGCGGACGCCTACGTTCCGTACGAGCCAGATAGAAGTCGTCGTGGGAACGAAGAAAGAGGATTTCGATATAACCGACTCGGGAACCGCAACGAATGGAACTCATCGCTTCGAGGTCGGGCATATGACGACCGCGTCCTCGACCTGCCTACTCATGCTCACCAGGACGCAGCTATAGCCTGATGAATTACTTCCTCCACTTCCTGAAATTCACCGCCGGGTTCGCGGTCATCTTGGTCGCGGCGCTCATCGTCATACGGTTCGTGTCCTAGTCCGGGTAAGGCCGGTGTGTTATCCCCCCCCCCACGCCAGGATCTGGGTTCCTCGTGCTAGCATGCTTACATACATGTATAAGTACAAAGTTCATATGCAGAGTCAGTCTTCACGCTTCTTTCCTGTCGTGCTATCGGTATTTCTCATGCTCGGACTCGTAGCACCGCTCCAGGTAGCGGCGGCCACGCCGACACTTACAGCCGCGGAATCGGTTGCGAATGTTACGGCGGGCACGACTGACCAGACGGATGTAACTACAGCAACTACCGCGAACGTGGTCGAAGTAAAGGCTACTCGAACCCTGAGCGTCAATGCACTTCCAGCACTCACGGAGACTATCACCATCGGACTATGCGTTGTTTCTTTCACTCCCTCCACGCAGGACACTGACTGTTCAAACAACACCGCTTCTATCGCTACCACAACTGATACCACGGCATCCGCAATAGCTTCCCGCATTCGTACGTTTACTAGCGTTTCGGACACCGGCCATGGCGCTCTTACTATCACCGGAGCGACTACCAACGCCATCTTCACTACTACGGGTACTGAAGCGAGCGGGACGGTAATAACGTTCACTGACGGTACGACTGGCGACATAACCTCGAGTTCCTCGACAACTGGGGTTGTCCCGGTCGTGCAGGTGAATACGATAACAATCGCGGGTACGGTGGATACTGGGGATGTATTTACCGCGACGCTTCCGACCGTGGGCGCAGTCACCTATACAGTTACCTCATCCGATACAACGACCGCAAATATTGCCACCGGCCTCAATGCCGCTATCCAGGCGTCCTCGGGCTATGCATCCCAGGCATTCACTTCATCCGCAAGCACGAATACCGTCGTGTTGACCGCCAAAGTAGCGGGAACCGGATTCACGCAGACCTCAAGCACCTCAAATCGTGCCGCAGTTGCGCAGGTGGTCACCTTCACGCCCGCGATCATATCCAGTGACTACTACTACGACATTCTGATAAATAGCACGCGGTATAGCCAGAAGGGGCAGGGAACAGTTAAAGAATTGGTGGAAGGACTCGTGACTAGTCTCGCCGGCGCAACAGGCGTTTCCTGCACCGAGAATGACGTCGTCGTGACTTGCACGGCGAGTACGGCAGGAACCGCTTTCACATATAGTGCAGAGATAGTCATCCTCGCAAGTGGTGGCGGCAGTAGTCGCGCGCGCAATTCTCAACCCGCTGCTCTCGAGACGACACAGAATACGCTCGCTTCGCTCCAGGCAGCATTAGTAAAACTTCTCGCTCAAGCGAAGACGGAAGGCATCGTTATATCCGTTCCCACCTCAGCTGCTTCATACGCACGTGATCTTACGGTGGGGGTAATGGGCGAGGACGTCCGCAAGCTTCAGAAGTATCTCAACAAGACCGGTTTCACCATCTCTGTGAGCGGTCCCGGATCTACGGGCAGCGAAACCGATATGTTCGGCGCTCTTACGAAGGCCGCCCTCGTGAAGTTCCAGGAGGCGAAGGGAATTGCTCCTGCGGCGGGGTACTTTGGCCCCAAAACGCGTGCGTATATAGAAGCGAACCCGTAGTTCGCGCCCAACAGAACAAAAGAGGCTTCCTTATGGAGGCCTCTTTTGTCGGATATCTTGTGCTCAGGCGGAAAGTCAGCTAAAGTGCTACTCGTACGGACCGAAGACAACCAGCAGCCCTTACGGGCAGAAGACTGGTCGAGGGACGAAACGGGCATCGCACTAAGCGGTAGCCTGGGTCGACTGTCTCCTCGCAATGGTCCCGAAAGGGGCCTTTGCCGTTTCGTACAGAAACAACACACGCTATGGCGATTACCAAAGCAAAGAAAGTAGAGATAGTAGATAAGCTCGCGGACGCCCTCAAGGGCGCGGCCTCGGTCGTATTCGTGCACTTCAAGGGTCTTTCAGTCGCCGACACCGCAGTCATGCGCCGTACGCTTCGCGAGCAGGGCATCGGCTATTTCGTCGCGAAAAAGACGCTCATCCGTCGTGCACTCATGGATGCGAAGTACGAAGGAACACTCCCTGAGCTTCCGGGCGAGATAGCTATCGCATGGAGCGCGGAAGATCCGACGCTTCCAGCACGCGAGATCTACGGGCAGAGCAAGAAGCATAAGGACGCGCTTTCCATCATGGGTGGCGTATTCAACGGCATGTTCAAGGACAAGGTCGCGATGAATGCCATCGCCACCATCCCTCCGGTGCCGGTCCTTCGTGGCATGTTCGTGAACGTCATCAATTCCCCTATACAGGGATTTGTTATCGCGCTCGATCAGATACGCGAGAAGAAAGCAGCGTAAATTAAAAGATTCTTACATTCATTACTATGGCTGAAGAAGAAGTAAAGCAGGAAGAGGGCGCAGTCGAAGAGGCTGCAGCTCCCGTCGAGGAAGCCGCTCCCGCAGCACCCGCTGTCGAGGAGAAGGCTCCTGAGGCGGAGGTAGAGGTTCCGGAGCAGTTCAAGAAGATCGTCGCCTCCATCGAGGAGATGACCGTTCTTGAGCTTTCCGAGCTCGTGAAGGTATTCGAGAAGAAGTTCGGCGTCTCAGCTTCGGCGGTCGCTGTTGCGGGACCCGCAGCAGGTGCTGCCGCTGGCGAAGAGGCGAAGAGCACCATGACCGTTGAGCTAGCTGACGCTGGCGCCAACAAGATCCAGGTGATCAAGGTCGTGAAGGAAGTGCTCGGTCTTGGCCTCAAGGAGGCTAAGGATCTCGTCGACGGCGCACCGTCGGTGATCAAGGAGAATGTCGGCAAGGATGAAGCCGAAGAGCTCAAGAAGAAGATCGAGGACGCGGGCGGAAAGGTTGCGTTCAAGTAACCCTCCATTCGCAAAAGAAAACACCCGCTTTGGCGGGTGTTTTCTTTTGAAGGAGTGGATTGGAACACATTTTCACCGAAAAGGGGTAGGGGTTGCACGCTTCATGAAAGGGTAGGAAAATGCACTGACTTCATGGAACCCCTCTCTCGACTCTTTCAGAACGCCGCCCGCCTGAAGCTCCTCCGGCTCTTCGTGTTCAACGATGACACGGCGTTCAACGCGGCTGACGCGGCCTTCCGGACGAAGACCGCCAAGGACGCGGCCCGGAAGGAAATGGCGGTACTCGTCGCAGCTGACGTGATACGGAAGAAGACGGGAAGGGTAGCGGGGTACATAGCGAATAAGCGTTTCGTTCATTACGAGCCGCTCAAGACGTTCCTGCGCGAGACCACCGAGCTCCGTGACACGGATATCATCGCGACACTGAAGCGCGCAGGCTCCCTACGCCTCGTCATGCTCTCAGGACTATTCACGGGTGCTATCGAGTCGAAGGTCGACCTGCTGGTAGTGGGGGACCGTATGGACGATAAGCGTCTTGCTACCGCCATCCGCTCGCTCGAGGCCGAGCTTGGCCGCGAGCTCCGCTACGCCTGCTTCACTACGGAAGAGTTCAAGTACCGTCGCGGTGTCTATGACCGCCTCCTCCGGGACGTCTTCGACTATCCGAACCGCGTCACGCTGGATAAGTTGGGCGTCACAGGTACTGCCTAGGGCCCAAAAGCCCTATCCACATGCCTGGCTTTATGAAGGGCCCTGGTTGCTACACTTAAGGGCAGGCAGGGTCTCTCGATTTCTTGAGGCCGCCATTAATCGGATAAACAAGAGAAGTACACGCATATGTTCCTAACCACGTGGGCGGATGTACTGGCAGCGTCGTTCCAGAACCTGTTCTATGGACTCGTCGCCTTCATCCCCAATTTATTGGTCGCGGTCATCATCTTCATCATCGGCTGGTTGGTCGGTGCTGGACTCGGCCGCCTCGTAGCGCAGGTCATCAATTCGCTTCGCGTCGATCAGGCCCTCAAGCACGCAGGTGTCGAGCGCGTCCTCGATCGCGCGGGGTTCTCGCTTAACTCAGGTGCCTTCGTCGGCATGCTGGTCAAGTGGTTCTTCATCATCGTGTTCCTCGTTGCTGCTCTTGATGTGCTCCAGCTTACCGAGGTCACGATATTCCTCCGGGGCGTGGTACTCACGTATATCCCGCAGGTCATCGTCGCTGTATTGGTGCTCCTCGTTGCGGCTGTCATCGCTGACGCGGTACAGAAGCTCGTGGTCGGCTCAGCGCGTGCTGCGAATATCCGTGCGGCGAACTTCCTCGGCGCAGTCTCTCGTTGGGCTATCTGGATCTTCGCGATCCTCGTAGCGCTCGAGCGCCTCGGCATCTCTCCTCTCGTCCAGACCCTATTCACGGGCGTCGTTGTCGCGCTTTCGCTCGCATTCGGCCTCGCATTCGGTCTTGGCGGCCAGGCGGCTGCAGCGAAGTATCTTGATCGGGTCCGCGACGAATTGAAGTAATCCTTCGGATTCCCGCTCTCGTTCAAGCGGCAAAAGACCCCTTAAGGGGGTCTTTTGCGTAGGGGGAGGGGCCTGGAAATGCCAGTGTTTGACAGGGAAATGGGGGCCGCGTATACTCGCAATACGTGTTGAAGACCAAGAAATTACTAACCAAACGGAGCGGATAAATCCTAGCCAGCTGGTTAGGGAACACCGCCCCGGTAGGGGCTTTTTTCTTGCAAGAACACACGGGGCCTTTGACACACGAATATGCAAAATAGGTAATCAAGCCGCGTCGTGCGCAGCGTGATGGAATTTGAGCAATCAGATTCCATCACGCTGCGCAGGGATGCGGTAAGAATTGCACAAAATCACACTCCGGCGCCGTAAGTCGCCGGAGAGCAAAATCGTTAGAAGTGGTGTTCAGGTTTCCGCACAGGAGACATGAAGGGTGCACGGTGGATGCCTAGGCTTGCGCAAGCGATGAAGGACGCGACTAATCAGCGAAATGCTTCGGGGAGACGATTTGTAGTCTTTGATCCGGAGGTGTCCGAATGGGGAAACCCGGCTCTTTTGAGTCATCCTCCTTTTAAGGAGAGAAGCGAACCCAGGGAAGTGAAACATCTCAGTACCTGGAGGAATAGAAAACAACAACGAGTTGCGTTCCGTCTATTCGATGCTTCGAGTAGATGGAACGCGACTCTCGTGATTCCCTAAGTAGCGGCGAGCGAAACGGGAGAAGCCCAAACCAATATCTTCGGATATCGGGGTTGTAAGGTAGAAGCGCCGTACTCGTACGGCATAAGTTACAAAGGATATCTATAACAGAAGTCGCTGGAAAGCGACGCCCTAGAGGGTAATGGCCCCGTATGTGAAATAGATATCCCTTATGCGCTTCTATTCTTGAGTAGTTCGAGACACGAATAGCTCGGATGAATCTGCCGGAACTAACCGGTAAGGCTAAATATTGCGCAAGACCGATAGTGAACTAGTACCGTGAGGGAAAGGTGAAAAGAACCCCGAGAGGGGAGTGAAATAGAACTGAAACCGTGTACTTACAAAGGGTTGGGGCGGGCTATATGTCCGTTTCAGCGTGCCTATTGAAGAATGAGCCTGCGAGTGTATGTATGTCGCCAGCTAAGTCCGTAATGGGACGGAGCTACAGGGAAACCGAGTGTTAATAGCGCGTCTGTGTCATACATACGACCCGAAGCCAGGTGAGCTTGCCATGAGCAGGGTGAAGTGTGGAGAAATCCACATGGAGGCCCGAACCCATAGATCGTACAACGTCTTGGGATGACTTGTGGTAAGGAGTGAAAAGCTAATCGAACCTGGTAATAGCTGGTTCTCTCCGAAATAGCTTTTGGGCTAGCGTCGTGTGATCCCTCTGGGGGTAGAGCACTGGAAGGGATGAACAGGGAGAAATCTCGTCATTCCTATCAACCTCCGAATACCAGAGATTACAGCACGGCAGTTAGACGGTGGGGGCGAAGCTCCACACGTCGAAGGGGGAAGAGCCCTGGATCGCCAGTTAAGGTCCCTAAATCTACGCTAAGTACAACTTAAGGAAGTGAGGATTCATTGACAATGAGGATGTTGGCTTAGAAGCAGCCACCATTTAAAGAAAGCGTAACAGCTCACTCATCGAGAGTCCTTGCGCCGAAGATGATCGGGGTTAAGCGTAGTACCGAAACTGCGGGCTTGTCTTTCTTAGGAAGGGCAAGCGGTAGGAGAGCGTTCCGTTCTGCTGTGAAGGCAAAGGGGTGACCCATGCTGGAGCGTACGGAAGTGAGAATGCAGGCACAAGTAACCACAATGCGGGTGAGACCCCCGCACGTCGAAAGATCAAGGTTTCCTCAGCTATGGTGATCAACTGAGGGTTAGTCGGGCCTTAGGGGATGGCGAAAGCCGCACCTGATGGACACAGGGTTAATATTCCCTGACCGACGCATATGCGATGGAGTGACGGATTGTTGTACCTACTGCCCATTATTGGATTTGGGTCAGTGCCGTGAGGAAGCGTCTTAGGCAAATCCGGGACGCAATATTCCGAGCGGAACCGCAACGTCGCCTTACGGGGTGGCGGAGAGTAGGGAGCACGGTTCCAAGAAAAACTTCTAAGCTTCAGTATGCGTTCGACCGTACCGCAAACCGACACAGGTGATCAGCTCGAGTAGAGTAAGACGAACGAGTGAG
>CAYSUL010000007.1:0-22834 GCA_964434255.1 uncultured Candidatus Saccharibacteria bacterium
GGTTCGAGGAGTTCTAGCCAGCGGGCTATATAGATTGATGTTCGCAGGGGGTTCTGGTATAGTCCTTGGGTCATGAAAAAGGACATCCATCCAAGCAATTACCGCCAGGTAATTTTCGAAGATATCGCCTCTGGCGAGAGCTTCCTCATCGGCACGACCCTCAAGGCGACCGAGACCGGTACCTTTGGCGGGAAGGAATACCCGAAGGTGGTCGTCGAGATCTCCAGCAAGTCCCATCCGTTCTATACGAACGAGGACCGCACCCTCGACAAGACGGGCCGTGTGGAGCGCTTCAAGCAGCGCGCAGCCGCAGCGAAGCGCAAGTAACGACGCGTACCGAGCGCCCCGCCTCTGGCGGGGCGCTCGTGCGTTATCATCTACCTACATGGAATACTCGTCCGAATTCAAGGCAAACCACAAGACCGCATACCTCGCGGAAGAGTATGAGCGTTTATCAGCGGAGCTCGCGGAAAGCCGCGAGGCTGCGGGAGAGGATGCGGTTCTGCTCGAGATGGCTGCAGAGGACGAGGAGCGCATCGGTGCGCGCCAGCAGGAGATTCTCTCTACCATCGAGGACATCTTGAACAAGGAGAAGGAAGAAGAGAGTCTGCCCAAGGCAGTAGTGCTCGAATTCCGGGCAGGCGCGGGAGGCGACGAAGCCTCTTTATTCGCGCAAGAATTAAGGGATATGTACCAGAAGTACGCGGAAGCGAAAGGATGGCGCGTGCAGGTGGTCGACGATCTCTCGCTCCAGGTAGATGGCAGCGATGCCTATGAGGCGCTGCGCCATGAGACCGGCGTACATCGGGTACAGCGCGTTCCGCTGACGGAGAAGGCCGGCCGTATCCATACTTCGACCGCTTCGGTCGCTTCGCTCCCGATACGCACCAAGCCTAAGTTCGAGATCAATCCTGCTGACATCGAGATGGAATTCTCGCGGAGCGGGGGAGCGGGAGGGCAGAACGTGAACAAGGTGGAGTCCGCCGTGCGCCTCATCCATACACCGACGGGTATCGATGTACGCTCGACGAGCGAACGCTCCCAGCTCAATAACCGCCTGAAGGCGATGGAAATACTCTCCGCGAAGCTCGAGACGCTGTACGAGGAGGAGGAGGCGAAGAAGCACGCGGCGCTCAGAGCTGGGCAGATAGGGACGGGGGACCGCTCCGAGAAGATACGCACGTATAACTTCCCGCAAGATAGGGTGACGGACCATCGCCTGAAGGAGAGCTGGCATAACCTGCCTAAGATAATGGAAGGCAGCATAGACCCTATTATCGAGGCGCTTAAGGAGGCGGCGACCAGGGGTGGGGTAGGCCCAGCCGAGGACGGGGATTGAGCCTTGAAACACCTTGTGATAGGCTAGTGAAATCAACGATATGAGCACCAATACCACCACGGGCCCCGGTGTAGACCGCCTTTTCGAGGCGGGCGCGCATTTTGCCCATGTGAAGAGCCGCCGCCACCCTTCGATGCGTTCGTTTATCCTCGGTAACAAAGGAGGCGTCGAGATCTTCGACCTCGTAAAGACCGATGAGCAGCTCGCAGCCGCCAAGACCGCCATTGCAGCGCTCGCACGCGACGGCAAGATCGTTCTCTTCGTAGGCGGCAAGCGCGAGGCGTCTGACGCCGTTGCAGCGACCGCCAAGCGCCTTATGCAGCCATACGTGGCCGGCCGCTGGCTCGGAGGCACCATCTCCAACTTCACGGAGATAAAGAAGCGCATCGACCGCCTTGCTGACCTCTCGGCAAAGCGCGAGACCGGCGAGCTCACCAAGCTATACACCAAGCTCGAGCGCATCCGCATCGACCGTGAGATAGACCGCCTCAACGAGCGCCTCTCCGGCATCACCACACTCGCACGTCGTCCTGATGCCATGGTCATCGTAGACCCTCGTCACGAGGCGCATGCGACCAAGGAAGCACGCATGGCGGGCATCCCGGTCATCGGCGTCATGAGCTCCGACTGCGACCTCAAGGACGCGGCGTACCCGATCGTCACGAACGATGCGTCCCGCAAGGCCATCTCCCTCATCCTCGACGAGCTCGCTGACGCGTTCGAGTCGGGCATCAAGGGCTAGCTTGGAATCCTCACGGGTTCCTTTTCGTATTCCATTTATTCTTTCCGCTTAGACCACCATACCTATGGACATCTCTATCGACATCGTTAAGGAGCTTCGCGAGCGTACCGGGCTTTCCATCATGCAGTGCAAGAAGGCGCTCGAGGAAGTCGATGGCGATATCGAGAAGGCAGAGGTGCTCCTCAAGAAGCGCTCAGGAGCCGCTGCCGAGAAGAAGTCCGACCGTGAGCTTGGCGCAGGCGCAGTCGCCGCATACGTGCATGACGGCACCATCGGCGCCATGGTCCACCTTTCCTGCGAGACCGACTTCGTCGCGAGGAACCCCGAGTTCCCAGCGCTCGCGCGTGAGATAGCGCTGCAGGTATCGGCTACGAACCCTGCGTACCTCGCCGAGGAGGATATCAAGCCCGAGGCGCGCGAAGCGGCCACAGCCATCTTCCGCGAGGAAGTGAAGGATAAGCCGGCCGATATGCAGGAGAAGATCTTCGAGGGGAAGATGGCGGCGTACTTCAAGGACCAGGTCCTGTTGAACCAGTCGTACATCAAGGATGAGTCCAAGACCGTCCGTGACCTCGTGACCGAAGCATCGCAGAAGTTCGGCGAGCGGGTGGAAGTAACCAAGTTCGCGCGCTTTTCCGCTCGCTAGTCAGGCGAGCGGGCATACCCTATGCCCTACACCATCGCTATCCTGGTCTCGCTCATCCTCCTGATAGGGTTCTTGACCCTGACCGGCTTCGAGGCCTCAAGCGGGAACCGCATCTTCGTGGGTGTACGCAAGCGCCTCGATAGGAGGGTGGGGCAAGTGGGCTTCATTCTGTCGCACGTGGACTTGGGCGCGTTCCTGCGTGACGCGGTCCGTGATGGCATCGAGCGCGTGCTCCACGACCTCGCGCACGCCTCGCTCGTCGTCGTACGCCTCATCGAGCGCCTCCTCACCCGCTTCGTACGTCAGTTGCGTGGGCGTGAGCAGGCAGTCACGGAAGAGAAGCCGCACCGCACCTTCCGGGAGGCCGTCGAGCACGTCAGGCGTACGGTACGCCTTAAGCGCATATCGATAAAGGAAAAGGACACAACGGAGGAGTAGTGTGCTAAAAAGATACCAAGCCGCCTTAGCTCAGTTGGTAGAGCAACACTTTTGTAAAGTGAAGGTCCCCAGTTCGAGCCTGGGAGGCGGCTCACGCAAAGAAGAAAGCCCCCTTCGGGGCTTTCTTGCTATCGCGCGTTCTTCGTCGTAGTGGCTGTCGAGCTCGCTGTCTTGAACAGCTCCTTTGGGAACCGCTTCTCGAACTCTTCGAGGTCGCTGAACCCGTACGAACGCGTTCCATTGATGACGAAGGCAGGGAACTCACGCTTCACTTTCTCGACAGCGACAAGCGTACGCAGCGCACCGAGGTCGAGGTCATAGTCGAAGGAATACACGCGCAGGCTCGGGTATGTCTGGCGCAGGTACGAGAGCGCGTAGCTAGCGCGGTCGCAGTCCTCGCAACCCCCTTCGTTCGAATAGAAATAGAGGGCAGTGACGGGTTCGACGTCGCAACTCTCGGCGAGACGCTTGGTGAGGAGATAGTCACGTATCTGGAGCAGGGTGTACTGCTTCTTAAGCTGGAGCACCTCCGCGTTGTCGCTCCCGAGCCGCTCTTCGCTCCGAGCGAGCCTATCACCCAGGTCACCCACCTCCTGGGAGAACGCCGTGCCTTCCGAGAGGTCCTCGCACGGCGCCTCCTCAAGAAGCGCGAACTGCGTCTCTATGGAAAGCGTGTCAGTTGCGAGCTGGTTCTGTATGGAATCGAGCTCCGCGAGGCGCTGGCGGTCGAGATAGTTGATGGCGTAGACGATGGTGCCGGCGATAACGACGGTTATGGCGAGTGCAAGCAGTGCGTTGCGGACAGGGAGGGGCATGGGTGTTCGGGTCATATAAAGGAAAGTATACCGATTAATGGGCTAACGCCAGGCACGGCGTGTGCCGGTCGCGACGTCTATCATCGCGCGGACGAGCCAGAATGGCGCGATGAACACGTACAAGAATGTGTACCCGATGATGGAAAGTGTAAGGCTCGCGGGCGTATTGGATACCTTGCGGCCGATGATGATGAACCCTATCGACATAACGGTGACCACGAGGCTGATGACGGCAATGAAGGTGATGGGCGCGTAGAACCATTCGAGCGAGAAGCGAGGCATGAGTATGAACGAGAGCGGCACGCCCTCCGTGACCATATATGTCTTCACGAGACGCCCGATGAGCTCGAACAACGCGAGCACGAAGAGCCCAACGCCACCCAATACCGCGACGAACCCGAGCGGAAGCACCATGAGGCCAAGCACGCCGTAGCGGGGGTTACCAACGAGGTCACGGTAGTCGGTGAGAACGTTACGCAAGAAGCCGGTGGTCCAGCGCGTACGCTGCTTGATGAGCTTCGGCACCGTGCGCGGGACCTTTGTATATACCCGCGCGCGCGGCGCGTTCTCTATCTCATAGCCCGCACGCTGCATACGGAGCGCCATCTCCATGTCCTCGGCCTGGTGCGCATGACGGAACCCACCAACCTTCTCTATGACCGAGCGGCGATAGAGCGAGAAGGGGCCAGGCGTCACGTAGATGCCGTTCACTGCCGAGAGCGTATGGCGAAGCGCGATACCGAAGATGTACTCCGCATTCTGCATGCCCTCGAGGAAGGACTTCGGTTCATGCACAGACATGGCAGGAGTCGCAGCCGATACCTTCTCATCATCGAAGCACGCGATCATCTCGCGGAGCGCGTCAGGCGCGACGAACGAGTCCGCGTCAAGGCATCCGACTATCTCCGCGTCCTTCGCGCGGTCGATACCGAGATTGATGGCCGTGTGCTTCCCCCCGTTCTCTTTATGTATGACCGTTATCTGCGGCACGCCCTGGAACTGGTCCATTGCGACGCGCGTGCCATCGGTCGAGCCATCATTCACCAGGATTATCTCCAATTTGTCCTTCGGATAGTCGAGCGCGAGTAAGGAGTGTGCGGTGCCCGCCACCGTGCTCTCCTCGTTGAAGCAGGGAACGACGATAGCCACGCGCGGCGTGTGGGTCGCGGGCTGGCGCAGCCTTCGTTCCTTGGCGGGGGCCGAAAGGAAGGTCAGGAGCATGAAGACCTCGAAATAGAGGCCGAGGAATATGAATGGATAGGCGAAGAGTTCGAGACCCATAAAAAGGCGAGCCGGAAGCCCGCTCAATGTTTGGAAGTATAGCAAATAAGCCTGTTTTTTCCATTACGGGCGTGTATACTCGCACTATATGGATTCGGGACGTCTGCACCCTTTGTCAGCCGACATACGCGAGATAGCGGCCATCTTCGGCCGCATGGGCTTCGACGTAGCTCAGGGCCCTGAGCTCGAGGATGAGTGGCATAACTTCACGGCGCTGAACGTGCCTGCTGACCACCCGGCCCGCGATATGCAGGACACCTTCTGGACGAAGGAGGACCCCTCCCGAGTGCCGCGTACCCAGACCAGCTCCACGCAGATTCGTTACATGGAGGAAAAGATGGCGCAGGGAATACAGCCGCCGTACCGCATCATCGTTCCCGGCAAGGTGTATCGGAACGAAGCGACCGATGCCACGCACGAAGCCCAGTTCTATCAGAACGAAGGGCTCGTAGTGGGCGAGGGCGTATCGCTCGCGAACCTCAAAGGAACACTCGACCGGTTCTTCAAGGAATACCTGAGCGAGGATGCGCAGGTGCGTTTCCGTCCGAGCTTCTTCCCGTTCACCGAGCCCTCGGTCGAGGTCGATGTCTGGTTCACCCCAAGCGGGAAGGAAGGCCGATGGCTCGAGGTCATGGGCGCCGGTATGGTGCACCCGCAGGTGCTCGAGAACGTGGGTATAGACTCCAAGAAGTACCAAGGCTTCGCGTTCGGCGTCGGTATCGAGCGCCTCGTTATGGTGAAGCATGGCGTGCCGGACGTCAGGCTTTTCCATGCGGGCGACCTTCGCTTCTCGTACGGGTTCGATATCTCATAGGTATGAAGACCTCAAGGAAATGGCTCCAGAAGTATTTCGATGCGGAACTCGCGAACACGGAGGCTATCGCTGATGCACTCACCTTCCATGCAGTCGAGATAGAGGAGATGGAAGGCGATATGCTCGACGTGAAGATATTGCCGGACCGCGCGGCATACATGCTCTCCCATCGCGGTGTCGCGCTCGAGGTGTCGGCATCCCTCGATGTGCCACTCAAGGCCGACCCGCTCCGCACCGAGGTACCTGAATACCCGAAGACCGACCGTCTCGTAGTCGAGGTCGAGAGCGCCGAGAAATGCCCCCGCTATATGGCTGCACTCATCACTGGCATCAAGGTCGGTCCGTCCCCCGCATGGCTCAAGGAAGCGCTGGAGTCAGTGGGGCAGCGCTCCATCCACAACATCGTCGATGCTACCAACTACGTCATGCTCGATATCGGACAGCCGCTCCATGCCTTCGATGCGAAGAAACTCGTCGAGACGGATGGTTCGTATGCGATAACCGTACGCGGCGCGCTCGAGGGAGAGAAGATAACCACGCTATCAGGAGACGAGTACGTCCTTCCCGAAGACACGCTGCTCATCGTAGACAAGCACGCCGACGCGGCCATTGGCATCGCAGGAGTGAAGGGAGGCAAGCGTGCGGAGATAGATGGTTCGACCACCGACATCATCATCGAGTCCGCGAACTTCGACGGCACGATGGTGCGCAAGGCGGCCCAGTCGCTCAAGCTCTTCACGGACGCGAGCCAGCGCTTCCAGAACAAGCCATCCCCTTCGCTTGCTGGGTACGGCATGCGCGATGTGCTCGCGCTCATCACGGATATCGCAGGCGGGGAAGTCGTCGGCGTGAGCGATGCATATCCATCCCCAGAAGCGAGCGTCCCCGTCTCGGTCACGCTCGGGAAGATAAACGGACTGCTCGGCTCCTCCTATGGAATGGACGAGGTGCGGGGGGCGCTCACCCGCCTCTGCTTTTCATATACGGAAACGGAAGACGCGTTCACTGTGCTTCCAGCCTTCGAACGAAGGGATCTCTCCATTCCGGAAGATCTCGTAGAGGAAGTCGGTCGCATACTCGGGTACGAGAATGTGCCGAGTATCGAGCTTCCGCTCCAGGCGATCGCGGCAGAGCAGTCGCGATACCACGGCATCGAGCGCATCAAGGATTTCCTCATCCTGCGCGGATACTCCGAAGTCTCGACTCAGAGCTTTGCTAAGGAGGGGGAGATAGAGCTCGCGAACCCGCTCCAGAAAGACATGCCGTGGCTCCGCGCCACGCTGCTCGCGAACATGGACGAGGCGCTCACGCGTAACGCGAAGATCGCTCCCCGCATCATCGGTCCGGATAAGGAACTGAAGCTGTTCGAGATAGGGAATGTGTTCGGTAAGGATGGGGAGTCCCTCGTGCTTGCGCTCGGCACTCGCTCGTTCGAGACGAAGAGCTCGCCGGATATCATAAAGGACCATGTCGCGGCAATCGAGCAGGAACTATTCGCGATGCCCACAAGCGCCCGCTACTCGCTCGATGCCTCGATGGCAGAGCTTAACCTCTCGAAGGTGAATCTCGAGAAGCTCGGCGAGGAGTATGCGCCCATCGAACTCCATCTCGGTGCATACAAACCATTTAGCACATCACCGTTCGCGCTCCGTGATATCGCGGTCTGGACTCCTGACGGCACGGAAGAGTCCGAGGTCACTAACCTCATCGTCGGAGCTGCGGGCGACCTGCTCGTGCGCCTCGACCTCTTCGACCGGTTCGAGAAAGATGGCCGTATCTCCTACGCGTTCCGCCTCGTATTCGAATCCATGGAGCGCACGCTTACGGACACGGACCTCGAACCTGCGATGAGCCAGGTCACGAGTGCCCTCAATGCGCGGGAGGGATACCAAGTGCGCTAAAGCGTCCTGCCGAAGTCCGCAAGCTCCTCAGGGGATATAAGCGCATCGAATCCTTCCTCGAGCGAGGGCGGTGCTTTAGTGAGTTGCTGGTGCATCCACTCGAGGGCTTGTTCTGGAACAACGCGCTCGCGCATCATGTTCTGCTCTTTAGCGAGCTCAAGCGGAATATCCGCATAGACACCTATGACATGGGTAGCTCCTGACTCTCGCAGGAAGTCGATAGTTTCCCTTCGTTTCCATGCCTCGACGTTCGTGCCATCGATGACCACGCCCCTCCCTTCGCTAAGCGCAGCGGCAATGCGCCTATTCGCCTCCTCCCATATCTCCTTATTGCGGGATTGGTCCGTCGCATCCCCGAGGATCTCCTCGCGCAGCTCATCCTTGTTCACGTACACGAAGCCATGTTCGGCAGCGAACGGGCGTAGGTGCGTCGACTTTCCCGCTCCGGGTATTCCGATGGCGACGAGCGCAAGGTTCATATCTTTCTTTATCACGTCATATAGACGTTTTGACAAGCACTTCCGTTACTGTAGGGTGACAGCGGAAGTGACAATTGAACGAAGGAGGCACGAATGACTGAACGCAAGAAAAAGCGCGTGGTCATCGCGCGCCATGGACAAAGCACCGCGAACGAAAGCGGCGTGCATGAAGGAAGGAGCGCAGTACTCACCACGACTGGGTTCCTCCAAGCAGCGATGGTCGCCGGCGAATTCGAGCGAAGGGGAGTGAAAGCCCTTATGTCGAGCGGAGAGCCGCGCGCCATCCAGTCGGTGCATCCAGCAAGCGCTCGACTGGGACTTACGCCCGACGTGAACGAGCTCTTCAACGAGCGGCGGCGTCCGAGCCATACTATCGGGCTCCATGCAGAGGATTCCATAGCCCGCCATACCATGGGCCTTGTCGACGCTGGTTCGCGCTTCTCGGACGAAGAGAGCGTGAAGGAGCTGCTCACCCGCGGCTACCAGATATTCCAGTTGCTTGCAGCTCATCCGTCAGACTGCATCGGCATCTTCTCGCATGCGCACCTGCTCCGAGCGCTCACAGCAATCGTCACTAACCGCTTCGATGCGGGCGAGCGCGAATATCGTCTCTTATACGATACTGCTCGTATCGATAATGGGGGCATCTGCATCTTCGAGTACGGTCCCGCCCACAAGTCGACCGAATGGTGGTGGCACCTCGTCAGTTGGAACGAGACCGGCCACCTTCACTACTAGCCCCCGCCCGCTTCGAGCTGGCGGGGGACCTTTTTATACAGGCAGGAAGGGCTGGAATATGCTATACTTTAAGTACGAAATATGGCTAAGGCAGGCGACGAAAAGGTCAAAAAGGCCGCCCGGAAAGGCGGCGATTACGATGCCTCGAGCATCACGGTGCTTGAGGGCCTGGACCCGGTCCGCAAGCGCCCGGGCATGTACATCGGTACCACCGGTCCCGATGGTCTCCATCACCTCATCTGGGAGATATTCGACAACTCGCGTGACGAAGCCATGGGCGGGTTCGCGGACGACATCGAGGTAGCGCTCTTGCCGGGAGGGTACGTGCGCGTCATTGATAACGGCCGCGGTATCCCGGTGGGCATCCACCCGAAGACGAAGGTCTCGGCGCTCGAGACCATTATGACGACGCTGCATGCTGGCGGTAAGTTCGGTGGCGAGGACTCGGGATACAAGGTCTCGGGCGGTCTCCACGGAGTGGGCGCCTCGGTGGTGAACGCGCTTTCCGAGCACACGAAGGTCATCGTGCACAAGGACGGCGGCATCCACATGCAGGAGTACAAGATAGGGAAACGCATGGCCGCAGTGAAGAAGATAGGCACCACCAAGCACAACGGCACCGTCGTCTTGTTCAAGCCGGACGACACCATCTTCAAGGACGGCATCAACTGGAACTGGGAGAAGATAGTGAGCCACCTTCGCCAGCAGGCGTACCTCGTGAAGGGGACGCGCATCACCGTCATCGATGCGCGGGAAGTGACTGACGCCGGGTTCGCCGCCGACAAGGGCGAGACGGTGTACCTGCGCGCGAGCGGGTTCGACTGCCCGTCGATGTCCTTCTATTTCGAGGGCGGTCTCCGTTCCCTCATCAGTTTCTATAACAAGCATCAGACCGCGGCCCATAAGAACATCTTCTATGTGGACTCAAGCGATGGGGATGTCGCGGTCGAGGTCGCGCTTCAGTACACCGACGACCTCTCGCCCCGTCTCCTCGCCTTCGCGAATAATATCTATAACCCCGAGCAGGGAACGCATGTGACCGGTTTCAAGACCGCGCTCACCCGCACGCTCAACACGTACGGCCGCACCGCAGGAATCCTCAAGGAGAGCGAGGAGAACTTCACGGGCGACGACGCGCTCGAAGGCATCACCGCGGTCATCTCGGTGAAGATGCCCGAGATCCAGTTCGAGGGGCAGACCAAGGGGAAGCTCGGCTCGGTAGAGGCCCAAGGCGCAACCGCAAGCGTGTTCGGCGGGGCGTTCTCGACCTTCCTCGAGGAGAACCCGGACGACGCCAAGCAGATAATCAACAAGGTGCTGCTCGCACTCAAGGCTCGCAAGGCCGCGAAGGCCGCCAAGGACTCGGTGCTCCGCAAGGGCGCGCTCGAAGGCATGACCCTTCCGGGCAAGCTCGCTGACTGCCAGACCAAGGATGCGTCGGAGTCCGAGCTCTTCATTGTGGAGGGAGATTCGGCAGGTGGTTCTGCCAAGATGGGTCGGGATAGGCGTACCCAGGCTATCCTTCCGCTGCGCGGAAAGATACTCAACATCGAGCGTGCACGCCTCGATAAGATGCTCGCGTCGGAGCAGATAAAGAACCTCGTCGTCGCGCTCGGCACCGCCATCGGCGACATCTTCGATATCAGCAAGCTCCGGTACCACACCGTCATCATCGCAACCGATGCCGACGTGGACGGTGCGCACATCCGTACCCTCCTCCTTACCCTCCTCTATCGCCATTTCCGTCCGGTCATCGATGGGGGGTTCATCTACATCGCGCAGCCGCCGCTATACAAGATAAAGCGCGGGAAGGAAGTCATGTACGCATATTCGGACGAGGAGAAGTTCCGTCTGCTCGGTACCGATGCGGACAATGCCGTAGAAGAGGCAGAGGAGGAACCGGAAGTAACTGAAGAAGGAGCGGAAGAGACACCCGAGGTAGCTGCCAAGAAGGGCGCCAAGGTTTCTATACAGCGATATAAGGGTCTCGGCGAGATGAACCCGGAGGAGCTCTGGGAGACGACGATGAACCCGGCGAACCGCGTGCTCAAGCGCGTGACGGTGGACGACGCCGAAGCGGCCGACCGCATCTTCGATATCCTCATGGGCACCGACGTCGCGTCACGCAAGTCGTTCATCCAGTCGAACGCACGCCTCGCGAACCTCGATGTGTAGTAAATAAGACAAAAGCAAAAAGCGCCCCGAATGGGGCGCTTTTTGCTTTCAGCTCGTATCGTTATTAGTTCCTCGCGCTGATCTCTTCGGAGTCGCTGTTGTTGCGCTCGTTGGATTCGCGCACATCGTTGCCGGAGTCGACTTCGAGCGTGATCTCGACATCGCCGCTCTTGTTGGCGTCGAAGCGAGCGAAGCTCGTGACGGCCTGGTTCGGAGGAAGGGAAGTAGAGGTGCGCGATGCGGTATCGGTCTTGTTGTCCGCGTTCTCGACGCGTACCTCGTACTCGAACTTGCCGCTTACATTCGTGCCCTGGTTCTTGATGCGGAACTTGACCGCTCCTTCCTTGTTGCTCGGCACACGTGATGCTTCCACGAATGAGTTGGTGTCGCCCGAACGGTTGAGGTATCCGATAGCGACTATCTCCATGGTGAGATCAGGAAGCCCGGAGTAGTGAGGGGTCGTAGGGATGATGATCGGGGCCGTATAGGTCGGGGTGGGTGGGTAGTATGGGCCGCCAGTAGCAGGTGGGGTGTAGGTGGGGGTCGGCGCAGGCGTAGTCGGCGTCGAGTCCACGATAGGGATAGTGACCACAGTGCCGAGCTCGCGCGGCGTTGCCGGCTGATCGCTCACGACCTCGAGGTCAGCGTCATCATCAGGCGTGAAGATGTTCGAGAGGGAGACCGCAGCCTCGCCGAGCCCTGAGATGGCGACCGGCATGTAGCGGGCAGCATAGATGGCGAGCCCCATACCGATGAGGATAAGGGCGATGAAACCTACTACCGCAAGCGCGCTCACCGCAGGGGAGCGGGCAGGCGTCGTCTTCGTCGTCTCGGTGGTTATATGCGATGTTTCCATAGATAGAGCCTATATACCATATAGAGATTATTTGTCAAATCCTTCCTTCAGGTGTGTTCAGCGTACGTTCACGAGGATGAAGGTACCTTGAACCAAGTAAATGTCCATACAGGGCCTGGAGCTTGACATTTCTGACTATCTGGTGTATTTGTATGCAAGACCCATATGGCGAAAAGCGGACACAAAAGCGGCCTTGCCGCATCAATCGCGAAGGCATATACCAGGAAGTGGAGCTTCCTGGCGGCCTTTGTAATGGTGTTCTTCTTCTCATTCTCGATCCTTTCGAGCATGGGAATCGTGCCTGAAGCCGCGAAAGAGGATACGAAGCTGACTGCTGCGCGCCAGACCGCATCCGCGCTCGATGCGCTTCCGAAGGAGCTGCCGCTCCTCATCGAGATACCGTCCCTTGATATGGAGGTGTCCGTGAAGAACCCCGTAAGCACCGACGCGAAGACGCTCGATGCGGCGCTCCTTACCGGTGCTGTCCGCTACCCGACGTCAGCGAAGCTCGGCGAGGAGGGTAACGTCATCCTCTTCGGCCACTCAAGCTACCTGCCGGTGGTGCGCAACAGCGCGTACAAGGCCTTCAACGAGATCCAGGACCTCAAGGCCGGGGATCGCATCACCGTATCGGGGAGCGGGCAGGCGTATGTGTACGCGGTCGAGAAGGTCTACAAGGCCGACGCGGGCGAGGACGCGATACCGCTTACGGTGTCGGGTCGCATGCTCACGCTCGTGACCTGCGATTCCTTCGCATCGAAGTCAGATCGTTTCGTCGTGACCGCGAAGCTTGTCGAGAGTTATCCGCTTACGAACTAGTTCGTGGTCGGATAACTCTCTGCAATGGCGAAAGCCAGTGTAGAGGGAGGAATATCTAGTACCTTTTAATCCGTTCAACCGCCTTCGGGCATCAATGGAAGGAATATCGGGATGACCGATTCCCCCGTTAACGGCGCGCGCCGCAAGCGTGTGACGCCATACGAGCGCAATCGCGCGTGGCTCGTCGTGGGCATCGTGGTCATCCTGATCGCGATTGCTATGGCTTTCCTCTGGCCCTCCATTTCGGGAGGCTGGAACAAGTTCTGGAACGACCCCGCGAAGCGCGAACAAGTCGAACACGTGCCTATCGGAGATATCTCCATAGAGCTGACCAAGACCCCGCAGCCTCGCGTGCAATTGCCGCCACCCGCGCAAGCAGTGGCGAGCGCTCCCACCGAGGTCGCGATGGCGCCTGAGGCTATGCCCCAGACCCCCGCAGCGGTGCGCTCGCGTGCCATGAGCCCCTACAAGGGCTTCTGGTACGAGGCGAACCTGACTCCGGAACGGCTCGCGAAACTCGTCGAGGATGCGCTCTTGCGCGATCCGACAGGCAAGCAGCTCATCGACGAAGCGAAGTGCGCCAGAGATGGCTCCTGCGCGTCGCCCATGAACTATCTCGAGGCTGCCCGGGTCTATGACCCTCAGGCAAGGCTCGAGCATGTGTCGGAACTTCCGAAGTACTTCCGGTCGCTCGTCCTGGACTGCACCATCAAGGGGCGGTTCACGATGGCCGATATCTTCAAGCCGCAGACGGGACCGATGATGGGGCGCACCGACACCAGTCGCATGTCCCGATTCATCGGGCCGGCCGAATGCGTGTTCAAGAACCCTCGCACCGGCCAGCCGATCATCGCGCAATTCTGCGCGAATCCGGTGGGGAAGCGCGTTGCGCCTCCTCCGCCACCGAAGGATCCTTGCCCTCGCTACGAGCAGCAGGTCCAGAAGGGCGACTTCGTTGTCGTGAAGATCAAGGGTCCTGCATGGCAGAAGAAGGGGTGCGAACCGAGGGTCCGTATCGCGGGCACCTCTACTTGGGTTCCGCCTCACACCCTGCCTGCGTGCCTGAGGGCCTTCGGCCTCAACTGCGAACTGGGCGGCAACGCCCGCTACCAGTTCGCCTACGAGGCGCTTGGTGACGGCACTACGGTGCTTGAACTGCCCGCGATCGTTGCCGAAGACGGCTCGGGCTACGAGATCGTGACGTGCAACGTGCGGCTCAAGCAGGGCTCGTGCGGCGTCATCACGAAGCCGAAGCACTTCCGCTTCGATGCGAGGCGCGCGACGAAAGTCGCTACCGTCTACGATAAGGGCCGGATTCCGAAAGACCTTGCGAGGTCGCACTGGGATCAGACCTGGAGGAACGGGTTCGACAACTGTCCGGTTCGTCCGGGCTAGTCCCGCAAGGGACACACGGGTTGCGGCGGTGGGTCGTTCTTACGACTCACCTCCCAACTCTTTTTGTACGCCGCGGATGCGGCATGGGCGAAAGATTTATTAACGAGGAACTTATCACGTGCTAATCAGAACCATATGAACTTCAATCAGCAGATGACCTACGCGAAAGAACGACCGATCCTTATCGGTCTCGTTGCCGTGCTTGCCGTTATCGCGGCCGGCGTGGCGATCGCGTTCATGACCGGTGCCATCGCGCCTTCGGAGACCCATGCGCAGTTCGCGCCTCCATGCTGCGCGCCGCCAGCTCCTCCTCCGCCCCCACCACCCCCACCGCCGCCTCCTCCTCCGCCCCCCCCCCCCCCTCCTCCTCCTCCTCCGCCCCCACCACCCCTTCCTCCTCCCGTAATTCCGCCTCCTCCGCCACCGGATGAGTGTCCGAACCTATCGGGCGATCAGGATTCGGTTCCTGGCGGCATGACCAAGGACGGGAACGGCGACTGCGTTCCAGTCGAGGTTCCAAGCCCGGTCTGTACGCTCTCCGCATCCCCAACCTCCATACCGCAAGGCGGCTCTTCGAAGCTCACGTGGACGACGCAGAACGCAGACTCCGCATCCCTCAATCAGGGCATCGGCAGCGTCCCGCTGAACACCGATCTCTCCGTCTCGCCGAACGTGACCACGACGTATACCCTTACAGCGACCGGGCACGGCAAGACCGTGAATTGCCACGCCACCGTGACAGTGACCAGCATCCCGCAGGAACTCGCACCGGTCTGTACGCTGAGCGCGAACCCGACCACGATAAATAAGGGAGATTCCTCGAACCTCTCGTGGACCACGAACCGTGCGCACACCGTCTCCATCAATCAGGGCATCGGTGGCGTAGCGCTCGACGGTAATCGTATCGTCTCGCCGAACGTGACCACTACCTATACGCTCACTGCGATAGGGAACGGCGGCCAGGTAACGTGTGCTACGACCATCACGGTCGTACCGCCTAATCAGCCCGAGCCTCCGGTCTGTCAGCTCACCATTTCGCCGTCCTCCATCGTTCGTGGTGGCTCCGCTACCCTTACCTGGAGCACGAGCCGCGCTACTAGCGTATCCATCGACCAGGGTATAGGCGGCGTGAACGCAACGGGTAACCGTTCGGTCTCACCTAACCAGACCACGACCTATACGCTCACCGCGACCGGCAATGGCCAGACCGTAACGTGCCCGGCGACCATCACGGTCACGGACACTCCGTCCGCTCCCGCATGTTTCCTCTCGGTCACTCCGAGCGAGATAGATGAAGGTGATTCCGCGACCATCCGTTGGGGCGGCACGAACATCACCTCGGTATCCATCAATGAGGGTATCGGCTCGGTGGGTGCATCCGGCTCACGCTCGGTATCTCCGCGCGAAGGCCGCTACACCTACACAGGAACCTTCAAGGCCACCAACGGCGAGACCCTCACCTGTTCCGACACCCTTCGTGTCGAGGATGATAACGGTGGCGGCGGAAGCACCAAGCGAAAGCCGCGCGCCTCGCTCGATGCGCTCCCGACCATCGGTGACCAGCCGTTCTCGTTCGTGTACCTCAATGATCTCCCGTACACAGGTGTTGAGATGAGCCCGCTCGAGACGATGATGTACTGGTTCCTCCTCATCGGCACCAGCGCAGTGCTCGCGTACTTCCTCGTCTTCAGTGCGACACCATTCGTGCTCCGCAAGGTGCAGGCGTTCGGGGGTAGCGTTAAGGAGTCAATCAACGAGCATGATGACCACGCAGCCCCTATCGCGCACTCCGTAGCGACGCTTCCGTCGTACGGACCTGCCGCGGTCGCAAGCAAGTACTCGTCATATGATGGCTTCCGCTCGTTCGCACAGGACGGCGCGCTCACCATCGATGACATCGTCACGGGCCTCGCTCGCGAGACGCACGCTCCGGTAGCGCAGTCGCACGTAGTCCAGGAAGTGTCAGTCCCGGCAGCTGCGCCAGTCGCGCAGCCTGCTGTCGAGAGCTTCATGCTCGCGGACGACATCCCAGGATTCATCAAGGCGCTTCTTGCAGGCGACAAGGATGCAGCGTTCAGCTCTATCCGTAACGTCACGAAGCGTGGCGACAGCGCCGAGGAGTTCCTCACGCACGCCGTCTGCGCACTCGATGACGCATACCGCTCGAAGATAGACGGTACCCAGGTCCATCCTGAGATCGCAGCGCTCACGAACGATTGCCACCCATCCTTCCTCGAGAAGGTCGTCGGACAGCTCTCCGCAGCGGTCGACGGCACGTACTCGACGGGAGTCACGGGCGTGAAGCTCGCAGTCACCCGCGCTCTTGGCGTGGTGAACGGATAATCATTCGACTTGAAAAGAAAAGCCTCGCGCACGCGCGGGGCTTTTCTTTTTGCATGGGAGGAGTAGGATGCCGATAGATAGCCGCTCATCACGAGCGGACAATGATCTCCGGGGAGGAGACGATGCCTGAACCTCATGTGCTACCGCAGCGAATGCAGCGGCATGGTCCATCCGGCACGGAACGCGATGCTCGAGCGATTTTGCTGCTCTTCGCGATCGCGATGGGTGTGGTGATCCTCGTCGTCTGCGCCCAGTCCGTGCCGTTCGTTGCTCAAGCCGGCGCTGACACCGTCGAGCGGTGGGTCAAGGGTGCGGCGGCGCTCGATCACCCCGAGACCTATCGGAAGCCTCCGTACTGAAAGAAAAAGCGCCGACCCCATGAGGGTCGGCGCTCTTCCTTTTCTCACTTACGTGCGCCTCGCGGTCTCTTCTTGAATGCGCGCAACGAAATCCTCCGCCTTCATCGCATCGAGCTTTCCCTCATCGCGACTTTCGACCGATAAGGTACCAGCTTCCATTTCCGCATCACCCACGACGAGCATGTACGGAATCTTCTCACCCTTCGCATTGCGTATCTTCTTGCCGAGCGACTCGTTCGCGTCATCGACATCGGCGCGGATACCAGCCTCCTTAAGAGCTTTCGCTACTTCAGCAGCGTATGCGCCATGCTTCTCGCCCGATATAGGGAGGACGCGCGCCTGGACCGGGGAGAGCCAGACAGGGAAGTTACCAGCCGTATGCTCGATGAGCACCGAAAGGAAGCGCTCGATGGAGCCCATGATAGCGGCGTGTATCATCACGATGCGCTCCTTCTCCCCCTGCTCGTTTATACAGAACAGGTCGAAACGCTCCGGCTGATTCATGTCGAGCTGGATGGTCGCTACCTGCCAGCGGCGCCCAATGGAGTCGTGCGCCATGAAGTCGAGCTTTGGGCCGTAGAAAGCGGCCTCGCCGACGCCCGCTTCCGCCTCGACGCCTTTCTCCTCTACTATCTCCCTCAGCATTGCCTCAGACTTCTCCCATACTGCGGTGTCTCCTAGATAGTTCTCCGGGTGCTCGGGGTCGTGAGTAGAGAGCCGCACCTTGAGCTCGAATCCGAAGGCAGGGTAGAAGGCGTGGATGATATCCCAGACCTTGAGGAACTCGGCTTTCACGTCCTGCGTGCGGCAGAACACGTGCGCATCATCCTGCGAGAAGGCACGGACGCGGGAAAGGCCGGAGAGCTCGCCGGACTGCTCGTCGCGGTAGCAGGCGGTCGTATTGGAATAGCGCTGCGGTAGTTCGCGATAGCTCCACTGCTTGCGCGCATATATCTGCGTGTGATGCGGGCAGTTCATCGGCTTCATCGCGAACTCGTGGTCCTCGCGCGTCGTTATGCGGAAGAGCTCATCCTTGAACTTATCCCAGTGCCCGGATACCTCGTACAGATCTTTCTTCGTGATGTGCGGTATCTCGACTTTCTCATATCCCTCGCTCGCACGGAGGCTCCATACGAACTCATCGAGCAGGTTGCGCACGAGAGTACCCTTGGGTGTCCAAAGCGGAAGCCCCGGACCAACAAGCTCCGAGAATACGAAGAGGTCGAGCTCCTTCCCCAGCTTCTTATGATCGCGCTTCTTCGCCTCTTCACGCTGCTCCTTGTACGCCTCCAGTTCTTCCTTGGTATCGAATGCGAGTCCGTAGATGCGGGTGAGCATCGGGTTCTTCTCGTCTCCGCGCCAGTACGCGCCCGCGATGCGCTCGAGCTCGAACGTGCCTGCCTTTATCTCGTGCGCCGGATGGTCGCAGTGCCCGCCGCGGCACAGGTCGGTGAAATTGCCTGCGGTGTAGAGGGTGATGGTGTCGCTGGCAGCGGTAATGCCATCGAGTATCTCGAGCTTGTATTGATTGCCCTTGAAGCGGTCGCGCGCGTCAGCTTCCGACACTTCCGTCCCCGACATATCGCTCCAAGAGGGAAGCAGCTCCTCCATCGAAGCCTGGAGCTCGGCGAGCTCCGCTTCTCCAGGGGCCTTGCCGCCCGCGAAGTCGAAGTCGTAATAGAAGCCGGTGTCTATCGCCGGGCCGATAGTTGCTTTAGCGTGCGGGTAGCGCTCAAGCACGGCTGCAGCGAGCAGGTGGGCCAGCGTGTGGCGCTTTTCTTCGAGGGATGCCATGTGCGTCAGAATATCATGGAAACTCAAACGGCGACCCCTGGGTGGGGCCGCCGCTATGTTTGTCGTGGGCAGTTCTAGTCGCCGGTCCGGCCGCCATCCGGGTGATTGAGAGGCACTTCGAGGCGCTTCTTGGGAGGCGTTCCCATCCTCTTGATCCTGCTCGGCGGTCTATCAGGTTTGAGGCCCATGTACTCGCTCCTTCTCTGTCTTCAATTACAGCTGCGACGAATTCCTGTCCCTATATATCACAGCGCTTTCAGATTATCTATTGTAGACATCTGGAACGCGGTGTCCTTAGAATTCCTCCGGGGAACCATATCCGCCGCTTCCTTGATGCGGATACCCCTCCTGGAACTTCTCCTCGTCATGAGGAGGGTACTGCGGATCAGGGAACTCAGCTTCAAGGGCTCGATAGACTTCCCCTGCTACTGCCGGGCGTCCTTGGGGAAGTTCGAACGCCCCAAGCTTCCCTGGCTTGCGTTCGCGGTTTCTCACGCGCACCTCCTGCTGTTGCTTGACCCTCTACGCTTATATCACAGCGCTTTCAGGTTATCTATCGCAATGCTCGTCTCCCCGTTCCTGTTCGATACCGTTCCCTTGATGAGCAAACAATTCCCCGGAGCTATCAGATGACCGTGCTCCTTATACAGCTTCGGGAACGCGACCGCCTCGATAGACGCTGACTTGTCCTCGAAGCGCAGGAACGCCATCTTCTCTCCGGTCTTCGTAAGCACGGTGCGGACTTCCTGCACGAGCACCGGAAGGATGACGAGTCTTCCTGGCTGGGGTTCCTCGAGCAACTGGCCAATGGTGAGCCCGGCTTTCGTCATGGTCGGTGCGTGCGCGTCGAGCGGATGCCCTGAGACGTAGATACCGAGGAGATCCTTCTCCCAGAGAAGCTTTTCTGAAAGGGACGTCTCGCCTGACGGGGGTGGAAGCGTGAGGACAGGGGTACCGAACGATGCGCCGAAGAGAGAATCCTGGGGAGCTTCCATGGTCGCGTCCCGGTGGAAGGTAAGCAGCTTCTCTATGTGGGTAAGCAGATGACCGCGTTCACCGAAGCGATCCAAAGCGCCAGTCTTAATGAGGCATTCGAGCGATTTGCGGTTCAGATTCTTCGTGCCGACCCGTGAAAGGAAATCAGAAAGGTCCTTGAACGTACCGTTCTCTTTCCGTTCCTTGATGAGCGCTTGGGAAATGCCTTCACCGAAGTTCTTGATGGAGGTAAGCCCGAAACGGACGGTGTCCTTGTTCTCGCCGGCAACGGTGAAGTCCGCGCCGCTCTCGTTCACGTCAGGCGGGAGAAGGGGAATGCTCAGTCGCTCGCACTCGGCAGCGAGTATCGCTATCTGCTCAGTATCGCCCGCGTCAGCGGTGAGGAGCGCCGCCATGTATTCCACGGGATAGTTCGCTTTCATATACGCGGTCTGGTACGCGACCTTCCCGTAGCAGGCGGCATGCGCCTTGTTGAAACCGTAGGCGGCGAACGGTTCGATGAGCTTCCAGATGGTCTCCGCCTTTTCCTTCGAAAGCTTCCCGTATTCCATGAAGCCATTAAGCAGCTTCTCCTTCTGTGCCTCCATCTCCGCCGGGATCTTCTTACCCATGGCCTTTCGGAGCGTATCTGCTTCGAGCCACGAATACCCGCCGAGCGTGATTGCGGTCAGGAGCACATCGTCCTGGTACACGAGGAGCCCGTACGACGCATCGAGATAGTCCTTCATGCGCTCGTCCATGTAGCGGACGAGCTTGGGGTTCTTCTTGCGTTCGATGTACTGCGGGATGGTTTCCATCGGGCCCGGGCGATAGAGGGCCACCATAGCGTTGATGTCGTGGATGCTCGTCGGCTGGAGCTCCTTAAGATAGCGGGTCATGCCGGAGCCGTTCAGCTGGAACGTGCCCTCCGTCTCGCCGCGCGCGAGCATGGCGAACGTCTTGCTGTCATTGATGGGAACGTTCTCTATGTCTATGAAAATGCCCTTGGTCTCCCGCACGCGCTCCACCGCGTCCGAAAGGATGGCGAGGTTCTTGATGCCGAGGAAGTCGAACTTAAGAAGCCCCGCATCCTCGACCGCATGCATGTCGTACTGCGTTATCAGCTTCCCGGTCTTGGGATCCACCTGGAGCGGTGTCCATTCGGTAAGCGGAGTAGGAGAGATGACCACGCCTGCTGCATGCACGCCGGTATGCCTGACGCACCCCTCGATACGCTTCGCAAGATCGATTATCTCCCGCGTGTCGTCGTCCTCGTTATACAGCGTCTTGAGTTCCGGCTCGAGTTCGAGCGCGCGGGTTATCGTCATCGGGAAGCCCTGGGAGCCGAGCGGAATGAGCTTCGCGATGCGGTCGCCGGTCCGGTATGCGTGGCCCAAGGCGCGCGACACATCGCGCACGGCAGCTCTCGCCATCATCGTTCCGAACGTTCCTATCTGCGCTACCCTGTCCTCGCCGTACTTCGCCTTCGCGTACGCGATCATGTCATCGCGCCTATCGTCGGCGAAGTCCATATCGATATCCGGCGCCTTCGGGCGTTCCGGGTTCAGGAAGCGTTCGAAGGGAAGCTTGTACTCGAGCGGGTCCACGTTCGTGATACCGGTGAGGTACGAGACGAGGGAGCCTGCGGCCGAACCGCGCGTCGTGGTGAGGATGCCGTTCGCACGCGCGTATGCGAGGAGGTCCGACACCGCGAGGAAGTACGGAGCGAAGCCCTTCCCGATGATGACATCGAGCTCGTATTCGATACGCTTCTCGGCCTCCTCCGAGCGCTCCATGCCGCGCATGGAGAGGCCTGCATAGGTGCGCTCTCGGAGCATTTCCGCATGGGTCTTGCCTGGCTCAACATCGACGGCAGGGAAGTTCCAGCTCCCGAGCGTAAGCGTGACCTTGCATCTATCCGCTATCTCGCCCGAACGCAGTACTGCGTCCTTGTGCTCCGGGAACCATTTCAGCATCTGCTCCTCACTCACGAAGGAGAAGTCCTCCTCCTCGTTCTTGCTCGCGCTGCCGTGTGCGATGCGGCGCATGACCTCGGTCGCTTCGCTGTCGGCGGGCTTGAGGTAGTAGACGTCATGCTGGGCGACGAGCGGCACCCCGGAGCTTTTCGACAGCGCAATGATGGCCTCCATGCGCTTCATGTGGCCGTCGGCCTTGGGATGATGCGTTATCTCGAGGAACACATTCCCTTCACCGAATATGCTGACGTATTCCGCGAGCGCGGCTGCCGCCCCATCCTTATCCCCCTGCTTCAGGTGCTGCGCCACCGTACCTGCGAACGAGGGGATGAGCGCGATGAGCCCCTCATGGTGCTCGCGCAGTATCTCCCGGTCCATATGCGGGCGCTCGCTATATCCCTCCGTGAACGACTTCGTGATGAGCGCCATGAGGTTCTGGTATCCCGCATTGTTCTCGGCGAGGAGCACGAGGCGGGTGCGGCCTCCTATCTCCGTTGCCCCTACATCCTTACGCGACCCAGGCGCGAGATATGCATCCACCCCGATTATCGAATTGATGCCCGCCTTCTCCGCCGCTTTATAGAACTCGATGGCTCCGTGCATGTTGCCGGCGTCCGTGATGCCGAGTGCGTCCATGCCCGCTGCCTTGGCCGCCTTCACGAGCTCTGGCACCTTCGGGAGGGCCTGGAGGAAGGAATAGTGGCTATGGGTGTGGAGGTGGATGAAGCGGGCGGCCATTGGGTACAGGATAGCAAATTTAAGTACTGCTATGATTCATCGATGAAATGGGTCCTAGGGGTCGATGAAGCAGGCCGCGGGCCGCTTGCGGGGCCCGTATCGGTCGGCATCATCGCGGTCGCGGACGGGTATGACATTCTCGCAGCATTCCCAGGACTCAACGACTCCAAGAAACTTTCGGAGAAGAAGCGCGAAGCATTGTTCGCAATCC
>CAYSUL010000008.1:0-3350 GCA_964434255.1 uncultured Candidatus Saccharibacteria bacterium
GTGATATCGGAACCGATAGGACGCATACCGTCGGCGGAGAAGTTCCGGATCTCGTTACCCTCTACCAGTATCTTCTGGCGGCTATCAGCGACCGTCGTGGCGTCGCTCAAGAACGTCATGCCTGCACGGATATTCGTGAGCTTGTTGCGGAGTATCGAGACGCACTTCGCATTACGCGTCGAGATACCGGACGATGCGGCGAGCCACTCGGTAGGGCCCCAACCGGATGTGTTACGAGTAGTGTACATCTGGTTGTCAGCGACCACTATATTGGTGCCGTCGCTGAACGAGGCGAATCGCACGCCTGGAGCGGTGAACTCGCCGTTCGTGATGAGCCAGCGCGACATATCCCTCAGATCAAGAGAGATCATGATCGCCCCGGGCCTGAAGTCGAGCCAAATCCATTTCGTTGTGCCAACGAGGTATGAGGTGGTCCACTTGTTCGCGGCGAGCGAGCCGTGGTTACCAGGAAGCAGCACGATGCGATCCCCGCCTTGAGCCTTCCTTCCGTTTACGAAGAAGTGCAATGTCTTGTATGGCTTCGCGAGCGAGCCATCAGCGGTCGTGTCGTTGCCCAGCACCGGATCGATGTAGATGGTGCGCAGGTACGACGTCGCCGGCGCTTCGCAGCCTGGGTATACCTGATAGGTGCCAGGCGAGGTCGATGGTGTTGGGGTCGGCTCAGTCACGGTCGTTACGGAGACTGACACTGATTTACTGACCGTACCTCCCGTACCGGTGCAGGCGAGCGTATAGGTCGAAGGAGCGGTTATGTTCGTGACCGCTTTCGAGCCGCTCGTTGCGAGCGCGCCGGTCCAGCTGCCGCTTGCTACACAGCTCGTGGCATTCACCGCGGCCCAGGTAAGGGTTGCGGTTCCGCCCGAGGTAACGGATGCGACATTTGAAGTAAGCGTAAGCGTTGGGGCCGAGGCCGGGCTAACGACGCCCACGACGACCTCCCTTGAAACAGTCCCTCCTGCGCCCGTACAGGTAAGCATGTATATCGAGGGAACCGTTATGCCGGAGATGACTTTCGAACCGCTCGTTGCGAGCGCGCCGGTCCAGCTGCCGGTCGCGGTACAACTAGTCGCATTCGTGGTGGCCCAGGTAAGTGTTGCGCTTCCGCCAGACACGACCGATGCAGCGCTTGCGGTGAGGGTGAGGGTCGGGGCTGGGGTCGGACTAACGACGGTCACGACGACTGCCTTAGAAACCGTTCCTCCCGCTCCGGTGCAGGTAAGGACATAAGTGGAGGAGCTAACGATACCGAGCATGGTCTTCGAGCCCGATAGTTCTTGGCTACCGCTCCATGCGCCGCTTGCGGTACAGCTCGTCGCATTCGCTGACGCCCAGGTGAGCACAGCCTTGCTGTCCTTCGTGATGAGCGAAACGTCGGTCGAGAACGTGAGCGTTGGCGCGACCGGTGGTGGTGGCACCGGATCAGGCTCGGCGTTCGTTACCGTGACCGTAACGGACTTGGTGATGCTTCCCCCCTCCCCGTTACAGGTGAGTATGTAGGTCTGGTCGAGCGTGAGATTCACCATGTCCAGGGTACCCTTCACCGCCTGTACGCCGCTCCATGAACCGCTCGCGGTACAGCTCGTCACGTTCGTGCCCGACCACTTCACGATGACCGTACTGCCGGATGCGACATCTATATCGTTCACCGTAAGGGAGAGGCGTGGACGATTGCGCATGAGCTTCTCCGCCTGTTCCCGTGTCCCGCTCGTGGTCGGGTTCGAAGCGGTAGTGGTGGTCGTATTAGTACCGCTCAGTACCGTGAGCTCGCGCTCGGCCAGATGCGTGCGCGTCCGCGGTCCGACGTATCCCACTGGTTCGAGATTGTTCGCAGTCTGGAAAGAAGCGACTGCGGTCTCGGTAAGGCTGCCGTAGTACCCGGTCGGCTCTGCCGAGAGGTATCCGAGCTTCCGCAGGAGCTCCTGAAGCGCAAGCACCGCCGTGCCCCGGGACCCGACCGAGAGCGTTGGGGCTGTGCCGATATTTGAGATGGGATTTGCGATGGTCGTAGTGGGTGCGACATATGTCTGACCCGTAGTACCGAGTCGTGCGACAAGAGCGAGGCGCGTCGAGCGATCGAAGGCGCCGCTTGGGTAGAGACCGCTCGCCGTCTGGAACTTCATGACCGCTGCCTTGGTAGCTGGGCCGTAGTAGCCGGTAGCGCCCGCATTGAGGTACCCGAACCGCGCGAGCGCCTGCTGGAGCTCGGTCACCTGACTACCCTGGCTTCCCTCACCAAGGACGGCGGTGAGTTCGGCTGACGTGGCTCGAGGGAGAGCGATGGCCGCTACGGCCACGAACGCGAAGATGAAGAAAACCAGAACGAGGGTCGCACGTAGTGAATGGGACATGGAATAGATGTTACCCCTTCATGATAGCAAGTAAGCGCAGGAAATCGGGGTTACCCACATCTTCATGAAGAGATGCAAATAAGCCATATACAGGACTCTATCAGCTATACTTGGGTATATGAAAACCATACTTTCTATCCTCGTGGCCCTTGGGCTCGCCTATCTCCTATTCGTTGCCGCTAACACCTACGTCTATACGCAGGAGCAGGACGAGGCGACGCAGAAGGCCGGCGTTTCCATCCAGTGGGGATTCTAGTTCACCTCGGGTTCACGACGTACCCGCTATAGTCGTGGCTTAGCAGCCATAAGACCACACGAGTATGCCCGAAAATACCACTGTCGCTGGGCAGCGGAAACGAGGATTCGCTGCTATGGACGAGGAGACGCAGCGTGAGATAGCGCGTAAGGGCGGAAAGGCCGCGCACGCAAAGGGCACGGCCCATCAGTTCGACTCCGAGGAAGCGCGCGCGGCCGGCCGCAAGGGCGGTCAGGCGAGCCGACAGACGAGTTAACCTTCGTCAGGCAGAACGCCGCGCATTCGCGCGGCGTCGCCTATTTCTTCCCCGCGTGCTTCTCGCACCTGCAGCCGAACGGCTTGATGTGCTCATCGAAATATTCCTTGCCGTAGTCATAGGTGAGCTCCTCGCCAGGCTTGATGTTGCGCGTCGCGAGTATGAATACGCGCGCCTTATGTATCTCGCTCTCGGCGTTCGGGCGGCATGAGTGGTTGATGTACCCGGCCTTGTTCCACTTCGGCTTCCCGTCGAGCGTCTTGCTCTTGTTCACTTGGAAGAGGTACTTGCTCTTGCTCGTATCCTCTTCCTCCTTCGATATCACGCGCCCGACATACTCGATGATGCACGCGCCCTTGGGTATAGCGGACTCCGTAAAAAGACCGAGTCCGGCGCTTGAGCGGCGGACTACGAGATCAAATGCTCCCGGTTCGAACTTGCTTATCTTTGGCATAGTTTCCCCATCCTA
>CAYSUL010000008.1:3450-22061 GCA_964434255.1 uncultured Candidatus Saccharibacteria bacterium
AGGCCCGGCAGCGTAGCCGGGCCTCGATGATGCACGAAGGTACAGATTGAAATAAGAGGATGGTGCGGGTCAGGCCGCGTCGCGGAGCGCTTCAGGCGCAACCGCCTCGTTCTGAGGCTTCGGCAGGCCGTCATAGAAATAGGTAACCGGGACCTCGAGCGCATCAGCGAGGAGCCAGATCATGGCGCCACTTATGCGATTGGTTCCGCACTCGTACTTCTGGATCTGCTGGAACGTGACTCCCGCGAGCTCGCCTAGCTGCTTCTGCGTGAGGCGCAACGCCTTCCGTCGGCAATGGAGCCGATTCCCCAAATGTAGGTCGATGGATTGTGTAGCGTTAGCCTTCCTGCCCATGGATATCTCCTCTTTTGAGCCTGTGCATACTCTAACATGATTAGATGAAATGTAAATGAAGCGCTCGCATGGGCCATGGTACACTCGCCTCCATGCAGAATCACCAGCTCCAGCTCATCATCGCGAGCGTGGCGTGCCTTATCCTCCTTGGCGCGCTTTTCTTCGGCATCTATCAGTACATGGAGCTCGATACGCAGGCCAACGCGCTCGCTCAGGCGAAGATCGAGAGCGACGCGTACATCGAAGAGCTGAAGAGCGAAGTAGCAGCGCTCGGGTCGGAGAACGCGCATCTTGCGAGCGCGCTCCAGTACGAGCGCGCTAAGGCCAGCGGCTTCGAGCGGCAGATACAGGACATCTCGGGTACCGTGGGCACGCTCGCGAAGCTCGCGGCGACCGACCCGGAGCTCCTCACGAAGTATTCCAAGGTCTACTTCCTCAACGAGAACTATGTGCCGGCCACGCTTAAGATAGTTGATGAGCAGGATGTGAGTGATCCTGCAAAGACTGTTGAGTTCCATGCAGAAGCGTTTCCCCACCTGAAGGATCTGCTGGAGGAATCTAGCGAGGACGGCATAGAGATACGGGTCGTTTCTGCGTATCGTTCATTCGGCACGCAGGCTGCACTCAAGGGGAACTATCTCGTCAGCTACGGCGCAGGCGCTAACCGGTTCTCCGCCGACCAGGGGTATTCCGAGCACCAGCTCGGTACCACCGTCGACCTGACCACGAGTGAGCTCGGAAGCGCATTCACGAGCTTCGCTTCGACCGATGCGTACGATTGGCTTACGGAGAATGCGCACCGCTATGGATTCATCCTTTCGTACCCTGCCGGCAATACGCACTATCAGTACGAGCCGTGGCACTGGCGATATGTGGGCATCGCGCTCGCGACGAAGCTCCATAAGGAGGGGAAGCATTTCTATGACCTCGATCAGAGGGAGATAGACACGTATCTTATTTCCCTATTCGATTGATACACTACTCGTATGGCAGAGATATTCGATTTCGGTAAGGAGCGTGCGCGGCTCAGAAGTAGCGAGTCCACGAAAAGCAGTGAGGAGCGGATACCGGAACTCGATATGGCGCGCTTCGAAATGATGCGTCGAATAGTAGAGGAAGCGAGCGCACGCATGCCGGAGGAATCGAAGAGCAGGCTCGTGGCGCGAGCGCAAGAATTCGCATCCAGTCTCAACTATTCCCAGATGGTGGGGTATGTGAACGGGAGTAATGAACGAGAGTGGACGACGAACCCTGCGCTCTACGGAGTTATGGCGCAGGAACTTCTGGCCGCGAACACGGATACATCTACGGAGGGTTCGTAAGGATGCAAAATAATGGCCTCGAGGCCGCTCTCTATTTCATCGCTGACCAGATGCCCTTGTCCTCCCCACCATCTATCTTGAAGACCGCGATGCCGCGTACCCCGAGCTTCTTCGCGAGCGCTACATGCCCTTCGAGCGCCCCTGCATCGCTCCACGAGAGCATGCGGAAGGTCACTGGGACATTATTCTTCAGTGCATACGCCTTCGCGCCTTGAGCCACGAGCTCGCCTGAAGCGGTGCCGGCCGGCGCGAGGGCGATGAGCTCTTTCTGGGATGGGCCCTTCTTCGCCTTCTTATCTATATAGGTGATGGTCGCCTCCCCTGCCGCGTTACGGCTGCGCTTCACCTTGAATTTCTTCTCTATCTCGTTGCCGTAGCCAGGGTTGAAGGCCCAGAGATTCTTATACATGAACTTGCCTGTTGGGCTTATGGTGACCTCGAGCTCGCGGCCGTATGTCGCGACGCCGATGAAGATCTTGTTCTTTGGTATGTCCTTGGTGGTTAGATTGACCACTTTCTCCGTCCATAGCGTGTCTGCGACGGGGAAGTACGGACCAGGGCGTAGCGCATTCAACTTCTGGTCAGCCGTCTGCTGGTCGTACGTCATGAGACGCACGGTGTCGCAGGCCTTCCCTATGGAGGGATAATCGTTCGCGAACTCGTACGCGGTTGCGGGCGGGGTACCGGTATAGCGGTCTGGCACCGGAGTGCGCGCCTCTATCGTGCACGAGAGGTGCTTGCTGCCGAGCGCGATATTGAGCTCCGCGAGGAAGAGGGAGAAATAGGTGCGGGTCTCCGCGAGCTTGCCCTCGTAGTCGATGTCTATGCCGTCGTAGTCGTTATCCTCCACGAGCTCCACGATGTTCTCTATGTGCTGCGCACGGAGCGATGCATCCGAGAGGATGCGGTGCGTGCTCGCCCCATCGTTCCACATGAGTGTGGGTACGTAGCGGGCACCCTCCTTGTCCGCAGCCTTAGCTAGCTTCTTCCAGTGCGAGGCGGTCATCTTGCCGTTGTCCTTCAGGCTTCCGTCGGTCTTCACGATGTACGTGAATGGATTCACCTCATCGAGCTGCTTGAGGTGCTTGCGGGCGTCGTCCGCCCCTTTCTTCGCCGTCCAATACGGTACCCATCCCGAATACTCGAGCGAGGTAGTCTGCGCATGCGCCGCGGACGCGAACATGGGGGCGAACGACCCCGCTATCAGTCCGATACCCGCGAGGATAGCGAAGAATGCGAACAGGCGATGCATGAAGGTCTTCATTGGCACAGTATAACAAAAGACGAACAGCCCCGCGGAAACTTTCCGCAGGGCTGTTCTAAGGTCGTATGTGATTTTGCTGATTAGCGCATCGCGAGCGTAGGCTCGGCGAACATCGCCTCGAGTTCCGCCTGGGTCTTGGGAATGTCCTTGATATCGACATGTCCCACGACCGTGATCGTGACTCCGCCGCAGACACCGAACACGCGACCGGGGTTCATCTCGACGCCGTTCACCTGCACGGTATCCGCCTGGTCGAGCAAGATATCGATCTTGTCCGTCCAACGGCTGTGCATGGTGTCCGCGATGACGCGGTAGCCGATGAGGTGATCCACCTTGCTGAACTGGCAGCGAGGCGTGTCCGCAGCCGTCCGCTCGACCTTGATGACGGTACCGAACGGAAGTTCAGTAGCGAGATCCTGGGAGCGGGCAGCGACGACTTCCGGGTTCGTCCACGCGCCTGAGGCGGTAGTGAACGGGTCCGAGTCGGTCTGTGCGGGGACGGCATTGTATGCCGTCATGCTTACCGTATAGCTTTGGGTCGCTTCCTTGGCGGACGCGACCTTCATGGGAGAAGGCTCATCGTCCGCAGGAGTGGCGACGTCAGATGCGCTGGTTACTTGCGCATATGCCGGGGCCCCAACGCTAGCGGGCAAAAAGAAAATGGCCATAACAGCCAGTACGTAGAATTGCATATTTACCAGGTCGTCTCAGTTCCCTGAAACGGCCTGATGAGGCCATAGTAGCAGACTTGACAGGTATTGTCAAGTGCTGTGGAGCCATTTTGCCCTTTCAAGCTCATGTGGTCCAGGGACCGTCAAGACCTGGTTTTCCCTAGCCAAATCTGCTATAATAAGGCGTAATTACGCCATTATGAGAACGAAAAGGAAGCTCTGGTTCAGGTCGAAGCGCTTCGGCTGGGGATGGTATCCCTCCAGCTGGCAGGGATGGGTGGTGACCGCTCTTTTCTCCCTTCTCTATGCCCTTTCGGGGGTCATTTTCGGTGCATTCGCGCCTGCGGTGGTCCAGGCGGGCGGTTCGGTCGTTGAAGGGACCATTCTCTTCATTTCCATCCTTATTCTCCTCTCCGCTGCCCTTTTGGCCATCTGTTATCGGTATGGGGAGAAGCCGAGGTGGCGTTGGGGTGCGTAACAACGGCCACCCTTTCGGGTGGCCGTCTTCTTAGGAACTAATCGTGGATCTCTTCTGGCGTCAGAATCCTTTGGGCGAACTCGCCATGGGATCGGAACGTCCGCACCCATGCGATGCGCAGGGTTTCTCCGACCTTCTCGGCCTTGTACGAGCCCTGGAACTCGTAACCACTGAACACGTATTCGATGCGCTGCCGGCTTGCGTTCTTGTCATGTGCACGTAGGTGAGTTGCAATTTCCTCTCCATCAAATTCATTGGAGAGGTGCTCGTAAAGGCATGCGAAGAAGGCCAGCGCGACCTCTTCCGTACTTGCCTGACTCCATGCCGAGGCAAGCCTGTCCAACAACATTCGACGAGTCTTGGGGAAGATGCGCACCGCCCAGGGTCGTAGATTCACGTCCGCCATGTCCACTTCCCGGATATACCCCTGACCCGAGCTTGGTATAAGGTCAACGAGATCACGCGCATGCCTGCCGACCTGGTCATAAGCAGGGCCTTGGTCGCGATTACGCCAGGTCTCCGGGTTCTGGTCGCAGTATCGATCGAAAAGGCTCGCGAAGTACGCGCCACACAGCTTGACCATAAGCTCGTCCAACTTCTCCCACTCGGATGAGCTCAATCGGCCCTTTTCGGAAGTCGCAAGCTGCTTGATGAGCTTTGCCAGGAGACGCTCTCTTCGCGCCGGCGTTAAGCCGACAAGTTGGAGTGCGAGCCCGTATTCGCCGTCTTCTTGCAGGTGCTTTATTGCGAAATTCCATTCCGTCGCCATCGTACTTTCTCCATACCTATATGGGCCGCAGCCCCGAGGCCTCCCCGCAGGGAGATTAAGGAACACCGCGGTGTTCCGGTTGAAAGGGACAGGGTCGAGACCCTATTCCATCATCACCCTACTCCTCTGCACCTTCCCGTCAATTATCTCGATGCCAGAACTCGGATACAGGTTTTCTTTATCTCTTCTTGAGCTTTTATTTATCTATACTCCGTACGATTAGCGGATGCCAAGCCACGCCACGAGAGCCCCCTCACTAACCACAGAGGAGACTTCCCTGTCAGCAACATCAGTACTTTCGAATCTGCTCGAGGAGGCATATAGCCTGCGAGCATCGGACATACACCTCGATCCGACGGAAGCGCGCCTAAGCGTGCGGTTCCGCATTGATGGCGCACTTGAAACACGATCACATGTCCCACTCCGCCTGCATACGGAGCTCATTTCACGCATCAAAATACTTTCGAGCCTGCGCATCGATGAACATCAGCGACCTCAAGATGGGCGATTCAGGCACACACTTATGCTCGGAAGACATCTTGATGTGCGTGTCTCTATAGCCCCGACATATCATGGCCAGAACGCGGTCTTGCGCCTGCTCTTTCCTGATGATGGAATGAGCACACTCGATGCCTTAGGCCTCAGCGAGACGCACCAAAAACAGCTACTCCGCTCGCTAGGCAGGCCTCATGGCCTTATTCTCGCGACCGGCCCTACCGGTTCCGGCAAGACTTCGACCTTGTACGCCCTGCTCTCCCTCCTTTCTTCGAATGCGAAATCGATAATCACCATCGAGGATCCTATCGAGTACTCCATGGACGGAATGACCCAGATGCAGACGAATGACCGCAGCGGCCTTACATTCGAGACGGGATTGCGGAGCATCCTGCGCCAGGATCCTGACATCATCATGGTCGGCGAGGTGCGGGATAAGGAAACAGCAAGGCTTGCGGTGAACGCAGCGCTGACCGGCCACATCGTGCTCACCACACTCCACACGAACGATGCGCCAACCGCGCTGCCCCGTCTTCTCGACTTATCCGTCGAGCCATACCTCATTCCCTCGACAGTCAGCCTCATCATCGCGCAACGACTGGCCCGTCGTATATGCACGGGATGCAGGACCAAGAAGAGATTGGGAACAGCAGAGGAAGCAGCGATACGAGAGACGACGGAGAATGAGGTAACGCTTCCTTCGTTCCATTTCATAGGCGCAGGCTGCGCAGCATGCAATGGAACCGGGTATCGCGGGCGTATTGGCGTCTTCGAGCTCCTTGTGATGGATGATTTCGTCCGCAAGATCGTGCTCGATCGCCCCGCTGCGTTCACCTTGCGGTCCCAGATGCTTGCACACGGCATGCGCTCCCTTCTTAAGGACGGACTCGCCAAGGCCGAACAAGGCACGACCACTATCGAGGAGATCTTGAGACTTCATCATGAGTGACGTCGCCGCTCGCATAAGACGTGTCTTCGTTCGTTTTTCTAGCGTCGAACTTCATTCGTTCAGCGAGCGTGACAAGATATTGTTCGCGGCACGCCTCTCGCTTTTCCTGCGCTCCGGCATCCCTATCCTTCCGGCACTCACGTTCATTCGTGAGGACGCTCGTACTCGATTAGCATCAACAGTGTTCAGTGCAGTGACTCTCGCAGTCACGCGGGGAGAGTCCTTATCCGGAGCGCTTACGCAGTTCCCGCGAGCGTTCCGTGCGTTCGATATCTCACTCGTACGTATCGGCGAAACGACGGGCCGGCTGCATGAAAGCCTCTTGTATATCGGGCAAACGCTTGCGCAGGCGCAGGCGCTTCGCGCCAAGGTCGTAGGTGCCCTTATTTATCCCGCGCTCATCCTGTTCGCGACCCTAGGCATCGTCGTATTCCTTATTGCCTACGCGTTCCCGAAGATACTCCCGCTCTTCCGAGGGTTCGAGTCGACCCTTCCTCTGTCCACGCGACTCCTCATTGCGACGAGTGGATTCGTCACGACGTACGGCCTTTTCCTAGTAGCGGGCATGATAGTACTCGGTATGCTCTGGGTATATGCGTGCCGGTATCCACTCGTCAGGCTTCGGCGGGACCACGCCCTTCTCACGCTTCCGGTGCTCGGCGAACTCCTTAAGGCATATGAACTTGCCGCTCTCGCACGAGTGCTGAGCACCCTGACGAAGAGCGGGGTCGGTATCGTTCCTGCACTCAACCTATGCACCGGAATGACGAGGAACAGCGCGTACCGCGAAGCACTTCATCGTGCGGAGCGCGAGGTGATCGCGGGTAAACGGCTCACTGACGCGCTATCGCATACCCCTGCCCTCTTCCCCGTGCTCATGACCCAGGTGGTGGGCACGGGAGAGCTGACGGGAAGCTTGAGCGAGAGCCTGATGATGGCGGCGGAGATGTATGAGTCGGAGGTGGAGGAGCGTGTGCGGAATATCACGACGCTCATAGAGCCGGTACTGATGGTTGGTATCGGCCTCGTCGTTGGGTTCATCGCGCTCTCCATCATTACGCCCATATACCGAATCACGCAGGACCTCTCTATCTCGTGATATGCGCGGCCTTACCCTCATGGAAGTAATCATCTCGCTTGCGATTGTCTCGTTCCTAATAGGCGGCATCGCACTGTTCGCTTCCATGGACGACAGGTATCTGCGCGAACGCGACGAGGATGAGCTGCTTGTTTCCCTTCTTTATCGGGCTCGCTCGCAGACACAATCGAATGTGTGCCCGCAGGAGTCATGCACCGGGCCTTCCTCGTTCGGTATCAAGGTCCTGCCGGGAGGCATCGTGCTCTTCATGGGCGAGACCTATGGCTCTCGCCTCGCCGGACGCGACGAGATATACCCGCGCAGCAGCGCGCGTGCACAGAGCGGGAATGACGAGCTGGTATTCACGCGAGGCACGGGCTTCCAATCGCAGGAATTGATTCTCCATGGGACAAGAGAAATGCATCTTGGGATCAACGAGGCGGGCGGTATATCAATGCGACACGTCCAATGATTCGTGGCTTCTCCGCACTTGAGGTCATCATCGCGCTCGCGGTATTGAGCACGGCGCTCATAGCCGTTACCCTCCTCACCCTTGGCGCTCCTTACATCCTCCAAAATGCACGTGACCACGCGGAAGCTCTTTCGCTGGCACAAACGCTTCTCGCGGAGGCGCAGCATGAAGCCGAGGATTCATTCGGTTCCATTGCTTCGAGCTCCACAACGGCAGGCGTACCATTTGATGTCCACCTTGGCTCGAGGCTCCTCTCGGACGAACTCACGAAACGCCTGACCGCCACGGTCTCCTGGCCCGACGCATGGGGAAATCAAAAAAGGCTTGCGCTTGAGTCTGTGGTCACGGATTACGAACATGCGACGGATTACCCATGCGACAGCATACCGAGCGGTGATTGGCATAATCCTGTCGCCAAAACAAGCACGCTCGAGGGTGGAGATTTACTACCTGGTATGGACACATACTCCATAGGCTCGATGGCTACCACAAGAAACCTTCTTGCTCTTACCTCCACGTCGACCAAGACGGTGGGTCAGCCTTCCCTCTTCGTCTTCGAATACGAGAACGGGCTCCCGGCATTCCGTTCGATGCTCAGCACGTCATCGACCACTGCGGCCATAGCCGATATAGCGCTCGCCGGGGAGCACGCGTACCTAGCAAGCGCATCGGCGTGCGCGAAGCTCGCTAGTTGCGGCCAACTTCAGATAATCGATGTGAGCACGCCAACCGCTCCCGCATTCGCGAGCCGGCTACTGCTACCTATTCTTACCCCGCCGTACGCCGGGGATACGAGTGGTCCTGTAGCCGCTAAGAGTATTTATTATCGTGATGGCTTCATATACCTCGGACTCGAAGAAACACCGACGAGTACCGGCATGGAATTCAACATCATCGATGTGCAGGATTCTCGTAACCCGATATGGAGAGGAGGCTACCGCATAGGAAGGACCATTAATGACATCCTGGTCCGCGAGGGTCGTGCGTTCGTCGCGAGCAATGCGCGAGGTATCGCTGATGTGGTCATACTCGATATCACCGACCCTGCGGATATACGAGAGCTTGTACGAATAGCGTTTCCTCCGCTTCAAACGACGAGTCGCTTCGGATACGCGCATGGAGTAGCGGTCTCAGGTTCGGTCCTCCATATCGCACGCTCGTATATAAGCAACGCCGATGAGTGGTATCTGATCAATCTCGATGATTCAGCATTTCCGGTCATCGAGTCTAAGAATGTGGGTACTCCGCTTAACCGGCGTAGTGCTCGAGGCATACTCGTGCGCGATACGCTCGCTGCCCTGCTAACGAACAAGGATTTCGAGATATGGGACTCAAGCACTGATTCGCTATCGATGAGCTCTTCGCTCTCGATTCCCGGTGAAGCGGTCTCGTTCCTATGCGTTCGCAATAGCTTCTACATCGCCTCTCTTGAGGCCGGGGTAGGAAAGCTCACGCGAATAGACCCGCTATGAGAAACGGCTTCACGCTTATCGAGCTTATTATCTACCTCGCCCTGTTCAGTCTGCTCATGCTCGGCTGCCTCTCAAGCGCCCGCGGCATAGCTGACTCCGCAGAACGAACACGCGACGAGGCGCTCGTGCTTGAGGAAAGCCTCTTCGTGCTTGAGAGAATACGCCACCTCCTAAACGATGCTGAGCGGGTTATGGCGCCACTACCAGAGGAGGAATCCGGCACGCTAACGATAGAAGACGGGGATGGCAGCCGCATCTCCATAGGACGCAGGGACGGAAGTGTTATGTATACGAGAGATGGAGTCGCTTCGCCGCTTACGGCTCCTGCGGTGGCAGTAACTGCGCTTTCCTTCTCTGGGGGTACGCTAGATGACGCTGGACTGGAGCCTACAACTATCGATGTATTGCTTGAGACTTCCGCCCACCGTTCCTCTAGGACCCACCGATTCTTACGAACCTTCTATCCATCACCATGAATCCTCAGGCGCCACGCGGGTTCGTAGCCCTCATATCCACCCTAATTATCGCGACTGCGCTCACTGGCCTCGCTATGGAGGCGAGCAAGGATGCGTACTACGCTCGATTGAGCGTTCTGCATGCGGCATATGCAGAAGGCGCGCGCCTAGCAGCTCGCACCTGCACGAATATAGCGCTGCTGCGTCTTGCGCAGGATATCTCGTACAAACCGCCGCCAAATGGCGAAACTGTGCCGCTTGGCAAGAAAGAGGGCTGTCGCATAGATTCGATTATCGAGATGGACGATACCTACATAATTAATTCCTCTTCCCTGGTTAAGGAGTCCTTCTCTTCGTGGACAATTCGGATCTATCTCGATGATGGCGTTCCATCGATAATCCACTCCAGGGAAATATGATTATTTCTCGAGGATTATTTTATCTCTGGTTCGTACTATTACGGTATACCAGCAACATATCCGTCATGAAGAACTCAAATCGGGGCTTTACTCTTATCGAAATACTGGTCGTCATGGGCATGCTTGCATTGCTCGCTACTATTGTCCTGGTAGCTATTAACCCACTTCGGCAATTCGCACAAGCACGTAATACGCAGCGCGAAGCTAACGTCACCGCTATTCTTGATGCGGTTGGCCATCGTCTCGCTGACAATCGCGGAATATTCGAGGATGCCGCCGGCGATTGCTCCTCGATCCTGCCGGGAACCGCTACGCAGATAGACGATGCGACAGGATACGACCTTCGTCCGTGCCTCGTTCCTACCTATATCGCTGAGCTCCCGTACGATCCGAGCGAAGGAAGCAATACCTGCGTGTCAGCTAGCTGCAATGGTGCGGGCGAGGGCTATGACACCACCTATACCCTCGAGCAGAATGCCTCTACCTCTCGTATTACCGTTTGTGCTCCTTTCCACCAAGAATCCGATTTGCCGGGCTCCGCTCCGTTCTGCCTTACCCGCTAAACTATTGCTTCACGCAACTAAATAGTGGTGAAGGCACAAACTCAACCGAGAAATCCATCATTATAATTACTATCTTTAACTGGAAATTAAGCCATGGCTGGGGTATATTCGCTTTATATGTCATTCCATAATATTCGACACAGTGGAACTGTGCGAAGCATTATCTTCCAGCAGAACGGGGAGTGGTTTGGCGCTGCACTTGAGTTCAATATTGTGGAAACAGGATGTTCTCCACAGGAAGTAGATATGCTTCTAGACGAAGCGATAGCTGGTTATATTGAGGCTGCTCAAAAGAATAGGCTGTCGAGTGCGGTACTTAATCAGACTGTTGAGCCTGAGTACGAAGCATTGTGGAATTCCGCAAATTCAGAGACAGAGGAGGAAAGGAAGAAAGTCTACAAAGCTTCCCAGTATTCAGTTCCGGCCCTAGCATAAAATATGCCCAGAGGTCTGAATAATTGGACCGCGGCAATGGTGATGAGATTTCTTAGAAAGAATGATTTCATCCAAACACATGCGCGCGGTAGCCATTTCTACTATTCGAAGAAAAATAATACCAAGAGTTACCTGGTCACCGTGTCTGTTCACGGGACAGACAGTATCCATCCCAAAACAATGAAGTCTATCATCGCTCAATCAGGAATTCCTGAGTCAGAGTGGTTAAGATAAGTAGCAAGTCCCCTCTTCCTGTTCTAGAGTACGTCTAGATTGGATGAGGAGAGAAGTATTGAACTCTTACCAATTCAGCTGACCGCCCGTCTTGTACTCCGTAACGCGAGTCTCGAAGAAGTTCTTCTCCTTGTTGAGGTCCACGGCTTCGCTCATCCATGGGAACGGGTTCTCGACATTGTACTGGGTCGGGAGTCCCACGGTCGTGAGGCGGCGGTCCGCTATATGCTCGATGTACTGCTTGAAGCCGGCCGCGTTCATACCGAAGATGCCATTCGGGAAGACTTCCTTGGCGAAGGTGTACTCGAGGACGACTGCGCGCTTCACGAGATCGACGATGCGCTGCTGGAACTCAGGGGTCCACAGCTCCGGCTGCTCCTCCTTGATTGAGTTGATCATGTTTATGCCGAAGTTCAGGTGCTGCGACTCGTCGCGCATGATGTACTGGATCTGCTCCGCGGAGCCGGTCAGCTTGTTCTGGCGCTGGAAACCGAACATGACCGCGAAGGAGGAGTAGAAGAAGATGCCCTCCATGATGAGCGAGAAGACGCAGAGATTCTCGAGGAAGAGCTGATCGTTCTCGAACGTGCCGGTCTTGAAGTCGTCTGCGAAGATTCCTTCATTAAGGCGAAGGACCATGTTGTCCTTGTTGTATATGGACTCCACTTCCCGATACATGTTGAATATCTTGGATTCGTCCATGCCGAGTGATTCCACGATGTACTGGTACGCATGCGTGTGTATAGCCTCCTCGTATCCTTGGCGAAGAAGATACATGCGGCACTCGGGGCTTGTCACGTGCTTATACAGCGCAAGAACGACGTTGTTAGCCGCGATGGAGTCGGCGGTCGTGAAGAAGCCGAGCACGGTCTCGAATGCCTTGCGCTCGTCAGCGGTGAGCGCGGTCGGGCTCCTCCACTGCTCGATATCGCGCTGCATGGATATCTCGGTCGGGAGCCAGTGGTTGCTGTTCCCCACCATGTACGCATCCCATGCGAAGGTGTGGCGCATAGGATAGAGCTGCATGACGTCGGCGTCCGCGCCGTTTATTATCTTGCGCTTGTTGATGTCGACTGCTGCTGCTCCTTTGTTGATTGGCATACGATGATAGTGGTTACCGATAATCCGGAATCGTAGTGTTCCGAGTACGTTCTGCTATTGTCCTCTTCTTCACTCCTCCCCGCAACCTTATGACTCGCAGCTCTCGCACACGCCCGCTTCCTCGCCTGCGGCGACGCGCGCCATCTTGGCCTTCCACTCGTCCGGCGTGAACCCGCTCGGGACGCTTGGCGCTACGGGCACGAGCTCCATAGTAACGATGGGCGAAACGATGGCTTCGGTCGCGACTGCGGCGGTCATAGGGCCTGATGCGGTGCGATTGTGGGTCGAACCGTATTCTGCGGTCGAGACGGTCGACTTCTCCACCTGGGACGCACCGAGGGAACGTAGGTAATACGTGGTCTTGAGGCCCATCTGCCATGCGAGGAAGTAGATATCGGACAGCTCGCGGCCGCTCGTTCCATTGAAGAAGATGTTGAGGGACTGGGACTGGTCCATCCACTTGCCGCGCTGGGCCGCTGCCTCGATGAGCCACCTTCCTTCTATCTCGAACACTTCCCTATACTTGTCCTTCAAGTTCTGCGGGATCTCGTCGATGTCCTGGATGCTACCGTCGGCATACTTGATACGGTTGAGCATCGCCGTGCTCCAGAGATTATGCTTCTTGAGGTCCTCGACGAGATTCTTATTCACCACGACGAAGTCGCCTTCCTTGTTGGACTTCACGTAGATGTTCTTGTAGATAGGCTCGACGCACGGGATGCAGCCGACGAGGTTCGCGGTCGACGCGGTCGGTGCGATCGCCATGGTGTTCGAGTTCCTCATGCCGTACTGCTTCACGTGCGCGCGTACCGGCGCCCAGTCGAGCTTGCCGCCGCGCTTGAGCACGATGGCTTCGCCACGTTCCTTCTCGAGCAGATCGATGGTGTCCTGCGGGAAGATGCCGCGGTCCCACTTGGAACCCTTATACGTCTCGTACGTACCGCGCTCCTTCGCGAGCTCGGATGAAGCGAGGATGGTGTAGTACGCGACGACTTCCATGCTCTCGTCAGCGAATTCGACCGCTTCAGCGGTATCGAAGTTGATGTCGAGCGCGTAGAGCGCATCGTGGTAGCCACGAATGCCGAGGCCGACCGGGCGATGGCGCATGTTGCCACGCTCCGCATCCTTGGTCGGATAGAAGTTGAGGTCGATGACGTTGTCGAGCATGCGTATCGCGGTGCGTGTCACCTTCGCGACGAGCTCATGGTCGAACTTTCCGTTCACGATAAACTTCGCGAAGTTAAGGGATCCGATGGTGCAGACCGCGGTCTCATCATCAGACGTGTTGAGCGTTATCTCGGTGCAGAGGTTCGAGTTGTGGATGACACCGGCGTGGTCCTGCGGGGAACGGATGTTCGATGGATCCTTCCACGTTATCCATGGGTGGCCGGTCTCGAACAGCATGCCGATCATCTTCTTCCAGAGGTCCGCTGCCGAGATAGTACGGAACGTCTCTATCTCGCCGCGTGCGGCCATAGCCTCGTATTCCTCGTACCGCTTCTCGAATGCCGCGCCATAGAGGTCGTGGAGATCAGGAACATCGGATGGCGAGAAGAGGGTCCACTCTCCCCCATCGCGCACGCGCTTCATAAAGAGGTCGGGGATCCAGTTGGCGGTATTGATGTCGTGGGTGCGCCTGCGCTCGTCTCCCGTGTTCTTGCGGAGCTCGAGGAAGTCCTCGATGTCCATGTGCCAGGTCTCGAGGTATACGCAGCCCGCACCGCGGCGCTTACCTGAGCGGTTTATAGCGAGGTTCACATCGTTCGCGATCTTCAGGAACGGCACGATGCCCTGCGACGGTACGCCTGTACCTTTAATAAAGGAGCCGGTGGCGCGGACACGCGTCCAATCGGTGCCGGTGCCGCCCGACCACTTGAGGTACTGCGCGTTATCCGATACGGACTTAAAGATGCCATCGAGCGAGTCCGGAACGGTGTTGAGGAAGCAGTTGGAGAGCTGCGCCTTCTTGGCTCCCGCCTGGAAGAGCGTGCGGCCGCCCGGGGTGTAGTAGAAATTGGAGAGGACATCGTAGAACTCGAGCGCGACACGCTCGCGGTCAGCAGGCTTCTCCGCTATCGCAAGGCCCATAGCGATGCGCATCCAGAGCATCTGCGGGGTCTCGAGCGTGAGCTTCGCCTTCGGGTCCTCCATGCAGTAGCGGGAGCTCATGATCTCGAGGCCCATGTACTCGAAGAAGTGGTCGTTCTCGATGACGAGCGCGCGGCCGAGCTTATCCAGATCGAACTCGCTCATGCGGGTATCGAGGTTCCCTTCCTCGACGAGTCGGTTGATGTTACGCGCGAACACGCGCGCGTGCTCCTCGACGAGATTGTCGGACTTGTAGTCAGGACCGAACACGTCGCCATAGATGCGATGGAGCAGGAGCTTCGCAGCGACCTTCGAGTACGCAGGATCGCGCTCGATCATCGAGCGCACGACCATCGTGAGCGCCTTGTGCACCTCGTCGGTCGTCATGCCTTCGTACACTTCGTACTTGAGCTGCGAGAGTATGTACTCGACGTCGACGTCGTTCTCGTATCCCTTCACGAACCGCATCAGATTCTTGCGCACGCTGTCTTCGGAGAACGCGACTTCGCGGCCGGAACGGGTCTTTATCTTGAGCGCGTTCTCCTCTATCTTCTCGAGCACCTCTTCCTGCATCTTCTCGCGTATCTTGGTGTGCTCGTAGCGATAGACGATGTAGTGCTTAGCGACGGTAAGATACCCCTCTTTCATGAGGATCATCTCGACATAGTCCTGTACGTGCTCGACCGATGGGGTGGTGGTCGGGAAGTTGGTCTCGATCTGCGCAACGACCGTAGCGGTCATCTCTTGGAGCTTCTCATCGCTCGTCGGAATGTACGTAGCCTCGAAGGCCTTACGCATCGCTTCCGTTATCTTTCGTTCCTCGAAATCTGCGATGCTCCCATTGCGCTTTTTGACCTGCTTCATATGCAACGTATTGCTTATTACTCAATTAATCTCCCCGCACGCACCGTGGTGCATCTCCCTGTTACCTTGAGCTCAATTTTACCTCGGACCGACCGAAACTCGTCCTGGGGATAGCGTTCATTCCGACAGGAAAATGCTGGCTCGTATAGGGTTCAGGGCACGAATTATTTCATGTGTAAATACACGCTCGTAGAGAGGTGCTTTTGGGTCATATTAACCAAAACCTCATGAATACACCCTATGATGGAAAGTAATCTTCATGAAGACCGTCTTCTCTACTGTACGAAGACTTATCCGAGTAACTCACACCCACCCATATGCGTATCCTAATCGTAGAAGATGAAGCGAAGCTCGCCGAAGGCCTTAAGCGAGGTCTCGAGGCCAAAGGGTTCGCCGTGGACTGGCTCGAGGATAGCGAGAAGGCACGCACCCGTATCCTTCTCTACCGCAACGAATACGACCTCATCCTCCTCGACCTCATGCTTCCCGGGATTGGCGGTGCTGAAATCACCAAAGAGGCGCGCGCCGAGGGCGTGACGACCCCCATCATCATCCTGACGGCCCGAGACGAGACGGAATACAAGGTGGAACTCCTTAATTGCGGCGCTGACGACTACATATCGAAGCCCTTCTCCTTCGATGAGCTCGTCGCCCGCATGAACGCGGTGCTGCGCCGTCCCGAGCAGAGCGTCGCCTCGACCCTTACTGTGCGCGATATCGAGCTCGACCCGGGCAAACGCACGGTCGTGAAGGCGGGCGAGGAAATTCCCCTTACCCTCAAGGAGTACTCCTTGCTCGAGTTCTTCATGCGGCACCCCAACGAAGCATTATCCCGTGAGACTATAATGGACCATGTCTGGAGCTTCGACTTCCCTGGCTTCTCGAACGTGCTTGATGTACACATGAAGAACCTTCGTAAGAAGCTCGATACCTATGGAGACGATTCCCTTTTTGAAACAGTTCGCGGCGTGGGTTACCGGCTTAACGGATAAGTACCGCTTCCACCCGTTCGTCCGCACCGCTGTCCATATCACCCTGCTCCAGATCGCGCTCGCGGTCGTGATGATCGGTATCTTCACCTGGGGCCTTAAGTACGCGCAGGATCAGACGGTAACTTCCATTAGCGAGCATCTTTCAACAGCGATAGTGACCGGAACGACGAGCGACGCGAGCCTTCCCCGGTCGATAGAGCAAGTGCGCGAGCAAGCATACGGCCTCGTCTTCTTCCTCATCATCGCGCTGAACGGGCTCTTCGGGTATTTCATGGCACGCTTCGCACTCCGGCCTACCCGTCGGTCATTGCGCGCCCAGAAACAATTCATCGGCAATATCGCGCATGAGCTGCGTACCCCGCTCGCCATCATAAAGACGAATACGGAGGTGGCGCTCTTCGACCCTAAGCTCGACCCAGCCGTTAAGCAGACGTTCGAGGATACGCTCGTCGAGCTCGACCGCATCTCGGAGATAATCAATAACCTTCTTACGTTCGATACGCTCGCGCGGCCCCGCCGCATGGAGTTCGAGCCCATCGATATCCGCGCTATAGCCGAAACGGTGCTGCGCCGTCACCTGGCACTCGCCAAAGAGCGTGGCATACAGCTCGCCATGGATTCAGGCCGACCCGCATTCGTCGAAGGCAACCAGACGGCGCTCGAACAGGTGCTCACGAACCTCGTGAAGAATGCTATCAATTACACCCCGCAGCATAAGAGTGGATTAGTGCGCGTGCTGGTGGAGCCCGACGCCAGCGGAAGCACTGTGGTCACGGTGGCTGATACGGGCATCGGCATAGACCAGAAGGACCTATTCCACATCTTCGAACCCTTCTACCGTGGCGATACCTCAAGGGCGCGCGGTGTGGGTTCGGGAACGTCCGGCCTCGGTCTCGCTATCGTGAATGAGATAGTACGCATGCATAAGGGCAGCATTTCCATACGGAGCGCGATCGGACGAGGTACGGCGGTGAAGATAACGTTCCCGCCTGCAACCGGTACTGATTTCAAGAACCCCCTCTCGGGCGAGAAGGCGGGCATGCACGAAGTATCGCTGGATTTCTCCTAGCAAAGATTTGCACAGGGAATTTCATATTTCTTTCATATCTCATTTCGTATAGTACCTGCACGAGGTCGAGGAGAGGCGTGTGCGCACTGCCTCCCTTCCTCTTGCCTCACAATGTTCTTTCCAGACCGGGTTCAACAACAGTTATGCATCGACGATTGCTATGACTGCAACGATTGGATACGGGATTGTTTTTGACCCCGCGTCAGTAGCGCCCGCTATTCTCGAGATATGACGCTACTCTCATCCGTTTACAAGACGCTAACAAGAGCGCACCTATGAGACGGAAAAACGCTTAGTGGCCGGCCCGCCTTCGTACGAGTACGAAGGCGGGCCGGCCCTTTGCCGTTCAATCCTTTATGTGTAGGCCGAATACCCCGGAAAGATAGAGCGCTTGGCCGGTGGTTACGGTCACGCTCTCGATGCTCGCCTTGTCCAGACTGATGTCCTCGAGGTTCGAGCCGGGGAACTGCACGTCATCGAGCTTCCCGGAGAGGAATTGCGCGCCCGTGAGGTTGCAGTTACGGAACTCCACCTGCTCGAGCTCGGCACCAAGGAAATCGCAGCCGACCATCTCGCACTTATCGAAAAGTACTTCCTTGAGCTTGCTGAACCGGAAGTTCGCGCCATCGAGCTTCGAGGAGGCGAAGTGCACGTCCTGCAGCTCCGATTCTGCGAGCGTCGTGCCTTGGAAGCGAGTGGACTTCACGAGCACCCGATCGAGCCTGGACTCGTATAGCTCGGTACCCGTGAAGCTGCACTTATCGAATACGCAGTCGGTGATATCGGCTTCCGCGATATTCGCCCCGTCGAAGCTGGTGCTTTCGACTACGCATTTCTCGAGGGTGAGCTTCTCGAGCTTCCGCTCGTCGAAGGTGCCGCCTACGAGGATGGACTCCTCCATATATATCTCAGCACCCGCCTCGGGCATGGCGTGGGTCAATCTCTCGCGCTTAACGTCTGGCTTGCGGACCATTCCCCTATTCTAGCGTAGAGGAGTCCTATGCTGGCAGACTAGGTTTCGAACCGAACTACGACTTGATACCTGCGCCTTTATGGAACAGATACAG
>CAYSUL010000009.1:0-19013 GCA_964434255.1 uncultured Candidatus Saccharibacteria bacterium
CTCGACCTCCTGGGTATCGAGGCGCTCTGCGATGAGGATCGGAACGTGGTTGCCCGCGCCCGCAAGCTCGAACGCTGCCTCTCGCAGCCATTCTTCGTGGGAGAAGCCTTCACAGGTACCCCAGGCCAGTACGTATCGCGCGAGGAGACTGTGCGTGGCTTCAAGGAAATCGTTGATGGAAAGCATGATGAGAAGCCTGAGCAGGCCTTCTACATGAAGGGCACCATCGATCAGGTGACCGCGTAAGATGGCAAAGACCTTCCACCTCACTATCGCGAAAGTAGGAGAGAACCTCTATGAAGGGGAGGCGCTCTTGGTCACGCTCCCGGGCGCCGACGGCGACTTCACGGTGCTCGCGGACCACGAGGCGTTCGTGACGCCGCTTCGTGCGGGCGTCGCGCGCGTTAAGAGCGCTGCGGGGGAGGAAAGCACCATCGATATCGAAAGCGGGGTGGCTGAGATCTCCACCAATCAGGTAACCGTGCTGCTTTAGCGCTTTCCCCAGGGATAGATTGTTGAACTTCCTTTTCGTCGCTAGAGTATGGACAGGTTGAGCTAGTACAAAAAGAGGAGGGAGTGTTGAGTGAAAAAACTGACCCCATCCCGCAAGAAACCCTACGGGCCCTCGGTTTCCAGAACGAAGAACGCTTCTTCGATGCTCTGAGGAATCATCCGGTTGATTTCCCGAGCTGGCTCTACAAGATAGAAAAGGCCACCTCTCAGGAAGATAGGGAGGGGACTGATGCTTGGGCCTATACCGAATTCGGTAGAATCCCTCTCCAGGTCAAATCCTCCTGTCGAGGATTCGAGAATTTCCATCGCCTCCATCCGAACAATCCAGCTGTAATCATCGTGGTGCGCGCTACGGACTCGCCAGGAGAGATCCAGAAGAAAACCCTCCGATTCCTTTCCAAGGATATCCAAAGCAGACAAAGGAGAACGGCCCGCTAATAGCGGGCCAACCCTTTTGTCTTTTGGTATACTGCTCGTATATGGGTATGCAAGATTTCCTGCTCAGGCAGGCTATGAAGTGGAAGATGAAGGATGTGCCGGAAGCGCAGCGTGAGCAGATAATGACGCTGGTGCAGAAGGACCCGGAGCTCTTCAAGAAGATCGGCGAGGAGGTGGAGCGCCGCACCAAGGGCGGCGAGCCGCAGATGAAGGCGACGATGGAAGTGATGAAGAAATACCGGAAGGAGCTCCAGGCGCTCGCGCAGAAATAAGTAGTCCACATGAGCGCGCGAGCGCTCATGGTACGTTGTACTCATGCGTAAGAAACGAATCTTCATACTCCTCGGGCATCCCGATAACGGTCCGGAGCCGTTGTCGCGTGAGCTCACTGATACGTACGAAGCTGCTGCTCGTGCAGCAGGTCACGAAGTGCGTCGCATGAACATCTTCGACCTCTCCTTCGATCCCATCCTCCACAAGGGATACCGCGCCATACAGGAGCTCGAGCCCGATCTGAAAGCCGTGCAGGAGAATCTCACCTGGTGCGAGCATTTCGTGCTCGTGTATCCGAACTGGTGGGGCGCCATGCCGGGGCAACTGAAGGGAATGTGGGACCGCATGTTCCTGCCACGCTTTGCATTCCGCATGTGGAAGAACCGCTTCGGCTGGGATGCGCTCCTGAAGGGACGTACTGCGCGCGTGCTCATCACCTGCGGCAATCCTGCTATCCTCGACTATCTCGCCTTCGGCGACTTCGCCGACACCATCAAGCGCTCGCTTCTTGATTTCGCCGGCTTCCGCACCTCGATCACGGCGTTCGGCCACTCGGAGCACGCGTCGGACCGGAAGAAGGCAGCATGGAAGCGGCAGGTCGAGGGGCTTGCAAAAAAAGGTCGCTAGTGGTATAAAGTAAATGCCAAGCGGTTTCTGTTTTTAGAGTGCTCACAGGGCCGTGCCCCACACCACCCTGGTGTGCCACTCCGGAATCCGCTTGGCAACCAAAGGTCCACCCCACACGGTCGGGCCTTTTCTATTTCTTCATCCTGCGATGTGTATATTAGTCATGTCGAGGAGGCTGGGTTTGAAGGGTAGTCATCCCGCACGGGATTATTGTCTGGACAACACGCAACCAGTCTTCTCGGCACCCGAGGGCCGCTTGCGGCCTTCCTTTTTATCTACTGAAGCCGTAAGGTAGGGAGAACATGCTAAAGATAGGAATCGTCGGTCTGCCGAACGTGGGGAAATCCACGCTTTTTAATGCTCTTACCAAGCAGAGCGTGCCTGCGGAGAATTATCCGTTCTGCACCATAGACCCGTCCGTGGGAGTGGTGGGCGTGCCGGATGAGCGCCTCGATAAGCTCGCGGCGCTTTCAGGCTCCGAGAAGACGCTTCCTGCAGCTATCGAGTTCGTGGATATCGCAGGCCTCGTGAAGGGGGCCTCGGAAGGCGAAGGGCTCGGTAACCAGTTCCTCTCCCATATCCGCGAGGTGGACGCCATCCTCCAGATGGTGCGGTTCTTCGATGATGCGGACATCACGCACGTGCATGGGGAAGTCGACCCGGTCCGTGACATCGAAGTCATCAACCTCGAGCTCATCCTCGCCGACCAGCAGGCGGTAGCGAACCGTCGCGAGCGCCTTCAGGGCGATATCCGTGCGCAGAAGAAGGAAGCGGTCGCGGAAGACGCCGTCCTTGCCCGCATCGAGCATGCGCTTACGAGTGGCCACCTCGCACGCACCGTAGACATGAGCGAGGAAGAGGCGAAGCTCATCAAATCGATGAATCTCCTTACCCTCAAGCCTATCCTCTACTGCTTCAACGGGAAGTCGGGCGGTCACAACCTCGATGAGGTGAACGACGGGCGTGCTGAGGCTGCGTACAAGTACGTCGAGTCTCTTGGGGGTCAGTCGGTGCAGGTGGATGCGCGTACCGAGCATGAACTCAATGATGTGGCGGACGATGATAGGAATATGTTCCGCTCAGAGCTCGGTGTGCAGGTGGACGGCATCGAGGCGCTCATACGTGGCGCGTATCGCACCCTTGGCCTCCTTACCTTCTTCACGACAGGTCCTAAGGAAAGTCGCGCATGGACGGTGAAGCAGGGAGCGCTCGCGCCTGACGCTGGTGCCGCTATACATAACGATTTCAAGGAGAAGTTCATCCGTGCCGAGGTCATCGGCTGGGAGAAGCTTCTTGCGGACGGTTCGTGGAGCAATGCACGTGATAAGGGGGATATCCGTATGGAGGGAAAGACGTATACCGTTGTGGATGGCGATGTGATGGTTTTCCATCATAGCTAGGTTCGAAACCTAGTCTGCCAGCAATCAAACGAGCTCCCATGGGCAGGGAGCTCGAGAGAAAGTACGTGTGCTGTCAGCCAGGAAGCTCGATCTTGCGATACTGCTCGAGCGTCAGGGACCAGGAATTTTCACCCGCGATCTCTTTCGCCTTGCGCCTCGCTTCGCGATCGTTCCGCGCTGCAAAGGTTTCGTCCGCCCGGGCGGAGGTCATGCCATTGTCATACATGAACTTGAGCCGATAGTGCTTCGGGCCGAACAGGTACCTGAAGAGGGTGCGGATCGGATCGAAGTACTGATAGAAAGCATCTCCGACCTGGTCTTTGAACCATTTCTTGTCGATTGCGGTCAGGGGTTCACTCATTGTCTGTCTCCAGCGATGTCTGGACAGAACCCTAGCATGGTTGTGTAAGGGTTCCAACATCGTCCCAGACTTCCAGCTATAAACACAAACCCCAGGCCAAATGCCTGGGGTGCTCGTTATTAAGTGGTGATCAGTGCTACGCAGCCTTCAGCCTCTGAACCTGCATCGGCTTCGAATTATCGTCGGGCCAGATGACGCCGTATCCGCGCTCTTTCCACCAGGCTTCGGCAGGCGGGGTTATATAGCTCTCCCACTGACGAATTCTTCCTTGCACTCGCGCGCGATCTTCGGGTCGCATCACCTCGTATACGTCCCTTGAATCGATGCGGTTCTGACGAAGCCATCCCTTTCTTAAATCTTCGATGTAGGACTTGAACTCCTTCCCGAGAGCTTCAAGCTCGGTTTGAGCGACTGCATCCTTACCGGACTCGGTCATTGTGGATCTCCCGTTTCTGGACAGAACCCTAGCATGGTTGTGTAAGGGTTCCAACATCCTCCCAGACCCTCAGGAATAAACAGAAAACCGCCCGACGGGCGATTCCCCGTGGGCGGCTACTTCTCCCGAAGATGCCGGGGAGCGAGAAGGTCCTTTGCCCGCTTCCAGCCCCTCTCATTGCCGATGAGCACGCCAATGCTGAAAGCAGCGACGCATGCGAAGAAACCAATGCCGCATGCCCTCCAAATCTCGATTGACTGATCCATGTGGGCCTCCTTGCCTGACCTAGACAGAACCTAGCATGATTGCATAAGGGTTCCAACAGGGACTCGGACAATCGTCGTGCGGTGCCCAGCTCAAGCATAACTTCGTGGTATAATCCGGCGCATATGGAAACCACACCAGCTATGAACACGTCAAAGACGACTCCGAAGGATTTCTTTCTCTGGGCAGGGGCGATGGTTGCGCTGTATCTCTCCGTCATATCGTTCATTACCCTCCTCTTCGAGTACATCAACTACGTATTCCCGGACCCGAGCGCATACGCAGGCGACCCGTACTCGAGCGCAATGCGCTTCGCGATGGCATCCCTCATCGTGCTCGTGCCCACCACGCTCATACTCCTCCGCCTCATTCGCGGCACCATCATGGCGGACGCCGGCAAGGCCGGCATCTGGGTCCGTCGCTGGGTGCTCCAGCTCACCGTGTTCGTGATGACCGTCACCATCCTCATCGACCTCATCACGCTCGTGAATTACTTCCTTAACGGGGAAGTCACGACCCGCTTCATCCTGAAGATAGTCGTCGTATTGCTTGTCGCTGGATTCCTCTTCATGCATTTCCTCGCTGACCTCAAGGGATACTGGATAAAGCATCCGAAGAAAGCCGACCTCATCGGCATCGCTTCTGCGGCAGTGGCTCTTGCAGCCATCGTCGCTGGCTTCTTCATCGTCGGCAGCCCGAGCGCAGCGCGCGATACGCGCCTTGATGTCCAGCGCGTGAATGACCTCATGAGCATCCAGAGCCAGGTCGTGAGCTTCTACCAGCAGAAGGAGGAGCTTCCAGGAACGCTCGCGGAGCTTTCAGACCCGCTCTCATACTTCACGCTTCCCAAGGACCCTAAGACAGGTATGGACTATACGTACGAGAAGACCGGCACGCTCGCGTTCAAGCTTTGCGCCGACTTCGCGCGCGAGGGTAAGGACATGACGGGACGCGGTGGATACGCGGGCGATATGGCGGTCTCCTATCCATACCCCGGCCCTGAAGGCGGGATGGAGAATTGGAAGCATGGCGCAGGAACGGTGTGCTTCGAGCGCACTATCGATCCTGAGCGCTATCCTGTATTCGAGAAGCCATTGCGATAACGAGTGCGGTAATCGAGCAGTATCGTGGCGAAGGAACGATTCGATCATAAGGCGATAGAGAAGGCCGCCCAGAAGAAATGGGAGGAGCTCGATCTGTATACGACCGACCTCAAGGACGATTCCAAGGACCCGTACTATCTGCTCTTCGAGTTCCCGTATCCTTCGGGCGATCTCCATGTCGGCCACTGGTACGCCTTCGCGCTTACCGATATCTTCGCTCGATATCAGCGCATGCAGGGGAAGAATGTTCTCTTTCCGATAGGGTTCGATGCGTTCGGGCTTCCGGCCGAGAACGCCGCCATCAAGCATGGCGTAGATCCCAGGAAATGGACATACGAGAACATGGACCGCATGCGCGAGCAGATACGATCGATGGGGACGTCGGTCGACTGGACTAAGGAAGTCGTGACCTGCGACTCCTCGTACTACAGATGGACGCAGTGGCTCTTCCTCAAGTTCTTCGAGCAGGGGCTCGCGAAGCGCAGGAACGCTGCGGTGAAGTGGTGCCCGAATGATAAGACGGTGCTTGCGAACGAGCAGGTAATGGACGGCCGCTGCGAACGCTGCGGGCACGAGGTGGAGGAGAAGAATCTCACGCAGTGGTTCCTTACCATAACGAAGTACGCTGACCGCCTGCTCCGCGACCTCGACCCGCTTCCCTGGCGCGAGGAGATGAAGGAAGCGCAGCGTGCGTGGATAGGGGAGTCGGAAGGCGCGAAGCTTTCCTTCCCCCTCCATTCCTATACCGCAGAGAGTTCTGACGAGGGTACTGACATGAATATGGCCATCGAGGTATTCACGACGCGCCCCGACACCCTATACGGCGCGACGTATGTCGTGCTCGCTCCCGAGCATCCGCTCGTGGAGACGCTCCTGCCTGCTGCGCTCAACCCGGACGAGATGCGTGCGTACCGCACCGCGACCTCTCGTAAGACCGAACGCGAGCGTCAGGAGGAGAAGGATAAGACAGGAGTGCTGGTGGGCGGCGTCATGGCCATCAACCCAGCGACGAACGAGCCCATCCCGGTATATCTCGCAGACTACGTGCTCGCGTCGTACGGCACGGGCGCGGTCATGGCGGTACCTGCCCACGACGAGCGCGACTTCGAGTTCGCGAAGAAGTTCGATCTCCCTATCAAGTACGTCATCCATCCGGTGACGGGCGAGGAGCAGACGGACCCCAAGCATAAGGAGAAGATAGTGGCGGTCGTTGAGCACGAGGACAAAGTGCTCACTATCCACTGGCCGAAGGAGCTGGGCGGCCGGCTCCTGGTTGGAGGAACAGGAGAGGAAGGCGAGGCTCCGTCGGTAACCGCCGCCCGTGAGATCGCGGAGGAGACCGGGTACACAGACCTCGAACTCGTCGAGGAAGCCGAGGAGAAGGTGCATCACGGATACTTCGCATTCTCGAAGAACCAAGCGACCATCGCGCACACGACCCTTCTGCACTTCAAGCTCAAGAGCGATGCTCGTGACGAGCAGAAGCTCGAAGAGGACGAAAAGGGCAAGTTCACCGTCGAGTGGGTATCGAAGGAACAGGCAAGGAAGGAGATCCATGATGACCAGCATCTCTATGCGCTCGCCCGCTTCACCGAGCACGGGGCGTATACAGGTGATGGGCTGCTTGCCCACTCGGGCGCCTTTGATGGCCGGAGCAATCGCGAAGCGCTATGGGATATTGTTGCTGCAGCGGGTGGTGAACGCGTAAAGAACTATCGCCTCCGCGATTGGCTCGTATCCCGTCAGCGGTACTGGGGCTGCCCGATACCGGTGGTGTATGACCCGGAGGGTATGCCGCATGCCATACCGGCCGAGCATCTGCCATGGCTCCTTCCTGAGGACGTGGACTTCACTCCCGGCAAGAACGAGAGCCCGCTCGCGTCCTCACAGGAGCTCAAGGAGCGCGTCACGAGCATCTTCGGGGAAGGATGGACGCCTGAGTACGACACCCTCGATACATTCGTGGACTCCTCCTGGTATTACCTTCGGTACCTCGACCCCAAGGATGAGCATGACTTCACGGACCAGGGCATGCTCAAGAAGTGGCTTCCGGTCGATAGGTATTCGGGCGGCTCCGAGCACACAACGATGCACCTCCTGTATGCGCGCTTCTTCCACAAGGCGCTGTATGACCTCGCGCTCGTACCCACCCCGGAACCGTTCAACGAACGCTTCAATCGTGGCCTCATCCTGGGCCCCGACGGAGCGAAGATGTCGAAGTCGAAGGGGAACGTCATCAACCCGGATGACTTCGTGGCGAAATACGGCGCTGACGCGGTGCGGATGTACCTCGCCTTCATTGGGCCGTACAACGAACCAGGAAGCTATCCGTGGAATCTTGATGGCGTTGAGGCGATGCGCAAGTTCCTCGATCGCATCCATGCGCTAAGCGGCCGCCTCGCGGATGCTCCAGTAAGCGAGGCACTCGCACGTGCCCTTGGTATCGCGTCCGCGAAAGTAGGGATCGATACCGACCGATTTAAGTTCAATACGGCGATATCGGCGCTCATGATCGCGCTCAAGGAATTCGAAGCTGCGAAGGAGGTATCGAAGGAAGCGTATCGTGCCTACCTCCTCCTGCTCGCTCCGTTCGCCCCTCACCTCGCCGAGCACTTGTATGAAAAGACAGGTGGTGAGGGGAGCGTGCACGAGGAGAGTTGGCCCGAGAGCGTCATCGAAGAGTCAGATAACACCACTATCATTGTACAAGTCAATGGAAAGAAACGTGGTGAAATCACGGTAGGGCTCGATGCCACCGAGGAAGAGGCTCTTCATGAAGCCATGAAGATAGAGCCGGTTATGAAAATAATCGGGGAGCATGCTCCCCAAAGGACCGTGTACGTGCCTGGGCGGATACTGAATATCGTGGTGGCACAGGCCTGAGCGGCCGAACCTGTCCACATTTGACTCATTTACACCTATCTGGTATAAGAATACCACATTTACTATATGCCAAAGAAACCACTCAGCCCGAAAAAGGCCGTAAAGGCCAAGGTTCCTACGACTGCCGCCAAGGCAGTCGCGAAGCGTCCTACCAGCAAGCTATCCTTCGATAGCACGGTGCTCGTGAAGCGCCTCCTTGCCGAGGTGCCGGAGCGCGCCCGCGAGGTGCTCGTATACCGTTTCGGGTTGGGAGCGTCCGCTGAGCGCGAGACGCTCGAGGCCATCGGCGAGCGCTGGGGCATCACCCGCGAGCGCGTCCGCCAGATAGAGGCGTCGGGCATCGAGGCCATCCGCAACTCCAAGTCCTTCCGCGAATCCGCGAATTCCTTCGGCGAGCTTTCCGCATACATCGAATCCCTCGGTGCTATCGTCCCCGAGGACACCCTGCTCAAGGGCCTTGCTGCCGATGAGAAGGCGAAGAACCGTTTCCGCTTCCTGCTCGTCGTAGGCTCTGAATTCTTCCGTGAACGCGAGACCGACGAGTTCTATGCGCGCTGGCACGTGGACCACGGTACCGCGGACATGGTGCACACCGCGCTCACCCGTCTCTATACCGCACTCGATGACGAAGAGGTCCTCTCCGAGGGGGAGATAATCAATAAGTTCCTCGACGAGCTCAAGGGCATCAACTCTGCGTACCAGCAGGAGGAGATCCTCAAGCGTTGGCTCTCCATCTCGAAGACCATCGGTGCTAACCCGCTTTCCGAGTGGGGCAAGGCGAACGCGCCGGCTATCCGCACCAAGGGCATCCGCGACTACGCGTACCTCGTCATCAAGCAGCGCGGCGAGCCCATGCACTTCGCTGACGTCGCGAAGTCTATCGTGGAAGTGTTCGGGAAGAAGGCGCACGTCGCAACCACCCATAACGAGCTCATCAAGGACTCTCGTTTCGTACTCGTGGGCCGTGGCCTCTACGCGCTCGCCGAGTGGGGCTTCTCCCCAGGCGTCGTTCGTGATGTGGTACGCGATGTACTCAAGAAGAAGCCGCTCACGCGCGATGAGGTCATCACCGAGGTGAAGAAGGTCCGCTACGTGAAGGACAACACCATCCTCGTGAACCTCAACGATTCCAAATACTTCAAGCGACAGAAGGACGGGAAGTACACCGCAGTCTAAACGAAAGCGCCTTCGGGCGCTTTTCGCATTTCGTCCTAAGCTCTTGCTATACTTTCCTCATGTCATCAGGCGGACACGGTAGTAGTAACGGACTTCCGTTTTTCAATATTGCAGAGGATTTCTTCGTCAAAGCGCACGGGCAGGGAGTGGCGATGGGCGCGAAGCCGTTCCTTATCGCCGGCGCGATGATGCTGTTCGCATTCCTCGTTGTGTCACCTGCGCAGACGCTACGGAACTTCGAACTCCTTATCTTCCTCTCGCCCATCTGGATGACCATCGTCCTCGTGCGCTTCGCGGTCTATCGTTTCGTGGAGGCGAACCGCGTGGGGTGGCTCGCGAATCAGGAATACGTCCTGCTCGAGCTCAAGATGCCGCGCGATATCCGGAAGACACCGCTCGCCATGGAGACCGTCATCACGAACCTCCATATCGGCCCGAACGAATCGACCTGGTACAAGAAATACATCAATGGTTCGGTGCGTCCGTGGTGGTCGTTCGAGATAGTGTCGCTCGGCGGGAAGGTGCATTTCTACATATGGACGCGCGAAGGGTTCAGGCGCGCGGTGGAGAGCTTCATATACGCGCAGTATCCGGGCGTCGAGCTGACTGAGGCCATGGACTACAGCCTCCTCTACGACCCTTCGCACCACCCCAACAAGATGTGGGGCTGCGACTACAAGAAGACCAAGGAGGATCCTATCCCTATTCGCACCTATGCCGAGTTCATGAACCCTACCTCCACGCTCGCGAAGCCGGAGGAGACGATCGATCCATTGGCGCAAATCATCGAGCTGCTCGGCTCGATAGGACCGAAGGAGCAGTTCTGGGTACAGATAAACTTCCGCATGACGAAGAAGGAGAAGTATAACGGCGAGCGCACCTGGAAGGAGGAAGGCTTGGACATCATCCAGGAGATACGGGATAAGGCGGTGCGCAAGACCTCACGCATGAATGCGGCGACAGGGATGATGGTCGAGGAAGAGGGTTTCGGTCCGCTCACGAAGGGCCAGCAGGAGGATATCTATGCCATCGAGCGTAACGTGAACAAGCCAGGATTCGATGTCGGCATGCGTGCGATATACACGGCTCCCGAGGAGGCATTCCAAGGCTCGATGATCAGCTTCCTCATCGGTCTGTGGAAACCGATGAGTTCCGAGAATGGCAACGGTATCGGCATCACTCGTTGGGACGCCATTTTCAACGATTACCCCTGGGAGGATAAGAGCGGGCACCATAAAGCGCACCTCGAGCATCAGCTCGTCGATGCGTACCGCAGGCGCGCGTATTTCAATGAACCCTATAAGCTGGGGTGGGCCATCATGAGCTCCGAGGAGCTTGCGACTCTCTTCCATGTACCGAGCGCGTCGGTGACTGCGCCATCGATACCACGCATACAGTCGTCGACGAAGGAGGCGCCCTCGAACCTTCCTCTGTAGATAGAAAAAGGCCGCGGAATAGGTGCATCCGCGGCCTTGGCCCTTATAGGAACTCATTCGGCTTCCTCCTACCCGAATGTTTCGGTATCGGGTCCTGCGGGGTGGATATCCCACGCTATGACCTTCTTGTCCCAGGTGGCGTTCAGAAGCTCTTCCATCGTGAGACCGCGGTTCCCTTGAGCAGGGAAGACGATCCACCATTCGTCCTCGTCGTGAGGAATCCTGACGCCCTTCAGTTCGGCCTCGCCGTGCACCACCAGATGAGGTAGGCCGGCCCCATGGAGCCTCACCGATTTACTCTTGAGGACTTCTACCCTCATGTTCACGATATGGGTAGCGTCGCACACAGAACTCACCTCCTTTCGTTTCAGCACCTATAGCATTGCAACTTCCAGGATTCTGTCAACGGTGCTATGACTTACTTCATGGACTTGAAGGGAAAGCGTGTATTCGTCGGGCTTTCAGGCGGCGTGGATTCCGCGGTGTCGGCGAAGCTGCTCATCGATGCGGGCGCTGGTGTCGTCGGCGTATTCATCAAGGGCTGGTACCCGCCGGGCATGCCTTGCACGTGGGCCGCTGATCGCCGAGACGCGATGCGCGTCGCTGCGAATCTCCATATCCCGTTCCATACGCTCGACGCGAGCGCGGAATACAAGAAAGGGGTCATAGACTACCTCCTCGCGGAGTACAAGGCAGGACGCACGCCGAACCCGGACGTCATGTGCAATCGGGAGGTGAAGTTCGGTGCGTTCTACGAGTTCGCGAAGAAGAATGGGGCTGACTTCATCGCGACGGGGCACTACGCACGGAGCGAAGCCGGGAAGCTATTCCGCGGCATCGACGAAAGCAAGGACCAGAGCTATTTCCTGTGGGCAGTGCCCAAACATGCGCTTGCCATGACGCTATTCCCACTTGGGGATAAGCCGAAGACCGAGACCCGTATCCTTGCCGAGCGGTTCAAGCTCCCGGTCGCGCAGAAGAGGGATAGCCAAGGCATCTGCTTCCTTGGCTCCATATCAGTGGAGGATTTCCTGAAGCAGGAATTCGGGAGCGAGGAAGGGAAGGCATTCGATGCTGCCGGCCAGGAAGTCGGTATGCATGACGGCGCACTTCTCCATACCATCGGGGAGCGCATTGCGCTTAGGAATGCAGCTCCAGGACCTTGGTACGTTATCCGGAAGGACATCGAGCGTAACGTTCTCGTCGTATCCCACGAACAAGCGGGAGGGAACGATGCTGCCGGCATCGCGCTCCGGGAGACCAACTGGTTCTCGGAGGTTGGCGGAGAGCCACTTGAGGCGCAGTACCGGTATCACGGCCCGAGGATAGCGGGGTGCCTATCTAAGGAGCGTGATACGTTCATCCCGGACGCTATCGTGCTCGAATCCATCGCGCCGGGCCAGTCGCTCGTGCTCTACCGAGGCGAGGAATGTGTAGGAGGTGGTATTATCGTGTAAATGCAGCCGGAAATAATCAAAGCGGACGGGACGATAGAGCCGTTCGATGGGACGAAGCTTGAGGCGTCGCTGCGCAAGGCGGGGGCGTCCGAGCGCACTGCCGAACGCATCCGCCACACCATCGAGGTATCGCTCGCGCCTGCGGCGGAATCGAACGATATCTATCGCCGTGCGTTCCAGATGCTGCGTCGGGAAGCAAGGCCCGCAGCCGCCCGCTACAGCCTTCGTCGTGCGCTCTTCGAGTTCGGTCCCAGCGGGCACCCGTTCGAGGATTTCGTTGCCGAGATATTCAAGAAGGAAGGGTGGCTCGTCGAAGGGAGGCAGATGATACCAGGCAAGTGCGTGCCGCACGAAGTGGATGTGTATGCCACGCGCGGGCAGGAACGTATCGCCGCGGAGCTCAAGTACCACAACGATCCGGGATACAAGACCGACGTGAAGGTCGCGCTCTATGTGAAGGCGCGCTTCGATGATATCTGGCAGTGCGACCCCAAGGCCCAGACGTGCCCGGTGGATCGAGGCTTTCTGATCACGAATACGAAGTTCACGAGCCATGCGGTGCAGTACGCGAAGTGCTCGGGGCTCGGCCTCCTCGGATGGAGCTATCCGTCAAGCGGAAACCTCTATGACCGTATCGTTGCGACCGGCGTATATCCGGTCACCGCGCTCACCACGGTCAAGAAAGCGGAGAAGCGCCTCCTCATCGATCAGGGCATCGTGACCTGCGAGCAGGTCACGGAGCGACGTGATGTACTGCGCGAGCTTGGGATAACGCCGGAGCGCATCGGGACCATACTCGCGGAGGCCCGGACCATCATGGCGTCGGAAGGCGTATAATCAAATGGTAATGGAGTTCAAGAAGTACAACCCGAATCGCAGTCCCGACTGGAACTATGGCGGTAGCAAATGGCGACTCTCGCGCTCGAAGATAGAGCTTTTCAATGAATGCCCCCGCTGTTTCTATCTCGACAACAAGCTCGGTACCAAGCGCCCGCAGGGCCCGGCATTCACGCTCAACATCGCCGTGGATGCGCTCCTGAAGAAGGAGTTCGACATGCATCGCGCGGCTGCTACGGCGCACCCGCTGATGAAGCAGTACGGCATCGATGCCGTGCCGTTCGTACATAAGAATATGAATACCTGGCGCGAGAACTTCGAGGGAGTCGAGTTCTTCCATGAGGCGACCGGGTTCACCATCTCGGGCGCAGTAGACGATATCTGGTCCAATCCAGCAGGGGAGCTCATCGTCGTGGACTATAAGGCGACGTCGAAGAACGGGACGATCGTATCGCTCTCTGATTCCTCGTGGGAAGGCTCCTATAAGCGGCAGATGGGCGTGTACCAGTGGCTGCTTCGCAATAACGGCTTCAAGGTCTCTCCTATGGGCTATTTCGTGTACGCAAACGCGAGCTCTGATGGAGCGGCGTTCGACGGCAAGCTCGAGTTCGAGGTCACGGTCGTACCCTGCGAGGGCGATACGGATTGGATAGACGATATCCTCCCGAGGATAAAGGAGGCGCTCGATAGTGATGCTATCCCGCCCACTGGCCAGAAGTGTGAATACTGCCCGTACAGGGAAGCGGCAGGGAAGAAGCTGCAGGCGCTGCATAAAGCGGCTAAGAAATAGCAAAACCCCGGGCGTTTCCGTCCGGGGCTTCTTCTGCTACGCGACCTCATCAGGCCGCATGTTGGTGAGATTGATCTTCAGAGTACGGGCTTGTAAAGGGCTCAGGACGCCCCAGATACCACACCTCCTCTCGGCTCAACACGTTTCCGCCGATGCAGAAACAACCGAACTCCTCACCACGCCGCTGGTATAGCCGACGAGCCTCTTCCATCGTCCTCACGCGCACGATGGGCGTACACCCTTCCTTCGCGAGACGGACTGCGAACTTCTTTACGCGGTCATCATCCTTCTCGACGAGCAAGCCTTTGTTAGTATTCTCCATTACATGCACCTCCCCGTGCGCTTCCCAGTATATTTCGTATCATTAGCGCGTATGCGTGTCAAAACAGTATGAACGTGGCCATGGAACCGCCCTGGAAGAAGGCGCTTGAGGAGGAGTTCGGGAAGGACTACTTCACTGCACTTACTTCTTTTGTGAAGAAGGAATATGCAGAAAGCACTGTCTATCCGCATCCGAAGAATATCTTCAAGGCGTTCGAGCTCACTCCCTTCGACAAAGTGAAGGTCGTCATCCTTGGTCAGGACCCATACCACGGTCAAGGCCAGGCGATAGGGCTATCGTTTGCAGTGAAGGAGGGAGTGCGCAATCCTCCATCGCTCCAGAACATATTCAAGGAGATAGAGTCGGATATCGGGCAGAAGCCTGATGTCGAGAATGGTGACCTCACCCGCTGGGCGAAGCAGGGCGTGCTCCTTCTTAACGCCACCCTTACGGTGCGCGGAGGCGCCGCGGGCTCCCATCAAGGTCGCGGCTGGGAGCTATTCACTGACGCGGTCATCAAGGCACTCTCAGATGAGCGCGAACATCTCGTGTTCATACTCTGGGGCAACTACGCCAAGCAGAAGGGGGTACACATTGACCGCAGCCGGCATCTTGTCATTGAGTCGGCTCATCCGTCACCGTTCTCAGCAGCGAGCGGGTTCTTCGGGGGCAAGCCGTTCAGCAAGGCGAATGAGTATCTGGAGTCTCAGGGAGAGCAGCCGATAGATTGGCGATAGAGTTGCTTCCTACCACACCATCTCTCGGTCTTTTGGTGCGCGATACATCTTGTCGGTCTTCTTCACCTCATATGCCCCGTAGAAGGCATCGAAGTTCGAGGTCGGGCCATTTATGCGGAACTTGCCAGGAGCGTGCGGGTCGGTAAGCACCTGCATCTTTTCGTACTCAGGGCGAACATTCTCGCGTTCGAAGAGCGCGAAGCCGAGGAAGAAACGCTGTTCCGGTGTATACCCGCCGACATCTTTGCGGCCCGTGCGTGCGAGCTGGAGCTGGTACGCGTCGTATGCGATAGAGAGGCCTCCTAGGTCGGCGATATTCTCGCCGAGCGTGAGCTTGCCGTTCACTTTCACGCCGTCCGCTACGACATACTTATCGAACTGCTTCCGCACCTTCTCGGCCTTCGCCTCGAAGCGCTTGCGGTCAGCCGCGGTCCACCAGCTCTTCAGGTTGCCCTTAGCATCGTACTGCGAGCCCTCATCATCGAACCCGTGGGTTATCTCGTGGCCAATCACGGCACCGATGGCGCCATAATTAAGGGCATCATCCGCGGACATGTCGAAGAAAGGAGCTTGGAGGATTCCTGCAGGAAATACTATATCGTTCAGATTCGGCGAGAAGTACGCATTCACCGTCTGCGGGTACATATGCCACTCCGTGCGGTCGATGGGCCCCTTGAGCTTCTTTATCTCCCGTTTGTGCTCGAATTCATTTGAGCGCAGTACGTTCCCTACATAGTCCTCGCTCGTTATCACGAGACCTTTATACGATTTCCACTTATCCGGATACCCTATCTTGCGATTGAGAGCCGCAAGTTTCTTGAGCGCCTTCTTCTTTGTAGGCGGTGTCATCCAGTCCAGGGACTTGATCCTCGCCTCGTATGCAGTGAAGAGATCGTCCACCAGGATGCTCATCTTTCGTTTCGCCTCCCCAGGGAAGTGCTTCTTCACATAGATCTGACCCAGCAGCTCTCCTACATGCCCGTTCACGTTTCCGAGCACACGACGCCAGAGCGGCTTCATCTGCTTCGTGCCGGTGAGCGCGGTTCCGTAGAAGGAGAAGCTCTGCTTCACGAACGCGTTCGAAAGAAGGCCGGCGAAATCATTCACCAGATGCCACTCCACATACGTTTTAAGATCATCGAGGGACGTACCGTCAAGAAGCTTCGACACCGCCTTCAAGAAGTCCGGCTGCATTACTATCACTTCCTTCACCTCCGCGCCCTGCTGGGTGAAATAGCGTTTCCAGTCCAGTTCGGGCGAAAGCTTCGTAAGCCCTGCTACGGTCATCTTGTGATAGGTCTTCTCGGGATCGCGACGGTCCTCTTTCTTCATAGAGGCCTTCGCGAGTATCGTTTCTATACGCATGAGCGCTTCAGTCCCGGCCTTCGCTTCAGCTGGCGTGCGACCCATGAGACGGAACAGCGCCTCCGCATGCTTTAGATATGCGGTGCGTACGCGGACCGATTCCGCATCATCCTTCAAATAGTATTCACGCTCGGGCATGCCGAGCCCATCCTGCGCCACATGCAGGATATACCGCTCGCTGTTCTTCGAGTCCTGGCCGATTCCCGAACCGAAGAATATACCAACACCAATGCGGTGCAGCTCTCCGATAAGCGTCTTGAGTGCAGCTGCGTCCTTAGCAGTCGCTATCTTCTTGCGAAGCGCGTCGAGGGGCCTTATGCCAAGCTCGTTCCGACGCTTCATATCCATGCCTGAACGCTGGAAGTCCCGGATTATCTGCTCTGGGCTGCCCTTGGGCAATGAGCGCTTGCTCTCAAGCTCCGCGAGGATGTCCCGGAGTTGGTAATCGGTCTTGTAGCGAAGCTCTACGAACGAGCCCCACCGGGATTCTGCAGGAGGGATAGGATGCGCCTTCATCCATCCGCCGTTCGCATGATGGAAGAAGTCATCCTGCGGACGAATCTTCGTATCCATACCCTTCGCATCGAACCCCCATCCTTTTTTAGTAGCCATATAGCGAAGAGTATACTCGCCATGCTATCTTCAATCCATTATGACCGTCTCGGAAGTACGCAAGCGTTTCCTCGACTTCTATGCCGCTCGGGGGCATATCGTCATCCCGTCGGCCCCTATCGTGCCGGGGAATGACCCGACCACGCTCTTCACTTCGTCCGGCATGCAGCCGCTCGTGCCGTACCTTCTTGGTAAGGATCACCCATCAGGCAACCGGCTCGTGAACTCGCAGATGAGCTTCCGTGCAGGGGACATAGAGGAGGTGGGCGATAACCGTCACACGACGTTCTTCGAGATGCTCGGCAACTGGTCGCTCGGCGACTATTTCAAAGCAGAACAGCTCCCCTGGGTGTTCGAGTACCTCACGAGCAAGGACGAGGGTCTTGGCCTCGATCCTTCCAAGCTCTATGTCACCGTCTTCGCAGGCGATGAGGTCACCGGCATGGGTCCTGATATGGAGGCGGTCGAGATATGGACAGAGCTGTTCAAGAGCAAGGGCATCCATGCGGAGTTCGCGAACATAGGTTCCGAGGAAGCTGGATACGAGCATGGCATCAATGGCGATGAGCGCATCTTCGCGTACGACGCCAAGAAGAACTGGTGGAGCCGCGCAGGCGTGCCATCCAACATGCCGGCCGGGGAGCCGGGCGGCCCTGATTCGGAGCTCTTCTACGATTTCGGCCTCCCGCACGACACGAAGTGGGGACCGAAGTGCCATCCGAACTGCGACTGCGGCCGCTTCATCGAGATAGGGAACTCGGTGTTCATGCAGTTCATCAAGAACGAGGACGGAACGTTCTCGAACCTTCCGAAACAGAACGTGGACTTCGGCGGCGGCATCGAGCGCCTCACCGTAGCTACCATCGATACGCCCGACGTATTCCTCATCGACGTATTCGATTCCCCCCGCGTCATCTTGGAAGACCGTTCCGGGAAGCGGTATGACGAGGATGAGATGACGACGCGCGCGTTCCGCATCATCCTCGACCACATGCGCGCCGCCGCGTTCATACTCGCCGAGAGCGTCGTGCCTTCGAACACCGAAGCGGGCTACGTCCTCCGTCGCCTCATCCGTCGTTCTATACGCGAAGCGGACAGACTTGGCATCAAAGATGCAGTGCTTGCTGATGTGGCTAAGGGGTATGGCGAGGTGTATGCCGATCACTATCCGCACGTGCTCGCGGCAGCAGGCAGGATACGCGACGAGCTCGCGCAAGAAGAGGAGCGCTTCCGCAAGACCCTTACCCAGGGCCTCAAGGAATTCGAGAAGCTCGCCGGCAAGCGCGAGGTGAGCGCCGACGACGCCTTCGTTCTCTTCACTACCTATGGCTTCCCCATAGAGCTCACTGCGGAACTCGCCCAGGAGCGGGGTATCGCACTCGATATGGAGGCGGTGGGAGCGAAGATGAAGGAGCATCAGGATACTTCACGTGCGGGAGGCGCCCAGCGCTTCGCGGGCGGGCTCGCTGACCATGCGGAACAAACCGTCAGGTATCACACGACCCACCACATCCTTCTTAAGGCGCTCCAGAAAGTGCTTGGGACAGAGGTGAAGCAGCGCGGTTCGAATATAACGAGCGAGCGATTGCGCATCGACTTCGCATCGCCGGGGAAGATGACGGATGAGCAGAAGGCGGAAGTGGAGAAGATAGTGAACGATGTCATCTATCAGGAGCTTCCGGTGTCACGCACCACCATGCCCAGAGAAGAAGCCGAGAAGCTCGGTGCAGAAATGGAATTCGGGGTGAAGTATCCGGATATGGTTACGGTGTATTCGGTCGGTCCGGCTACCGCTACCGAAGAGAACCCTGATATTCCGAACGCATTCTCGCTTGAGTTCTGCGGTGGTCCTCATGTTACTAATACGAAGGAGATACACGAGGGAGGGAAGAAATTTAAGATACAGAAGGAAGAGGCGGTGGCGGCTGGTATTCGTCGTATCAAGGGGGTGTTGGTGTAGGTTCGATACCTAGTCTGGCAGCA
>CAYSUL010000010.1:0-5167 GCA_964434255.1 uncultured Candidatus Saccharibacteria bacterium
CGTTATCACGCCGAATATCCCGAGGGTCTGCACGAAATACGATACCGCTTCAGTCTTCTTGTTCTCAATGAGCCTCAATGCCGGCTGATAGAAGAATAGGAACGCCATAACCGCTGCGGAGAACACGAACAACGAGATGAACCCCATGCCGTCGAGCAGGGTATCGGGGGTATCGTGACGAATCGATTCGATGAATTGCATAAACAGTGCCGCCGCACCGATATAGGCAGCGGAAGCCGCCGCATTCAGGAATGGATTCCACTTCATATGCCTACTATAACGCCACTGTATGCATTCCGGTTGCTTATCGACCTATACGAAAAGGGCTCTATGCTTCGCTTGTGCCGGCGCCTCGCAGGTGTACCCTTATTATGGGTTGGTCTTCGGAGACGGAGCTAGGTGATTCCCTTGGATGCCGAATGATGGATCGTGCGGTTGTCGCTGCCTCGTTCACAAACGGACTCTCGTTCCGCGTAAGCTTCGGGGAGGAAGCTGGCATCACCAACTCACATCTCCCGCCCGGACACTGTCCGGGTTTTTTGCTTTATACTGCAACAGCATGGGTTTCCTATCCTTCAATAAGAAGAACGCGCACAACGTAGCGCTCATCGATGTGAGCTCGGCTTCCGTGCGCGGTGCGTATGCGCGCATAGAGGAAGGGCAACCGCCCACCATCTGCTATACCGCCCACCTTTCCATAGAGCCGCAGACGGGTACGCCCGAGACCGCGACACCGTTCGTAGCCGATATGCTCCGCGCGCTCGAAGAACTCGTAGGAATCCTGCAGAAGGAAGGGGCCGCAGCGCTCCGTACGGCGACCGGCTCCGCCCACGTGAAGCAGGTGTTCGTTTCCATAGGAGCACCTTGGCAGGAATCGAACGTGCGGGTGGAAAGCTTCGAGAAGGAAACGCCGTTCGTGTTCACTCGCGCGCTCCTTGATGAAGCCACGAAGCGGAACGAGCTCCCTGAAGGCATGATCGAGTCCGGCGAGGCGGTCATCGCCACCATACTGAACGGGTACGAGTCCCGACAGCCGCTCGGCAAGCGCGTGAAGCATGCCGATCTCGTCATATTGTCCTCGATGCTGAATGAGGAGGTGATGCGTTCCGTGGAGAAAACGCTCCGTCACGCATACCACACGCACGAGGTGACCATCGCCGCATTCGCGCCCGTAGCATTCGAGATACTGCGTGACCAGTACCCGCACCAGAAGGACTTCCTCATCCTTGACGTTGCAGGAACGGCGACCGATGTCGCGGTCGTGAAGGGCGGACTGCTGGTGGACGTGAAGACCATCGGTAACGGGGTGCACGACCTGTTGCGGGCGGCAAGGACATCAGGAGTCACCGGAACGGGCCTCACCGGCCTCGGCGACGGTGCGGGCGGCATCATCGATCCGGCCCGGAACGCGCAGTTCGCGAGCAAGGTGACGGAAGTCCAAGCGCTGTGGCTCGAGAACCTGCGTGCGGTGCTTTCCGAATTCTCCGCACGCCACCCGCTCCCACGCACCATCTTCCTGCTCGCGGACACCGAGACTCGAGACTTCCTCAAGCGCCTACTCGATACCGATACGCTGCGCTCGCTCTGGCTTTCGGACGTCCCGTTCTCCATCATCCCCGTGCTCGCGGAACAGTTCGCGGGCCCTGTGGTGACCAAGCCGCCGGCAGGAGGGGACGCGTATATTGCTATGCTCGCCCTCTATTACGCAAAGCGGGTGGCTCATTCTGCCTAATATCCTATCCACAGAACCTGCCAGGCGCTTTGCCCGCGCCCTGCACGCTCTGTATACTTGTGAACATATCCCTTTCGGCTATTTAGACGCGCTTTATGCAAAAAAACCTCAACGACATCATTCCGCCTTCACGACGCCGCGCGATGATGGGTGAAGATTCAGGAGCAGTTCCCGTTACGCTCACGCCGGACCTTCCACCACCCCCTCCTCGAATGGATTCTGCGCCTCCGCAGATGCCGCGGAGGCCCGACCCTATACGCACACCCCGACGTTTCCCGATGGGAACGCTCATCATCGCGCTACTTGTCATCGCTGGCTCGGTAGGTGCGCTCTTCGTGTTCTCGGGGGCAAGGGTTGAGATAACCCCGACCGTGAACCCGGTCAGCGTCACTGGCACATTCGCGTCTACCTTGGGCGCAGGAGATCTCCCATTCGATATCGTGACCGTCGAGAAGACGGCTACCGCGTCCATCGCGGCCGAAAGCACCGAGAACGTGACCCAGGCCGCCCAGGGCACTATCGTCGTCTCGAACACCCAGGACGCTCCGCAGGCGCTCATCAAGAACACTCGCTTCGAGACCGAGGGCGGGCTTATCTTCCGTATCCGGGACTCCATAACGGTACCGAAGGCCGCTAACGGCCAGCCAGGGACCCTTACAGTCACCGTGTATGCGGACGAGGCAGGGGAGCGCTACAACGTGCCTGCTACCTCGTTCACCCTTCCAGGGCTTGCAGGCACCGACACCTTCACGAAAGTTACCGCACGCTCCGCTGACGCCATGCGCGGCGGGTTCTCGGGCGCGCGCCCTACCGTCTCTGAAGCTACCAAGGAAGCGGAGTATGCGAAGCTACAGGCTACGCTCGATACCGAACTCAAGGCCGCAATCGCTTCCGAAGTCGCGAAGCGCCCAGGCTTCGTGCTGGTGCCAGGAGCGACCGCGTCCTCCTTCGAGGAACAGCCTGATACCGCAGGAGCGGGGAATACCGTTGAGATAGGGAACAAGGGCTCCATCCGCGGCGTCATCTTCACCGAGGAGGCGCTTGCGCGTACGATCGCGTACCAGTCAGTGGGCACGTATTCGGGCCAGCCGCTCAAGTTCAAGGATGTGGCCACCCTCTCGCTCGCTCCCGCAGAAGGCCTCATCCCAACCGTGGGTGAGGAGACATTCTCCTTCACGCTTACGGGCAATACGGAGCTCGTTTGGAAGGTAGACACGAGCAAGATAGCGGGCGCTGTGGCGGGCAAGACCCGGGACGCGGCCGAGGTAATGCTTCAGGGATTCCCCGAGGTAGATAGCGCTCTCCTCGTACTTAAGCCGTTCTGGGTGGGTTCGTTCCCACAGGACCCGGAGAAGATAACGGTCACGGTGGCGGGCGAGGAGGAGGCTAAATAGGCTTCCGGGCCGCAGCTATGCCCTCAAATTGCGGAGGGTAGTTGACGCTGATTACTAATATTGTTAATGTAGCTAGGCATCACATGGCAGAAGGAAAAGGGGTAGATACAGTAACCGGCACCGTTGAAGAGGTGCTTCCTAATTCGTTATTTCGAGTAAGGATGCCGGCCGGAGAACTACTACTCGCATACCTCGCCGGTAAAATGCGGTTGCACCGTATCCGCGTGCTCGTTGGTGACCAGGTCGAACTGGTCACTGACCCGTATGGGGGACGTGCTCGCATCGTGAGGCGTTTGTCGTAACAAAAAATGAAAGTCCGCGCATCAATCAAGGTCCAGCAGCCTGGAGATATCATCGTCCGCCGTCGCGGACGCTTGTACCGTATCAACAAGCGCAATCCACGCCGCAAGGCTCGTCAGGGGTAATTTCAGTATTTAAACTTTCCATTTCATTCCTATGCGTATCGCCGGTGTAACACTTCCTGATGACAAGCAGCTGCTCTATGCGCTGCCGCTTATCTATGGCATCGGCCCAGCTCGCTCGCGCGACATATTGAAGGAGGCAGGTATCGCCGAGAACGCGAAGGGCAAGGACCTTTCCGCTGACGAGGAGCAGAAGATCCGTCTTCTCGCCGAGGCGTTCACCATCGAAGGTGAGCTCCGCCGCCAGGTCGGCACCGACATCAAGCGCTTGAAGGACATCCGTTCCGCACGCGGCATCCGCCATGAGCGCCGCCTCCCGGTCCGTAACCAGCGCACCAAGACCAACTCCCGCACCGTGCGTGGGAACACCCGTAAGACTATGGGTTCTGGTCGCCGTACGCTCGAGAAGACCTAATCCCGACTATTTCATTAAATTCCTATGGGTAAGAAACGTATCATCAAGAAGTCGGGCAGGGGCATGGATCAGGGACGCAAGGAGCGAGCCCTCGGCAAGTCCGTCAAGAAGCGCCTCGAGCGCGGTGTGCTCCACGTGGAGGCCACCTTCAACAACACCAAGGCCGTGCTCACGGATGAGAAGGGCAATACCTTCATCACCTCATCAGCTGGCGCGCTCGGGTTTTCCGGGGCCCGCAAATCGACTCCGTACGCAGCCGCTAAGGTGGGCGAGCTCATCGGGGAGCGTGCCGTCGCTATCGGCCTCAAGGAGGCGTCCGTCGTTATCCGCGGCATCGGTGCCGGTCGCGAGAGCGCACTTCGCGCATTCGCCGGCAAGGGCATCGCTATCCGCGCTATCAAGGACGCAACGCCAGTGCCGCACAACGGCCCGCGCGCTAAGAAGGCACGTCGCGTCTAAACCAGTATGAAACTAGGACCAAAATACAAAATAGCTAAGCGCCTCGGGGCTTCCGTATTCCCGAAGACCCAGACGCAGAAATTCGCGCTCGCGGAGGAGCGTGCCGCCATGAACAAGAAGCGTGGCCGCCGCAACAACCAGACCGAGTTCGGTAAGCAGCTCCTCGAGAAGCAGAAGGTGCGCATGACGTACGGCATCAGCGAGCGCCAGTTCTCCAACTACGTCGCGCAGGCAACGTCCACTCATGGCGCGGTGCCGGCCGAGATGCTTCACCGCCTTCTCGAGCTCCGTCTTGATAACGTGGTGTATCGCCTCGGTCTTGCGCCGAGCCGCCGAGCCGCTCGCCAGATGACGTCGCATGGCCACATCACCGTGAACGGCGTGAAGACCACCATCCCTTCAAGGATGATGCGTCCGGGCGACACAATAGCGATTCGTGAGGGTTCGAAGTCAGCAGTGCTCTTCGAGAACTTCGCGGAGAAGTTCGCAGAGCGTCCGACTCTTTCTTCGTGGCTCACCTGGGACCCGAAGAAGATGGAAGGCGGCATCAATGAGCTGCCGACCGAGGCTTCTGCGGAGACCGCAGGGGACCTAGTCGCCGTGCTCTCGTTCTACAGCCGTTAGTTCTATTTATTACCCATTGGTTAATCGATTGCGTCATGGAATACCACATCACCCTCCCGTCTAAGCCTCGTGTCGTCACTGAAGAAGGTCTTCAGGGCATCTACGAGATAGATTCGCTTTA
>CAYSUL010000010.1:5267-9021 GCA_964434255.1 uncultured Candidatus Saccharibacteria bacterium
AAGCAGGTGACTGCAGCGGACTTCAACCTCCCTTCGCAGGTGGAGATAGCGAACCCGGGCCAGCACATCGCTGACATCGCGGGCAAGGTATCGTTCGACCTCGAGGCTACCATCGAGCGCGGTCTAGGCTACGTGCCGCGCGAGGTCCTCACCAAGGAGAAGGTGGACATCGGCACCATCGCGCTCGATGCGACCTTCACCCCTATCCGCCGCGTGAACTACGAGGTAGAGGACATGCGTGTCGGTGACCGCACCAACTTCAACCGCCTCCGCATCCTCATCGAAACGAACGGCACCATAACTCCAAGGGAGGCGCTTGAGCGTTCCATCGAGATAATGATCCACCAGCTCAAGTCCGTTGTGGGCTTCCAGGAGGAGAATGAGCAGGTTTCTGTCTCATCTTCCGAGCCTAAGGCGCTTGGGGGCGAGAAGGCAGCAGGAAAGGACCCAGCCAAGGTTAAGCTCGATGAGCTCGGCCTTCCAGCGCGCATCGTCACGGCGCTCGAGGAGGGTGGCATCAAGTCGGTAGCAGGTCTCGTTCGCAAGACGGCGTCGTCTCTTAAGGAGCTCGATGGGGTCGGCGACAAGGCGGTCGTAGAGATAGTCGAAGCGCTCGACGCGCTCGGACTCGAGCTCAAAGGCGAGTAATTCGACGTATTCATCAGAAAGTGGTAAAAGAAAGGACGTATGCGGCATCAACATAAAGGACGGACATTCGGGAGGACCCACGATCAGCGCACCGCGCTGATGAAGGGCCTCATGCGCTCGCTCATCATCCATGAGCGTATTTCGACGACCGAGGCCAAGGCCAAGGAGCTCCGCCCTATCATGGAGAAGCTCGTCTCCCATGCCCGCAAGGACACGGTAGCGGCTCGCCGCCTCGTGACTGCACGCCTTGGTGACGATGAGGCTGTCGTTAAGCTCTTCACTACTATCGCTCCTCGCTACACGGAGCGCCCAGGCGGGTACACCCGTATCGTGAAGCGCGCAGCGTCAGCGACCGACGGCCGCAAGCAGGCTTACATCGCCTTCGTATAATCCTATGACTACCACCAAGACCCTCAAGGGAGAGCGCACGCTCTACACCATCGATGCAGCAGGCGGACACCTCGGCCGCGTGGCTTCTGAAGCTGCGTCCGTACTGCTCGGCAAGAAGTCGGTGAACTTCGTGAAGAACGAGGTCCTTCCGGTTGAAGTCGAGATAGTGAATGCATCGAAGCTCGTCATGAGCGAGAAGCGCATCGCTGGCAAGGAGTACACTCGCTACACCGGATACCCAGGCGGCCTCCGCATCACTTCGCTTGCCGCCCTCATCGAGAAGAAGGGTGTCGGAGAAGCGCTCCGCAAGGCAGTCGACGGCATGATCCCTCGCAACAAGCTCCGCAAGGAACGCATGAAGCGCCTTACTATCACTGATTAATTCGTTATGGCTGAAACCAACAACTACACCACCGCCGTCGGCCGCAGGAAGACTGCATCCGCACGCGTGAAGCTCACGCCAGCAGCGAAGAACTCCGTGACCGTGAACGGTAAGACGTCGCTCGAGTATTTCAAGACGAAGGAGCGCGACGCAGTCACCATGGACGTCTTCAAGACCGTGGAGATGAAGCAGAACTATGCAGTGGAGGCGAAGGTAGCGGGAGGAGGCGTTGCTGCCCAGGCAGGCGCCGTCCGCCATGCTATCGCCCGCGCCATCACCGTAGCGGAGGAGGGGAGTCGTGGCACCCTTAAGGCCGCAGGACTCCTCACTCGCGACCCTCGTTCGAAGGAGCGCAAGAAGCCGGGTCTTCTTAAGGCCCGCAAGAGGCCGCAGTGGTCGAAGCGTTAGACGAATAAACCCCGCGAGAGCGGGGTTTATTCGTGGTTATGAAATTTTCCTGGAGAACGTTGCAATGCAACCGAAATGCTTTGCGATCAGTGATATCGTTAAAAGATACCTGAGAGGTTGTTTGCATGAAGGAGATCGCAAGCATTCCGAGGAGACTCGCTATGATTAAACGGCTTGCCGGTGAATATTTTCTTTTAAATAGAGGGGAGTTGATTGAGAAGCATGAGGAGCTGTTGAGAATTGCTGATATACGCGGCATTCAGTGCTCGAGACATCCACATAGAACGTATCGCGTGTATATTTCCCGCCGATCACTGAAACACTTCGTTGAGGAACGTAAGGCAGCCTTCCTCGTAAATCACTCCGAAGAAGATACGATGGAGGCCATTCTCTTCGGTATTGATATGATTCCTGACGCTATTATTGATTACGACAGGCACGAGCATGAACCCAAACATATGCCACCCAAGCACTTTTACTTGAAAGATTATTCACATCTCGGTCGGCCATCCCTCCGTATCTTGGTGGAAGAGAAAAAGACATGGCTTGAAATTCGCTCCATCCACTTCCAGACGCGGGATAGGATGAGATAACAAAACACCCCCGAAGGGGTGCTTGTTGCTCGGGATGACGGCAGGGATTGCTCCCATTTCATCCATGAGTACATCATTTTATAGATGTCCGCAGCGGGCCGATATAATTTTCTGTCGTCGAGCGTTAACACAACCATTATACCTGCATATCGTGAAGGGTCAATGATATCCCCAAGCAGAGTGCTTCTGTTCCAAATCTTACTTGCAAAGAATAGTCACGTGCGTCCTTCGCTTTTTGACACTCGCCACTCCTTCCGGCATATTCTCTATATATGGATAGAGATGATGACATCACCGTCGAGCGAGACGGACACGAAGAAGACGGTGTAAGCGAAGTCGAGCTCGAGGAGCGCGAGTCTAAGGTAGATAACAAGCTCGCCAAGGTAAAGAAGGAACTTGAAGCGGCTAAGGCCGAGAGCAAGGAGCACCTCGATGGCTGGCAGCGGTCCAAGGCCGACTATGTGAATGCGCTCAAGCGGTTCGAGGCGGAGAAGGCTGCTGCCAAGGACTCCGGTATCATGAAGGCCATCAGCACACTCCTGCCGGCCTACGACGCGCTTGAGCGCGCTAAGGAGCATGGCGAGCTTCCGGACGGATTCGAGAGTATCGTGAAGCAGATGGAGACAGCGTTCGCAGCGCTTGGCGTCACAACGCTCGGTGTGGTGGGCGAGCCCTTCGATCCCATGCGCCATGAGGCGCTCGGGACCGACATGACCGAGGACCCGAAGGCCGACGACCATGTGACCAGCATTCTCGAGAAAGGATACATGGTGGGGCAGTCGGTGCTGCGGCCTGCACGAGTGCGCGTGGCGCACTACGAGGGCGCGTAGCGGCTACTTGAACGCTTCACTTGTGAAGCGTAAAATAGTCTCACTTGGGCGACACTTTAATAATTTCAGCATTCACCTATGGCAAAGATACTCGGTATTGATCTTGGAACGACCAACTCGGCAATGGCCATCATGGAGGGCGGCGAGGCCCGCGTGCTCGAGAACGCTGAAGGCCAGCGCACGACCCCTTCGGTCGTCGCCATCGCGAAGAACGGCGAGCGCCTCGTGGGAACCCTCGCGAAGCGCCAGGCAGTCACGAACCCGAAGAACACCATCTATGGCATCAAGCGCTTCATGGGCCATGCGTTCAAGGACGACGTGGTGCAGAAGGATAAGGATGTCGTGCCATATGAGATAAAGGCGGGGCCTGACGGAGGCGTAGTCGTGCATCTTGGCGAGAAGGACTATCGCCCTGAGGAAGTCTCCGCAATGATACTCGCGAAGCTCAAAGCCGATGCCGAGACCAAGCTCGGCGAGAAGATAACGGAGGCGGTCATCACTGT
>CAYSUL010000010.1:9121-15838 GCA_964434255.1 uncultured Candidatus Saccharibacteria bacterium
GAGTTCAAGAAGCAGAGCGGCCTCGATGTCACCAAGGACCCTCTCGCGCTCCAGCGCCTCGACGAGGGCGCGGAGAAGGCGAAGCACGAGCTCTCCACCGGCAGCGAGACCGAAGTGAACATCCCGTTCATCACAGTGGGTTCTGACGGCACGCCCCAGCACCTCCTCGTGAAGCTCTCCCGCTCTACGCTCGAGACGCTCGCCGAGGAATACGTCACCCGTTCCATCGACATCACTAAGCGTGCGCTCGAAGCATCAGGCATGAGCGCGGGCGAGATAGGGGAAGTGATACTGGTGGGTGGCCAGACCCGCATGCCGCTCATCCAGGCGGAAGTGGAGAAGCTGTTCGGCAAAAAGCCGCACATGGACGTGAACCCGGACGAAGTCGTCGCTATCGGCGCCGCCATCCAGGCAGGCGTGCTCCAGGGCGACGTGAAGGACATCCTTCTCGTGGACGTCATCCCGCTCTCTCTTTCCATCGAGACCATGGGAGGAGTCGCTACCAAGCTCATCGAGCGCAATACGGCTATCCCGACCTCGAGGAGCCAGACCTTCTCAACGGCGTCTGATAACCAGACGAACGTAGAGATACATATCACCCAGGGCGAACGCGCCATGGCGGCTGACAACAAATCGCTCGGCCGCTTCATGCTCGAAGGCATCCCGCCTGCTCCTCGTGGGCTCCCGCAGGTCGAAGTGACCTTCGATGTGGACGCCAACGGCATCCTCACCGTGAAGGCCAAGGAGAAGACCACCGGCAAGGAGCAGTCTATCCGTATCGAGGGCTCTACCGGTCTCTCCAAGGAAGATATCGAGAAGATGCAGGCGGATGCCGAAGTGCATGCGGCAGAGGACGCGAAACGCCGTGAGCTCGTCGAGGCGAAGAATATCGCCGAGCAGCTCATATACACCGCAGAGAAAGCAGTGAAGGATAACGGGGAGAAGGCGGGAGCCGAAGTCGTCACCGAAGTGAACGAGAAGATAGCGGCACTGCGCACTGCGCGCGAGGGCGAGGATATGGAAGTCATCAAGTCGGCTTCTGAGGCGCTTTCCGTATCGCTCTCGAAGATTGGCGAGGCGATGATGAAGAATGAGTCTGGTGCGCCAACTGAAGGCGCGGCACCCGAAGGGAACACGGATACTCCGCCTGAAGCAGGGGCGACGGACGCCGAATTCACCGAGAAGCCATAGCGAGAGTTAGTGGCTAAAGCAAACAGCGGCCCTCCGGTCGCTCTTTGCTTTTCCCTCAAATGTACGTATATTCCTCACAGACTCATTGAAAGGGGTTGTCATGCCAGTCGATCATCTCGCTCTCATCAGTGCCTTCGGGGCGCTCTTCGTGTTCACGCTTGCCGCGCTCGCGGGAGCCTGGTGCAAATACCATCTCGCCCTGGCGACCGCGAACTGGACGGACACGCTCCAGTTCGATGCCGTCTTCACCAGCTCCCTGATCCTCCTGTTCGTGCTCCTCGTGCTCGCGCTCACGCCGAGCGGGCTCGCGATGTTCGGCAAGGTCGGCCAGTTCCTCATCGTGTTCCTGGTCTTCCTGGTGTTGGGGAGCGTACTGCTCCTCTGGGTGAACAGGCCGCGCAATCACCGGGGGAGCGGGTAATCCATGAGAACTCAAGAACTCTTCACCGAGGGCGACCTTGTCGCTCTCAAGGCCGATGCGGAAGGGTACCCGGCTGTGCTTGCCGCAGAGGCATGGCCGCTGCGGGCCGTGAGGGTGACACGCGTGCCGGAGTATCTCGCCGGCATCACGCCTCACCCGCAGTACTTCTGCCTGCAGCGAGCTGACGGCACGTACATCGAACGAGGGCCGAATGATCCCGTGCGGGTGAATGGCACATGGTTCGAGAAGGTGTGACAGAGGGCGGTCCGGAATATCACCGGGCCGCCCTTTCTCTTTTGCCCTCCAAAATGAGGAGGTGTACTATGGAATAAATATGGCTAAGAACTATTACGAAGTGCTCGGCGTCGACAAGAAGGCCACCAAGGACGACATCAAGAAGGCGTTCCGGAAGCTCGCGCAGAAACACCATCCTGATAAGGGTGGTGACGAGGCGAAGTTCAAGGAGATAACGGAGGCGTACGCGACTTTGGCGGACGAGAAGCGTCGTCGTGAATACGATTCATACGGACAGAGCTTCGGTGCGGGAGGCGGACCGGGAGCTGGTCCAGGAGGCTTCGACTTCAATGGCTTCCAGAACGGTAACATCGAGTTCGATCTCTCGGACCTCTTCGAGGGCTTCGGCGACATATTCGGCGGGCAGTCCCAGGGGCGCGGACGTGTGAAGCGCGGGCGTGATATTTCCATAGACATAGAAGTCTCCTTCAAGGAGTCGGTGCTTGGCGCGAAGCGGCAGGTACTCCTTACTAAGGTGGGTAAGTGCGATATTTGCGCGGGTTCGGGCGCGAAGCCCGGGACTGAGATGCTCACCTGTACGAGCTGTAACGGGGCAGGAAGGGTGCATGAGACGCGCAATACGCCGTTCGGACAGATGTCGAGCGTGCGCAACTGCCCGCAGTGCGAAGGCACCGGAAAGGTTCCAAAAGAGAAGTGCGCGACCTGCGCGGGCCATGGTGTCCTCAAGAAAGAAGAGGAGATAAAGATAACTATCCCGGCCGGAATAGATGGCGGGGAGATGATTCGCATGCCAGGGCTCGGCGAGGCGGTTAAGGGCGGTACGCCTGGCGACCTGTATGTGAAAGTCCATGTGAAGCCGCATGCCGTATTCAAGAAGCAGGGCATGAACCTCATCATGGATATGCCAGTGAAGCTCACTGACTCGCTTCTGGGCACCACGGCAACCATCGAGACCGTTGATGGCAAGAAGCTCGAGGTGAAGGTGCCTCCCATGCAGGCTCCCGAGGAAACGCTCCGCATCCGCGGTAAGGGCGTTGCCATAGAGGGTACGCATGGCGACCTCCTCATCAAGCTTTCCGTCACACTTCCGAAGAAGCTCTCCACCAAGGCCAAGAAAGCTATTGAAGACCTTAAGTCTGAGGGGCTCTAGGAAGGAGTTATACTAGAAGCTATGGACGTTAATTCCGTGGCGGTGCAGGTTTCTGACTTCGCGACGAGTGGTATCTCCGACATCTGGCTGTGGGTAGGAAACTTCGTGGTGCTGCTCGTGCTTACCATCGTGATGCTTCTGTTTTCGTATAAGGGCGGAAGAGGCGGCATCATCTCGCTCATCCTCGCCCTCTACGTGGGCTATGCTGTCTATATCGTCTTCCCGTATACGGACCAGATAATAGCGGCCGGGGGCACGACGATGATAAAGGCGGTCATCAGCGTCATCATCTACGGCATCTCCACCTTCATACCGTTCATATTCATTCAGCGACTCACGGGCGGCGGGTTTGGTGTTCTCTCCGTTGTACCCCGCTTCGCGCTCTCATTCCTCGCAGCGGCGTTCCTGCTCGCGCTTTCGTACCATGTCTTCGACATCAGTAATATCTATACGTTCCCAGCACCGCTCGATACACTCTTCGCACCCCAAGGCTACTTCTTCTGGTGGTTCATCGCGCCGCTTGCAGGCCTTATCTTCTTGGTGCACTAGGCTAGTTTTTTCGTGGCTGTAAAGCCGTTGTGCTAGACTGTTCCAATGCCTGCAGAACGGACGAAACGCCCGCGCGTGCGCGCGAGCTCCATCATACGCATCTATCTGCCCGAACTCGGAAAGCATCCGTGGCTATTACTCATGATAGTGGTGGGTATTCTCGGGCTCCAGGCAGCAGAGCTCGCGGCTCCGCTCTTCCTCAAGTCCTTCTTTAATTCGCTCGCCAGCGCTGACCCGACGACAACGGTCGTGGCTGAATTGTTCCGTATCATAACGTTCCTAGCCTTTATATATTTCGGGAGCTGGGTAGCGCGGCGCGTATTCACCATAGGCCTGATGAACCTCGAGGTGCAGGCCATGTCTAATCTGTATACGAAAGCGTTCGATTACCTTATCGGCCATTCCCAGCACTTCTTCACGTCGCAGTTCACCGGCACGCTCACACGCCGCGTGGGCAAGTTCAAGGATGCGTTCGAGACGCTTCTCGACACCATCGTCATGCAATTCATCCCCACCACCATCTTCGTGGTGGGTGCCATCATCGTGCTTTCCACCCAGCATGTATGGCTGGGTGCGATTCTCGCCGTGTGGTCCGTCATCTTCGTTGGGATACAAGTATGGCTTGCTCGCCTGCGCCAACCGCTACGCGAGGAGCGTAGCGCCGTCGATAGCGAGGTGTCGGGAGCTACCGCCGATGCGCTCTCGAACCAGAGCGCCATCGTCCAATTCGCGTCCGCATCCATTGAGTCCAGGAAAGTAGGCGCAGTGGTCGAGAAATGGCGCCGGGCCACCATGCGCTCATGGAATGCCGACGAGCTCATATGGGCGGTGCTCGGGCTCCTTATGATAACGGTGGAGATAGTGCTGCTCACGGTCGCTGTGTACCTGTGGCAGCGCGGCCAGCTCACTATCGGGGATTTCGTACTCATACAGGCGTACCTCCTGACCACGTTCGATAGGCTTATCGGCATCAATCGCGACCTCCGCCGCTTCTATGACGGCTTCGCGAACGCTTCGGAAATGATGGTCATTCTTGAAGAGGAGCATGGCATACAGGATGCTCCGGACGCTTCAGCGCTTATCGTCGAGCGCGGCTCGATGAGCTTTTCAGATGTTTCATTCTCGTACAACGATCGGCTCATCCTTGATGCGTTCTCGACCGATATACGGGCAGGGGAGAAGGTGGCGCTCGTCGGTCCTTCAGGAGCCGGCAAATCCACTATTACAAAACTACTTCTCCGGCTGTACGACGTCACGGGCGGCGTAATACGGGTAGACGGCCAGGATATCCGCACCGTGACCCAGGACAGCCTTAGGCGCAGCATATCCTTCGTTCCCCAGGAGCCGGTACTCTTCCATCGCACCTTGCGCGAGAATATCGCGTACGGAAGGCCTGACGCGTCTCTTGAAGAAGTGATAGAGGCGGCCAAGAAGGCCCATTGCCACGAATTCATCTCGCTCCTGCCGGACACCTACGAAACCTACGTCGGCGAACGCGGCGTGAAGCTCTCGGGCGGCGAACGCCAGCGCGTAGCTATCGCGCGTGCCATCCTTAAGAACGCACCTATCCTCGTGCTCGACGAGGCGACGTCAAGCCTCGACTCCGAGTCCGAGGCGCTCATCCAGGATGCGCTCCGGTCGCTCATGGAAGGAAAGACGGTCGTCGTCATCGCGCATCGCCTCTCCACCATCATGACTATGGACCGTATTCTCGTGATAGAAGGCGGACGTATTGCTGCCGAAGGCACACACGACCAGCTTCTTGATGAGAAGGGTGGCCTATATCACAAATTATGGAGCATCCAGGCGGGTGGGTTCCTGAAGGACTAGAGGTGTTTTCTTACCAGACCGCAGCAGTTGCTCTCTTTCACTATCATGTCTCACTACTTCGCCTACGGTTCCAATATGGATCAGGACCAGATGCGCGAGCGATGCCCGGATGCGAAGCTTCTCGGTGTTGCGTCGCTCCCAGATTATCGCCTCGCATTCACAATCTACTCACCTACACGCAAGTGCGGCTGCGCAGACATCCTTCCGTCTGTAGGAGAAACGGTATACGGCCTTCTGTATGAGATGACTGATTCCGCAATGAAGGCTATGGATGAGTTCGAGGGTCATCCGGTACACTATCGACGCATCGAGATTCTGGTCGAGAAAGACGGCATGCCAGTGCGGGCATACAGCTATGAGGTTGTGCGGAAGATCACAGGCCTCATGCCATCGGATGATTACTTGCTGCTGATCACAAACGCTGCCAGAAAATTCAATTTCCCACGATGGTATCAGAAGCATTTGGGAGAGGGAATGTAAGGCGGTGAGTACTTAGTTAGCGTCCGTCACCTCAAGATGCTAACTAAGTACTCAGATAACACCGGCTGTACGTGTCTGTAGAAATCCTGATACAAAGCTTGAATTCTAATCTGAACATGACACTCCCCGAATACCGCATATGACGCCTCCCAGCCAAGGGTCTTACGTGGTCAGCATGCACAGTTGATGGTGGCCGGCATAACCCTGGCGGGCGCGCTATACTTTGCACATATCATGGAAGGTTCGCCGAAACAGCATCTCTATCATGCCGTCCCTGACAGCATGCGGTCTAACGAAGAAGGACGTAAGATTCTCTATCCGCTCAATATTCTGAGGGAGAAATTCCCTGACCTCCATGAAATGGAGATTGGAAAATATTCCAATTCGGAGTATCGAAAGAATCTTCCGAAGACGATCATCCCGACGCTTGAGCGAGCTACGTGGAGAGACGTACTGCATTTACAGGCAATACATCCTGAGGAGATTAAAAAGGCTCTCACTGATGCCGGATTCCACCCTAGAGAACTCAAGTTCTATCAAGTCGACCCTGCATTGCTTGATCCTGAGAAGACGACGATTTTCTTGTATAGAGAAGGTGTGGGAGATGACAGCATTGAAAACTATTCCGAGTACAACCCTAAGAAACTCACTGAACATTCTAAGATTCCTGAAAAGACAAGAGAGTCTTACAGGCAGGACTTCGTTAAGAAGGAGAGGCCGGTCCTTTTCGTGGGAGTGCCGCACATATTCCATAAGGGTCCGATCGACGTCTCGGACTTTCCGGTCATAACCGTTTGAGTATGAGGCCCGGGATCATGAAAGTGATTCCCGGGCCATAGTT
>CAYSUL010000011.1:0-14483 GCA_964434255.1 uncultured Candidatus Saccharibacteria bacterium
TAGGTTTCGAACCGAACTACGACTTGATACCTGCGCCTTTATGGAACAGATACAGAGTCACGATGAACGCGACGAGAGTGAGTCCACCCATGACACCGAACGCAAGCGAGAGCGGAACGTCAGAGATACCCAGGAATCCGTACCGGAATGCATTCACCATGTAGAGGATGGGATTGAAGAGCGAAACGATGCGGAAGAACTCCGGAAGCTGATCGATGGAGTAGAAGATGCCGCCAAGGTACGTAAGCGGAGTGAGCACGAAGGTCGGCACGATGTTGATCGCATCGAAGGACTTCGCGAAGATGGCGTTGATGAGGCCGAGAAGCGAGAACAATAGCGCGGTCAAGAATGCTGCTGCGAATACGATCCATATCGAGTACAAGGTCAGATGCGTGAAGAAGAGCGATACGGTGATGACGATGACGCCCACGAGGAAGGCGCGGAGCACGCCGCCCGAGACATAGCCCGCAACGACGGTCCAGGATGGCATCGGGGACACGAGTATCTCGTGGATGGTCTTGAGCCACTTCGCGAAATAGAAGGTGGAGACGGTGTTCATGTAGGAGCTCGTGATGACGGACATCATGACGAGGCCCGGCACGATGAACTGTATGTACGGGAACCCATCGATAGCGTCTACCTGGCTCCCGATGAAGGTACCGAAGATGGCGAAGTAGAGCGCCATGGTGATAGCGGGCGGGAGCAGTGTCTGGGACCAGATGCGTATGATGCGCATGAAGTCCTTGCGGACCATGGTGTAGTAACCGACGAGGATTGGAGAGCGGGTAGCCATATTATTTCTTTATGAGGTTCACGAATACTTCTTCGAGGCGGCTTCCGCTGTTACGGATGTTCGCTATCTGGATGCCGTTGGCCGATATCTTGCGCATGGCGTCGTTCACGGTCTCCCCCGGCTTGAGCGTGAGCTCGAGGGTATTCTCGTCGGTGCGCTTCATGTTCAGACCGCGGAGCAATACCATCGTCGCGTCCTTTATCGGCTCCGTCGCGTCGAGCACGAGTGTCACGTAGTTGAGCTTGGTCACGAGCTCCTTCACCGTTCCCTCTTCGATGATGACACCTCCATTGATGATGGCGACCCGATTCGCGAGCATTTCAGCCTCTTCGAGGTAGTGGGTGGTGAGCACGATGGTGGTGCCGGAAGCCGATAGCTCGCGGAGGAAGTCCCACATCCCACGACGGAGCTCGACGTCGACGCCTGCAGTGGGCTCATCGAGAAGCAGCACCTTCGGCTCATGGATGAGCGCGCGGGCGATGAGGAGACGGCGCTTCATGCCTCCCGAGAGATGCTGCGCCTGCGCATCCTTCTTCTCCCAGAGTCCGAGGTCCTTGAGGATCTTCTCCGCGCGCACGAGCGCGTCGGCGCGGCTCACGCCGTAGTAGCCGGCCTGGGTGACGATGATGTTGATGACCTTCTCGAATATATCGAAGTTGAACTCCTGAGGGACGAGACCGATATAGGACTTCGCTTTGTCGGGGTTCGTCGTGGCGTCCACTCCGTGTATCTCTACCGTTCCCTCGCTCTTGTTCACGAGGCCCGAGAGTATGCCGATGAGCGTGGTCTTCCCGGCGCCGTTAGGGCCAAGGAGCGCGAGGAACTCACCCTCTTTGACGGAGAGCGATACACCCTTCAGGGCTTCTACGGGCGGCTGCTTCTTGTCGGCGGGATAGGTCTTCTTAAGGTCGGTTACATGTATCGCATTAGTCTTTTCTGGCATAGATAGAGCGATTATATCATCGGGCATAGAACAAGCTATTATGTGCATATGTCGGCCTTTCGTTCTCCTGCATTCATCCGATTCCTCCGTTACGCGACGGTAGGAGTCACCACGCTCGCGTTCGACTTGCTCCTGCTCGCGTTCGTCATCGAGGTCTTCCATATCCCCTACTACACGGCGGTGCCGCTCTGCTTCGCTATCGCGGTCTCCATCAACTACCTCATCAGCCGTTTCCATGTCTTCCATGGCACGGAGCGGAGCCTCCATGCCGGCTACTTCTACTTCATCCTCTCGGCAGGAACCGGCGCGCTGCTCACGACGAGCGGCGTCGCACTCCTCGTCGAGCTCTTGAGCTTCCACTACCTCCCTGCTCGCCTTCTGGTCGCGGGGTTCGTCGGCATGGCGAATTATCTTCTGAACCTGCATTTCAACTTCAAGGTCGTTGGACTTCATCCACCCCGGGAAAATATGAAGAAGGTGGTGGATATCCCATAAGGAGAAACGGCGTCAGCACGCTATCCTGGAAGGAGCATGCTCGAAAACCACTACAAAGAAGACCGTCCCTGGGGCTCGTTCGAACGGTTCACCGCCAACGAGCCGGCGACGGTGAAGATACTGCACGTGGAAGCCGGAAGGCGCTTCTCGCTCCAGAAGCATGCGCACCGTGCGGAGTACTGGCGCGTCATCGAAGGGTCCGGCCGCGCTACTTCTGGGGACAACGTACGCGACGTGATCGTGGGCGACACCATAGAAGTACCAGTGGGTGCAGCGCATCGGCTCGAAGGAGGGCCGGATGGTATTCGGGTGCTTGAAATAGCGCTTGGCGCCTTCGATGAGGGAGATATCGAGCGACTCGAGGACGACTTCGGGCGCACCTAAGAGCCATGACCGAGATAACGCTCCTTCTCGTACACGTAAGCGCGCTTGCGATAACGCTTCTATTCCTCCTTGGGGCATGGGAGGTACTGCGCTCGGATAACTTGAAGGCGCGTGTCCGTGCGGTGCTCGATGCGCTCGGCCTCAAGCGCGTGGACCACAATCCGATACTCTCCCGCACGAACTACGCATGGGAAGCAGAGGCCGTGATGAACCCGGCTGCGGTCGAGGCCGGGGACCGCACCCACCTCTTCTATCGCGCGATCGGGAATGATGGCGTGTCGCGCATCGGGTACGCATCGTCCGGGAACGGGACGCACTTCGATGAACGGCTTCCGTATCCCGTGTTCGCGCTCACTAACGCGCAGAGACAGCCGGCAAGCGCACGCTCACGGATGGAGAAGGAGCATCCGGAGCTCGTAGCGTCTGGCGGCAGCTGGGCGGGGTGCGAGGACCCTCGCGCCGTAGTCATCGAAGATCGTGTCTATCTCTCTTTCAATGCGTTCAGTGATTGGGGATCGCTCCGTATCGGGGTGACCTCCCTTTCACTTCCTGACCTCATGAAGAAGCGGTGGAACTGGAAGCGGCCGGTATTCCTGTCTCCACCCAACACTGTGCAGAAGAACTGGGTCCTGTTCCCGAAGAAGATAAACGGAAAATTCGCGATGTTCCAAGGGCTTGAGTACCAGAACCGCGACAAGGCGCAGATAGCGTACCTCGATACGCTCGACCATGAACCGAGCGTGTACCTCGATAGCGACGCACGCTTCAGGAACAACGAATCCTACCCAACCGTGTGGGACAGCCGCATACGTGGAGCAGCCACTCCTCCTATCGAGACCCCGCATGGCTGGCTTACGCTCTATCACGCGAATGATGCGCGCGAACCGGAGCGCTATAAGATAGGGGCGATGCTGCTCGACCTCCTCGACCCTTCCAAAGTACTACTACGTTCGCCTGCACCAATACTTGAGCCCGACGCGCACTACGAGAACGATGGTAAACCGGGCATCGTCTATGCGTGCGGCGCGACAGTGCGCGATGGCCAGCTCCGCGTGTATTACGGCGGCGGCGATAAGACAGTCTGCACCGCATCTACCCCGCTCGCCTCTTTCATGAAAACGCTCCTATCCAATAAAACACCGCGGCTCGCGCACGCATAGATTTCATATGCTCATCGTCAAACGCTCACCGAGCAATCCGCTCATCATCCCGTCCCGCGCACGCTCCTTCGAGGCGGTCGGTACCTGCAATCCATCCGTGGTGCGCAAGGACGGCGTGACGCATATGTTCTACCGCGCGTTCGCGGAGCCCGATGCACTGCTCACGCCCGAACGCGGGTTCTCCACCATCGGTTATGCGAAGAGCAGGAATATTGATTCCTTCGATGAGCACTCGCAGGTCATCTCTCCGACCGAGGAATGGGAGAAGTATGGCTGCGAAGATCCCCGGGCGACCTATTTCGAAGGCAAATGGTACGTGTTCTATACCGCGCTTGCTGGCTATCCGTTCGGGCCCGACAACATCAAGGTCGCGGTCGCTATAGGTGATAGGCCTGACGCGCTCACCGAGAAGCATCTCATCACTCCGTTCAACGCGAAGGCAGCGACGCTCTTCCCCGAGCGCGTGAACGGCGAAGTCGTCCTTCTCCTCACCGCGCACACCGACTTCACTGAAACGCACCCACGACCGACTATCGGTATCGCGCGTGCGAAAGAGGTCGCGGAATTCTTCGATCCTGCGTTCTGGGACAGGTGGCATAAGGAGCTTGAAGCGAACGCCATACCTGATGTACGTCGAGCTGACACGGAGCACATGGAGGTAGCGGCGACGCCGGTACGCATCAAAGAGGGCTGGCTCCTTATCTATTCCCACATCCAGGACTACTACGACGAGCCGAACCGCATATTCGGCGTCGAAGCGCTCGTGCTCGATGCGAACGATCCGAGGAAGATACTGATGAAGACCGCGTACCCATTCATGGTTCCGGAAGAGTCATATGAACGGTACGGGCTCGTTACGAACGTCGTCTTCCCTACCGGGGTCTGCATCGAGGGCGATACGCTTCATATCTACTACGGCGCAGCTGACACGTCCTGCGCGATGGCATCCTTGTCGCTGCCGCACCTCCTTTCGACCATGAGCGAAGAGTCTCGTTCCTCCTTCATGCAGCGGCTGCCGGAGAACCCGATCATGAGCCCTATCGAGGAGCACGGATGGGAATCCCGTTCGGTATCGAATGCTGCCGCTATCGACCTCGATGGCTCCGTGCATCTCGTGTATCGCGCGATGGGCGCGGATAACACATCGGTTATGGGGTATGCACGGCTTGAGGACGGATTGCATATAGATGAACGTCTCGAGGAGCCGGTGTACGCGCCGAGTCATGAGTCAGAACAGAAGCAGGGGAAGCCCGACGGGAACTCCGGAACCGAGGACCCTCGTCTCACGCTCATCGATGGAGTGCTTACGCTTGCCTATACCGCATACGACGGCGTGCACGAACCGCGCGGTGCGATATCGACCATACGCCCCGAGGATTTCGTTGCGAAGAACTTCAATTGGTCGCCACCTGTCCTCGTCACTCCGGGCCATATCGGCGACAAAGATGTATGCATATTCCCGGAGCGTATCGATGGGAAGATAGTCGTCATTCATCGTATCGACCCGGATATCTGCGTGGAGCGGTTCGATTCGCTCGAACAGATGGATACCATCGAACGCTCGGTGGAGATAATGGGTCCGAGAAGCGGAATGTGGGATGACATCAAGGTCGGAGCAGCTGGTCCTCCTATCAAAGTGAAGGAGGGATGGCTATTCATCTATCACGGCGTTGGGAGCGATAAGGTGTATCGGCTCGGTGCTGCGCTTCTGAGCGAGGACGCGGGTACCGTCATCGCGCGTACCGTAGCTCCGATACTCGAGCCTAGAGAGGAGTGGGAGCGCATCGGTATGGTGAACAACGTGGTCTTCTCGTGCGGAGCTGTCGTGCGCGGTGACTCGCTCATCATCTATTACGGAGGCGCGGACACCAGGATAGGCATCGCTACCCTTTCCGTGAAAGAATTAATGAACCGCCTTCTCCCTTCCCTATGATTCCTTCCGTCGTCATGTTCGATATAGATAAGACGCTTGCGCGAAGCAAGTCTGATATAGAGCCGGCAATGAGCGAGGCGCTCGCGCGGCTTTTGATAGCGACGAAGGTCGGCATCATCTCGGGCGGCAAGCTCGAGCAATTCATGAAGCAGGTGGTTGGCAAGCTTCCACCGGGCACCCCGCTCTTTAACCTATATCTACTCCCGACGTCCGGCGGTGCGCTCTACGAGTACCGCAACGCGTGGTCGCCGGTATACCAGGAGCTACTCGAAGCGGATGAGGTGGAGAAGATACGCACAGCAATGGAGGATGTTATCGATACGTGCAGCGTCATCGATCGCTCCCATGCGTCGTACGGCGACCGTATCGAATCACGCGGTCCGCAAGTGACACTTTCGGCTCTTGGCCAGCAGGCGCCTGTTGCGGAGAAGGAGGCGTGGGATCCCGTCGGTACGAAGCGGGAGATATTGCGTGCGGCGCTTGCTTCCAGGCTTCCGGAATTCGATGTGAAGCGTGGAGGCGCGACCTCTATAGACGTGACCAAGCGCGGCGTGAACAAAGCGTTCGGTGTGCGGAAGCTCTCGGCGCATCTTTCAATTCCTGTTGCCTCGATGCTGTATGTGGGCGATGCGCTCGCTCCGGGCGGGAACGACGAAGTGGTGAAGGAGACCGGTATTTCTACGCGCTCCGTGCTCGATCCGGACGAGACGCTTCTGGTAATTGAAGGACTTCTGAACAACGCCTGATACAATGCTCCTCTAATCAATTTCCATGCGCTACTTCCTCATTCCAACTGTCGTCTCTTCGCTCATCATGCTCGGCATATTGCTGTGGCTCGGACCCGTCGCATTCGTGACCGCACTTCTCCTTACCGTCCTTGAAGTTACGCTTTCGTTCGATAACGCGGTGGTGAATGCACGCGTACTGATGCAGATGAGCGAGAAGTGGCAGCAACGCTTCCTTACCTGGGGCATACTCATCGCGGTCTTCGGTACCCGTCTCCTCCTCCCTATCCTCATCGTGAGCGTTTCGGTCTGGAGCTCACCATGGCTCGTTGCGCAGCTTGCAGCGTTCCATCCAGAGGAATACGGGCACCTGCTCGAGGGCGCGAAGCATGGCATCTATGCCTTTGGCGCTGCGTTCCTCCTCATGGTGTCGCTCAAGTACTTCTTCGACGAATCGAAGGAGGTGCACTGGATAGGTATCATCGAGCGGAACCTGTCGAAGCTCGGGCGCATCGAGGCGCTTGAGATAGGGGTAGCGCTCGTGACGCTCGTCGGACTCTCCTTCCTCGTTCCTGCTGAACAGGCCGTGGTGCTTTCGGCCGGTATCGTCGGCATCATTCTCTTCATATTCATGCAGGGGCTCGCGAGCTCGTTCTCGACGACTATGACGAATACAGCGGCGAGCGGCCTTGCCCTCTTCCTCTACCTGAACGTGCTCGATTCCGCGTTCTCGCTCGATAGCGTGGTGGGTGCGTTCGCGCTCTCGACCTCCATTCCCATCATCGTCGCAGGTCTTGGTATCGGTGCGTGGTATGTCCGAAGCATGACCATCTATTTCGTGAAGAAGAACACGCTCGATACGCTCGTATACCTTGAGCATGGTGCGCACTGGGCTATCTTCGGGCTCGCGGCTTCCATGTTCGCAGGGCTTCTCTTCGAGGTTCCGGAGATAATTACGGGCGGTATCGGTCTCGCGTTCGTTGCGGCTGCGTACTACTCATCGCTGAGGCTTCGGAAGTTTGAAACGCGTCTCATTTGACAATTCATATATCTTTGGTGTACAGTTTTCCTGAAAGTTCGGGCGTTTTGCCCTTTTGACTCAGCCCCGAAGGAGGGAGTGATGAGACGTTTTGTTATCCTTTTGGCGTCCGGACTCGCGTTTGCTACGCCAGTGGCCGCGCAGGAAAAGATTACCCTGCAGGCTGGAGAGAATCCGCCTGCTGTCGCTCGGCTCCTGCGGGATCTGGACCAAGTGGTCATCGATCTCAAAAATGCGTCGGCGAGCATCTTGCGTGTGCAAGAGAGCTGCAAGGCCGTTTACGTCGAGCAGGAGCAAGCGGTGGCGAGGTTGCTACAGCCCGGGCAGGCGAACATCGACAGAGAGCACGAGCTGTCCTTCATGACGCAACGCGCTATCGCCATCGAGGCCTGCCGCAAACAGCACCCGAGACTACTTCCCGCTGCCGATCCCGTCCAGGTCAAATATCGAGAGCCGTCCCGCTAGGGACGCCGCCGGCCAGATGTATTCGCACTGCGAATCATCCGGCCGGCGGTTTTTCTTTTAGTCGCGCTATACTTTTCATACATGCCTAGTCTCAAAGAATCACTCGCGGCAACACTTCAAGGCGAGGTAGTGGATGACGCAGCGACACGCAAGACAATGAGTCGCGACACGAGCGTGTTCGAACGCACGCCTTCTTTAGTGGTGTACCCGAAAGATACACAGGATGTCTCCACGCTCGTGAAGACCATCGCCAGTGCAAAGGCCGCAGGCGAAGATGTATCGGTCACCGCACGCTCAGCAGGAACCGACATGTCGGGCGGCCCGCTCACTGACTCCGTAGTCGCGGTCTTCACGAAGTATATGAACAAGATGCATGAGGTCGCCGACGGCTATGCTGTTGCAGAACCTGGCGTCTACTATCGTGATTTCGAGCGCGAGACGCGCAAAGTAAATAACCAGCTGCTTCCCTCGTATCCGGCTTCGCGTGAGCTCGCGGCGCTCGGCGGGATAGTGAATAACGACTCGGGCGGCGAGCGCACGCTCGAATACGGCAAGACACATGACTACGTCGAGGAGCTCGAAGTAGTGCTTTCTGATGGCTCTGTAACGACCTTCAAAGCGCTTACCCCCACCGAGCTCGATGGAAAGCGGGCGCTCCGCGGCCTCGAGGGCGATATATACCGGAAGATGAGCGCGCTCATTATGGATAACCTGGACGCGATACGGGACGCGAAGCCGAAGGTCTCCAAGAACTCTGCTGGGTACGCGCTCTGGGACGTACTCGATAGCAAGCACGGTACCTTCAATCTCGCGAAGCTCATCACGGGAGCGCAGGGTACGCTCGCGCTCACGACCAAGATGAAACTGCGACTGGTAAAGGAGCAGGGGTATCGCGCCATGCTCGTCGTATTCCTGAAGGACATCGATCACTTGCCCGAGATCGTGCATAAGGTGCTTCCGTACAATCCGGAGTCGTTCGAGAGCTACGACGACCAGACGTTCAAGCTCGCTATCAAGTTCCTTCCCCAGATGCTTTCGCAGATGGGCCTCATGCGTGCCATACGCCTTGGCTTCTCATTCCTGCCGGAGGTCGGTATGGCAGCGCGTGGCGGCATACCGAAGCTCATACTCATGGCCGAGTTCTCCGAGGATACGCATGAGGAAGCACTTAAGAAGGCGGAGCAAGCGCAAGCTGCAATCGCTCACTTAGGGCTTGCGACCAGTATCAAGAAGAACGAGAAGGCCGCGGAGAAGTATTGGATAGTACGCAGGGAGAGCTTCGCGCTCCTGCGCAAGAATTCCCATGGGCTCTATGCTTCCCCGTTCATCGATGACTTCGTGGTGCCGGTAGATTCCTATCCAACCTTCATGCCTGAACTGAACGCACTCCTCGCGAAATATAAGGACCGGTTCATCTATACCATCGCCGGCCACATCGGTAACGGTAATTTCCATATCATTCCGCTCATGGACCTTACGAAGGAGGAGTCGAGGAAGACCATCCTCGAGCTGTCTCCACGTGTATACGAGCTCGTTATTAAATATGGTGGTACGACTACGGGCGAGCACAACGACGGCATCATCCGCACGCCATACCTCCCTATGCTCTTCGGCGAGAAGATAGTGGCGCTCTTCGCGGAGACCAAGCGAATATTCGATCCGAACAATATATTCAATCCCGGCAAGAAGGTCGGCGGTACCTTCAAGGATATCGAACGGTCGATACTTACGAGCCTCTAATACCCTCGTGATAAAGTACGCATATGAGCGAAGAATTCCTAGCGCACGAGGCGCTCGTCCAGCAATTGAACGACCCCGTGCAGCGTGCAGAGTACGCGAAGCCGTATGACGGGTACAAGGTGGGATGGATAGCAGCCGTGCTTGGCTGGTTGCTCGTGAGTTCCGGCACGCTTGTGTACGGCAAGAAGCCATCCTATGCGAAATTCAAGGCCATCGAGGTCATCGCTCGCATTCCCTATCAGTCGTGGGAAGTCGCTACCTACACCCTACTGACCGCGCTCTACAAGAACGAGAAGCGCGCCATCGAGCTCGCGAAGACGAGCACCTTCAGCCGCTTCGCCCAGGACAACGAGACGATGCATGTGGTCGTGCTCTCGCAGATGGTGTGCAAGATGAAGGCACAGCGCTTCTTCAAGCATACGCTCATCCCGCTGCTGTTCGCCTTCTTCTACTTCTGGACCGTCTATCTCCTCTATATCGTGTACCGGAAGGCCGCACTCGAGCTGAACTACCTCTTCGAGAGCCACGCGTACGATCAGTACTCCAAATTCCTGGAGCTCTATGGCGAGGAGATGAAGCATCGCGTCTGTATGTACGAGTTCCTTTCCTTCTATGGCCGCAACGTGGTCACGGAATACGAATTCTTCGAGTCGGTCAGGAACGATGAGCTCATCCACCGCAACATGACCATTCGGGAGCTCGAGGCGCGCGGCTTGAGCTGCGTACCCAAGGGAGGAGGCTCCATCGCGTACTAATCCCCATACAGCGCTTCCTACCCTTGCGCTTCCGTGAGGTTCGTAGCATAGTGGGAATAACTCGCAGGTGAGCGAAGCTTCGCGTGGCGTATGCGCCCCTCCAAGTGTTCAGTATCGGCGAGGTTATACGTATTTTTCTAGCCACATGGCATCAAACAAGCTCTATGTCGGCGGTATCCCGTACCGCACGACCGAGGACGAGCTCCGCACCGCTTTCGAGGAAGCTGGTCAGGTAACGTCCGTCAGCATTATCAGCGATCGCATGACCGGCCGCTCGCGCGGATTCGGTTTCGTCGAGATGGTAGACGAGGCTCAGGCCCAGGCTGCTATCGACCGTTGGGACGGCAAGGAAATGGACGGGCGCATGCTCTCCGTTTCCATGGCGCGCCCGCAGGGTGATCGTCCTCCTCGCGAGGGCGGCGCAGGCGGTGCTCGTGGCGGTGGCTTCAGCGGTGGAAACCGTGGAGGCTTCGGCGGCGGCAACGATCGCGGTGGCTACGGCGGAGGTTACTAATCTCCCCTTACGTAAAAGGCCCAGGTTCATCCTGGGCCTTTTGCTTTTCTTGGCATGGAGGCGTATAACGACGGGAGATCAACCGGAGACTTGAAATGACCGTCACCGATACTGCTGCATCACTTTCCGGGGTGAGCTTTGAGAAGTATTGCCTCGAAACGCTGATAAAACTCAATCTCGTCCCGAGACCAGCGACCCTTCGCTTGGCCTATAAGGGGATTATCGGCAAACGCTTCCTCTACGAGTCCGATCGAAGCGGAGAGCGCCTCCCTCATGAAATCATCACCGTAGCCGGCGGTGTCATCGCAGGCATGGAATTCATCGGAAATCTCGAGTCCGGCGCGCGGCCTATCCTGCGGCTCTATGCGAATGGAGGCAGGATCTTCATGCTCGAGTGGGATGACACGGATGCGCGATGGACTGCTCACGCTCGCGCAAAGCAGGACCAGTACGTCGACAGTTCTGGACAGCTCACTGTCTTCGACTAATTACCGCCCGGAGGGACCAAGTGGTCCCTCCGGGCGGTTCTTCTATCCCTACCTTATCCGCATGTACCTCCCTTTCCCGTACCTGTTCCCTCTACCATCCGCTTCTTCGCCTCCGCGCTCCAGCCGACGAGATTCGAAAGGAGCTGCAGGAACGAGCCTATAGCAGCGAGCGCGAGGATGAGAATGACCGGCCAGGCGAACGGCGTCGCGAAGTACGCGAATACGACGACGAAGGAGAACCAGAGGCCAACGCACCACGGGCAGGTCACGAGCGTGTTCAGCGTACCGCGTAAGGAATATGGCGAGGCTCCGGCGAACCAGTCGCGTACGAAGTCGGTGATGGCGTCATACGTGAAGAGCCGGATGAGGCGCCATATAGCGAGCGCCATGAGGACGAAGTCCCCCATCGATACCTGATGATTGAACCGGCCGGTCACGGCAAGCCACGCGATGCCGAAGAAAAGAAGGATAGCGAAGAATACCGAGAACGTGATGTGCCAGAAGTGCTTCATGACGCGATGATAGCATAACGGCCAGCGTATGCTGGCCGTTATGCGTGCATGGATGGTTATGCCGTTCGGCGACTGGCGAAGTGGGTCGATGGAATGAAATTGCCACGGCCAGGAAGCGTCAGAGGACGATTGCTTCCTTCCGGCGTATTCCCCTTTGACCACGAGATCGGAGATACCTTGCGCTCGTAGCGGATCTTAGGAGCGAGCGAGCGGCCGCAGATGACCGCATCGACGTCGAAGCACTTCTCGTCGAGCTCGCCACCCTCCTTGAACTCACGGATGCAGGACGCAAGGATGACCCCCACATCGCGCGACAATGCGTCGCGTACATAGCTGGGTGGAAGCTTTGCCCCTGGTGCCTTTTCGTTACTCATAGTACTATTATGCACAATAGTCTATATATGTCAAGTACATCCGATCAAGATATCAGGGCGCTCGTGCGCGATAAGTACAATGGGGACACGACTGCCGATATTAGCGCTGACGTAGGGCGTCTTGCCGTGGGCGAGCCCCTCGCCTACGTCATCGGATGGATCCCCTTCTTAGGCCTCGCTATCCATCTCGATAGCCGGCCGCTCATTCCGCGCCCGGAGACCGAGAGTTGGGCGGAGACGCTCGTCGAGAAGCTCCAGAAGCGGTTCGGTGATAGGCCGTTCACCTTGCTCGACCTCTGCGCAGGCTCAGGCGCGATAGGGCTTCTGGTGCTCGCTCGCTTCCCGAATACGAAGGTTTCGTTCGGGGAGCTTGAGCTACCGCATATCGATCTCATAAAGAAGAACATCGAAGCCAATGGACTTGACCCGTCGCGCGCCATCATCCGTCGCGGCAATCTTCTCGCTCCGTTCGTGGGAGAGCGCTTCGATTTCATCGTCACCAACCCGCCCTATATCCCGAGCGGTCGTACGCTCGACGACACCGTCCTCGACTACGAACCCACTATCGCCCTTTTTGCAGGAGAACGAGGTCTCGACCTTATCGAACGCATTGCGCGCGAGGCTCCTCGCCACCTGAACGCGAGCGGCGAGCTCTGGATGGAATGCGATATCGACAACATTGAGGAGGCCCGGAATCTCGTGCTCGAGGGCGGTGCTATACGGGCCGACATACGCACCGATCAGTATGGCCGCCCCCGTACCCTCGTGGGATACTACGCGTAACACCATGCAAGACGCTCAAGCGCCCGCATTCCAGCTCGGACCCGCCTTCCAGGTCATGGAGCCCGCGAAGATAGTTTCCGTGATCGCGTGGGTGATGTTCGTGTTCTGGGCCCTCTACACGCTCATCGCGGCGTACCACTGGGTGCGGTATGGCCAGAACTCATCGGTCGCCATCCCGGCCATCATCACGCACGTCATCGTCTCGCTCGCCTTGGCGCTCTTCGCCGTATCGGGCTTCGCGCCATAGAACATGGAGGAATTCAAGCTAGAGCCTGGCGAGCACGTCATCCGTTCCGTACGGAAGCACTGGTTCGTATTCTTCGCGCAGCTACTTCCCTTCGCGCTGCTCGCGCTCCTGCCGCTCCTCATTCCTGGTTTCCTGGGCGGCCTCGCCGCGAGCGCTCCAGCCACTGAAGCGTCATTCGCCGCTCTCTCGCTCGCGAACGAATGGGCACGCCTCCTCCTCGGCGCCTGGTGGCTCTTCCTCTGGATGTTCGCGTTCAATACCTTCACTCAGTACTACCTCAACCGCTGGGTCATCACCGGCACGCGCATCGTGTATATCTATCAATACGGCTTCTTCAGCCGCGAGGTCTCGAGCTTCCTCCTCGTACGCGTGCAGGACGTTACGACGGAAACGCACGGATTGTTCGCGACATTGCTCGGGTACGGCAACCTGGTCGTGCAGACCGCGAGCGAGAATTCCCAGCATTTCCGCATGACCGGCATCCCGCACCCCTCCGAGCTCCGCGACATCATCATGAAGCAGGTCGCCGACCTGCATGACGACGGCAAGGCGAACGACAGCAACCAGACGGTCCGCGATGTGATAAACGGGATTCTCTGACCCTTAGAGGCCGGTGCTCAATCTGATACACTCATACGCATGAGCGAGAAGGAACCCCTCTCCACCGAAAGCTATAAGGGCGTGCGTGATTTCTATCCCGAGGACTGGACCCGCCTCCAGACCGTCTTCGATACCGTCCGGAAGGTGCTCCGTTCGTACGGGTTCGAGGAATACAACGCCTCCCCGCTCGAGCGCGCCGAACTCTACGAGAGCAAGACCTCCGAGGAGATAGTGAACGAGCAGACGTATACCTTCACCGACCGCGGGGACAGGCGAGTGACGCTGCGTCCCGAGATGACACCCACCCTCGCTCGCATGGTGGCGGCTAAGCGCCGCGAGCTCGTGTATCCCCTTCGCTGGTTCTCCATCGGCAACCGCTTCAGGTACGAACGCCCGCAGAAGGGCCGATTGCGTGAGTTCTTCCAGGTGGACGTCGATATTGTGGGCATCAAGGGTGCGAGCGCCGAGGGCGAGGCGGTCGTGATGGCGTACGAGATACTGCGTGCATTCGGTGCCAAGAACAGCGACTTCTC
>CAYSUL010000012.1:0-12342 GCA_964434255.1 uncultured Candidatus Saccharibacteria bacterium
TACCAACTAGCTGATACTACGCAGGCCGCTTCCCAAGCGATAAATCTTTACCCTTGCGGGACCATCCGGAATTACCCCGTCTTTCGACGAGCTATGCCGGACTTGGGAGTACGTACCTACGTGTTACTACCTCGTCTGCCGGTTGCCCTTGCGGGCCCCCTTGACTTGCATGCCTTATCCATACAGCCAGCGTTCATCCTGAGCTAGGATCAAACTCTAATTAAGAATAGGCGGAACACAAGAAAATAGATTTCTTAGTTCACTACCTTACAAACTATTATTCTGTCGAAGAGCGAACACCCCTCCCGTGAGATAAAACGCTTGTTTTTAAGCGGGCGTTTGAAGCTCGCTGATTCATGTGTTGTGAAGCACTAAACCCACAAAACCCTATCTCACGGGGCAGTAGGAACATACTATAGGAAGCTATTGGATGGGTCAAGCGGGGCCTTGGTGCCACGAAATGGCCTAGAACGAGGACGCCGCGCCCTGGGGCGCGGCGGTATCGGGGCGGTCTGGGTCAGCCTTCCATCTCACCTAGCTGAACCTCGACCACCATGATGAGCGGGTTGTCCGGGAACGTGTTCCGGCTATCAGCAACAAGATGGAGGTCACGGGAAGGAACAGCGCCCGATGCGACCATCTTGAATGCGCACCCAGGATAGATCCCTCCCTTCCGGCGGAGTTGAGCTGGCTTTTCGTTCACGACGATGAACCATGCGCCGTCTTTGAGTTCACCGAGATTGCAGGGCATGACGCTTCTCCTTGTCCGAACGTACCATGCCTCTCCGGTAGATTATTGTCAACGGGCTTCGATACACTTCTCCCTTTCCACAAGTTGCGGCACCGGCGCATCAGCGTAGAATAGATGGAGCCGTCAAGCTTTGCATGAGATTCCATCGTGCTAAACGTGAGTATGTCGTCGTCTCGGTCGGGGGTTCACTCATTGTCCCCGAGGGTATAGACGTTTCCTTCCTCAAGAAGTTCAGAGAGTTGGTAGTATCCAAGACCCGTGAGGGCTTTTCTTTTTTTATAATCACCGGCGGCGGACGCACCGCCCGCAACTACCAGAAGGCGGTCGAGGAAGTACGTGGTGACCTCACCCGCGATGACGTCGATTGGCTCGGCATCCACTCCACCCGACTCAATGCCCACCTCATGCGCTCGGTATTCATGGAAGAAGCCCAAGCACGCATCGTGAAGAACCCGACACACCGCATCAAAGCAAAGATGCCGGTCATCATCGGTGCTGGGTGGAAGCCCGGATGGTCCACCGACTACTGCGCTGTCATGGCCGCAAAGACGCTTGGAGCTAAGAAGCTCGTGAATCTCTCCAACATCGATCATGTTTATACTGCCGACCCTAAGAAGGATCCGATTGCGACTCCTATCGAAAGAATCAGCTGGGCTGATTTCAGGGAATTAATCCCGAACGAGTGGGATCCGGGCCTCTCTTCCCCATTCGATCCTGTCGCTGCGAAAGAAGCTGAACGACTACACCTCGAGGTCGCCATCATGAACGGCGAGAAGCTCGGGGAGTTCGATAACTATCTTTCAGGAAAACCCTTCACCGGTACGGTTATCTCATAGAAGAAATCCACCTGCCGCGCGGCAGGTGGATCCGTTCAATTTCCGTACATTCGCTCGCGAACCGTAGTTAATTCTGCGATTACTACCGGATCCTCGATGCGCCTAAAGCGAGGGATGGTTTCTCCACCCTTCTCCACAGTCCCCATCCACATCGCGAGCGGGCGATGGTCGTTGATCTTCCCAAGCTGATAGACGTACGCACCCTCGTAGAGCGGACGATAGGACATCATGAACGCGTCTTCCGGCCTGCAGCCCTCTTCCGTGTGATGCCCTGGCCCGATGACTTCGTATGCATAGTTATTCACCGGTCCGCTCGGGTCATGCTTATAGTGATAGAAGAAGCCGGAGCGAGGCGCTCGGTTAAGCAGCTCCTGGATTTCTGGATCAAGCGTCATGGTTGATTACCTCCAGGTAAAAGCTAGCATTACTGACGTGAAAGAGAAGCGAGAGCCTCATCCACCTTGGCATGAAGCTCCTCGACCGTCCCGTTATTCTCGATACGTGCGTCCGACATTTGCATGACCCCGAATATGTTCATATCCCACTGATCGGTGGAGTTCATTTCCCTATCCTCCTGCTCGCAGAATTGCTCGAACGTTATGTCATCGGTCACCGAACCGCGTGCAAGCACGCGCTCATAGCGCAACTCGCGATTGGCATCGACGGCGAAGAGAAATGCTCCCTTCTCCTTCAGGAACTCTGCCTCGCCGATGGTGCGCACCGATTCAAGAGCGGCTTTCGGTTCTTCCTTGGCCATCTCGTACAGGCGTTCCATGAGATACGAAGGTTCATGTTCTTTGCGGAGCGCATTCGCAACATCACGCATGGATTCGCGATTCTGCGGGAGTCCCCGCTTCTGCACTTCTTCGATGAGGAACATGCGCGCGGAGAAGTGCGAGAACCCCTTCTTCATCACCAAATACTCGACGACCGTCCCTTTTCCCGAACCATTGGTGCCTGTGATTCCGATGAGCATGGCTATTTCTTTTTAGCCTCTTCTCGCTTCGTTGCCCAGTGCGCGATCGGGATAAGGAGCGGAGCGGAGCGGCAGATGGAGGAGAATGTGCCGGCAATGACGCCCACGAGCATCACGAGCGCGAAGACCCGCGTCGTCTCACTACCAACCAAAATGATGGCAAGGAGCGCGAGCGCTACCGTGAGCGATGTATTGATGGAGCGGCCGAGCGTCTCGGTGATGGACTTCCCCACCGTCTCCTCGAACGGCTCCAGGATGTTCCGTTCCTCGTTCAGGTGGAGGTGCTCACGCACGCGGTCGAAGATGACGATGACGTCATTGATGCAGTACCCCATGAGCGCGAGGAGCGCGATGACGAAGAGCGTATCCACCTGGGCGCCCGTGAAATACGCATACACCGCGAAGAAACCTGCTGGAACGATGATATCGATGACGAGCATGGCGACCGAGATGATGCCGTATCCCCACGCAGGAACCGGCTTCGACACCTTCCGGAACGCGAAAGCGATATAGAGCATGATCGCGAGAAGCACCGCGCCGATGGCGTAGAGCGCCTTGGTGGCGAGCTCCTTGCCGAGCGATGGCCCGATGGAGTTAAAGCGGAGTTCGGTAAGCGCATCGGTTCCATTTCCCGAAAGTACGGCGAGGAGCTGCGCGTGCTCGTCGGCTTCGAGGGTGTGGCTACGTATCACCACACCCTTGTCCCCGCTCTCGCGTATCGACGGCTCTCCAAGGTCAAGCGTATTCACGCGGGCAACGAGTTCCTCATGTGAGGGACGCTCGCCTGTATATGCCACTTCGACAAGCGATCCTCCGGTGAATTCTATGGAAAGGCGTGGCGGCAGGAAGATAAGAGCCACAATGGAGCCAGCGAGCAGGAGGCCCGTGAGCCAGAAGAAGAAGCGGCGATGGGTTACGACGAACATATTACGAGTGGTTATTCTTATGCCCGAACCCAGCCCCCAGAAGACGCTTCCAGAGAGGAGTCGTCTCGGTCGGCACGATAGCGATGAGGAGGACGCGGGTGATGGAGACCGCAGTGATAAGCGACGCGATGACACCGAGACCGAACACGAGCGCGAAGCCCTGCACGATACTGGTTCCCATCCAGAAGAGGATGATGCTCGAGATGATCATCGTGAGGTGCCCGTCACGAATCGCTGGCCACGCGCGACCGAACCCGATGCGTATCGCTTCTTGTGGACCCTTCCCTTCGCGGAGTTCCTCCTTCATGCGTTCGAAGATGAGCACGTTCGCGTCCACGGCCATACCGATGGAAAGGATGAGGGCGGCGATACCCGAGGCGGTTAGCGTGATGGGAACCACCTTGATGAGCGCGATAGTGATGAGCAGATAGATGATGAGTGCGATGGTAGCGACGAGCCCTGGAAGCCGATACCAAAGAATCATGAAAAGAGCGACGAGCGCGAAGCCGATACCGCTTGCAAGAAGTCCGGCCTCGTACGCCTCGCCACCGAGCGTAGGACCGACGGTGTTAGAGCCTGCGAGCTCGATAGGCACGGGAAGCGCGCCGAAGTTGAGGTTCCGCACCAGCTCACGCGCCTCTACCGGAGTGAATTGCCCCGTGATGGTCGCAACGCCGCCCGGGATGGCTTCGCGGATGACGGGAGAGGAGATGACTTCCCCATCGAGGAATATAGCGAGCGGCGTACCGATATTCTCGGCAGTCAGCTTCTCGAAGAGTGCCGCTCCTTCTTCATTGAAATTAAGGACGATGATGGGCTGATTAGGCACGCCGCTTGTCCCGCCTGCACCGAACTGGAGTTCTGAGCTCTTGAGGTAGCGGCCGGTGAGTCCAGTATCGATGTATGTCTCCCCTACATTTATCGAGGTGCTCGTACCGACGGTCGTCGGAGTCCCTCCGAACGAGACAAGCTTGAACTCGAGCACGGGCGTCTCGCCGATAGCTGCGATGGCAGCGTCCACATCGGTCACGCCTGGAAGTTCGAGAAGGAGGCGGTCCTCGACCGCGCCTGCTACTGCGCTCGACTGCTCAAGCTCCACGCGCGGCTCTGCGACCCCGAAGAGGTTCACGCGGTTCTCGATGACGTCACGAAGCGCATTGAGCGCCCCCTGCTTATCGGTCGTAATGGCGGACGTGTCGGCCTTGTATATGAGTTCGGTGCCTCCCGCAAGATCGAGACCCAGCTTTATTGGGAACGAGGAGTTCGGACCCGTGCTCGAGAAGACGAACCACCCTAAGAGTCCCGTGATGATGAGGACGCCGATGACCGGGACGAAACGCATGATACGGCTTACTATACGGCTTTTGAGCGCCTCTGCAAACTAGCTAGCTCCACCACATTCCGCATGAGGCAAGCCACTGCAATGGGCCCCACGCCGCCCGGGACCGGGGTGAATACGCCCGCCACTCCAGCGACTTCAGGCGCCACATCGCCCGCAAGGCTGCCTCCGAGCTCGCTCGTGCCTACATCGATAACCGTCGCTCCGGCTCGCACGTCTTCGGGCTTCACGAGCCCGGGCGAGCCTGCGCCCGCGATGATGATATCGGCTGCACCAGTGCTTGGCCCGATATCGCCCGACTCACGGGTTAGTATCGTGACCTGCGCGCCCACGCTTGCGAGCCACACGCTTACCGGTTGCCCGACGAGCCATCCGTTCCCTATGACCACCGCCTGCGCGCCCCTCGGATCCACTCCCGCGCGCTCGAATATCTCCGCTACCGCGCGAGCTATCGGATGCATGAGTACCCCCTCTTCCCGTGTCCGCGCCGAGAGTGCGTCCGCATCCTTTTCCGGCGGTATAGCAGCCAGCACCTGCTCGAGATCGATGTGGGCCGGAAGCGGAAGCTGCACGATGAGGGCGTCGTGCGGAAGCGTCCCGATGCGCTCGACTAACTCCTCGGTCGTTGTCGTATCCATCGCAATGACTTCCATATCGATGCCTGCTTCCGCCGCCTGCTTCCGTTTGATACGGAGATAGGATTCGGTTGCGGGCGAGGGCGAGACCGTTATCGCAGCGAAGGTAGGTACGGACCCGAGCATCGAAGCCTCATGCTTCGTCTTCTCGAGTATTTCCCTCGCGATGGCCTTGCCGTCGATGATCATGGTTTGTGTCTCCGTTGCTCTTCCGGTACATAGGACTCGTACTGCCCGTTCGTGTAGTAGAAGGCGTCGAAGCTTTCGTATTGATACTGGTAGCCCGTCATCTGCGTGAGCTTGCCGCCATCGACCGCTATCGGATATGAATACCCTTTCCAGCTTCCGCGAGCGGTCGGCACCTTCCCGCGCGAGATATGCCAGAGGATGAAGAACGGGAAACGCACCATCCATGGATAGACCAGAAGCGCCCTCTTCCCCACTGCGCGTGCCATATCAGGGCCATACAGAGCCGCGCCAGGCGGTGCCGCGTTGAAGGCTTCGTATCCTTCTACCTTCGCTCCGAGCGCGAGCCGCTCTACGATGCCAGCGATGTCGTCCTCGTGCGTGTACTGGCGCAGCCACTTCGGCGTAATGGGCACGAAAGAGACCATGGCGGAGATGAGATCGTACAGGAATGACTTCTGGCCCTTGAGGCTTCCCGAGAGCGCCGCTTGGAGCCCGAAGCGGATGCGCATGAAGCGGCCGCGCGGACCGGTGATAGCGGCAGGCCGGATGATGTTCACTGCGACATGCTTATCGCTCGCCTCGTACCGTTCACGAAGATGCACCTCTGCGATGCGCTTCTCCTCCGCGTATAGATAGTCGGTCTTGCGGAACGGTTCGTCCTCCGTATACCGGTGCTCCGTGGTGTTGTCCGGGAATGCGCCATACGACGCGACGGTCGAGAAGTGGATGAGACGCTCGACGGATGCGTGAGAGAACGCATAGTCGAACACGTTATCCGAGCCATCGATGTTCCATTTCCAGCTGAGCGGGTGGTCGCCATATATCTCCCGTATCTGCCACGCGGTATGTATGACGATGTCAGGATTGAGCTGCTCGACGTCCGCTTTCCAGTCGTCCGCGGTATTCGTCTGCAGGTACTGGAGTTTCGTCTCTGACCCGAGGGCTTCCGGCATCGGCTCCTTATCGAGCCCGATGACGCGCTCGACATCCTCGCGCGCCGCGAACCGCTCGCAGAGCATCTGCCCCACGTATCCGGCTGCACCTGTTATGAGAATCGTGTGTTTCTTATCCATGTAGATTGGAACCGAGAGTATGGCTAAAAGCTCTCCCGGCTCGTATTGAACCCACTTTACCAGTTACTGACCCGGAAGAACATTCGCTTGAATGTCTTGAGCGCAATGACTATATCGAGGCCGAGCGAGCGGTGCTTGATGTAGTAGAAGTCGTAAGCGAGGCGCATCTTCGTCTCCTCTATCGACTGCGGGCTTATGTGCCCCGGCTCGTACTGCTGGTTTATCTGCGCCCAGCCGGTAATACCCGGCGTGACCAAGTAGCGCATGTTGTAGTATGGAAGCGCTTCAGCGAGGCGCTGGCCCAATCCTTCGATATCATTCCTTGGCCCTATGAGCGATATCTCCCCCTTGAGGATATTCAGGAACTGCGGGAATTCGTCGAGCGAAGTCTTTCGGAGGAAGTCGCCGACCTTCGTAATGCGGTTCTCGCTCTCCCCTACCCATACCCCTGACTTCTCCTCGTTCCTCGCCATGCTCCGGAACTTGTACGTGCGCACCCGGCGACCCCGCGCGCCCATGCGGTACTGAGTTATGAAAAGCGTGCCCTTCCCCTCGAGCAGGTTCGCGAACCAAATGAACGGTATCGCAATTAGAGTGACCATGCCCATGCAGAGTCCTCCGGCGATATCGATGATGCGCTTCACGATGGCATATCCCAGCGAAGTGTCCGTCTCCACATTCTCCATGAACCACCCCTGGGAAAGGAGCGAGAGCGGAATGCGATCGAAGACTTCCTCGTACACCGTATCGAAGTCAGCGTACACGCACCCGTGCTCGAAGCACGGCAGCATATAGATATCGGGAAGGAGCGCCTGCACGTCCGGGTTATTCGTGTCCGCCACGATGAGATCGATGCCCTCGTCGCCCATAAGAGCGCGCAATCCTTCGCGGCTCAGGCCACGGAGCTCTTCAGGGGTACGAATATCACGGAACTCGAGATGATACCGGCGATTGCCGTTCACCTCCCGCACCAGCTCGTCCGCCTCTTCGCCTGTCGCGATGAGTACCGCGTGGTCGCGGGTCCTCGGGGTAGAAAGCCTTGGATAGAGTGCGAGGCGCCACGCGAAGATGAGCGCGAGGGAAATAAGGAGATAGATGACGAGGTTCGTCTTCGGTGCAATGCCCACGCCCGGCACAAGGAAGAAGAAGAGCGCGGCGATGACGATGTTCAGTACTTGCGTCTTCAGGATGGCGTTCGGGAGCGAGCTCTTGAAGAGGATGAAGCGCTTACCGTAAAGGCCCGACATATAGAATACGAGTATCCACACCATGAAGAGGACGGTGAACGGGCCGATGTGGCTCGCGAATATCTCTTCCGAGGGCAGGGACCCGTAGCGCGCGAGCAGGGTCAGCCAAAGAGCCACCACGAACGATGCGAGGTCGCCAATGAAAAGGAGCGCTGATGCGCGTATGCCACCGTGTGCCATTTCCGAGAGTTATACTATGGAACTACAGTATCGCACATGGAAGTTGCGGAGCGATTACCCCTCATGACCCAAAAACCCCGTATTCTATACGTTATTACCAAGGCGAACTGGGGTGGTGCCCAGCGCTATGTCTACGACCTCGCAACCGCAGCGAGCGAAGGTGGGTGGGAGGCTATCGTCGCCACCGGAAGCGAAGGCGAGCTATCCCGCCGCCTTATCGAGGCTGGAATCCGCGTCGAGACGATAGAAGGACTCGGACGCGATATACGGCTCAAGGATGATGTGAGCGCCTTCCATTCACTTCTCGGATTGATACGCGACATACAGCCAACGGTCGTGCACAGCAACAGCTCGAAAGCAGGGGGTCTCGCCGCTCTTGCGGCGCGGATAAGCGGCGTGCACCGCATAGTATTCACCGCGCACGGTTGGGCGTTCAACGAAGATAGGAAGGAGCATCAGAAAGCACTTATCTGGCTCTTGCACTATCTCACCGTCCTCCTGTCTCATCGAACGGTATGCGTGTCCGGAGCGATGCGTGATGATGCGCGCGCCATGCCGCTCGTGCAGAAGAAGCTCGTCGTTATCCATAATGGTATCGGTGCCATCCCCCTTCTTCCTCGAGACGAAGCGAGGCAGCGCCTGGCTCCAGGACTCAACACTTCGCTCTGGATAGGAACCATAGCCGAGCTCCACCCCACCAAGCAGCTCCACATCCTCATGCGAGCATTTGCGAAGACTGCCGATTGTTCGCTCATTATCATGGGCGATGGAGAGGAGCGCACCCGACTTGAGGCGCTTGCACTTCGTCTTCAGATAACCGAGCGCGTGCACTTCTTGGGTCACATCGAGAATGCATCCTCGTATCTTCCTGCCCTTGATGTCTTCGTCCTCCCTTCCCGTTCTGAAGGTCTTGGATACGTTCTTCTTGAGGCCGGCATGGCGGGGCTTCCGGTCGTCGCGACGAACGTCGGCGGTATCCCTGAAGTCATACAGCACAAGGAGACTGGTATATTAGTGCGTTCAGGCGACGTAGACGAACTTGCGTCCGGCATCGACACGCTTCTTGTCGACCCCTCCCTCCGCACACTGCTCGGTACCGCCCTCAAAGAGAGAGTCCTGGAGAGGTTCTCGAAGACAGAGATGATTGAAAAGACTTTCGGTCTCTACGATTAACCTTCGTATTCCTGGGTAGCGGAGTCACGAGGAACGGAGCGGCCGTGGCGCGCGAGCGAGGCGACGATACCAAGACCTGCGTATTCCATAAGCAGGTGCGAGCCGCCATAGCTCATGAATGGGATGGTGGTTCCGGTAACCGGGAGCAAACCTAGGTTGATGCCGACGTGTATGAATATGTGCGCGAGTAGGACGAGCACGATACCGATGGTGAAGAACGCATCGAAGTTGGTCGCCGAGCGCCGGGCGATAGAGAGAAGCCGCAATAACAGGAGCGCATAGAGAATGAGTACTATGGTCACTCCCACGAAACCCCACTCTTCGGCATACGCCGCGAAGATGAAGTCCGTTTCGTACTCCGGGAGGAACCGGAGCTTCGATTGCGTACCGTAGCCAATGCCCTTCCCCATGAGCTCGCCCGAACCGACCGCGATAGTCGCTTGGTACGCGTTGTATCCGGCACCCGTGATATCGCTCGCGGGGTTGAGGAACGAGACGATACGCGTCCGTTGGTAATCATGGAGCGCGAATGTCCAGAGGGCGGCGCCAGCGATGACACCGCCCGCAAGGATGACCAGGAGATGCTTCTTGGAGATGCCCGAGACCAATATCATGCCGAACCATACGGCGCTCAAGATGATGGCGGTACCGAGGTCAGGCTGCAGGAGAAGGAGGACGATGGGTATCGAAGCGTAAAGACCCGATATGAGCACATGACGGAAGTCCCCTATCTCCATGTGGCGCCGCGAGAAGTATTTAGCCAAGAGCGCGATGTATACAAGCTTCGCAGGATCGGCCGGCTGAAGCGAAAAGGCACCGAGGTCGAACCATGACTTCGCTCCCTGGATAGCGTGGGTCGCCACGAGAAGGAGCCCGAGAAGCGCGATGACGATGGCATACCCGCTGATGATTACCGGCGTACGCCTGATGAACCGCATATCGAGCGCGGAGCATACGAGGAACACGAACGCCGCGCCCCCTATCCAGATGAGCTGCCTCGGGGCGAGCGATGCTGCCTCCCCGAACGGGTGCATAGTGAGCACGCCGAGCAAGGAGAGCGCGAGCGGGATAAGGAGAAGCGGCCACTCCGCCAGAAGGGCTGAAAGCGGCCTATGCTTCACCTGCTCGCTCATGGGGACGGAAGCGGAACGATAGGAACTACGTCGACGCGAGCGGGAAGAGTGCTGAATGGCTCATTCCAGATGAACACCACGGTTGCGGTACCCTGCGCAGGAATGGTAGGCGCAACGGTCTGCGTAGCGGCAATCGCGTTCCCTGCGCTATCGAACACGGTCGCGATTACGAGCACGTCGCGAAGCGCCTTAGCCGATGGGTTCGTAAGGCTCGCGGTAATGCGCGGCGCCTGCGTGCCTGTGACTGCAGCATCGTTGTTATAAGTCGGGACGATGCGGTTATCGGTATACCGGAACCACTTGAATGTCGGCTCATCGTACGAGACGAACGCTCGGGCGACTTCGATATACCCGGAGACGAAGTTCGGCACATACACAGGAACGGTAGAGGCTGGGGGAAGATCGACAGTCCCCTGCTTGCGCGCGAGCACCGTTCCATCGGTCCCGTACAGCTCGATGGTGAAGTGGCCGCCCTTCGCCGCTGCATTCATGTTCGGATTATCTATATACGCGATGACATCGGTCCTTCCAGCCGCAGGCGCAAACGGACGGACGAATCTGGTGCTCGGCTTCTGAACTCCTACACTGCAGAGATATGTGCAGGAGGTGCCACCGCAATCGATTCCTTCCTCATCCTGGTTCTGCTTATTGTCCCGGCAGGACGGGGCGTCATAGAAGATGGCGATAGCGACCGAGGCGAGGAGCGCCACGACGATAGCGCCGAGTATGGAGAAGACGATGAAGCGACGTTTGGAGGCCCAGGACATGGATACAGTATATAAGAAAAACCGCCCGGAGGCGGCTTTTCTAAACGAGAACACGCCCATGATGCTGGCGACAATCTACTCTCCCCTTACGAGTACCATCGACTCAAGAGGGCTTGACTGCCGTGTTCGGAATGAGAACGGGTATGGCCCCTCCGATAAATCACCAGCATCATGGGCGCGTTCCGCGACCACGATCATGCAAAATAGGTAGCACATTCACGCACTTCGTTAGAAGTGACACTCACGATTCCGCACAGAAAACTGGACATATTAGTACTCCTCGACTGAATGCATTACTGCACGTACATCTAGAGCCTATCAACCTAGTAATCTTCTAGGAGTCTCATAACGATTCCTTATCTTTGAGTTTGCTTCCCGCTTATATGCTTTCAGCAGTTATCATTTCCCGACATAGCTACCCAGCGATGCTCCTGGCGGAACAGCTGGTAGACCAGAGGTCAGTTCACCCCGGTCCTCTCGTACTAGGGGCAAATCTCATCAAGAATCAACGCCTGTAGTAGATAGGAGACCAACCTGTCTCACGCATTTCGTTTGACAGAGCGAGTGATTAGCTCGTCCCGTACTAGCTCCGATTACTCAGAGGATCGGACTGTGACTTCATCGGGTCTCGATGATCAACGTTCAGTCTCTACGGGCGCTTGCGCTTCCCTCGGCGTTACCCCTCTTGCGAGTAGGGTTCCACCGATATGAGTTGATGATACGTACTATATTCCTATAGCACGTCGCCGTGTCATTGTTGGTTCTATCTTAGTTTCAAGACGAAAAGACATTCACTTCGCACTTTTTCAAGTTCTGACAACAGAAATCTCGAAGGGATTCAAACGGTGAGAGTATCCAGTCGGTAAACTAGAATCCCCTCACGGTTTGAACCCAGCTCGCGTACCTTTTTAAATGGCGAACAGCCATACGCTTGGGACCTTCTCCAGCCCCGCGCTAAGGTGAGCCGACATCGAGGTGCCGAACTCCGCCGTCGCTATGGACGCTTGGGCGGAACTAGCCTGTTATCCCCAGGGTAACTTATATCCGTTAATCTCTGGCCGCATCTAAGGCGGACCATCGGTTCACTATGCTCTGCTTTCGCATCTGCTCGGGATGT
>CAYSUL010000013.1:0-11084 GCA_964434255.1 uncultured Candidatus Saccharibacteria bacterium
GGCGTCTTCTTCGCGCTCTTCTTCACAGCTTTCGTTGCCGCCTTCTTCTTGGCGGGTTTCTTAGATGAAGCCATAGGCGTTGTGAATACTCGGTTAAAGGTTTACGAAAATGATGAGAGCCGCGCTGCAAGGTCTTTGCACTCGGTCGCTACGGTCTGTATCGCTTCTAGGTCGTTCGCGCTTTCGGCGAGCCGGAGCCGCATGGTAGCGTCCGTCAATCGCTCGCTAAGTACCGCACGTTCTAAGGTGCGGGTGAGATCATCTGCCGCGGTTTCTTCCGGTGCCTCGCCTAAGGCTATGCCCGACTCAAAGAGAATGCGTTCGGGAACAGGCTCATCCGGAATACCTGCGCCAATAATACGAGAATACTCATTTTTAAGCCGTTCCGCAAGGGCCGTATCAGGATAGCTCTCTATGATGGCCCGTATCTGGAGGATGGTGCGCTCGGAAGGCTTGGTGCGTCCCTGGACAACGCTTGCGGGAGCTCCTGGGGCCCGTACAGCTGAGTTTACCGGCTCAGCCGTATCTACCCGCTTAAGGCCATTCCGAATGGCGTCAGGGCTGCTGCCGAGCATACGGGCGGCGACCCCGACGAAGTGCTCCCGCTCCATCGGGCTCTGTATGGAAGCCAAAAGCGGCAGGACGGTACGCTCGGCCTCGAGTATGAGGCGATGAGGGTCCTTCTCGGTCGAAGCCAAGGTCTCGAGGAAGAACTCGATGATGGGCTTGGCCTCCGAGACACGGCGCGTGAAGTCCTGCGGCGTGTCTTTCGCGAGATCAGCCGGATCCTTGCCGAGCGGCATCTTCACCGCCTTTATGCGCATACCGCTTGCAAGCGCCAAGGTCGCGGTCTTGAGCGACGCCGCGAGCCCCGCCCTATCGGCGTCGAGCGCGAGCATGAGGTTGTCGGCATACCGCTTCATGAGCGCGAGGTGCTCTTTGGAGAGCGCGGTACCGGAAAGCGCTACCGTATTCTTGAACCCTATCTGATGCAGCATGAGGAGGTCCATCTGGCCTTCGACAAGAATGGTGAAGCCGCGGGTGCGTATCGCGTCCTTCGCCTTATCCATCCCAAAAAGTATCTCGTGCTTCTTATACAGCTCGGTCTCAGGGCTATTCAAATACTTCGCCTGGTCATCAGCGGAGAGCGCGCGACCTGTAAACGCGACCGTCCTTCCTGCGGAGTCGCGTATCGGGAACATGAGGCGGTTACGGAATCGGTCGTACCACGTTCCCTTCTTCCCGTCCGCCTCCTTGATGAGGCCTGCAGCCAGGAGCTCGTTCTGGGTGAAACCGTCAGCAGTGAGCTTCTCGAGCACGACGCGCCAGGAGTCAGGCGCAAGTCCCAAGTTCCAGGTCTTGATGGATTCGGGAGTGAGTCCGCGTGAGAGCGCGTACTCGTATGCAGCTCCTTTCGGGATGAGCTGCTCGGCATAGAAGGCTTCGGCACGACCGAGCGCCTCGCGCAGCCTATCCAGCTTCCCCTTGTCAGCCCCACTTCCGCGTTCGTACACGAGCTCGACGCCCGCCTTCTCCGCAAGGAGCTTGAGCGCCCCCTTGAAGTCCACGCCTTCCATCTTCTCCACGAAGGTGAACATGTCGCCGCCTTGCGACGAGGAGAAGCAGTAGTAGCTTCCCCGTTCGATGTTCACGAAGAAGGATGGTGTCTTCTCCTTGTTGAAGGGCGAGAGGCCGCGATGGTACCGCCCTGACTTGGTGAGCTTCACGTATGAACCCACCACATCAACGATGGTGAGCTTCGCTTTTATCTGCTCTACGGTGTCTGCGGCCATTTCACCTTAGTTTACTCTTTATCTCAGAAGTAGACCTCTGAGTTGACAAATCAGCATATATATTTAAGAGTGTGACCGAGAGCCCTTTATATCACCCTGAGGAGGATACCTGATGCTGAAGCATGTATTACTTGTGGTGGCCCTGACAACGCTCGGAGCTTGCGATGTGAGAGTCGAGCGTAACCGTGAGCTTCTGGGTCCTGTGAAGAAAGCCTGTGGAGAGCACGCCCAGGCGGCCGCGATGTTCGCTCAGGGAGAGCTCGACGCTAAGCTGCCGGATGATCGCCCCTCCCCGAGGGGTGGATACGCCTACGAGGACCTGTCCGAGCTCGACATTCGGACCGTCGAGTATCGACTGAACACGGTCGAGAAATGGAATAGGGAGGCCGGCTCGGACAAGTGCGGCAAGGCTGCCTATGAATACGCCCTCGCTTCCGAACGCCGTGATGTCGCCTACGCCCGCAAGAAGCTCGTCGAGAGCAAGACGGTCGAAGTGACCCTCAAGCGCGTGCCCGAGCTCCCGCTGTTCTAACTAGGCGACCGAACCTAGCATTGAAGCCCGGCATCATGCCGGGCTTCCCTCTTATATATACGAACAAAGCCCACTCGGAAGAGTGGGCTTTGTTGCTTGTAAAACTCGTGACTAGACGTTCTCGGTCGTAGCTGCGAGCTCCGCGTCGCGCGCGTCCTCAGCGATGCGCTGAAGACGTGAACGCTCTGCCTGCATAGCATCAATTGCCTGGGCTTTCTTCGAGCCTGGGAAACCGGTACCAGCTGGGATGAGGCGGCCGAGGATGACGTTCTCCTTGAGGCCGCGAAGCGTATCCACGGAACCCTTGAGGGCTGCGTTGATGAGGATCTTCGTGGTCTGCTCGAAGGAGGCGGCCGATAGGAAGGAGCGGCGCGAGAGCGCGGACTCCTTGATACCGAGCACCATCTCACGGACCTTCGGCGGCATCTTGCCGTCCGCTTCCATGAGCTTGGCCTCTTCCTCGAACTCCCAGTGCTCGACGACGTCGCCCACCGACCAATCGGAATCCCCGGTGTCGGTGACCTTCGCCCTGGAGAACATCTGCTTCACGATGACCTCGAGGTGCTTGCGAGAAACGCTAGCTCCCTGGAGCTCATAGATCTTCGAGGTCTCGGCGATGATGTACTCCTGTACCATCGAGCGGCCTGCGTACTCGAACAATTCGTCGAGGTCAGCGGAACCATCGGTGAGGAACTGGCCGCGCACGACGGAGTCCCCTTCCTTCACGAGCGGCATACGTGGGTATGCGGCCGTGTACGAGATGGAGGTACCATCGTTCTTGCCCTTCTTCTTCTCCTGGCCGGCCATGACGGCAACCACGATTATCTTGTCGCGACCCTCCTCCTTGATCTCGGTGACGAAACCATCGGACTTGGAAACGATCGCTGGATTCTTCGGGGAGCGCTTCTCGAGGACTTCCTCGACGCGAGGAAGACCCTGCGTGATGTCTCCGCCCACCGAAGCGGTACCTCCGGCATGGAAGGTACGCATCGTGAGCTGGGTTCCCGGCTCGCCGATCGCCTGCGCGGCCACGGTACCGACCGCCTCGCCGAGATCTATCATCTCCTGGGAAGTGAGGTCCATACCATAGCAAGTGGCGCAGATGCCGTAGCGGGTCTCGCAGCTCATCGGAGAGCGTACGGTCACGCTGTCGACATCGCTCGCGGACACGACCTTCGCCTCGTCGGCGGTGAGGTAGTGGTTCTTCTTGAAGCCTGCGGCCTCAAGTGCGAGCGTGCGGCCGCGGACGGCGTCAGCGAAGTCGATGGTGATACCAGAAGCTGAAATACGCTTGATGGTGATGCCACGCTTCGTACCGCAGTCGTGCTCCGTGATGATGGAGTCCTGCGCGGTGTCGAAGAGACGGCGGGTGAGGTACCCGGCGCGTGCAGTACCGAGCGCGGTATCCGTAAGACCCTTACGCGCACCGTGCGTGGACATGAAGTACTCAACTGGGTTGAGACCTTCCGTCATCGAGGACACGATAGGCACCTCGATGGTGTCGCCGGCGGTGTTCTGGATGAGACCCTTCATACCGGCCATCTGCGTGAGGTTACCAATCGATCCGCGAGCACCCGAGCGCACCATGTCATGCACCGAGCCTGCTGGGTCGAGCGCGGCCTCGACGAGGTTCTCCACCTCGGTCTTGGTACCGTGCCAGATCTCGATGACCATGCGGCGCTTCTCCTCTTCGGAGAGAAGACCGTCGCGGAAGTCGTTCGTTATTTTCTCCACCTTGGTGCGGGCTGCAGCGATAACGGCTGGCTTACCTTCAGGCACCGACACGTCGTCGAGCGACCACGAGACGCCGGACTTAGTGGCGTACTCGAAGCCGAACTTCTTGATCTTGTTCACGATGCCTGGGATGGCGTCGAGACCGTACTTCACGATGCTGTCGCTCATGATGGAGGACAGGACCTTCTTGCTGATCGCATCGTTGATGAACTCGTAGTCGCTTGGAAGGACGGTGTTAAAGAGGAGGCGACCAACGGTCGTCTCGAACATCTTGCCGTCGAACTTCGCGTACTTCTCCTTCTCGGGAGTAGGTGCGACATGCACGAGCGCACGCAGATCGATAGCACCATACTCGTAGGCGAGGATAGCGGCGTTAGGCGACTGGAAGTACTTCCCTTCGCCGAGCGCGCCAGGTACTGCCTTCGTGAGCCAGTACGTACCGAGCACGATGTCGAGCGGCTTCTGGGTCATGACGATCATCTCGCCGGAACCCGGCTTGAGGATATTCTTGTTCGCCGACATGACGTTCTTCGCCTCCCACTGCGCCTCTTCAGAGAGCGGCACGTGGATTGCCATCTGGTCACCGTCGAAGTCCGCGTTGAACGCAGGGCAGACGAGCGGGTGCAGCTGGATAGCGTCGCCTTCGATGAGGCGAGGGCGGAACGCCTGGATACCCTGACGGTGAAGCGTAGGGGCGCGGTTGAGCAGCACGTACTTTCCTTCGATAGCCTCTTCGAGGATTTCCCAGACTTCCGGAACACCGTCCTCAATCAGACGGCCTGCGCCGCGGATGTTGAAGGCGAGCTCGCGGGAAAGGAGTCCTGCGATGACGAACGGACGGAAGAGCTCAAGCGCCATGTGCTTCGGAAGACCGCACTCATCGAGCTCGAGGTCAGGACCGACGACGATCACAGAGCGGCCCGAGTAGTCGACGCGCTTTCCGAGAAGGTTCTGGCGGAAGTATCCTTGCTTTCCCTTGAGGTAGTCAGCGAGCGACTTGAGCGGACGGCGCTGTGCGGGGGTCATCGCACCTGCGTTCGCACCCGACTTGCGGATGGAATTATCAAGCAATGCGTCAACCGCTTCCTGAAGGATGCGCTTCTCGTTGCGGAGGATGACCTCCGGAGCGTGGATATCGAGGAGCTTCTTCAAGCGGTTGTTGCGGTTGATAACCCTGCGGTAGAGGTCGTTGACGTCGGAAGTCGCATGACGACCACCTTCGAGCGCGACCATAGGGCGGAGCGCTGGCGGGATGACCGGGATCTTGGTGAGGAACATCCATTCAGGACGGGTCTTCGCCGCAATCATGTTGGTCACGAGCGCGATCTGCTTCGCGAGCTTCTCCTTTCCTGCAGCTGCTGCAGTCGGGTACTTCTCCTCGAGGCGGAGCTTGAGCGCCACCATATCGAGGTTACGGAAGATGTCGTAGATAGCCTCTGCGCCTATCTTCGCCTCGAACAAGGTGCCGTATCGCACCGAGTAGCGGTGGTACGCCATCTCGTCGAACACGCGGCCGACGACGACGGAGTCGATCTCGGTCTTGGCGACCGTCATCTTCTCCTTAAGCGCGTCGCGCGCAGCGTCCGTGTCAGCTGACTTGTGCTTGGTCTTGTACTCGTTCTCGAGCTCGGCGAGCATGCGCTTCTTCACGTCCTCGTTCACCTTGGTGACGATGTAGCCCGCGAAATAGACGACCTTCTCGAGGTCCGCTGATGGGATGCCGAGGAGGAGCGCCATACGCGAAGGCATGGAGCGGAGGAACCAGATGTGCGCGACCGGGGTCACGAGCTCGATGTGGCCCATGCGCTCGCGGCGCACGATGGAGCGGGTTATTTCCACGCCGCACTTATCGCAGGTGATGCCCTTGTAGCGGATGCCCTTGTACTTGCCGCAGTAGCATTCGTAGTCCTTCTCCGGCCCGAAGATCTTCTCGTCGAAGAGTCCGTGCTTCTCGGAGCGCTGGGTGCGGTAGTTGATGGTCTCCGGCTTGGTGATCTCGCCGCGGGACCATTCCATGATGCGCTCAGGGGACGCGAGCGACAGGCGCAGCGCGTTCCATTCAGCCTTGCGGCCCATCATAGGCGGACGCTTCCCGAAATTGTTTTGTGGTGCCATATGCGTTGGATTAGGCATCTAGGTCAGCATCCTCGAGCGGCTCGACATCGAGCGCAAGGCCGCGGATCTGGTTAGTAAGGACCGAGAAGGAGGCCGGGGTTCCCGCGTGGGATACCGGTTCGCCCTTCACGATTGCATCGAAGGTCGCGGAGCGGCCCTGGATATCATCGGACTTGATGGTGAGCATCTCTCGCAAGGTATACGCAGAGCCGTATCCGAGGAGCGCCCACACTTCCATTTCTCCGAAGCGCTGGCCACCGTTCTGCGCCTTACCACCGAGCGGCTGCTGGGTGATGAGGGAGTACGGCCCGATGGAGCGCATGTGGATCTTGTCTTCCACCATGTGATGGAGTTTCAGGATATACATGTAGCCCACCGATACGGGCTGCGCGAGGCTTTCGCCTGAGCGGCCGTCGAAGAGCTGCATCTTGCCCGAGCGGTCGAAGCCGGCCTTTTCGAGCTCATCGCGAATCTCATCCGCTGACGCACCTGCGAACGGAGGTACGACGGCCTGGTACCCGAGCGTGTTGGCTGCGAGTCCGAGGTGGAGCTCAAGGATCTGCCCGAGGTTCATACGCGATGGAACGCCGAGCGGGGTGAGGATGACGTCGACTGGATTACCATCCTTGTCGTACGGCATGTCCTCCACTGGGAGCACGCGGGAAATAACACCCTTGTTACCGTGGCGACCGGCGAGCTTATCTCCCACCGACACGTTACGAACCTGAGCGACAGTGACGACTATCTTCTTGATGATGCCGCTCTCGAGCTGATCGCCCTGCTCGCGGGAGAAGACGCGCACGCCGATGACGCGGCCGCGCTTTCCTCCTTCCATGCGGAGCGATGTGTCCTTAACGTCCTTGGCCTTGTCGCCGAAGATAGAACGAAGGAGGCGCTCTTCCGGCGTGAGCTGGGTCTCGCCCTTCGGCGTCACTTTACCCACGAGGATATCTCCGGGGCGCACTTCAGCACCGATGCGCACCACGCCTTCCTCATCAAGGTTCTTGAGGCGGAGCTCACCGACGTTCGGGATGTCATGGGTCGTGACTTCCGGCCCAAGCTTGGTGTCACGCACCGCTGCTTCGAAGTCCTCGATGTGCACGGTGGTGAACTTGGACTGCTCCACGAGGCGCTCGGAAACGATGATGGCGTCTTCGTAGTTGGCGCCCGACCACGACATGAAGGCGACGCGGACGTTCTGTCCGAGCGCCATCTGGCCCTGGTCCGAAGAGGAGGCATCCGCAAGGACGTCGCCCTTCTTCACCTTGTCGCCGGTGCACACGATTGGGCGCTGGCTGAAGGCTGAGTTCTGGTTGGTCTGGGTGAGGCCCTGGAGCTTGTACTCGTGCGGCTTCGCCTTGTCTCCTGTTGGGGTGACGACGATGCGTCGCGCGTCGGCATACGTGACGTCGCCCGCTTCTGCCGCGACGACGAGGCGTCCGGTGTTGCGTGCTGCGTGCTCCTCGATACCGGTCGACACGAGCGGTGCCTCTGGGATGAGGACCGGGGTCGCCTGCTTCTGCATGTTCGAACCCATGAGCGCACGGTTCGCATCGTCATGGTCCACGAATGGGATCATGGCGGTAGCGGCCGAGAACATCTGGTAGGTAGACGCGTCGATGTACTGGATCTCATCGCGACGAACCACTGCAGGCTCGCCTCCACGGCGGGCTTCGATGGTGTCCGGGATGATGCGCTCCTTGTCGTCGACCGGGGTAGCACCGTGAGCAATGACGTACTCCTCCTCATCGAGCGCGTTGAGGTACTCGATGTCCTTGGTGACGACGCCGTTCTTAACGACGGCGTATGGGGTTTCGAGCACACCGAATTCGTTGGTGCGGGCATGGAGCGCCATGCGGAGGATGAGACCGATGTTCTGGCCTTCCGGCGTGTGGATCGGGCAGAGGCGTCCGTAGTGCGAAGGGTGCACGTCGCGGACTTCGAAGCCGGCACGCTCGCGGGTGAGACCACCGGGACCAAGCGCGGAAAGGGTGCGCATGTTCTCGAGCTCGGCGAGGATGTTCTGCTGGTCCATGAACTGCGAGAGCTGGTTGGCGGTGAAGAACTCGCGGATGGAAGCCTGGAGCGGGCGTGGGTTCACGAAGGCCATAGGAAGCGAGGTCTCGCTCTCGATGGTCGACATGCGGTCCTGGATATTGCGCTTCATGCGCGACATACCGACGCGCATACGTGCCTGGAGGAGCTCACCAACGAAACGAACGCGACGGAATCCGAGGTGGTCGATATCGTCTGGATGAGCGTCAGGAGTGACGTTCAGGCGAGCTATCTCAGCGACGATGCGAGTGAGGTCCTCGAGCGTCAGCGCACGCTTCTCGAGGGACTTCTTATCAGTCGCAAGAGCGAAGCGGGCGTTCAGGCGGTGGCGGCCGACCTTGGAGAGGTCGTAGCGCTCAGGAGCGAACAAAGCGTTCACGTACTGCTTCGCGTTGTCCGGGGTCGCGAGGTCGCCGTCGCGCATGCGGCGGTGTATCTCGACGTACGCGTCATCAAGGGAGTTGACGGTGTCGTGCGCGAGCGTTGCCTTGAGTGCTGCGAGCGCGACCTCATCACCCTTGAAGTGATTGAGGAGCTCATCACGAAGACCTCCACCGAAGACGGAAAGGAGGTTGGTGACCGGGAACTTGCGCTTGCGGTCTATTTTCACGTATATAGCGCCATCAGCATCCGACTCGATCTCTATCCATACACCGCGTGCAGGGATGAGCTTCGCGCCGAAGAACTGCTTGCCCTTGATGTCCTCGGAGACGAAGAACGCACCGAAGGAACGTGCGAGCTGCGGCACGATGGCGCGCTCGACGCCCGAGACGATGAACGAGCCGTGCGGCGTCATCATCGGGATATCCGCGAGGAATATCTCCTGCGTCTTCTCAGAACCGAAGGTCTTATTGAGAAGGGTGACGGAGAGCTTTACAGGAGCCTCGTAGGTGCGCATGTTCTCACGCGCCTCCTCTTCGGTGCCCTTAGGCTCGCCTATCTCGAACCCGTCGAAACGGAGCTCGAATTTCTTACCGGAATAATCAGGTATCGGGGAGAACTCCTTGAAGAGTTCGCCGAGACCATCCTTGAGCAACCACTCGAAAGACGAGCGCTGGTGGCCGACCAGATCGGGGAATTCCACTCGAGGGGCCTTGAACGCCTTGAATGTCTTTGCCGTGAGCTTCTTTTGCATGTCGCTGCGCGGTTATGTCGTCCCAGAAAACGGCAAACGGACCCGTATACACATACGAGCCGCGTCTCTCGTTTTCCGAGACGCTGTTTTGTAATAAAACCCTTGTTATAGCCCAGCCCATTGCCCCGCACGGCCGTTACTCATTCGTAGAAAGACTATACTCCGGCCGCCCCATGGGCGCAAGCGACCGGCGGGGAAAAGGTAAAGGGCGGTCCTGGAGGACCGCCCTTGAATGTTCTTAGTTCGCTTGAGGCCTAGCCGGCTTTGCGGCAGGAATCCTCGAGCAGTTCCGCCTCTTCACGCGGAGTGAGGCCGTTGCCCCGTCGTTCGACTGGCGGCAGGCGCCTTTCGTCCTGCTTGAACTTGATGTCCACGTGAGGCGTGCGATGGTAACGCCGCGGCTCGCCCCAGATGAGGCTCAGGAAGTTCTCGACAGGTACCTTGGGCGCCCATGGTACCGAGCGAAGTTCCCCACGCTCTCCCTTGATGTTGCTGAAGTTCCAGTCCGGTCGTAGCACGCGATACGCTATGACCCCGACGATGACGGCCATAAACGCCATGGTGAGGATTGCATCATGCTCGCGAACGAGATCGATGATGTATATCCGCACGTCTTCCAACACACTCATGCATAGTTCCCCATAACGCACCAACCCAACGTGATGCGTTCCGTAAAGTATTATACGCTTTTGCGTACTAAAGTCAATTCAACACTGTCTACAAAATAGTTACAGGCGACTCCCTCGAAAGGAAGTCGCCCGTAGGTAGATTAGACCCGGACGTCGATGCCGGGAGGCGGAAGCCGATCCGCCGGCCGCTTGATGTCGGTCCGGGGTGCCGGAACCACATCCGAACGGAGCAGGAGGGTCCAGGCGCACGAGGCCGCGACGCCAACGAGGCCGAAGATCATGGCCAGGCCGAACTGCGCGTAGTCGAAGTACCGGTTGCCGCTGATGAAGTCGTTCTCCATCGCCGCTCCGGCTCCGATGAACGCCACCAGGCCGATCGGGACGAGGATGAGACCATTCTCGAAGGAGCGGTATCCTCCGAACGCCTTCGTGATGAAGAGCGCAGCCAAGGCCATAGCCACATAGAAGTAGATATCCGGCATTTCAGTTCCCCAACGTGTGTCAGTGATGTAATGGACTGCTGAATGACACGAATTCAGCGTCCGAACGGGCTGCATACACTATACACTTTCTTGTATAAAAAGTCAATACCTACACCATTGCGCCCTATTTCTTTGCCTTCTTAGCCCTATGCGCCTCTATCTTCGCGTGGTCGCCAGTGAGGAGCACCTTAGGAGCCTTATACGCCTTCCCTTCCCATTCGATCACCTCAGGGCGCGTATACGTGTCCGGCGACGCTATACGGCGTTCTTCTACCGACTCATCCTTACCAAGGACTCCTGGTATGCGGCGAGTGATGGCATCCACCATCGCCATGGCCGGCACTTCCCCTCCGGTATACACCGCTTCGCCCACCGCAAACTTCTTAACCGGTGCGATGGTCTTCAGTATCTTCTCCGCTCTTGCATCGATGCCTTCGTAGCGGCCGCAGACGAACGCCACCTCATCGAACTTGCTGAGCGCGTCGGCGTCCTTGTTCGTAAATTGCTTCGCACTCGGTGAGAACCACACGATGACGCGCTTCCCCTTCCGCTTGCCGAGCGCTTTCTTCACCGCTTTCACCACCGGGAGCGCAGTCATGACCATGCCGG
>CAYSUL010000014.1:0-11041 GCA_964434255.1 uncultured Candidatus Saccharibacteria bacterium
GCCACGACGGTGCGGTCCTCGTCCGAGAGCTCCTCGATACCAAGAATGGCGATGATGTCCTGGAGGTCCTTGTATCGCTGGAGCACGAGCTTCACCTTGTTGGCGACGTCATAGTGCTCCTGGCCCACGACTTCCGGCGTTAGTGCGCTTGAGCTCGAGAGAAGCGGGTCGATGGCTGGATAGATACCGAGGGACGCGAGCTGGCGCGAGAGCACCACGGTTCCGTCGAGGTGGGCGAAGGTCGTAGCTGGAGCCGGGTCCGTGAGGTCGTCAGCTGGCACGTACACCGCCTGGATGGAGGTGATGGAACCCTTCTTCGTCGACGTGATGCGCTCCTGCAGCTTACCCATCTCCTCGGCGAGCGTTGGCTGATAGCCCACGGCCGACGGGACGCGACCGAGAAGCGAGGACACCTCGGAACCGGCCTGGATGAAGCGGAACACGTTATCCATGAAGAAGAGCACGTCCTTTCCGCCCTCATCGCGGAAGTACTCCGCCTGAGTGAGTCCGGTGAGCGCAACGCGAGCGCGAGCTCCTGGCACCTCGTTCATCTGACCGAACACGAGCGCGGTCTTGTCGAGCACACCCGACTCTTCCATTTCGTGATACAGGTCGTTACCTTCGCGCACACGCTCTCCCACTCCCGCGAACACGGAGTATCCGCCGTGCTCCTGCGCGACGTTGCGGATGAGCTCCTGGATGGTGACGGTCTTGCCCACGCCGGCTCCTCCGAAGAGACCGACCTTTCCTCCCTTGATGAACGGGATCATGAGGTCGATCGCCTTGATTCCGGTCTCGAAGACCTCGGCCTTCGTGGTCTGCTCGTCGAACGCAGGAGGGTCGCGGTGTATCGGGAGGCGCGGAACGGACGCATCGATAGCGCCCTTGCCGTCGATAGCTTCGCCGAGCACGTTGAAGAGGCGACCAAGAGCCGCAGTTCCCACAGGAACGGAGATAGCAGCGCCCGTGGCAGCAGCCTTCTCGCCACGAGCAAGCCCCGCGGTGTCGGACATGGCGATGGTGCGCACGCGGTCCATGCCGAGGTGCGATGCGACCTCAAGCACGATGCGGCCGTGCTCCTTCCCCACCTCGATAACGAGCGCGTCCTGGATGGCTGGACGGTCCTTCTCGAAGTGGACGTCGACGACCGGCCCGATGATCTCTGTGATTGTTCCTGTGTTCATAATCTATTTCTTAGTAATAACGTCGAGCACGGCATGCCCGGCAAACCACGCAACAAGCCCAGCAACAAGCCCCCCGAGGTACAGCCACGTGATGTCGCCCGTATAAAACGGATTGATAGCATAGACCAGACCGAATCCAATCGCTACGGCGACAACATCCACGAACAGATAGGTAATGCAGGTCCAAATGAATTTCATAAATATACGTTACGACGCTAATGCTTCCCTCCCGCTCACAATCTCCGATACCTCACGCGTGATCGCAGCCTGACGGATCTTGTTATACAGGCGCGTCAGGTCATGCACCACGTCCTTCGAGTTATCCGATGCGTTCTTCATCGCCACCATCCGGGCCGAATGCTCGGAAGCCTTCGACTCCAGAAGCATGTGGTACAAAGCGACGGCAACGAGGCGCGGAATGAGGATGCCGAGCACCTCTTCCTCGGACGGCTCTACCTCGTACGAAGCAGGCGGAGCGATTGGCGGCGGCTCGCTCCACTTGCCCTTCGCAGGAGTGATATCCTCCACAATTTCCGAGAGCGCACCGAGCGAGAGCGGTAGGATGCGGCGCCACGTCGGTATCTGCTCGAAGGTGGACTTGAACGCGCTGTATACCGCGACCACCTTGTCGAAGTCGCCGGCGAGGAATCCATCGGTCACTTCAGCTGAAAGCTCCTCCATGACGGAGAGCGGCACGTCATCGCGCTTGTTCTCGAACGCCTTGCGTATCTCGTACCCGCGGCGACCGAAGAACTCCTCGCCCTTGCGGCCGTACGCGTATACGACGACTTCCTCCTTATTGCGACCCTCAAGCGCCTCTACCGCCTTCTTGAGCACGCCCGAGTTGAGTGCGCCCGCAAGCCCCTTATCGCTTGTGATGATGACGAGAGCGACTTTCTTTACGTCCCGGTGCTCCGCAAGCGGATGGCCGGTAATGTGCCGGGTGGCGGAAAGACGCGAAAGGATGGACACGGCGGAACGGGCGTACGGACGCCCCAAGAGAGCCGCAGTTTGCGTCTTACGCATCTTCACAGCGGACACGGCCTCCATGGCGCGCGTCACTTTGTGCATGCGCTCGGTCGCCTTGATCTTCGTCTTGATGTCCTTGAGTGCCATACGTTATGAATTGCGCTTATCGATGTGAATGAGCGCCATCTGGAGCGATTGCTGCACGTACTCCTTCCGATTTATCTTCCCGCCCGTGAGCGCTCCGATGACGCCGCTCTTCTTCCCGAGCTCCGGATCGCTGTCGAGACCGGTGCGGTTCGCCGCCTCAGCGAAGTTAAGGCCGTCCTCGACCACCAGACGCATGATTTCCCTGTCAGGAGTCTCGAACGCCGAAGAGAGGCCTAGGTGAGTATCCGTTCCATCGTGTATCGCGCAGGCACTCACGTTCATGTAGCCGCTTTTCGCGTTCGGCACGCATACGAATCCAGCCTCAAGCCCTATGGAGTAATCGCAGTCGATGAATGCCTCCTTGGCCCGATTGACTGCTCCACCCGTCACTTCCTCGAACGAGGTTGGTTGGTCGGGCACTCCGGAGGAGACCTCAACCCCGACGATCTCCGCATCCATAAGATATGGATAGTCCTGCAGTATCTCGCGTACCGCTTCGACTTTGGCTGGATTGGTTGAACCGACCGTGACCTTCATACGTGATTATGCGGAACGCTCCACGAACTTATCCAACAGCCCGCGAAGGTCCTTCTCTGTCGACTCCGATATCTCGCGGCTCGTACGAATCGCTGCGAGCACGCCGGTGCCCTCACGACCGAGGAAACCCTGAAGGCGCTACTCCGCTGCAGAAGTCTCGAGCGGCGAGAACGTATCGAAGTACCCGTTCGTTGCCGCAAAGATAACTGCTGCCTGCATCTCGAACGGAAGCGGCTTGCCGTTAGGCTGCTTGAGCATCTCCGTCATGCGCTGACCGGAATCGATACGTGCCTTGGTGTCGGCATCCAGATCCGAGGAGAACTGCATGAACGCCTCGAGTTCGCGGAACTGCGCGAGCTCGAGCTTTATCTTGCCCGAGACCTTCTTCATAGCCTTGGTTTGCGCAGCGGAACCCACGCGCGACACCGAGACTCCCACGTTCATAGCAGGACGGAGTCCCTTGTTGAAGAGATCGGCCTCGAGGAAGATCTGACCGTCCGTGATGGAGATCACGTTGGTCGGGATGTATGCGGAGATATCGTTCTCCTGCGTCTCGATGATAGGGAGTGCGGTTATGGAACCGCCACCCTTCTCCTTCGAGAGCTTCGCTGCGCGCTCGAGGAGGCGCGAGTGGAGGTAGAAGACGTCTCCTGGGTACGCTTCGCGGCCTGGTGGACGGCGAAGAAGGAGCGACATCTGGCGGTATGCAACGGCCTGCTTGGAGAGATCGTCGTACACCACGAGCGCGTCCTTGCCTGCTTCCATGAAGTGCTCGGCGATAGCGGCTCCTGCGAACGGCGCGAGGAACTGGAAGGCGGCTGGGCTCGATGCCGGAGCCGTGATGACGATGGTGTATTCCATCGCGCCCGCTTCGGTCAACTGCGCGACGAGTTTCGCGGTCTTCGACTCCTTCTGGCCGATAGCGACGTACACGCAGATGGGGCGCGTATCCACGTTCTCCGACTTCTGGTTGAGGATGGTATCGATAGCGATGGTGGTCTTGCCCGTACCGCGGTCACCGATGATGAGCTGGCGCTGCCCGCGACCAATTGGAGTCATGGCATCGATGGCCTTGATACCCGTGTGAAGCGGAGTGTTCACCGGGGAGCGGTCCATAACGCCGTACGCTTCGCTCTCGATAGGGCGATAGGTAGAGGCGCCAGTTGGGCCCTTGCCGTCGACGGCCTCGCCGAGCGGGTTCACGACGCGACCGATAAGCGAGTCACCTACCGGGATGGATAGGAGGCGACCCACACGGCGCACGAGCATACCTTCGAACACCTTGGAGGCGTCACCGAGGATAACGGCGCGCACGCCGTCCTCCTCGAGGTTGAGCACGAGGCCGTAGACGGGAGCGGAGTCCTTGAGTGCTTCCTCGAGAGTGCGATCGAACGTTGGATCGAAGAGCACCATCTCCGTCATGATGGCGTTGTCGAGGCCATCGATCTCGGCGATACCGTCTCCGGTCGCTCGCACGATGCCTGACTCCTCCGTATTCCCCTTGGGGGCGAAGGATGCGATCTCGTTCTCTATGCGCTTGATGATGCTCTCCATACTTATTTGGTAACGATGTTCCTATAAAGTTCTACTAGTGCCTGCTTGCCCGAACGGTCTATCAGCTTGCTCCCGCACCGCACTCTCCAGCCGCTGATGAGGCTGTCGTTCACGCGCACGTCCTTGGTCTCGATGCCTTCTGCCTTTGCAGCACTGACTGCAGCAGCCTTCTCTCCGTCGCTTGCGACCTCGAGGATAGGAGCGAGCGCCTGAGCGCGTGCTTCCTTTGCCTTGAGTTCACGAAGTATTCCCGGAAGGAGCTTCATGCGGCCGACGCTCTCCAAATGCTTCACGAGCCCGGATACGAGCTTCGCTTCGTCCGCATCAGGCTTCGATGCGGCACTGGCAAGCGCGGCTGCGTATACCTTCTCCATAGCTATTTAGTGCGCATCGCCTTCTCTGCGGCGAGAATGGCAAGGCGAGCGATTTCCTTCTCGCTCTCGCGGATGGTCTTGGCTGCCGTTTCCTTGGCGCGAGCCTCGGCATCCGCGTCTATCGCAGCGGCACGGGTCTCGGCTTCCTTCACGATGCGAGCCTTCTCGCCGCCTGCGGCTTCGCGTGCAGACGCAACGATGCCTTCTGCCTCGCCTTCTGCGCTCTTCAGGGCTTTCGCGACCTCCACATCAGCTTCAGCAAGCTTCTTTTCAGCCTCTTCCGCATCAGTAACTCCCTTTGCGACCTTCGCACGGCGCTCGTCGAGCGTCTTGAGGGTCGGCTTATACAGGAGATACGTGAGCGCCACGAAGAGCACGCCGAAGTTGACCGCCTGCATGAGGAGGAGCTTCCAATCTATGCCGAATGCGTCGAGAAGTGGTTCCATGTCTTAGGTTTTCTTAGGAGCGCAGCGATTCAAGCAAGAACTGCCACAATACTCCTTTAAACGAACTTGATGATGAACGCGACGACGAGCGCGAGGATGCCGAGCGCCTCGGTGAACACGATCGCGAGGATCATGTTCGACACTATCTTGCCGGACGCCTCTGGGTTGCGGCCAATCGCCTGCATGGCCCCGCCTCCGATGAGACCGATGCCGATTCCAGGACCGATGACGCCGAGACCTGCTGCGAGCGCCATACCGAGCTGTGTTGCTGCTTCTACTTCCATATTGTTTGTTCGTAACTGAGAATTGATAATCCGCTCCATCCCGGAGCCGCAACGAAAGACTAGTGACTAGTCTCCCCGTGCGGTTCCATGACAGCCAGCTTGATGAAGAACAGGGTGAGCATCGCGAACACCACCGCTTGGATGAAGCCCACGAACACCTCGAACGCCATCAATGGCACCGGCAGGAAGTACGGCAAGAAGAACGCCGCGACCAATATCATCACCTCGCCGGCGAAGATATTGCCGAAAAGACGGAACGAGAACGAGATGAGGCGTCCCAGGTTCGAGACGAGCTCGATAAGTCCAACAGCGAAGTCGACCGGTGAGCTAAAATTAACAAATTTACCTCCGTACTTCAATAAACCGAGCGTCAGCACACCCGTTATCTCGATGGTGAGGAAGGAGATGATGGCGAGCGCGAGGGTGAAGTTAAGGTCGGCTGCAGGAGCGCGCAGGAGCGGCGTGAGCGCCCCGTGCCCGTTATCGAGACCGAGGGACGTACCGACACCCGGAAGGAACGCGAGCTCGTTAGCCACGAGTACGAAAAGGAAGATGGTGGCGATGAGCGGGAAGAAGCGGCGCGCGAGCTCCATGCTCTCGAGCGTCTCGGCCATGTAGTTGAGGACGCCTTCGAACGCCCACTCCACGCCCGCCTGGAGCTTGCCGGGGATCATCGCGAGCTTACGACGGAACGAGAGCGCAAACACGATGAGCACCGCCATCGTTATCCAGGTGAGGAGCAACGAGTTGGTTATAGGAAAGCCGCCGACATTGAATATCTCTTCGGCCTTGAGCACCACGTGGATGGCGCCCTCGGACGACTCCGCCATTTCAGCGTGCTCCGTAGCCGCATTCGCGACCGGCACAGCACCCTGCTCCTCGCCATCACGAGCAATTACGGGCTCTATCGCCATATCGAAAAAAGACCCTGCTGGGTCGATACCCCTACCATATAGTGGTCAGTGTAGCAGAGGGTAGGAAGTGAGCCAAATACGAGAAAGATATGCTAGGGTACAGGCGGAATGCGACCATACGGGCTCGCACAACAATTCAAAGATGGAAGGAGTAGCCCATGGGAGAACCTGGGACGACGACCGGGCAGGCGATGACGCAGCGGCGTATGGGCGAGGTGAACAATTTCCTCGCCCTCCTCGCTGAGGAGAATTTCAGAGGAGACCTCGTTAGCGATGAATCCTTCACGGTCTTTCTCGCCTATGCCGTTAAGGACCATGGGGTCTCCCCTGTTTCCTTGGCGGCGCTATTGAACGGGATGAGTCCGGCCCGTATCGAGGAATGGGCGGACGGGCGAAATCTCCCGCCGGGATACTACCGTCCGCACGTCACGGACCGCATCATCCTTCTGGTGAGAGCCGCGGTCAACGCTCGCGAACGGGGTGTGCCCATGGTGGAGCTCAAGTCGTTACCACATTCGCTTGCGGGGACGTAGCTCAACCCCAGATCTAAAACGGAGACCCTGGCCACGGCCGGGGTCTTCTCTTTACTATTTCCCCGCCTTAAGCGCCTCGAGGTCCGCAAGCACTTTCGATACATCCCTCGAGAGCTTCTCAAGCATCTCCTCCTTCGTCTTAGCCGCCTTCTTATCGCTGCGCTTCTTCTCTTCCTTCACCATGTGCGCGCCAAGCTCCTCCTCGTTCATTTCCTCGACGTCTTCCTGAATCTCATCGATGTCCTCGGAGATCTCCTCGATATCCTCCTGGATGTCCTCAAGGTCCTCGCCGAGCTCCTCCACATCCTCCTGGATCTCGTCGATGTCCTCCTCGACCTCCTTAAGGGACTTCGTGTGCCGGTTGACCGTTATCTGGATGAAAATGGCGAGATAGATCGCCTCGAGGGAGACGAGGGTCGTGAGCACGAGCAGCATAATCTCCCACGACACGATGCCGAGGCCCGCGATGACGAAGAACCCCACGAAGATGAGCGAGTGGATGATGAGGGAATAGAGCGAGCCGACGGACGCGACGACCCTATCGATACCGGTTTCCTTCTGATGCGCTTTTACCGGAGGCATTGGTTTGACCCTATCATATCGAGCGTCGCTCCGGCTACCGTTGTGCACTTATACAAATGCGTAGTTCCCTAACGGAAGAATTATCGCTAGACTACTATTAGTGCCTGGCACACCGCCCAAATCCCTGATGCCGCACCCGGCATCGCCCAACAAGAAAGCGCCTTCGAGCGTCCTGCGGAAGCTACGCGTGAAGGCGCTCGCCATCGGACCGGTCGCAGCCTCCACTCTTGTGCTCGTCATCGGCTTCTTCTCCCTTCCGTCGGTGCTCGCGCTCGATCTGCATGTTGCGGAGATGTCGCAGCCCAAGGCCGACTTCCCCGTCACCGTTAACCCCCTCGCTCGCACCATCACCGAGGACCCTGAAGTCGAGGCCCTTCTCGCAGAGGACAATCCGGAGCTCACGGCCGCTGTCGGGATGGCCGGCTACCTATTCACCTGGTTGGCTGAAACGGTCGCGAACACCGGCGCATACCAGTCGATAGCGGGCGCAGTGGGTGCTGACACCACCTTCGTCACCATCCTTCCTGGGTACCGTGAAGAAGAGGTCGCGGCCGCCTTCGGCAAGACGCTCGGATGGACGACTGCCGAGCGCGCCACGTTCCTCAAGCAGATACACTCAACCCCCCCGACACTCGGCGAAGGAGAGCTCGTACCTGGGACCTATGCGCTCCCGACGAACGCAGACGAGGAAGACGTCCAGGCGCTCCTCAATGAACGCTTCTCGAACGATATCCTCGCGCGATACAGCACGACGACCGCGGAGATAGTGCCGCTCGATGATGCGCTCACCATCGCCTCCATGCTCGAACGCGAGACACGTGACCCCGCAGAGATGCGCATGATCTCCGGCATCATCTGGAATCGCCTCTTCACCGGCATGAACCTGCAGATAGACGCGACGCTCCAGTACGCGAAGGCGAACGCGGGGGGCACGAAGTCATGGTGGCCGAAGGTCGTCCCCAACGACAAGTACATAAAGTCTTCCTATAACACCTATAAGAACAAGGGACTTCCTCCTGGCCCTATTTCGAACCCCTCCATCGAGGCGGTCATAGCAGCGCTCAACCCCCGGGAGACCGACTGCCTCTTCTATTTCCATGATAAGTACGGCGAGTTCCACTGCTCTCCAGACTACGAAGGCCATGTGCGGATGCTCAAGAAGAGCTACGGGCAGGGTAAGTAAGCTTCACTGTTTTCGGTTTCTGTAGTATAGAAACGGGAGTTGTTCAACCTATGGGGAGAGTTAGACATGCACATCCTAAGGAGCGAGCTTGAGGCGTTCCGTGAGGAATGCTTGGTCGGATTGGGAACGGTTGAGAACTTCATCCAAATCCTCGACGATTGGCCGTACTGCCCCGAGAAAATGTCATATAGAGACGAGCTCGTCGCGTGGACCAACATGACCCTCGTCTTCCAGCACTTCGGAATTACCGATGATGACTTCCATCGCGAGCTCAACATCATGCCTATCGCGCTCCAGCTATGGAAGAACGGCGTGCGCATGCCGAGAACCGAGGGCATACGGAAGGATCTAATACAGAATCTGCGTGACCTCCTGTGCTCGAAGGTCACGGCATGACCAACTACTTCGCGGCCCCCCGGGGCCGCGTTTCTTTTAATTCAGGAAGAGAATGCCCGCGTTAAGCGTTGTCGCGTAACTCACCCAGAGCAGGTACGGGACCATCAGCCACGCAGCCAGCTTGGAATGGCGCGCGAACAGGATGATGAGCAGAACGATGAGCACCCACAGCAGCCCGATAATCCAAAGCGAGAGCAGAAGCTCATGCAGGCCGAAGAACGCGACGGACCAAAGAGCGTTCACTACCAGGTGCGCGAGGAAGAACCATATAACGAAGAAGCGCCCGAACGTACCCCGGACCCATACACGGCCCGCAGCGATGCCCATCATGACGTAGAGCGCATTCCAGACCGGACCGAAGAGGAAGTCCGGCGGCGTCCACGAGGGCTTCACGAGCGAGGCATACCAGGTCGGTATCTGATCGAGAGTGAACACCGAGCCAAGGACTCCAGCGAGAAGCGATATGCAGATGAAGAAGAGGTAGGGGAAAAGTGTCATATGCTATTTCGATACGAGGCCCTTTCCGAGCATGTATGCCATGGCGGACGCGATACCGGTCACGATCATGCCATAGAGCATGTCTATGAGCGTGATGGCGAGCGGCCAGTCCTTAATCGTCGCAAGATTCGTGAGGTCATACGTCGCGTACGCGACGAGACCGAAGAAGAGGCCGCGATAGAGGGCCTGGAGCGGGCCTCCCGTTCGTATAGCGGGAAGCACGATGAAATAAGCGATTGCTATGGAGTAGAGGAGATAGAAGAGGATAGCGGGTACCCATCCGATATCAGGGCTGAGTAGGTACCCTATTTGGTCCTGGTATATGCCCTGTGCTACGACTCCAATCCATATGAGGTCGATGAGGACGAGCGTCGGGAATATCAGCACGACGAGTGCGAGGATGGATTTCGTATCTCTATGCATATGCTCGGATTATAGCGTGACATGCGGCTACTACATCTGGTATCGTGCGGATTACGCACCCTTAGCTCAGTTGGTTAGAGCGTTCGCTTCACACGCGAAAGGCCGTAGGTTCGAATCCTACAGGGTGCACAAGAGTGGTTCCGAACGGACCGTAGTATACCGGTAGTACATACGCTTCGGGTGCGTATAGACCGGGTTCGATTCCCGGCGGTCCGACTAGAAGACCGAGGCTCGCATATGCGAGTCTCGGTCTGTAATAGAAACTGCCGGATCCTCGCGGACCCGGCAGCATACGCCTCTTGTACTTCGTGACTAAGCCGCGAGCAGGAGCGGCACTTCGCCCACGCTGCTGCTCCAGGCCCGATGCGGCCTGAGCGGCGCCCGCATGGCTCTGACGTCTGCCAGCAGCTCGTTCCGCTTCCAGACGTAGAGGTCGACCGTGAGGAAGCTCTCGGCCATCGCCCGGTTGATGGCGATGTGATCAGCACCATCGCGAGCGCCGACTCGGCCGGTGCCGATGCGAACGATCGAGTAGTCGCGCTTGCCCTCGCCATACGCATCGATGCGGTCGGTGTGCTCGAGATAGTCCATGCCGAAGCGGACGTACCGATCGGCATGGTCCCAGCCACCTTCGCCCAAGTGATGGCAGATAATCATGTGCAGCCGACGCTTCCCATCGAAGTCGTAGGTGATGACCGAACCAAGCTGAAGCGCCTGGCTCGGAACCGAGTTCTGGACGAACCGGAGCCCGATTCCCGTGACGTCGCTCAGGATCGAGTTCATGCCGATGATGATATCGGACTTGTTGTTCGTGGCGGTGATATCGTCGGGAATAATCTCACGAATCACGACAGCCTCCTATTATTGAATTGCGGCGTTCTTGCCCGGAGGGACTATATCACTAATTTAGTGCTCGTACAGAACTGCTCTTATTGGTAGAGCACGAGTCAGGGTTCGGCGTCCGCTACGGTGTGAACGCAAAATCCCCCGATTTCTCGAGAGATTTTGGCTGTGGAC
>CAYSUL010000015.1:0-4441 GCA_964434255.1 uncultured Candidatus Saccharibacteria bacterium
TATACGGGCTCGGCTCTCCTGCCGAATACGAGAAGCGCCACGTGAAGCTGAAGGTAGGCGAGGACGAGAACCGCGCTGCGCTCATCCGGAAGCTCGTCGGCATCTATTTCGAGCGTACGAATGCGGACCTCGAGCCCGGCCAGCTGCGCGCTATCGGCAACGCGGTGGAGCTCATGCCCACGAACGAGCGCGTCATATACCGCGTCACCTTCGATGGCGAGAAGGTGGCGCACATTGAGTGCCTGGACCCGGTGTCGCGCGCGAAGACCGCGGAACCCGACTCCCTGTTCGTGTTCCCTGCCAAGCACTTCGTCACGAGCGAGGATGATAGGAATCGGGCGCTCGAGGACATCAAGACCGAGCTCGAGGACCAGCTCGGGGTATTCAAGCGCGAGGAGAAGGTGTTGGAATACGAGCGTATCAAGCGCCGCACCCAGCACGACATGGCGCTCATCCGCGAGATGGGATACACGGGCGGGATAGAGAACTACTCGCGCCACTTCGACGGGCGCGCAGCAGGGGAGCCGCCGCATACGCTCCTTTCATACTTCCCGCATAAGAAGGACGGGAGCGCCGACTTCCTCACGGTCATCGACGAGTCGCACGTCACCATCCCGCAGATAGGCGGTATGTTCGCGGGAGACCGTTCCCGCAAGGACATACTCGTGGAGCATGGGTTCCGTCTGCCGTCCGCACGCGATAATCGGCCGCTCACGTTCAAGGAGTTCGAGGAGCGCATCGGGCAGACCATCTACACCTCCGCAACACCGGGGCCGTACGAGCGCGAGCACTCGGTGCCGCCCGATGGTCAAATGGCGGAGCAGATAATCCGTCCGACAGGGCTCATCGATCCCGAGCTCATCGTCCGCCCCATCGCAGGCACCGACGACTATAAGGGCCAGGTCGCGGACTTCATCGACGAAGCGACGGCAGTCATTGCAGGCGGCGGGCGCGTGCTCGCGACCACGCTCACCAAACAAATGGCGGAGGACCTCGCGGAGTTCTTGCGCGAGAAGAAGGTGAAGGCCGAGTATCTTCACTCCGATATCAAGACCATAGAGCGTATCGATATCCTCACGGCGTTCCGTAAAGGGGAGTTCGACATACTGGTCGGCGTGAACCTCCTTCGCGAAGGCCTCGATCTCCCGGAAGTGGAGCTCGTGGGTATTCTCGATGCCGACAAGGAAGGATTCCTGCGCAGCGAGACGAGTTTGATACAGACCATCGGACGTGCCGCCCGGAATATCCTCGGCCGCGTCATCCTGTACGCCGACGTTATGACTGGCTCCATGGAGCGTGCTATCGGCGAGACCAATCGTCGCCGCACCGTGCAGCTCGCCCACAATAAGAAGCACGGCATAACCCCGGTCACCATCAAGAAGGAGATACGCGATATTGCCGAAACGATGCGGAGTGACCACCAAAAGACCGTGCATTCCCTTCTGCAGCTCGATGCGAAACTCTATGAGGAAGACCCGGCTGCGTTCATCAAGGATAAGCGGAGCCAGATGGCGGATGCGGTCGAAGCGCTCGACTTCGAGACCGCTGCGATACTGCGCGATGAGATATATGCGCTCGAAGGGATAGAATCACCGGCTAAAAAGACAGCAGGACGCAGGAAACGCAGATAGCAGCATGCTAGGATAGCTGCATGAGTCTACGGACGCTCATCTTCTTCCTTATCCTCGGCGCGCTGTTCCTCTCCATCGGCTCGATGTTCGTCGCGTTCGCGTTCGTGAAGCAGCAGCTTTTCATATTATTTCCTGACGCGTACACCGGGGACGCCGTAGCGGCGCTCCAGCTCCTACTCATCCAGTACTCGGCCATCATCCTCGCGTTCACGACGCTCATCATCGGCACCTCGTTCTTCGTGCTCTCCCGCTATATCGTGCGGCCGCTCCGCGATATGGTTGCTGCCATCGCCGCGTTTGCGCAAAGGAGCGAGCGCATCGTGCTCGATAACTTCAAGAACGCACCCGCGGAGATAAAGCAGCTCGCGCTCGTGTTCAATGACTTCACAATAAAGGTGGACGACGCGCATGCTCGCGACGTGGAAGTCTCAAGGATGAAGTCCGACTTCATCTCCACCGCAGCTCACCAGTTCCGCACCCCGCTCACGGGCATTCGCTGGGCGCTCGAGGCGCTCGAGAAGGAGAAGCTCACGGAATCGCAGATGGCCCTGGTTACAAGCGCCAAGGATAAGAGCCGTCAGCTGGTGAATATCGTGGGCACGCTCCTCGATATCTCCGCTATCGAGTCTGGCAAGAACAAGTACGCGTTCGCGCCGACCGACCTCGCCGAACTTGCCCACGAAGTCGCGCAGGACTTCGCGGAGCTCGCCGCACGCACCGAAGTCTCCCTCTACTACGTCCCTTCGGAGGACCCGCTTCCGCTCGCGAAGGCCGACCGCGTGCGCGTCAAATGGGTGCTCAACAACGTCATCGAGAACGCCATCCGGTATACCCCCAAGGGCGGCAGCGTGCGCATATCGGTCGCAGGCTCGCAGGATAGGGTGTACGTGCACGTGCGTGACACGGGCATCGGCATAAAGCCGGAAGATAGGGGGAACATATTCGAACGCTTCTATCGGGCCGATAACGCGGTCGCTAAGGAGAACGCCGGCAACGGCCTGGGGCTCTATATTGCGCGCACCATCGCGACTGACCATGGCGGGGATCTCAATTTCAACCCGAATACCGACGGCCCCGGCACCACCTTCTCCCTTTCCTTGCCGCTGGCGTAGCCTCGGAGCTGCTCGTGCTACACTTTCTGCATGTCCGATACCAAATTCATCCTCGTCGTCGAAGACGATCCCGTACTCAAGAACCTGCTCGGCCACACCTTCGCTGGCAAGTACCAGACGTTGTATGCGTCGGACGGGAACGAGGCTCTCTCTTTGTTCGAGAACAACAAGCCGGCCATCGTCCTGCTGGACCTCATGCTCCCGACCATGGACGGGTTCGCGGTCCTCGAGAGCATACGTAGCCGCACCGATGAGCTCAAGAACGTCCCTATCATCGTAGTTTCCAACCTCGGGCAGCAGAAGGATATCGATAGGGTGAAGGCGCTCGGCGCGAACGAGTACCTCATCAAGGCGGAGGTCTCCATCGAGGAGATAGTGGCGAAGATGGAAGCGATGCTAACGGGCGCAAAGCCTGCGGCAGCCTAGCTTCACCGCTTCTTCCTCGGAAGTGGTATATTGATTCCGTACCTGTCCCGCCACGGACAGGCCATGTCTATATATGGCACCGAAGAAAACCTCTAAACAGGCCCACGAACAAGCGCACGGCGAGGATTGGATCCGCGTGAAGGGTGCGCGTACCCATAACCTGAAGAACATCAGCACCGAGTTCCCGCGGGGAGCTATGACGGTCGTCACAGGACTCTCAGGCTCCGGGAAGTCCTCGTTCGCGTTCGATACCATCTTCGCGGAAGGCCAGCGCCGCTATGTGGAGTCCCTCTCCGCGTATGCCCGCCAGTTCCTCAACCAGATGCAGAAGCCGGACGTGGAGGAGATAACCGGCCTCTCCCCGGCCATTTCAATAGATCAGAAGTCACGTTCGAATAACCCGCGCTCGACGGTGGCTACCGTCACCGAGATATACGACTACCTCCGCGTGCTGTATGCCCGTGCCGGGCAGCCGTACTGCGTGAACCACGATATCCCTATCTCCAAGCTCTCCAAGGAGGAGATGATCCATCTCATCATGGGCAGGGTCGCGAGCCGCACCGGCAAGTCCGATGGGAAAGTGATGGGCGTCGCAGTCGACCGGACCCAGGTCATCATCTACGCGCCCGTGGTGGTAGGCCGCAAGGGCGAGTACTACCAGCTCCTCTATGACCTCCTCGGGAAGGGCTTCGAGCGCGTCGTCATCGACGGCAAGGTGCATGCTTTGCGCGAGAAGGTAGTGCTGGATAGGAACAAGCGGCATGACATCGATGCGATAGTGGATAGCATCTTCGTGTCCGAGTTCCAGAAGAACCCGGATGCTGCTCGTGAGCGCCTTTCCGAGGCGCTCGAGATAGCGCTCAAGGAGTCCGACGGGCTCGTGAAGATAGCGCATGCTGATGGTTCGAACGAGACGCTCTCCTCGAAGTTCATCTGTCCTGACGACGGCACCTCGTTCCCTGAGGTGGAGCCTCGACTCTTCTCGTTCAATAGTCCGTACGGTGCCTGCCCGAACTGTAACGGGCTTGGTACTAAGTCCCTCTTCTCTGAAGAGGCGTGTCCGGTATGTGAAGGGAAGCGCCTGCGTCCTGAATCGCTTCGTGTGTATCTCTCGGGCAAGAAGAATCCGAAGATAAACAACGGGCTCGGTATTAATATCGTCGACTTCACGAACTTCTCCATTCAGGAAGCGAAGGACTTCATGGACCATCTCGAGCTTTCCGAGATGCGTATGGAGATAGCGCGTCCGATTATTCGGGAGATAACCGCGCG
>CAYSUL010000015.1:4541-9738 GCA_964434255.1 uncultured Candidatus Saccharibacteria bacterium
GAGGACACCATCTATGCCGCTGACTACATCATCGATATCGGGCCAGGTGCGGGTACGCACGGCGGGAACGTCATGGTGAGCGGGTGGCTCGACGACCTCCTGACGGCTCCGAAGAACGACTCGGGTTCCCTCACCCTTTCATACTTGCGCGATGAGACGCGTATCGAGATACCGGAAGAGCGCCGGACGAGCGAGAAGGGCAGCATCAAGGTGCGCGGAGCTACGCTGCATAACCTGGTGAATCAGAACATTGATGTGCCGCTCGGGAAGCTCGTGTGCATCACGGGAGTATCGGGCTCCGGTAAGTCCACCTTCCTGTACGACATCCTGCATAAGAATGTAGCGGCCAGGTTCGCAAAGCGCGAGGCCAAGCTCGAGCATGTGAGCTCCATGACGGGCACCGAATACGTCGGGCGCGTCGTACTTATCGATCAGTCCGCTATCGGCCGCACCCCGCGTTCGAACCCAGCAACGTATACGGGCGCATGGACGCATATTCGTGATCTTTTCTCTGCTACTTCTGAAGCTCGTGCGCGTGGCTGGAAGCCAGGACGCTTCTCGTTCAATGTGGCGGGCGGGCGCTGCGAGGCGTGCCAGGGCAATGGGATGATCGCGGTGGAGATGCACTTCCTTCCGACGGTGTATGTGACCTGCGACGTCTGCAATGGCACCCGCTTCATGAAGGAGACGCTCGAGGTCACGTTCCGGGGCAAGACCATATACGACATCCTCCAGATGACGGTGGAAGAGGCGGAAGTATTCTTCAAGGATATCCCTGCCATCAATGACCGCCTTGAGAGCCTTAACTCGACGGGACTCCAGTACCTTACGCTCGGTCAGTCAGCGACGACTCTTTCAGGAGGGGAAGCGCAGCGTGTGAAGATCGCTTCGGAGCTCTATCGTCCTATTACGATGAAGACGCTCTATCTCCTCGATGAGCCTACCGTGGGACTCCACTACGAAGACGTGCGTAAGCTCATAGAGATACTCCAGGAGCTCGTGCGGCGCGGGAATACTGTGGTCGTCATTGAGCACAACCTCGATGTCATCAAGTCCTCCGACTATCTCATCGACTTCGGTCCCGAAGGGGGAACGGGAGGCGGGAAGATAGTAGCGAAGGGGACTCCTGAGGAAGTGGCGGGGACGGAAGGCTCGTTCACGGGTGAATACCTGGCGAAGCTGCTGAAGAAGCACAAGAAAAAGAGCGCCTAGTTACGCGTGCTAGTATTAATGCTTTAGAGGGCATCTCGCACCTTATAGGGAGGTAGATCAGTGCAAAAGGACTATTCGAAGCCTGGTCGGTACGCCTCCGCGGCACCGGCTTGGAACAGGGATGACGGTCACTACGTCCTGAAGCGTGTCGGTGATGTGGACTCCTTCGCTCTCGCGCAACCGAGCATCCATATCATCTGCGACCCGCTTATGGGCATAAGCGTTCGGGATGGAGAGCAGTGGCGCGTTAAGTATCTTCACTCTCGCGAGCGTATCAGGATATACGAACGGGCCCTTCAAGTGCTCGTGAAGTGGAGAACACGCGACGACCTGTTCTCGCTCGCGCTGTATCGGCGGCAGGTCGCATGTGCGAACCTCCCTGATGTCGACGAAGCATTCTTTGCAGTCGCGCTCCAGATGCGACCGCACCTTACGTGCATGGAATGGCGCATGCTCGCTGAGCGTATGCCTGAGTTCACGCTTATCCTAAATCAGTGCAAGGAACAGGTGCGGTGGCTGGAAAAGGCAGAAACAGTCAGGCGGGTCCTGGGCCTTTCGAAGTCTGCATAATAACTCGTGGCCCGTCTTAGGACGGGCCACGCTCTATTTGCAGGTACGCGTCATGCCGGTAGGATGGCTCTATGCAACGCGAAGTGCTCAAGAAATTCGATCTTCCCGACTGCCCCGGTGTGTATCTGTTCACGCTCGGCAAGGGGAAGGCCAAAAAAGTATTGTATGTGGGGAAGGCTACGAGCCTGCGTGACCGCGTGCGCTCGTATTTCGACATAGATCTCATCGCCACGCGCGGGCCACGCATCGTGGATATGGTGACGCGTGCGGATGGATTAATGCACGAGACTACCCCCACCGTGCTTGAAGCCCTGGTGCGCGAGGCGGCGCTCATTCGTCAGTACGATCCCTCTGCGAACTCCATGGGCAAGGACGACAAGACGTTCCTGTATGCCGTCATAACCGATGAGGCGATACCGCGCGTGCTCGCTATACGTGGCGCGGAACTCGACTTCGAGGGGATGAGGGTCATCGCGAACGGTCTCGCGCTCAAAGCCATCCACGGTCCGTTCCCCTCGGGGTACCAGCTACGGGAGGGCCTCAAGCTCATTCGCCGCATATTCCCCTTCTTCGATACGCCCAAGCCCGTAGGTGAGGGCAGTAAGTACGCGAAGGGAAAGATAGAGTTCAATCGTCAGATAGGGCAGTACCCGCGCGATATGAGCCGAAGCGCGTACATGCGCTCCATCCGCAACGTGTCGCTTTTCCTCTCGGGTCGCGTGAAGACGCTGCGTACCACGCTCGCGCGCGATATGAAGCAGGCAGCCAAGGAAGAGCGCTTCGAGGATGCGGATGTGATAAAGAGGCAACTCTTCGCCCTCGACCATATCCAGGACGTCTCGCTCATCAAGGAAGATAGGGGTCAGGAGAAGCAGGGGCCGCGCATAGAGGCGTACGACACAGCGCATATCTCGGGCACGAACGCGATAGGGGTCATGACGGTCATAGAGAACGGCGTTCCCGTTAAGTCCGACTACCGTTCTTTCCGTATCAAGGGATCGGGCGGGAAGTCGCTGAACGACGACATCGCATCGCTGAAAGAGATACTCTCTCGCCGTCTCGGGCATCCCGAGTGGTTCCTGCCGCGCGCAATTGTCGTGGATGGGGGGAAGACGCATAAGAAGGCAGCGGAAGCGGTGCTCGCTGAAGTGGGGGTCATGATCCCTGTGGTCGCGGTGGTGAAGGACGAGAAGCATCGCCCGCGCGAGGTACTTGGAAGCCTTCGTGCAGGGATATCTGATGCCGATGCCGTGCTAGTGAATTCAGAGGCGCATAGGTTTTCCATCACGCTGCACAGGAAGGCGCGGTCCCGCGCAATGCGTAAGCCCTAGCCTCGGCCCGGCTCCTCTCCTCTCTTCTGCTCAACGAATATTCCGTTATAACTGACGACCGTCAGTTATAACGGAATATTCGTTTTGCCCCGTACTCTGTACAGTTTGTCATTGCTGTGCGTCTATGAGACGCTATCCATGGACACTGAATCCTAGGGAGCCAGCGGATCATGAGAGAACTGAATATCGGCGGCGTCGGACCTCTATCGGAAGGCATCGACACCAGGGAGTTCGGGATGGACCATGTGGCCATCGCGAAGCATGCCGAGCAAGAGCTCTCGGCCAAGCTCGAATATCGGCGCGCGCATTGGATCGGCACCTTCGACACGGAACTTCCTTGCGCGTGCGGCCAGACCATCATGGATCATGCGGTAACGAAGGATCCTAATCATCGAGTGTCAGCGAACGAGATCCGTTTCGGTCCCCAACCGCCGCTGCGCGAGCAGCTCGAGAGGTTCAAGCCGTATCATTGCTACTGGTGCGATGACTGCGGCCTCACGTACAAGGAGACGGTCATCGAAGGGGTGCGTGGATATGTTCCGCGGGAAAAGCGAGCGGAATTCGCCGGCTGATACTGTCCGGGCAAAGAGCGAGGGCCGGAGCTATGCATGCTCCGGCCCTCTTACTATTTGCTTGCTATACTTCTCGCATATGCGCGGAACCGTAGTGGGTGTTCTTCGGGGCGGTCCTTCGAGCGAGCACGAGGTGTCGCTGCGGAGCGGCCACACCATGCTCCGTAATCTTCCGGAGGACACATACACTGCGCGCGATATCTACATAGACAAGAAGGGTACGTGGCATGAGCGCGGGGTCGCCACTACGCCCGACCGCATACTCCCTACGCTCGACGTAGCGCTTATAGCGCTCCATGGGAACTATGGCCAGGACGGGGAGGTGCAGAAGCTCCTGGAGAAGTTCGGGGTGCCGTACACGGGCGCTGACCCGTGGGGCTCATTCCTTTCGGGCCATAAGATGATGGCGAAGAACCATGCGATAGAGGCCGGACTTATGACACCTGCGTATAGGTTCGTGGAGCGAGTGGAAGCCATCGATGACATCGTGCTCGAGGTGACGCGCTCCTTCCATCAGCCAGTGGTGGTGAAGCCAGTGGACTCGGGTTCCTCTGTGGGTGTATCGGTCGTTGGTGGCTACGCACCCGTGCATCTGGCGGTCACGAACCTCTTCCTCACAGGCACCAAGGGTGTGCTCATAGAGGAGCTCATAAAGGGAGTGGAAGCTACGGTGGGCGTCGTTGAGGGCATGCGAGGCGAAGAGCTCTATACGCTTCCTCCGGTCGAGATAGTGCCACCGTCAGCTGCTGGATTCTTTTCATACGACGCGAAGTATTCGGGCGAGAGCCAGGAGATATGCCCGGGACGCTTCTCAAGGCCTGTGTCCCAGGCGCTTATGGAGGCTGCGTGTATTGCGCACGCGTCTCTCGGCCTTAGGCACTACTCCCGCTCAGACTTCATCGTCTCTCCGAAAGGCATCTACTATCTAGAAACCAATAACGCAGCGGCAGTGGGTATGACGGATGCGTCCTTGTTCCCTAAGGCGTTGGATTCAGTGGGTATCTCGCTTCCTGAGTTCCTCTCGCATGTCGTTGAGCTCGCTATACGGAAATAGCTATGGATGAACTAGCCAAGAAGAAGTGCAAGCCGTGCGAGGATGACGGGTTCCCTGCGTATACCAAGGAACAGGCGATGGATATGATGGCGCATATACCGGAGTGGAAGCTTTCAGAGGATGCTCGGACGATCACCCGCAGCTTCCCCTTCAAGGATTTCAAAGGCGCGCTCGAGTTCGCGAATAGGATAGGGAAGCTGGCGGAGGAGGAGTGGCATCACCCGGACCTCATCGTTGCCTGGGGGCGGGTTGAGGCGCTTCTCACCACCCACTCGATAAAGGGTCTTTCCGAGAACGACTTCATCATGGCGGCGAAGATAGACTTGTTGCTCGAAGAGTAGGTATGGTATAAAAGGGCGACGGGGCAACCCGCGTTTTACGTTCGGGCCGTTAGCTCAGTTGGTAGAGCATCTCATTTGCAATGAGAGGGTCGCAGGTTCGAATCCTGTACGGTCCAC
>CAYSUL010000016.1:0-8917 GCA_964434255.1 uncultured Candidatus Saccharibacteria bacterium
GAAAGGATAGTCGTCCCTATCCGTCGCACCGTGTTCATCGTTTCCCTAGTCGCTCCCGCGTATCGTTCTCCCCATGGGCATGCTCGCTAAGCTCGGGGGCGCGATACTTATCGTCATCGCGCTCATCCTCTATATACGGATGCATGTAGAAATGCCGAAAGCGCCCGCAGCCGGGGTGCCGCTTTCAGCTACTGTTGCGCTGGTGCCGAGCACTGCTTCGGTATCCATGGAAGGAACTATCATTACTGATGACGGTCCGTCCGCGAATAGCGTACCGTACCTTTTATATAGTGAGGGTGGTACTAAGGTCGCGACCAAACGGCTCGTGCTTGCCGAAGGGTACGCCTGCTACGCAGGTGACATTCCGTGTACGCCCGGAAGCGGGAAGCCGGAGCTACTTAAGGCTGGTACGCATGTGCGCATAGAGGGTCGTGTAGAGGCGGATGTTATATACGTCTCCCGGCTCGACGTCCTTGGCGGGTAGAATGGTATAGTAGAGCGTTATGAGATGGCACTATCATCGTATCTGGATACTCGCCGTGCTTGCGCTAAGCGGTATCGCGCTGGCGTGGCTCATCAGTACAACGCCGCTTCCTCCTGCGGTCGTTACGCCGGAACCGGTAGCGACCACGACCCCGGACCTTTCCGGCCGTGCCATCTATGCGAGCGGCGAGCATGGCTTCTCCATCAGCTACCCGGAGACCGCACTGCTCGAGGAAACGTTCTCCCCGACCTACCATCTCGCTTCCTCGTGGAGGGCGAACGCATTCGCGGGTGCGCAGGGCACTCCTATCGTTGCGATAATCGCATACAGTACCGAGAGCGATAGCTCCTACCCCCGTTACTACAATGCCCAAGTGCGTATCGGTAAGAGCGCTGATGCGAAGGAAGTGGCTAACTGCCTGAAGCCGACGACCGAGCAGGGGGAAGTGGCGCTAGAGGACGCGACGATAGGGGGCGTTGTGTGGAAAGCGTTCTCCTTCCAGAACGCTGGCATGCAGCAGTATGCGCGCGGCGTGAGCTATCGCACCCTTCATGAGGGCTCCTGTTTCGCTCTTGAGAAGATAGCAGCTGGCTCAAGCTACCGCGATGACCCGGATAGTCCGGAGGATATCGCGGACGAGGCGCTCGAGGCGCGGTATAAGGGCCTCGATAGCATCGTGGAGACTTTCTCCTTCGCTCGGTAGCTTATGTCGCCTCTAAGACGCAACTCGCTCTTCGTGCGGAATACCATCTTCGGTATCGAGGACAGCCTTGCCGCTACGGTCGGGCTTCTTTCGGGCCTTGCTGCCGAGAGCATCTCGCACGAAGTGCTGCTCCTTACCGGTTTGGTATACATTTCCGTTGAAGCGTTCTCCATGGGCATTGGCAGTTTCCTCTCCGAGGAATCCGCACAGGAATATGAAGGAGTGCCAACGACGAATCTCCACACCGCCTTAGGAAGCTTTGCAATGTTCGCCTCCTGCATCGGTGCGGGCATGGTCCCTCTCGTGCCGTACTTCTTCCTCGAGGATGGCCAGGCGCTCTTCGGATCGATAGCGTTGTCGCTCGCCGTGCTCGCGGTTCTAGGCGTGGTGCAGGCTCGCCTGTCGGGGCGCTCGGTCCTCCCGCGCGTCCTTCGCATGGTCCTGCTCGGTGGCGCCGCTATTGCGGTCGGCGTTCTCGTCGGCAAAGCGTTCGGGCTATCCTAGTGCCTTCATGGATATTTTATATTCCGGCGCTATGCTGGAACAGTTAGCCACTAACCCCGCTCTATGACCATAGTCCATTGGATCGTTTCAGCCCTCGCTATCGGCATCGCTGCGTACCTTATCCCGGGCATCGATGTCACGCTCGTGGGAGCGCTCGTGCTTGCCGTGGTGCTCGGCCTTATCAACGTCTTCCTCAAGCCGCTCATCGGGCTCATCACGCTCCCGATAAACATCGTCACGCTCGGGCTCTTCTCGCTCGTCGTGAACGCGCTCCTCATCATGCTCGCGGGCATGGTGGTGCCGGGCTTCGCGGTGGACGGCTTCTGGCCAGCGTTCTTCTTCTCGATCGTCGTATCGCTCATCAACGCGCTCTTCGGCGGGTTGGGTAAGAGGGCATAATCCACTGACGAAGCAATAGGAAACGGCCGCCGGTGTGTACCGGCGGCCGTTGTCGTTCGGGTGGAAGTTCAGGCGTCGACCAGGGTCCGCGCCGGCGCGAGCAGCTTCTTCCACGCAGCCGTGAGGTCCGCGTGATCGACATGCACTTCGTCAGGGGAGTACTCGCCACTGTAGAAGCCGAGCTTCGCTGTATCGAAGCCGGGCACATCCACGTAGAGCATCTGGCCCTTCGCGAAGGAGCCGTAGCGTTGGCCGAGGGCGCACTCCTCCTCCTTGCGGATGTCGAGATCGCCGACGCGGATGCTTTCTCGCCATCCGGGATCATGCTGATCCAGGAAGGCGATGCCTGCGGCTGCGCGACTTTCGGCCGAAGCGGTCCTATTGTCGAACATGGCTATCCTCCGATAGTGGGATAGGCGGAGTGCCCATCCTTCAGTCTGTTCGCAATCCTAGCGAGGAATGGGAGAAAAGCAAGAAACCCTTATCAGGTGACGTATAATTACACGCAATGGAGGGACCTGTACGACCCATAGCCTCGCCCGAGGCCGAGCTTGCGTATCTTCGCGAGCAGATAGCCGCGAAGGAAGCGGAACTCGCGCAGCTAGAGGAGAGCCGGCCGCGCGAAGAGGTCGTGCATGAGCGCATACTGCATCATGCGCAGAATGCGCAGGCGGAGCACTATGCTCCTGGGTATCAGCTGCCTGCCGAGTCGGTCGAGGAGCTCACCCTTGCGCTCGACCCGGAGCAGAACGATGAGACCATGGCCGAACTGCGTACCCTCATCGAGACGAAGGGAGTGCGTAACGCGTTCGCGGTGCTCGAGAAGCTCAAGAGCCCGCACCTCGAGGACGACTTCCATCGCTTCCTCGTGCAGTACGTGGTGGCAGGTATGCAGGTACAAGGGCTTCGCGAGAACGAGCCCGAATGGAAGGCGCTCCATATGACGCTGTATGAGATAGCGCTGCCGGAGATGGCAGGGGGAGACGATAAGGATAGGGCGCGGCCGCTCAAAGAGCTCCTCTCCTCCATGGAGCAGTTCTATGCCGGCATGCTCTCGCTCGAGCATGCGCACAAGGGCGAGCACCCGTACTTCTCGCTCGAGCTCGCCATCGCGGTCGATGCGCCGCACCTCATGTTCTATGCAGCGGTGCCCAACACCCGTCGTGACCTCTTCGAGAAGCAGCTCCTCGCCATATTCCCGAACGCGGTCGTGAAGGTGCAGCCGAACGATTACAACATCTTCGTCGAGGATGGAACGAGCGTCGGCTCGTGCGCGCGCCTGCTGGATAACCCGCTCCTTCCGCTCAAGGACTACACCGATTTCGACTACGACCCGCTCAATACGCTCCTGAACGCGTTCGCGAAGATATCGTCCGAGGGGGAAGGCGCTTCGCTCCAGATACTGCTGAAGCCTCGCGGCAACCACTACATCGAGCACTATAAGAAAGTGCTGCATGCGCTGCGTGAGGGGCAGCCGCGCGCGAAAGCGTTCGCTATCCCCGAAACATTCGTCGGCGATCTCGCCAAGGAGGCGGTGAACATATTCACCTCGAGCAACAAGACGCCGTATGACCCAACGAAAGCGGATCAAGCCGCTATCGAAGCGCTCGAGAAGAAGATAGCGGCGCCGGTCATCGATACGAACTTCCGTCTCGTCGTGTCTTCCAGAGATCCAGGAAGAGCAGACCAAATACTCACCGAGCTCGAGTCCGCATTCAATCAGTTCGAGAATACGAAAGGGAACCGGCTCGAATGGAAGCGGGCAAGTGGCGGGGATGCGAAGAAACTCTTCCGCAATTTCTCGTACCGGTTGTTCGGCAGTCCAACGCTTCCGCTCTCTCTTCGCGAGGTGTCGACGATGTACCACTTCCCGCCCAAAGGCATCGAGTCCTCCCCGCATCTTACTCAATCCCGCTTCACGAGCGCTGCGGCCCCTATGGGCCTTCCGCAGGACGGCGTGCTGCTCGGCACCAACACGTTCCGGGGCTCGACCACCGAGGTCAGGCTCGCGAACGAGGACCGTCTCCGCCATCTCTACGTCATCGGCCAGACCGGTACGGGTAAGACATCGTTCATGAAGACGCTCATCGAGCAGGACATCAAGGCGGGGAACGGTGTCTGCTTCATCGACCCGCACGGTAATGACATCCTCGATGTGCTTGCTTCTATCCCTCCGGAGCGGTACGAGGATGTCATATACTTCGACCCGGCATACATCGATAGGCCGTTCGGACTCAACCTTCTGGAATACGATGCATCGCGTCCCGAGCAGAAGACGTTCATCGTGAACGAGCTCCTCGCCATCTTCCGCAGGCTGTATGGGGATGTTCCGGAGTCCATGGGTCCGGCCTTCGAGCAGTACTTCCGAAATGCGACGCTGCTCGTGATGGAGGACCCGGCATCGGGCTCCACCCTCATGGATATCGGACGCGTGCTCTCGAATAAGGCGTTCCGGGACATGAAGCTCGCGAAGTCCATGAACCCCATCGTGAACCAGTTCTGGAACGAGATAGCGACGCAGGCGGACGGGGAGGCATCGCTCGCGAACATCGTGCCGTACATCACGAACAAGTTCGATGACTTCACCGCCAACGACTTCATGCGCCCTATCATCGGCCAGCAGGAATCCTCCTTCAAGTTCCGCGACGTCATCGATGGCAAGAAGATACTGCTGGTGAACCTCTCGAAGGGGCGGTTGGGCGAGCGCAATGCGAACCTGCTCGGGCTCATCCTCGTGGGCAAGCTGTTCATGGCAGCGCTCTCACGCGCTGACGACCCGCGCGCCGACTTCCCGCCCTTCTATCTATACATCGATGAGTTCCAGAACATCACGACAGACTCAATCCCCGGCATTCTTTCCGAGGCTCGCAAATACAAGCTCTCGCTCACCATCGCGCACCAGTTCTTGGCGCAGGTGGATGAGAAGGTGCGGGATGCGGTGTTCGGTAACGTCGGGAACATGGCCGTGTTCCGGGTGGGGGAGGCGGATGGAGAATTCTTCGCCAAGCAGTTCGCACCAGTGTTCGGCGCGCTCGACTTCGTGAACATCGAGAACTACAACGCCTATATCCGCATGCTTTCGAAGGGCGTGCCGCAGAAGCCATTCAACTTCAAATCTCTCCCGCCGTCTGCCGGCAATCTCGCGCAAGTGGACGATCTCCGCGAGCTTTCGTACCTCACCTACGGACGCGACCGTGCTACTGTTGAGAGCACTATAAGAAGCCGCTATCTTTCCTGATACGTATGTCTAGAGAAGGAGGACCTCCACAGAAACTGGCACGGGAAGCCTCGTTTGAGGACGGGCTATCTTCGTTATTGGAAACGCTCGAAGCAGAGTCTAAGACTACGGGGATGGTGAGCGAGAGGACGCGTGAAGCGATCGAGGCCGAGCTCGCGAGGATGGAAAGCGAGGCGGATATCGAAGCCAAGAGGATAAAGGCCGATGTGGAGCGTACATCTGAGGAGAAGACGAGCGATCTCGCCGACATAAAGAGACTGCGCACAATCATTACTCAGTATCGTAAGCATTCGTCCACCTCGGTAGAGCCGATTTCCCGCATCATCAAGGTCGTCAAAGAGATCGGGCAAGCATACAGCGTCGTGGCAGGACCTCCTGTAGAGGAGGTTCCTCGTGAAGAAGTTAAGGACGAGCCTGCTGTCGAAGCTGCTGAGGAAGAACTGCCGGCAGAAGAGGCTGCCCCGGAGCCAGTCCCTACTGCTGACGTACCGCCAATCGTAGAGGTTCCGCCAAAGGAAGATAAGGTTGAACACGGCCCAACGCCTGCGGAAACGGCTGCGGCGAAAAGGCGGAAGCTCGAAGCCGATATCAAAGATAAGCAGGAATCGCTCAGAGAAACCTATCTAAAGCTCGCTGATGAAGTGCGTACTGCAGGATTGAAGGTGCAGGATATACAAACGGAATGGGATCGCGCCATAGAAGTTCGTGGGGAACTGAACACTCATTACGAGAAGTACAAAGGTACCGCGACTCGCAAGCTCCTTGATAAAGAGAGTAGGGAGCTACTCGACGAGTTCACAGGTCCGGTAAGCGAAGCGGTCAGGCAAGCAGTAACGCGGGTTCTGCTTGAGCGCAAGCTATCTAAAAACACTGACACCGATACCAATGGTGAAAGGAAGAACGAGCTCGCAGTAGTGGTTACGAAAGTCATGGAGACGGAGCAGGAGCAGGCGCCGGTAGAGCAGCAGCCGATAGTGATGGTGAACAGCGTGCTCACCCGTATCGCCATGGGCGGGAAGGGCTCTAAGAAGCTGCCGCCGATCGTGTTCACCGAGTTCCAGCCCGATAAGCTGAAGCCGGTGGCCCCAAAGATGTCCGAGAAGCGCGAAGATCGGCTCGATACGACTTTCAGGAGACAGGATATTCGAGAAAAGATTAAGGCTGTGGGGAGCCTCGGATTCGCGGGCTTCTTGAGCCTGCTTGCGGTGTTCGGACATAATCACGAGAAGGATGATGCAGTAAAACCGAAGGCGCAGCCTGCTGCAGGAAGCACGCTTAATCAGACGGCTGCTGCGACTGCGAAGCCCGCGCACTCCACCGATAAGCCACCGGCGCAACAAGTCCAGAGACCCACGACAGAAACCGCTAGCGCGGCGCAGCCTGAAGCTGTGAAGATAATGATTCCTCCGGAAGTTAAGAAGTATAGGGCTATGCCTAAGGATGAGATGGAAGCCTGGAAACGGCGCTTCAATCTTTGGACGCGCGCGAAGTACCCGAAGGGATATGTGGAAGCGGATACAGAGAAGGTACGGAAGGAAATGCTTACGGAGCTCAAATATCCAGCCAACTATCCTGCGAAGAAGCGGGACGTGGTTAAGAAGCCGCCGAGCCCCAAGGAATCCGTTATGACTGCCTCGATTGAGTCAGCAGGCAGCTTTGAACCTCCGCTGCCTGCTCCTCCCGCTCCACCGCGTGATGAGCCCCGTATCATGTCTCTTGAGGAGTATATGCAGAGCGAAGCGGGCAGGAATCCCTAAATTAGGAGTGGTATACTAGAGGGGACAACGCCCCAGGCTACTGTCGATTAAAAACTCATATATCAGGCTATGAATGTCACGGGTACGGGTATAGCGGTAGGGCTTGCGGTCGTCATCGCGCTCGGGTTCCTCTATTTCGGTCCGGTGCTCTTCACCTCGTTCACGGAAGAGGCTCCGGTGGCCCTTGATCAGACTGCATCTACAACTATGGAAAATATGATTCAACCAGGCCAGCCGCTTCCGACCGAGCTTACGGTTACCGACTCGGTCGTCGGCACCGGAGCGGAAGCTACTCCAGGAAGCACGGTGAGCGTACAGTACGTCGGTATGCTGCCGGATGGCACGGTCTTCGATGCATCCGCTAACCATGGTGGTGCACCGTTCACGTTCCAGCTCGGAGCAGGTCAGGTCATCAAGGGATGGGACCAAGGAGTCGCAGGCATGAAGGTCGGCGGCAAGCGCCAGCTCATCATTCCGGCTGATCTCGCGTACGGGAATCAGGCAGTCGGTGGAGTCATTCCAGCGAACGCGACCCTCATCTTCGAGGTGGAGCTCGTCGGGGTGCAGTAGAAGTTTTGAACAAAGGATAAAAGGAAATCGCCGGGCCCTGTGAGGGGTCCGGCGATAGCCGTTACGCTTGTGGTGTGAACTCCTACCAGGTCTTCCGGGGGGTCTCGACTCGCGTCGAGGTTCCAGCGGAGGAAGTGGTAGTCGCAGGGCCGATGGTCGCGTCGACGTGCTGCAAGAGGCAGTAGTCGTTGATCATGCCGGCCCAGCCGATCGACATCTCCATGTTCAGCACGCTCATGTCGAGCTGAAGCTGGGACTGCTCGGAGTTCAACAGGCTTTGACGCTTGTTGAGCTTCGACTGCTTCGTATAGACGGTGCCGGTCGCCTCGTTGCCGAGGCCAGCAGCGACAGCGCCGCCACAGTACCAGCCGCCGCTCACCGTGCAGAGGGCGACCGTCGTGAAGACGTTCGCACCCCGCCTGAGCCAGGAAGCGCGGTTGATGGCGCTGCCGAGCTCGACGAGCTTGTCGCGGATGATCTGATTCTCCGCGCTCAGCTGGCCGGCTCTCTCGATGAAGCCGATAGAGCGACGCACCCATTCACCGCTCTGAGCACACGCCCCCCGGTTCTCGGCCTGGATGCGACGGAATCCCGCCTCACCCTTGTCCGGATACCGGCTCGTGTAGTCAGTGAGGCTCATGACGCCGATGTCGTTGTCGCCCTGGCGGGGAGCGCGCACGCCGCCCGTCAGTTCACTTCTCGTCACCATGATGCGCTCATCGCCGGCGACGACTTGCGCCGTTGCGGGAAGAGCGAATGCGGACGTGATCAGCGCGAGGGCAGCCCCCGCGCCCAGATATCTGGTCTTGGACATGGGTTTCCCCTCCAAAAGGTTGCTGTTGCAGAGTTCACTTATAGCGTAATGGCAGAGAACTCCTACCTGACTGTATACACATATAATATATATTTGTCAATACCTTACGGAAGTTTGACGTCTTACCTATCTATTAGCCTTGCGAGCCAGCAGGATCGCGGCTACCTTAAGGAAACATGCGGCCCATAACCTTCAGTATAGAGAAAAGGAGCGGGCGTGCCCGGGTGGGCACTATCTCGACCCCTCACGGGACGATCCAGACACCTGCCTTCGTGCCGGTGGCGACCAAGGCGAACGTGAAGGGTATCCTTCCTTCCACGCTCGAGTCGCTTGGCGCTCAGGTGACGCTCGCCAATACATACCATCTGTACCTGCAGCCGGGAGAGCAGATAGTGAAGGATGCAGGAGGTTTGAATGTGTTCATGGACTGGAAGAAGCCGACCATGAC
>CAYSUL010000017.1:0-7366 GCA_964434255.1 uncultured Candidatus Saccharibacteria bacterium
TCTACGCCCACCACGAAGGCCAGTACTATCTCGCGCTCGTGCACGACGTGTTCGGCCGTTGGACGCTCTCCAAGGGCCACATAGAAGCTGACGCGTCGCCCGAGGTCGGCGTGAAGCGCATCGTGAAGGAAGAGCTCGGGCTCGAGAACGTGAAAGTAGAGGAACAGGTAGGAGAGAACGAATACGTCGCCTCGCACCCGGAGAAGGGGAAGGTCAGGAAGCACGTCTGGTTCTTCCTCGTGAAGAGCGAGTTCGAACCGGTCGAGCTCAAGAAGACCGGGGGCCTCGATGACGCGAAATGGTTCCGCTTGCCGGACATCCTCGACCTCAATTTCTATGACGATATGCTGCCGATAGTCACCGCAGCCGTGCAGAAGCTTCTTGACCGGTCTGGGTCGAAAGCGTAGAGTCCGGGAGTCATGCTCGAATTCAAGGAATACGCGGATAAACTAGGGCTCACCTTCAAGAACCTCGATATATTCGTCGAGGCTCTTACCCATCGCTCGTACCTGAACGAGAACCGGGGGGCAGGCAACCACAACGAGCGTCTCGAGTTCCTCGGCGATGCCGTGCTCGAGCTCGCCGTCACCCACTTCCTGTTCAACCGCTTTCCGAGCAAGCCGGAAGGCGACCTGACCGCGTACCGCGCGGCGCTCGTGAACACATACTCGCTCGCCGACGTCGCGGAGCGCATAGGGCTCAACGACCTGCTCCTCCTCTCCAAGGGCGAGAAGAAGGACACGGGCCGTGCGCGCCTCATCATCCTCGCCAACGCGTTCGAGGCGCTCCTCGGTGCAATCTATCTCGATCAGGGATACGAAGCCGCCGAAGCATTCGTCGCGAAGCATCTGTACCCGAAGATAGACAATGTTATCGCGACCGGCTCATACCAGGACGCGAAGTCCCATTTCCAGGAGATAGCGCAGGACAAGAAGAGCACGACACCCACATACAAGACGCTGTCCGAGGTGGGTCCCGACCACGACAAGCACTTCACGGTTGGCGTGTACCTCGGTGACGAGAAGGTGGCAGAGGGAACAGGGAAGAGCAAACAGGAGGCGGAACAATCGGCGGCAACGGCCGCGCTCGCTACCGGCAAGTTCTAATAGCGGATAGTTGTTTTCTATGGAATAGGTGGTATAATCCACCTCACCGGTTTTCATGAATGAAAGGAGTACCGGATGCTCTTTCCGGAATCGAGATCCTGGCTCTGGGCGCTCATCCTCGCCCCTCCAGGCATGTTTTCCCTTTTCGGGCTCTGGTACTTCGATGAGCGGTTCGATCAAATCGCGATGACGGCGCTCTTCCTTGCGGTGCTGGCCGTCAGCGTGGTGGTCCTCGCCGTCTCTGTGGCTAAGACTTTCGTGGACGGGTCTCGGCTTCGAACCATAATGTGGGTGAGTTTCGTGCTCGCGCTCATCCTCTTGACGAACTGGTACCTCGATCTCGGCCTGCTCATTCGCTAGACGCTGCCCACCAGCGCAAAGCCGCCCTTCTCACGAGGGGCGGCTTTTTCGTACGGTATAATTAGGCAAATGCTGAAGCGACTCGAGATCGCAGGGTTCAAATCATTCGCGCGGAAAACCGTGCTCGATTTCTCGTCGGCAGCCACTGCCATCGTGGGCCCGAACGGCTCCGGCAAATCCAACGTCGCGGAAGGGTTCCGGTTCGCGCTCGGCGAGCAATCGATGAAGTCCATGCGCGGGAAGCGCAGCGAGGACCTCATCTGGTCGGGCTCCCATACGCACCCACGCTCGAGCCGCGCGGCGGTCGCCATCGTCTTCGATAATCAGGAACGCAACGGGACGCGCACATTCCCGAAGCTCGACTTCGACGAGGTCACGGTCGAACGCGCAGTCTTCCGTGATGGTGCGAGCGAATACTCCATCAATGGCTCGAAGGCCAGACTCCGTGATGTGCAGGAGCTACTCGCAGCTGCGAACATCGGCGATACGGGCCACCACATCATCTCCCAGGGAGAAGCTGATCGTATCCTTGTAGCTGCTCCAAGGGAGCGTCGCGCCATGCTCGAGGACGCACTCGGACTGAAAGTCTTCGAGTTCAAGAAGCAGGAGGCTGAGCGCAAGCTCGAGAAGACGGAGGATAACGTGCGGGAGATAGAGCTGCTGCGCCGGGAGATAGCGCCGCACATACGCTTCCTCGAGAAGCAGGTGCAGAAGCTCGAGCGTGCGGAGGAGCTCGGTCGTGAGCTCGCGGAGCTCGCCCGCACATATTTCAGTATCGAGGAGCGGTACATCGAGGAAGAGAAGAAGGGAGCGGAAAGCAGGAAGCGCAACGCTCGGGAGAAGCTCGAAGCCGCGAGCGCAGAACTTGCGGTGTTCGACGAGCGCGCCACGACCGACTCAGAGGGCATGAAGCGCTCCGAAGCCATCCGCCAGGCGGAGCGTGAGGTGGATAGGGTGGTAGCGGAACGGAGTGAACTCGCTCGTGAGATAGGGCGGGTCGAGGGAGGGCTTCATGAAGCGAAGAAGCGGAGCGTGCAGATAGCGCGCGAGCCGTATGTGAAAGTGCCACGAGAGGATCTTGCTGCGCTCCGGGAGGAGATAGAGAAGCAGGCGAGCATCGAGGACCCAACCCCTGACGCGCTTCGTGCCGCGCTTTCCGCTGTCCGCAGCATGGTGAGCGCATTCTTCGAGCGATTCGCGTCACCAGCGGACGACTATATGGCCGAAGAGGAACAGACCGTCATGCGCCTCGAGAACGAGCGCACCGCGCTCCTTGAGAAGGATGGCGGCCTCGCAGCGAAGATAGAGCGCGCACGGAGCGAGCTCATGAAGGCGCGCGAAGCCGCGCTCGCGCACGAGGAAACGGGTCGCGAAGAGAAGCGCCGCATCCTCGGGCTCGCGGAGAGCAAGGCGCACGAGGAAGGGCAGGTCGCGCGCGAAGAAGGCCGCCTGCGCGAGCTCAACTATCTCAGCGAGGAGCTCGGACGCGATAGGGCGGAAGTGCTCGCGCTCGCGGGCTCGTCTGCATTTTCATACCCCCCACTCACCGAACTCCCTCAAGAAGAACGAAGGGCGCAGGAGGATCGTAAGCGGATGCTTGAGCGCCTCAAGATACGCCTGGAAGAGGCGGGAGGTACTGGAGAAGATGTGCGTAAGGAATACGATGATGCGACGGCCCGTGAGGCGTTCCTCACGCGCGAGCTTGCGGACTTGGCTTCTGGTGCCGAGGGCCTACGCTCGCTCATCACTGATTTGGATACCGAGCTCCAGAAGAGCTTCGCTGAAGGCTTGGCTAAGGTGAATACTTCGTTCGGGGAATTCTTCGCGCTCATGTTCGGGGGAGGCGGCGCGCGCCTCGTGCTCGAGGAGCAGCCGGAACCGAAGAAGAATCGCGACGAGGACGAGGAGGAATACGAGGAAGTAGAGGAAACGAAGATGAAGCAGTGGAAGCCGGGCATCGAGATATCAGTGAACCTTCCCCGCAAGAAGGTGCAGTCCTTGATGCAGCTTTCGGGCGGTGAGCGCGCGCTCACCTCCATCGCGCTCATCTTCGCGATGAGCCAGGTGAACCCGCCACCGTTCCTCATACTCGATGAGACGGACGCGGCGCTCGACGAAGCGAACTCGCGCCGCTACGGCGACATGATAGAGGAGCTCGCGAAGAAGTCACAGCTCATCGTTATTACGCACAATCGCGAGACCATGAGCCGCGCCGGTATTCTCTATGGCGTCACTATGGGCAATGATGGTATCTCGAAACTCCTATCGGTGAAGTTCGAGGAGGCAGCAGTGGTGGCGAAGTAGTCCAGGAAACCGGTTGCGGTTTCTGCTGGTTACAGGTATACAGACGTCTGGAGGAGAACCATCATGGCTGATGAGCCTACCGTTCCGGCACCTGAACCTGAACCCGCCGAAAACCCGTTCGCCTATCGCGAGAACCGTCCACCGATTCCGGACGCTGGGAAATACCAGCCTCCGGTCCTTGGCGGCACGAACGTGAAGAACATCCGCACGGACGATTTCTGAACCTTTCGGCGCTCGCCACCCATAACGCCCGCGGCTCTGTCGCGGGCGTTTGTCTTTAGACCTATTCGATTACTGCGGTATGCTTTAGACTTCACTACCTATGGCCGCACTCGACTATTTCAAATACCACGTAGGCAAGGCGGCGAAGCTCCTCGCCCTCTCGGATGAGACGCGCGAGCGGTTCGAGACCCCCGACCGCGTCCTTCGTGCGGAGCTCACCATCGCGCTTGCGGCAGGAGGCACTGCAACGTTCCCGGCATACCGGGTGCAGTTCAATAACGTGCGCGGTCCGTATAAGGGCGGTATACGTTTCCACCCGGACGCCGACGAGGACGAGGTGTCCGCGCTCGCTGCGATGATGGCAATCAAATGTGCCGTGGTTGATATCCCATTCGGGGGCGCGAAGGGCGGGGTCGCGGTCGACCCGAAGAAGCTCGCGACCAGCGACCTGCATGCGCTCGCCCGCGAGTACGTGAAAGCATTCGCGGAACACTTGGGTCCCGATACCGATGTGCCCGCTCCTGACGTGTATACGAACGCCGACATCATGGCGGTGATGCTCGACGAATACGAGAGGATAGTGGGGAAGCCATCGCCCGCGATGATAACGGGGAAGCCTATCGAGCGCGGCGGTTCGCTCGGGCGCGACACTGCGACGGCTGATGGCGCGTTCGATGTATTGAATGCCCTCCTTGCTGATCAGCACCGCTCGCTCGCAGGGCTCACCGCAGCGGTGCAGGGAGCAGGGAACGCAGGTGCGCAGATTGCGCGGCTCATAGAGCAAAATGGCGGGAAGGTCATTGCGCTTGCGGACAGTCATGGGACCATCCGTAATGATGCCGGACTCGATATAGAAATGGCGCTCGAAGCCAAGGAGCTCCATGGCTCGGTGTGTAACGCGAAGGATATGGAGCACGCGCAGCTGCTTCCAGCGGGCGCCGTGCTATCGACTCCCGCAGTCATTTTGGTACCTGCAGCGCTCGAGGAGCAGATACGCGCGGATAACGTAAGCAGTGTTACGACTGATGTCGTGCTGGAAGTGGCGAATGGTCCGGTGACGCCTGAGGCGGACGAGATGCTTACTCAACAGGGCATAACGGTCATCCCTGACGTGCTCGCAAACGCGGGCGGCGTCACCGTCTCGTACTTCGAATGGCTCCAGAACAGGGCAGGAGAGACCTGGACGAAGGAGCAAGTACGCGAGCGTCTCTCGGGCGTCATGCATGACGCGTATCGCGACGTGGCGGACTTCGCTGAAGGGAAGGGCGTTACGCTTCGCGAGGCCGCGTATGCGCTCGCTGTGACCCGCATTCTCGAGGCATAGAGCCCTGCTATTGCTCGCGTCCGGATATCTGATCCGGGCGATTATCCTATGCGTTCTGTACGATAGCGAAGTCGAGTTCACGCTCGAGCACTCGCGCGGCGATGAGCTTCACCTTAATAGGGTCACCGAGCGCATACTCCTTCTTGGTGCGCTCGCCCACGATGCGGTAGCGCTTCTCGTCATGGATGTAGTAATCATCGCCCAGGTCCCGGATGCGTATCATGCCTTCCGCACGCGTCGTGTTCAATTCCACATAGAGACCACGCTCGGAGACGCCGGAGATGACTGCGTCGAACTCCTCGCCCACCTTGTCGGCCATGAACTCCACTACCTTGAGCTTGATGGAGTCGCGCTCGGCTTCGGCCGCCGCGACTTCGCGCTCGGAGGAGTGCAAGGATAGCTCATCGAGCTCCGCCACCTGCGCCTTGCTGAACTCGCCCTCGTTCCGGTAGTGCTTGAGGATGCGATGGATAAGGAGATCGGGGTAGCGACGGATAGGGGAAGTGAAGTGCGTGTAGAACTCGAACGCAAGGCCGAAGTGCCCGATATTCTTCGTTCCGTATATTGCCTTCGCCATGGAGCGCAGCGCCGCAACCTTGATGAGGTATTCCTCGGGCTTTCCGGCGACCTGGGCGAGCAGCTCGTTGATGGCGGTGCCTTTCACCCTGCCATTCGTGCTCTCGAGGTTATATCCCATGACCTTGAGGAACTGCGCGAGACTCTCTATGCGGTCCGCGTCAGGCAGGTCATGCGTACGATAGATGACGGAGCTCTGGATGTTCGCGGCCTTCGTCGCTTCCGAGAGGTACTCGGCGACCGCTTCGTTCGCGAGCAGCATGAAATCCTCGATAAGCAGGTTGGTAGCGCGGCGCTCCTTGAGCACGATATCGGTCGGCTTCCCGTTCTCATCGATGAGCACTTTTACTTCTGGGGTATCAAAGGCGATGGCGCCCTTCGATACGCGGCGTGCGCGTATCTTGTCGGCAAGCATCTTCAAGGTATTGAGCTCCGCAAGGAAGATACCGTCCTGGGTATCAAGTACTTCCTGCGCCTCCTCGTACGTAAAGCGCTTGTCCGAGTGGATGACGGTCTCGCCGAACCAGCGGTTCACTATGCCCGCATTGCCATCGAGCTCGAAGACGGCCGATACCGCGAGCCTATCCTCGTTCGGGTTCAACGAGCAGAGGTCGTTCGACAGGACGTGCGGGAGCATGGGAATGGTGCGGTCGACGAGGTAGACCGAGGTGGCGCGGGCGCGGCCCTCCGTGTCTATCGACGTACCCGGGCGTACGAAATACGAGACGTCCGCGATGTGCACGCCGACTTCGGTGTTGCCGTTTTCAAGCGTGCGCACGGAAAGCGCATCATCGAAGTCCTTCGCATCGAACGGGTCGATGGTGAAGGTCGTGATGCCGCGGAAATCATGGCGGCCTTTCGTCTCGCGCTCGGTCTCGGGAAGCGCTTTCGCCGCCTCCGCCGCGATGGTCGCCTTCCCGGTCCCCTCGAGCTCCTTCGCTTCCTGCATCACGCCGGGAGGGAAGTCGCTGCGGAACCCTTGAGACAAGGCGAGGGCGCGCATCTCGGTCTCGTTCTCTCCGGCCGGCCCGATTATTTCCTCGAGCGTGCCCCACGGATACGGCTGGTTGCTCGCCCATCCCTGGAAACGGATGAGCACCTTGTGGCCGAGCGGGAGCGACTCACCCTTCACCACGAACGGCACGTACATCTTCTTCCAATCGGGCGCGAGCATGACGAGATTCTCGTCCTCGTTCCGGTACAGCGCTCCCACGAACGTCGTGCGGTTGCGCTCTATGATATCCACCACTTTGCCGATGATGCGCTTCTCGCGGGTTCGGGGGTCGAACTCCGTTCCAACCGTCTCTATCCGGACGATATCGCCGGGGAACGCGCCGCCGAGGTTCTCTGCAGGGATATACAGGTCGGGCTTCTCGGGGTCAGCCGAGAAGAATCCTTTTCCGGTACGCGTGATGATTATCGGTCCTTCGTATGTCTCTTTCGTCTCGGGCATTTGTTAAGACTGTAGCAGATA
>CAYSUL010000018.1:0-6939 GCA_964434255.1 uncultured Candidatus Saccharibacteria bacterium
GAACCAGATTCCTGAAGCAGGCAGGCGGCACGCCTCCCGTTCCGCTCCCGAAGCCCCGAAAGGGCTCAATAGCGTACAAGGACGCTATCGCCCTCGCACGAACGCTCGCAACGGAACGACTGAAGCACTTCAATGTCACCTATGGCTTCTCGTACGGCACCATATCCATACGCAACCAGAAGACGCGGTGGGGAAGCTGCTCGGCCAAAGGTAATCTCTCCTTCAACTACCGCATAGCATTCCTCCCGAGTGCGCTCGCCGACTACGTCATCGTGCACGAGCTCTGTCACACCAAGGAGCACAACCATTCGAATAGATTCTGGGCGGAGGTAGCGAGCACCGTTCCCAATCACAAGGTACTCCGTCGCCAGCTCCGCACCAGATACTCTCTATAGACGAGCTATACTTTACGTATATGGAAGAGCGCATCGGAGAAACGGTGGAGCGCATGCTCGAGCGCAACGCCCGGGTGGAGGCGGATAAGGCATGGGAGACGAGTGGATTCCGCATAGGGACCATCGCGGTCATTACCTACGTCTGCGCCGCTATCGTCCTGTATGTCATCGGCGCCGAGGACTTCCTGCTTTCAGCGGTCGTCCCCGCCTTAGGCTATGTGCTCTCGACCCAATCGCTCCCGTTCGTAAAGAAGTGGTGGCTTAGGTCGGTGCATAAACGATAACGACATGACCGGTGCCAAAGGCACCGGTCATGTCGGGCGTATCCGTAGGCGGACTCTCATATCCCGCTACAAGAAGACGCTATCACTATGCATTCCCCTCCGGCTTTCTGCGTTGTGCTCTAAGGACTCCAACCCCCAGAAGCCAAGCGCCGAGACCACTGCACCGGTCAAGAGGAGTGCCCAGGTAAGCATGTTCCCGTTGAAGCCCAGGAACGCGAGAAGGATGAGCCACAACCCGAGAAGTCCTGTAAGCCATTGCTGCCACATATAGTCTATACGTTTACGCATTTATAAATCGACCCTGGCTAGTCGTCTTTTCGCAGAGGCGGCCCCCAGTGCACCCCATAATCATAATGATATTTAGGTGAAGGAAGTATGAGAAAAGCGGGAGGGGACGCGCATAACATTTTTGCATAAAAGAAACCGGCCGCCTTATTAAGGGACGGCCGATTCTCTTTCGGTTCATGATCATGACAGATGGAGCAGTTTGAGCGGTTCATCGCTGCCGTCATAGTCGAGGACCAGGCGGTAGTTGGTCCTAGAGCGCGCCACCGAAGCCACGAGCTCGCTCCAGTCGATGGCCCTGATGCTCGCGCAGGAATTGAGGAGGCCGACGGCGAACAGCGCGAGGCCGTTCCTTATCCCTGCTTCTTGCGAAGAGTATACGAATATCATACCCTCCTCGTTTTGGGGCAGCGCGAACGCAGATTGCGCGACCACCAGGATGAAACAAGGGTCCGGAGGCTCCACAGCGACAACCGACGTACTCAGTCTTTTCGACAACATAGCGTAAGTCCTTTCAAGACTTGATCTCGTTGGAGTGTACTTTGTTTCTATTGAATGTCAAGTAAACGGTAGGTGAATTCAACAAAAGGACCGCTCGCCAAGGCGAGCGGTAAGTATAGACGACCTCATGAATGCGGGGATTTTACGCTGCTAGCAGTCCTGCCTGGGCTCTCTTAACCCATCCGACAGTCCTCACGAATTGGCACACGCCTCTCTAGTGTCGCTCTCGATGATGCTCCATGGCAAGAGATGAAAGGCCCTACACTCGCGTTCGTCTCCCCATCTTTCAGGACAGTACGCTTCTCCGGAAGTCCCGGGGCGTCCTTCAGGGGGGTCTGAAAGTAGTATGCCATGGTCGCGCTATAATGCCTGGGTTAGAAACTAGTCCAACCCATTCATGAAAATGAAGTATGTAATCGTTCCGGTCCTGTTCGCGGCTGTCGTAGGCTTCGTAGCAGCGCCCGTGTTCGCTGAAAGCGGAAGCACGGCATCCTCAACCTCGCGTAAGAGCGAGGATCGCGAGCACAAAGCGCTCGAAGGATTATTCCGTAAATCGGGCCCCTCCATCCACATCAATGCCGGTGGTCGCGCTAATCTCGACGCCGCACTCGTGACCGCAGTCTCAGGCTCCGAGCTCACGGTTAAGCTCTTCGGCCTCTCTTACAAAGTCAATATCGCTAATGCTCAGAAGAAGGAGGGAACGATAGCGGTCGATTCTCGCGTGTGGGTGAAGGGGAAGGTGGACGAGTCAACCGGCACCATCAATGCCGTAAGTGTCCGCACGTTCACCCCTAAGGATAAGGAGGATGATGACAGCGACGATGATACTGCATCTACCACGAACCGTACGGGTAAACCCAACAAACTTCAGGAAGAGCTCCAAAAGCTCCTTGAGAAACTGAAGGCACTTCGTGGCGACTAATTAGCTACCGAAGGAAGCAAAACCCCGGGTCCTTGGCTCGGGTTTTTGCTTATCCCGATTCAACGTAGAATGGAGGCAATGGCGACCGGACTCTTCGAACAGCAATACAAGAAACTGAATGCCGCCCAGAAGAAGGCGGTCGATACGGTCGAGGGCCCCGTCCTCGTGATAGCGGGGCCCGGCACCGGCAAGACCCACATCCTCACGCTCCGTATCGCCAACATCCTTGCGAAGACCCAAGCTAACCCGACCAACATCCTCGTGCTCACCTTCACCGAGTCAGCGGCAAGGACGGTGCGCAAGCGCCTTGCCGAGCTCGTGGGCGACGCCGTCGCACGCGAAGTATTCATCTCGACCTTCCACAGCTTCGCCGAGCACCTCCTCTCTACGTACCCCGACTCATTCAAGGATGCGCGCGGCAAACGCCTTGCCGGCGACGTCGAGTCCACGCTCCTCTGGCGGGAGGTGCTCGAGAACGAGGAGCTTGCAGCGCTCCGCACCACCAAGTCACCCTATTTCTACCTGCGCGACCTCGCCAGGCTTCGTGACGACCTCCTTCGTGAACGCATATCGCTCGCGGACTATCGTGCGTGGGCCGATACGGAAGCCGCTCGCATCCGAGGGGACGAATCCCTCCTATACATAAAAGGGGAGAAGAAAGGGCAGCTGAAAGCGGAAGGCGTGAAGAAGCTCGAACGCCTCGAGAAGGTCCAGGAGGCCGCGCGCCTCATCGAGGCGTACGAAGCGAGGAAGGAAGAACGCGATGTATACGACTTCGCCGATGTGCTCCGCATCGCGGTGGACGGACTGAACGAGGACGCGGACCTCAAGGCTACGGTCCAGGAGCAGTATCAATACATCCTCGCGGACGAGCACCAGGACGCCAACGCGCTCCAGCACGCCCTCCTCGACACCCTTGCGTACGACGAGCACCCCAACATCTTCGTGGTCGGGGACGAAAAGCAGGCCATATACCGCTTCCAAGGAGCCGACTCCTCGCACTTCAAGACTTTCACGGAGCATTTCCCTAGGACAGAGACGATATACCTCGCCGACAGCTATCGCTCGTTCAGCGGCATCCTCGACGCTTCCCACGCCCTCATCAAAACCGTTCCCGCAGCGACCGGGGAACACCACCCGCTCGTGGCCACGCGCGACGGCATGGCTTCCATACGCCTTCTGGCCGCCATGGACCCGCTCGCCGAGCGCGACCAGGTAGCGCAGCTTGTCGAGGACGCGATAGCGGGAGGCACCAAGCCGCATGAGATAGCCGTCATCGCGAGCCGTAACTCGACCGCAACCGCGTTCGCGGAGCATCTTGCGGCGCGGAATATCCCGGTGCTGCGCGCGGGTGATGTTCTCCTATCATCACGCCCCTTCATGCGCTCCATACTTTCGCTCATGCGCGCGGTCGCGGACCCGCTCGATACTTCAGCGCTCCGCGAGACCCTGCTCGCTCCTTGGTATCCGATACTCATGAAAGAACGGGCGGAGCTTCTGCTCAAGAACCGGGATAGGGAACTGTGGCCAGCGCTCGAGAATGCATATCCCGATATCGCGAAGACGCTCACGGAACTGCAAAAAGGAGGCCTCACGACCGCGCCACTCCCGCTCATGTCGAAGCTTCTCGCCGACACCGGCGCCCGTGCGTACGCGCTCTCGCATGGCGAGCATCTAGAGGACGTGGCGCTCTTGCGCCGGATATTCATGCATATGGAAGAGATCGTCGCACGCGATACGAATCGTTCATTCGCTGATGTGGTAAGCGCGCTCACGAAGGCGCACGAGCATGGCCTTGAGAGCGTGAAGTCATCCGTGACCCACGAGGAAGGGAAGGTGACCATCATCACGGCCCACAAGGCCAAGGGCATGGAGTTCGAGAAGGTCTTCGTGGTCGGCATGAACGCACGCCAATGGGAGAAGGGAGGTATGTCCGCCAAGATCCCATCGCCCATCGATCAGACCCGCAGCCTCGAGGACATCACCAAGCTCTTCTATGTCGCCATCACGCGCGCTAAGGACGAGCTCGTCCTTTCGTACGCAGCGGAGAATGGGGACGGCCGGGACACCCCACCTTCCGTGCTCATCCCCGAGGATCTTGAGCTGATAGCGCCTGAGTCTAATCCGCTCCCGTTGCTCCATGCTGAAGTGAAGCCTCGGGTAGTCGTGAACGAACTGGTGCTTCGATACCTCACCGAAGAAGGCCTCTCTCCTTCAGCGATGAATGAATACCTGGAATCCCCACCTACATTCTTCGCGCGTCGCGTCCTTAGGCTCCACGAGCCCGAAGCTCCTGCTACTGCCATAGGTATCGCGGTGCACGCGGGCATCGCTGAATACCTGACGACCAAAGACCAGGACAAGGCGTATGGAGCGCTCAATCGCTGTCTCAAGAACTCGCTCCTCCCGCGCAACGCTGCCTATGAACGCGTCGTCGAGCATGCGACCTTATCGCTCAAGGCGTACCTTGCGAGCGCGCATAAGGACGGGGAGACCACCGCGATAGAGAAAGCGTATTCCGTGAAGCGGATGGTAGAGGGGAAGGAGATACTCCTGTATGGAAAGGTGGACGCCGTATTCAATGCGCCGACAGGGGAATGCATCGTCGACTTCAAGACCTCGACCGATGTCCACATCAAGGACGAGAAGCATGCCCGCCAGCTCGCGTTCTATGACCTTCTCCTGAAAGAGAACGGGCACGACCTGAAAGCGGCCAGTATCGTCCAGGTTGGTCCCGAGCTCGTGCGAGAATTCCCGGTCCCACTCACCGCAGAAACAAGGGCGGAGCTCATCGTTACTCTCGACGCGGTCATCAGCGAACTCCTCTCTGGTACGTGGCGCGCAGGCGAACCGTCTGATTACGACGACCTTCTCCAGCTGTTCGGATAAAGCAAACCTCCCTGCGTAGGCAGGGAGGTTTGCTTTGAATCGACCTATTACGCTGCCTCCTTGAAATCCTCGCGCGCGTCTGCGGCAATTCGTCGTGCCTGCGCCTCGGTTCCGGCATGACCAATCACGTTACCCGCATCGTCCGTCACGATCTTCTCTGCCGGTTCGTGAGTCTCGGGGTTGATGAATTCACGCTGCTCACTCTGCTTCTTCTTCCAACCGAAAAATCCTTCACCCATAGTATTTGAATCGAATATTGATATGTAAGTATTTTCCCACTCCTGATTTGGATGTCAATCAGGAGTTCTCAACAACTATTGGTCCAAAGAACGCTGTATCAGCTCCTTCAAACTCGTATACGGAAGCGCCCCGTTTATCGCCACCGGCTCCTGGCCCTCGATGAATACCACCGTGAACGGCGCTCCTTCGGCCCCGGCCCCCAGCGCGTCATGCGCCTGGCTGCGGACCTTGCTCGAGAACTTCCCGGACGTCATGCACTGGTCGAATGCTTCCTGCGGTATGCCGAGCGAGGTGAGTACGACTGGATAGTTCTTAGGATTGAACTCCGCGGACCCTGGAGCGATGGCATGCGCCTGGTCGATGAACCGCCAGAACCCTTCGGGGCCCGAAAGGGAAGCGACGCACTCGGACGCTTCCGCATGGCGCTGCGCATACGCGTGCATGGTGGTAAGTGGGAGGTGGCGGTATACCCACGCGACATTCCCGCCAGCAGCGTACTCGGTCATGAGCTGCTGGAGCGCGGCGTGGAAGTTCTTCCCGTCGTCCGAATCGATATCGGAGTACTCTACGATGACGACGGACGCCTCAGGGTTCCCGATGATATGGTCGGTCGGGGTAACGGCAGGGACGGCGTCTGGCTTCGCGGACTCAGGGATTTTGGCGCTCGTCGTCCGGATAACGAATATGGCTATGGCGAGTATGAGTCCCGCTACGATGATGGCTCCGGGGATGAGCCACACGCTTCTCGACGATGATTCCATAGCCAAATCTTACCACCATCCCAGGGTGGGGAGATGCGAGTCATTGACAAATATACAAAGTATCATTATATTCTTCCTAGGAAACTGCACCCGGAGGATGCCATGCCTACGCACTACCCAGTGACGACTCGGCATCAGCGATCCGAGTGGATTACGATGATGCTTTGGTTCGTGATATGGCTGCAATTCGCCACCGCCATACTCCTCGCTCTTGAGGGGTTGGGCGGTGCGGCGGTATCGCTCGTCGTCGTACGGGCAGGGGCCGCGGTAGTGAGCGGTGTCGCCTTCGTCGGACTGATCCTGCTGGCGGCATTCCTGATCGCTGCTGGCCTGTACCGTCTACTGAAGACTTTCTTCAAGGACGTGTCCATGGGGCTGAAGCTCCGGGAGATGGACAAGAAGGACTGAAATGTTCAAGTCGCCTTATGTGGCGCCCCCTCCCCGGGGCGCCATTTTATTTACAACGGAAGCGTATGGGTGAACGCCGTTCCCGGGCCATCCGTGCGCCAAGACGAGGTGTCGAGCTTTATATCCCGTACATCCTTCAGGTCCTTATACTTCAGCTTCCCATGCTCGAGCGCATAGTCATAGAGACCGCGCGTGACGCGCACGTCCTGGATGCAGTAGTCTTTCACTTTCTGAACGAGCCCCTGCTGCCACCA
>CAYSUL010000019.1:0-4215 GCA_964434255.1 uncultured Candidatus Saccharibacteria bacterium
ATGGCCACATCGTGCCGGTGCAGTACGCGACTATGGCGCACGCAGGGTATTTCCCTGTAGAGGAATGCCTCACGCTGCGGAAGTTCGGCTCGAGGCTCCAAGGGCACCCGGAGCGCGAACGATTGCCGGGGCTCGAGACTACGGCCGGCCCGCTCGGCGAAGGTCTCTCGCAAGCGTGCGGTATGGCGTACGGGCTGCGCATGGACGGGAAGAGAACCCGAGTGTACTGCCTCATGTCAGACGGAGAGCAGCAAGAGGGAAATACCTGGGAAGCGGTTATGTTCGCCGGCAAGTACAAGCTATCGAATCTCACGGCGGTGATAGACCGCAATAACATACAGATAGACGGAATGACGGAGGATGTAATGCCGCTCGAGTCGCTGCGCGCGAAGTACGAAGCATTCAACTGGCATGTGCTCGAGGTGAACGGCCACAACATAGAGGAGTTCTGTGACGCGGTCGATACAGCGAAAGCGATATTCGAGAAGCCGACGGTCATCATCGCTCACACTATTCCCGGCAAGGGGATACCGGAGATAGAGTTCGATTACCGCTGGCACGGGAAGCCGCCATCCAAGGAAGAGGCAGAGCGGTTCATGAAAGCGCTCCGGAGCGGTGACGGACGGGTGACGGGGGAATACGCGTAACCAGTCATGAAGCGACTCCTCTCTATAGGGTGGCTCGTGCTCTTCCTGCTTCCGCTTCTCGCGATGCTTGTGCTCGATGGGTTCTGTAGCGGTGGCGAGCTTTGCCGGGCGGGCCTCTATTTCACACTCCTCTTGTATGGGGGTGGGCTCATCGCTTTTCTCATTGTCGTTATCCTTGCGCGCCTGGTATTCCGTGCACTCCGTCTTTCTGCGCCGAAGCGTCTCGCGACGATGAAATGGCTTCTCTTGATACCGCTCATTCCGCCTGTCATCGTACTCACGCTATTCATACGGAGTCTCACCGGTACGCTATAGCACGTACGCTATACTCTAGAAATGATAGTCGCCGCAGCAAAACTCGTCGCCGATACGTTCGGCAAGGATATCGAGAAGAAGCCCACTCGCGATGGGTTCGGTACTGGAACCGTTGAAGCTGGGAAGCTCGATCCGAACGTGGTCGTGCTTTGCGCCGACCTCAAGGAATCGACCCGCGCGGAATGGTTCGAGAAGGAATTTCCCGACCGCTACATCGAGGTCGGCGTTGCCGAGCAGAATCTCGCGACCGTTGCGGCGGGGCTCGCGGCGGTTGGGAAGGTCCCGTTCTTCGCCTCCTATGCTGCGTTCTCGCCGGGCCGTAACTACGAGCAGATACGCACGAGCATCGCGCTGAATAATAGGAAGGCGATCGTGTGCGGCATGCATGCCGGCATATCGGTGGGGCCTGACGGCGCGACGCACCAAATGCTCGAGGATATCGGGCTCATGCGATCGCTGCCGGGCATGAATGTCATCGTGCCCGCTGACGCCGAGGAGGCAAGGAAGGCGGTCATGGCGGCAGCCGTGGCTCCTGGCCCCTCCTATATTAGGTTCGGGCGCACCGCGGTCCCTACCTTCACTACGCCCGAGACCCCGTTCCGGATTGGGAAAGCGCTCATGCTCTGGAAGAGCGAGAAGCCGGTGCTCGCGCTCATGGCGACCGGGCCGTCCGCGTACGACGCGCTCCTTGCGGCGCGCGCCCTTGAGTCGGACGGTATCGGCACTATCGTGCTCTCGGTCCCATCCGTGAAGCCCCTCGATGAGGAAGCGGTGCTCGAGGCTGCCAAACTCGCCGGAAGAGTGATAACGATAGAGGAGCACCAGGTGATGGGGGGCTTCGGAAGCGCCATAGCCGAATTCCTTTCCGGAACGTACCCGGTGCTTGTGGAGCGCATGGGCATGATCGACAGCTTCGGGCAGTCGGGCGACCCCAAAGAACTCATGGAGCATTACAAGCTAGACAGCACGGCTATCGCGGCGAAGGCACGCTCGCTGGTAGGTGAACGGAAAATAATATGAGATACCGAGGAGGAAGGGACGCGCAGGTGAGTATTTATATAGCAGGGCTCGTCATATCCCTTTTTGGCGGCGGCATGGTGCTCGCTATCGTGCGGGCCATCATGCAGGTCGACTTCACGTCGCTCGCGTCTACGCCGCTCTAGAGCGGACGGGTCTTGTAAGTCGCAGGAGCCTGCGCGAGGTACTGCTCGAGCGCAGCGCGCGTGAGGAGGCCCTTCTGCGCGCCCACATCCTGCACGACCGACATGGAGTTGATAGGTCCCCAGAGGAGCGCTTCATCGAGCGGCTTCCCGAGCGCGAGTGCTGAGCAGACGCTCGACGCGAACGCATCGCCGGCGCCCGTGCGCTCGAAGGGACCGCGCGAATCTGGGTACATAGGGATGAAGAGCATCTGCTCTCCGTCGTACGCATACGCGCCTTCGGTCCCGTCAGTGATGATAGCGGTCTTAGGTCCGAGCGCGCGTACAGCGGTGAGCAGTTCCTTGATATCCTGATGCCCTTCGAGCTTCAGGATACGTGCCGCCTCCTCACGGTTGCAGAAGAAGAGGTCGCTTCGTTCGTAGAGCGGCTTGAGCGCGTCCACGCCGAGCGACATCTGGAACGTTCCGGGCTGGAACGCGAACTTGCTGCCCGGATGCGCATCGAGCCATTGAGCGAGCGCTTGGTGGTACGGCAGGGAATTCGCGGCAAGCGAGGAGAGATAGACCCAGGAAGGGTCTTCTTCGATGGTCGGTACTTCATAGTCGAACTCCTCATGCTTCACGAGGATGGTGCGGTCGGTTTCGTACCAGAGTACGAAGTGATAGTTCGTATTCTTGCCCGCTTGGGTGACCATATATGACGTATCCACGCCCTCGTTCGTGAGTACCTCGAGGCACTCCTTGCCGTATCGGTCGTCTCCAACGTATCCGCGGAGCGCGCTATTGAGTCCGAGACGCGCAGCCGCTACCGCTGCATTGCTCGCATTGCCCACTGCAGGGACGAACGTGGCCGACTCGTACGGGATCTTATCCCCGAAACGCATGCAGAGGTTGTCCTCATCCTTTTCGTTCGTCGCGATGTACGCGTCCTTGAGCCTGATGAACGGTTCGGAGACGATGTCACCTATCGCAAGGAAATCCAATTTCTTCATGCAGGAATTTTAGCATGGTAAGATTTTTTGCATGACCGACCTACTCGAAACCGCACGTCTCCTCGTGCATCCCGGCAAGGGAATACTCGCCGCCGACGAAAGCATCGCTTCGGCCGACAAGCGTCTCGCGTCGTATGGCATCGAAACCGGAGAAGAGATGCGTCGGAAGGAGCGTGACCTCTTTCTTTCGTGTCCGGGCATCGAGGAGTATCTCTCAGGCGTCATCCTGTACGACGAGACGCTCCGGCAGAAGGGGAACGATGGGCGCTCGTTCGGCGAAATACTTTCCTCCAAAGGCATCGTTCCCGGTATCAAGGTGGACGAAGGAGTAGAGCCTCATCCGGAGAGCCCCGATGAAGTCATTACCAAAGGCCTCCTTGGTCTTCCGGAGCGTCTTGAGGAGTACCGCTCCAAATTCTCGACAGGATTCACCAAGTGGCGCGCTGTCATCCGCATCGATGGCGACAGGCTCCCGACAACCGCGGTGATGGTGGAGAACGCGAAGCGCCTCGCTTCGTACGCGGTAGAGGTCCAGAAGGCCGGCATGGTGCCGATGGTGGAGCCTGAAGTATTGCTCGAAGGTAACCACAGCCGTATGCGCTCGCGCGCCGTACTTGAGGAAACGCTTGCGACCTTGGTCGAAGCGCTCACCAACAACGCTATCGATATGTCGGGCGTCATCCTCAAGACCGCGATGGCGATATCCGGGAAGGAGAGCGGGAAGACCGATACTCCTGAAGAGGTAGCGGAGGACACGGTCGGCGCGCTCATGAAGGTGATGCCGCGTGGTTTGGGCGGCGTCGTGTTCCTCTCGGGCGGCCAGAGCCCTGAGCAGTCGACGGATAACCTGCGGGCCATTGAGCGCGCTGCGAAGGCGAAGGGCGCGCCATGGCCCATGACCTTCTCCTATTCCCGTGCGCTCCAGGACGAGGCGCTCCGTGCGTGGGGCGGCAAGGACGAGAACCTGGAAGCGGCCAGGGAGGCGTATCTGGCACGGCTTAAGTCGGTGTACCAGGCAGCAAAAGGCGAATAAGCTTGCCTTAGAGCGGCTTTTCGGGCATACTCGCCAGCATGATTACGTTACAAGCAACCGCCCGAGAG
>CAYSUL010000020.1:0-3974 GCA_964434255.1 uncultured Candidatus Saccharibacteria bacterium
GCTGTGGCGCCTGCTGCATTGCCCCCTCGATTTCCAGCCCGATTCCCGGCATGCCGCAGGGTAAGCCGGATGTCAACTAAGGAGATGCGCGTGGACTGCCGCCCCGACTGCGGTGCTTGTTGCACCGCCCCTTCCATCACGAGCCCCATTCCAGGGATGCCTGGCGGGAAAGCTGCGGGGGTACGGTGCGTGCAGCTATCCGAATCCAACCGATGCAACATCTTCGGCAAGCCTGAGCGTCCGGCCTTCTGCGCCGGGCTCATGCCGTCCCGCGAGATGTGCGGGGCAACGCGAGAGCAAGCCCTCTTGTGGCTGACGCGACTGGAGATTGATACCGCGCCATGCACATAGCCCGAACGGCTAATGCCACCACTCCAAGCCGAGGCCCTTCAAGCTACAGGCCCTTACTCTTCGTCCACAGGGATATGGCGCCAACCGCGATGATGAGGACACTCCAGCCAATAAAAATTCGGCGTCGGGAGGTGGGGTTTCGCTTGCTCTTGAAAAGCGAGGCAATCGCAACGTGCAGTATCGGAGCAGAGAGGCTTGCCCCAGCAGACTCCGCCATGAGCTCACTCAGTACTTGAGGATGATTTAAAACGGTTGCGATTTTCGGGAGCGTCTGCAGCCCAAAACTGTGAATCCAAGTCTGGACAAATGCGAACGAGAACGACGCGAGCGAAAGCGTAGTCGCCAGCATTAAGGAGGTGTGCTTTGCCGAATTATTCTCAACGCCAACGGCTAGCGCGTTCGAATCCCCCACTCTTAGCCCCCATCCTTCAACGACCCGTCGGACCCCAGCCAAACTCCGTCACTTAGGTAGACCGGCTCTCCATCCCCGTGGCTCAGAGCTTGATACACCTCGGACATCCTGCCCTCCTCTCGCGCCTGAGCCTTGGCTCCGTGTTTGCTAGCCCATTCGGAACGACCAATTCCGACCTTCTGGAAAAATGAATCGTCTATCGGCTGCTCGCGGACAAACAGCGATGCAACGGAGAGCGTCTGCCAATGAACGGGGGCTTCACTCTCCGTGTAGTTGTACTCCACGAACCTGTCGCCTTCTCGCTGCATGCTGACGCTCAACTTCCCGTCGGAATTGAGCATCTGCTCAATAGCCAAGGGCGTGATAAGCAAATCAATTCCCCGCGCGCGAACCAAGACGACCATTGTTTGATGGCCAGTCGACTGGGCGAGGGCTACGCGCCACTTCATCGACGCTGTTTGTCCCATTCGAAAGCCATGCGCTTTCAGTTCCTCAATCAATTCGTCTCGCGTTAACGTCTGCAATTCGTCTCCTTCCGGTCGTAAACCTCGTGGGATGCCATCTGCAGTCGCGCACTGTTCAAGAAAGGTCGGGACGTGGAGTGGGGTAAGCGAGATAGCAGCGTCGTCGAGGCGCCGAACACACCGCAGTCAGTTTACAGCTTTTTTCACCATCGGCGCACGGTGCAACCCACTACACCCGAGGTGGATAGAAGTCTGCTCCAAGGGAGAAGTTTTAAGACTGGATGGTGGAGAAGTTCGGAGCGAAGGCAAAGCACCCCCCAACCCCACGGCGTGGGGGTGAGGTGCTAGCCTTGCGTGTCTGGACGTATGGAGTCAGCCATCGCTTCAGGCGCTGCGGTGAGGTGAATCTCCCGCAGCACAACTGGACTTTGGGGCAGACAGCACCTGCCCCCGATGCGCCTCCAGTTGTACACCCGGCGCTGCGCCCGTATCTCCCGCTTGGCGCGATTTCCGTGGTCGCGGGGTTTTGAGCCCTCTCCTCCACGATACCTGTAGACATGAGTTTTATACGCAGCCTGGCCGATCCCGCAAGGGTGAAGGTGTTCAGGGGCCGCTACAGGGCGAACATGACTGCGCTTCACACCGTTGGTATTTCAGGCTCATCGGCATTACAGACAGCGGCTTGGGGGGCCGCCGCGCAGCAGCGGGGCAAGCGTCAGGCGACGCGCAGCCCCGGCCGCAGCTCCCGCCCCAGCGGGACAAGGCCGGCCGGGGGAGCCGATGGCCGTAAGGGGCGGCCAGCCCCGTGGCAGCGCCCACGCTGCCTAGGCTATTCGGGGGCATAGCCCCGCCCCGACGCAAAGCGGCCGGGCAAGGGGGTCGGAGGGTCGCAAGACCTGCGCGTCCAGCGCATCCGGGAGCGGGGTACGCGAAGCGTGCCTGCATGACAAGCACCGAAGGGCTTGTGATGCAAGCGGTAGGCCTCGCCCCCCCTTGCCCGGCCGCGCAGCGGCAGAAGGGCGCTCTTCGGGCGTGGGAGTGCCCTAGCACTCCAGCACGCGGCCCCGCGTCCAGCGGGGGAAAGCGGGCGATAGACCTTCGCACGTAGCGCAGCGATAGTGCTGCCATGGGCTTGGTCGCTATAGGTCGTGGAGCACATGGGTGCTCGACAACCTGGAGACAAGCCACATGACCCCATCCCCTTTTTCGCCGGCCGCAATGCCGGTCGCCACGCTAGAAAACGACCCCAATCCTCTGCCCTTAGACAAGCGGCTGGTAGGCGAGCGAAACCGTTTCGAAGTGTTGAGTTGGGTTGCCCGCTTTGGATGGCTGACCAGCCGCATGGTGGCTGCACTTGTCTGGGCTGATGCGGCCCAATCCATCGCCATGGCGAGGCGAACACTCAAAGCACTCACCGACGAGAAGTTGTTGGTAGCTCGCTCTCTGTCGAAGGGCGGCGCTGTCTACCTACTCGCCGCCAAGGGGGCTCGCCTTCTGGGAGAGCAGGCCGGCATGGACGCGAAGAGTGGGCACGCTCTCGCTATCGGCAACCCTATACATCGAGCGTGCAGCAATTGGTTCCTGATTCGGGCCGTCCAGCGTGGGCTGACCGAACACGCCGACCAGGCCATGTACAAGGTCAAAAAAGGCGGCAAAAATGCCGCCGAGATCTATCACGAAGACTGAGCCGCGCCACCGGCTGCGGCTCAGTCTCGCCCGCCTCAGAAAGGGTAGTGGCGCGGTGTGGTCTGCATCGTGATCCAGCGCAGTTCGGTGAACTCGTTGATCCCGGCCTTGCCGCCGAAACGGCCGATGCCGCTGCCCTTGACGCCGCCGAACGGCATCTGCGCCTCGTCGTGCACGGTCGGGCCGTTGACGTGGCAGATGCCGGAGTCGATGCGGCGTGCCACGTTGTAGGCACGCGCGATGTCACCACCAAACACGGCCGCCGACAGGCCGTACGCGTTGTCGTTGGCGCAGGCCACGGCTTCTTCCACGCCGCTCACGCGCACGATGGCCTTGACCGGGCCGAAGGTCTCTTCATGGTAGATCTTCATGGCCGGGGTCACATGGTCGAGGATGGTGGCGGGCATCAGCGTGCTGGTGGCCTTTTCACCGCACACCAGTTTGGCGCCCTTGGCCAGCGCATCGTCGATCAGTGCGTTGCAATGCTCCACCGTGCTCATGCCGATCACCGAACCCAGCACCACCGGCTCGGGCTTGCGCGGGTCGCCCAGCGGCAGGTTCTTGGCCTTGTTGACGAAGCGCTTGACGAACTCGTCGGCAATCTTCTGGTCGACGATGATGCGCTCGGTCGACATGCAGATCTGCCCGCTGTTGGCAAAACAACCGAAGGCCGCACCGTTGACGGCGTCATCGATGTCGGCGTCGTCCAGGATCACCATCGGCGCCTTGCCGCCGAGCTCCAGCACCACCGGCTTCAAGTACTTGGCACAGGTCATGGCGATGATCTTGCCGACCTTGGTGGAGCCGGTGAAGTTGACGCGACGCACCGCCGGGTGCGCCACCATGGCTTCCACCACGGCGCCGGCATCGGCCGGAGCGTTGGTGACGTAGTTCACCCCGCCGGGCGGGAAACCGGCATCCATGAAGGCTTCGATGATGAGCTGATGGGTCCGCGGGCAGTTCTCCGAACCTTTCAGGATCACGGTGTTGCCGCGGGCCAGCGGCGTGGCGACCGCGCGCAGCGCCAGGATGATGGGCGCGTTCCAGGGTGCGATGCCGAG
>CAYSUL010000021.1:0-2341 GCA_964434255.1 uncultured Candidatus Saccharibacteria bacterium
TTGACCGATACGTATGACCTTGCCATCCTGGACGTTATGTTGCCCGGCATCGATGGTTGGCAAGTGCTCCAGGGCATCCGGAAGGCCGGCAAAGAGATTCCGGTTCTCTTTCTGACGGCCAAGGACTCCATTGAGGATCGGGTCAAAGGGCTGGAAACCGGCGCCGATGACTATCTGGTCAAGCCATTTGCCTTTGCGGAATTGCTGGCCAGAGTCAGGACGCTCTTGCGTCGCGGTCGCTCAAATAAGGAGGCCGAAGTTCTACGCGTGGCCGATCTGGAGCTTGACCTTATTCGTAGGAGAGTGACTCGTTCAGGAAAGCGTGTTGATTTGACTGCCAAGGAGTTCGCTTTGCTTGAGTTGTTTCTGCGCCGGCAAGGTGAGGTGCTGCCAAGATCACTGATTGCCTCGCAAGTCTGGGATATGAATTTCGACAGCGACACCAATGTGATCGAAGTGGCGATTCGTCGCCTGCGCGCAAAGGTCGACGACGGGTTCGAGCGCACGCTGATTCATACCGTACGCGGCATGGGCTACGTCTTGGAGAGTCAGGAGTGATCATGGGCAAGCGTCATGCGTTGACGACCCGACTGACCCTCCTCTTTGCATCCATCTCGACGGTCGTACTCCTGCTGCTCGGACTGTTGATCGGCGAATTGGCGGAACACCATTTTGAGGAGCTAGACCGGGATTTGCTGCATGGGAAGTTGGAGCTGCTTCAAAATGCACTCGGCAAAGTCGACTCATATCCCGCGCTGGAGACCGTTACCAAGGAGCTCCAGGAGGCGCTCGTAGGCCACCACGGCCTTTCGGTTTCCGTTCAAACCGCACAGGGAAAGCTCATTTTCGCCAGCGGTGAAGCCCAGTTTCCGACGACATTGCTCGGGTCCGAGGCGGCAGCCCTCATTGCCTGGAACGACTCGGATGGAAGCCCGTTTCGCGGGATGTCTGTCCTAGCTCCGACAAAGATCCGTGAAGATCCCAACCTTATCGTTGCTGTCGCCATTGATTTGACTCGACATGAAACCTTCATGGCGTCCTTTCAGATAGCCTTGTGGATTGCGGTTGGGACTGCAGCAATACTTACCAGTTTTTTGGGATGGGTCGCAGTGCGGCGTGGCCTAGCGCCACTAAAGGAAATGCGACAGCGGGCCGCAGACATCACCGCTAATCGCCTGGATCAGCGCCTCTCGGTGGCCTCAATTCCCGTGGAACTCGCTGAAGTCGCCGAGACCCTCAACGGGATGCTGGCGCGCTTGCAGGATTCCTTCCATAGGCTATCGGACTTTTCCTCGGACCTTGCACACGAATTGCGCACACCTGTCAGCAATCTCTTGACTCAGACTCAGGTGATTCTCTCCAAGCCGAGATCTACCGAGGAATATCGGGACGTACTGGCCTCGAATGCAGAAGAGCTCGAGCGGCTGTCGCGCACGGTTGCCGACATGCTGTTTCTTGCCAAGGCCGAAAACCATCTATTGGTCCCTCACCAAGAGCAAGTAGATCTCACTCAAGAAGTCCGTGGTTTGCTTGAGTTTTACGAGGTCGTACTCGAAGAAAAGGAAATCTCGGCGACTTGTCACGGGCATGCCTTTATCAGCGGGGACAAGTTAATGTTACGGCGCGCAATCAGCAATTTGCTATCAAATGCAATAAGGCACACGCCCTTGAACGGGGAAATCGCTGTTGATATCAGCACTCCGGGAGGCAGCCAAGTTCTGTTGAAGATCACAAACACGGGCGAGACGATTGCTGCTGAACATTTGCCGAGACTCTTTGACAGGTTCTATCGAGTTGACACGTCGCGCCAGCATGGCGGAGACGGCGCTGGGCTCGGACTCCCCATCGTCAAATCAATCGTCGAAGCGCATGGTGGAACTATTGCCGCCTCATCTAGAGAGGGGGTTACTGATTTTCAGATGTTTCTTCCCAAGATAGCGCCCCTCACCTGATCTGTTTACCATCGACTTACCCCGCTTTCAAGCGCCACTTTTAAGCTTCCGCCCCACATTGGTTGTGACTCTATGGATAAAGAATCGCTTTCTGTCGCAGAAATGCTGATGGCATTGCGCGAGGACATACAAGCAGAAAATACCTTAATTGCGAGCCGAGTGACTTGGTATGTAACCTCTCAGGCGTTCCTGCTTACAGCCTATGCGACGTCCTGGAGCGACAGTTTCCGCTGGCAAGCTTTTTTCCACCATGTCGTGCCACTTGCGGCGCTTGTTCTGTCAGCGGTGATATTTGCCTCAATCTACGCGGCGACTTGGGCACAGGATGTCTACCTGTTGCCGCCGACCGAAAACTGACCACCTAGCCGCATAAGTGCCGATCCAAAATT
>CAYSUL010000022.1:0-2315 GCA_964434255.1 uncultured Candidatus Saccharibacteria bacterium
CTCAAGGAAATGCTTGGGGAGCATCTCTTGCTGCTGGGACACGAGGTGGAGGACCTGGGCACGCACACGCAGGACCCCGACGACGATTATCCCGATTTCATCACGCCGCTCGCTGAGCGTGTCGCGAGTGAATCCGAATCTCTCGGCATCATCCTCGGGGGAAGTGGGCAAGGGGAAGCCATGGCGGCTAATCGTGTGAAGGGCGCACGTGCCTCTGTCTTCTACGGAAAGATGAGCGTAACCGGAGCGCTCGATGCGGAAGGAGGCCATTCCGAGGATGGATACGACTGCGTCCGCCTCCCTCGAAGGCATAACAATGCGAATATCCTCTCGATCGGTGCACGATTTGTATCGCCTTCGGACGCTGACGAGGCCGTGCGCGTATTCCTTTCGACCCCTTTCTCGGGCGACGAGCGCCATATTAGGCGGCTTTCCAAGTTCTAGGGTCCTATCAACAGGCCTTTCAATTACTCGGTCGTGACACCCTATACTTATCGGTATGAACGTAGAATTCAACGAGGAGGAGTCGGTAGTGCGCAGCAACCGGCCGCGCAAGGCATCGTTCTTCACAGGCATCGTGTATAAGCTGAAGCTTGCGAAGACTGACGAGGGAGCGCAGCGCGTGATACTCATCATGGCGCTCCTGACCATCGGTATCACGATCTTCCTATTCCTCAATCTCGCCGGCGTCGTATAGGTATGAGCAAGGCACCTCGAGGATTCACCCTTATAGAGCTATTGCTCGTCGTGGGCATCATAGGGATGATGAGCGCCATCGTGATGACTGGGCTCTCGCAGTCGCGCAGCAAGGCCAAGGATGCCTCCATAAAGCGCCAGCTCACCGAGCTCCGTACTCTCATGGCGCGAGAGATGTCCGACACCGGCAGCTACACTAATCTGAAGGATGGCGGCGCGGCGAAGGCGCCAGGCGCGACCTGCACCGTTGGTACATCCGGTGCGGTGCTGAAAGGCACCTATTCGGCCAATTTCAAGCGCGCATGCGATGCGCTCATAAAGACATATGGTGGCGCGGGCTGCGGCGCGGGCGGCGTCTGCCTGCAGTTCAATCAACCTACCGGCGTAGTCTCCGGCAAGCAACCAGGAACAATGTTCTCGATGTATGCATACCTGCCCGACGCGAGCCGTATCGCGGTCCCTGCAGGCGCCCGCTATCTCTGTATGGGCAGCAATGGGAAGAGCTCTATATCCCCGGCAACGCTCTCGAGTGCCGGCTGCCCGAACGACACGACGCTCTAATCCGTGCAATCGATGCCGGCTCGGTAGGTCGGCAAGGAGTATACTTTCTATATGGGTGCAATCGTTCCAGCCATACTTCCAAAGACACGCGAGGAGCTTACGGATAAGCTCGCGCGTCTGCACGGCCTCACGCATGATGTTCAGGTAGACGTCATCGATGGCCGGTACGCCTCCCCGGCCTCCTGGCCGTACGCGCAATCCGAAGAGGGCACGAACGAGGACGAGCTTCCATATCTCGGGAGTTTCAATTTCGAGTTCGACCTCATGGTCGCGGATCCCTCGCTTGTCGCTGGGGCATGGATAGATCACGGCGTGACCCGGATAACCATACATGCGGAGAGTGCGCATAATCTGCCCGCGCTCCTCACCAAGCTCCAAGTGACGTACGGGCATGATAAGGGGTTCGCGCCGGGGCTCCTCTCCATCGGGCTCGCAGTGGGCCTCGAGACCGATCTCGCGCTCATCGAGCCCCACATCCCGCAGATCGACTACGTGCAGTTCATGGGCATACGGACGATAGGGCGCCAAGGGGAGCCATTCGATAATCGCATCGTCCGGAAGATAGCCGCATTCCGCAAGCAGCACCCCGATACGCCGGTCCAGGTAGATGGGGGCGTTAATCTCGCGACCGCACCACTACTGCTTGATGCCGGGGTTTCGCGCCTTATCATCGGCTCCGGTCTCTGGAAGGCACCGAACCTCGAAGAGGAGTTGAATAAATACAAGGCGCTCGCGGAAGAGTACGGCATATACGAACGATAGCTCCGAGTCAGCGTGCTATCTTTTTAAGTAATGAGCGTGACCGATGATGTGGTGAAAATGATAGAAGGGAAGGCGGAAGCGATACGCGAGACCATCCTCTCGATGCTCGTTGCGGCAGGCTCCGGGCACACGGCGGGTCCGCTTGGCATGGCGGATATATTCGCTTCGTTCTATTTCCATATCCTCAAGCATGACGCGAAGAATCCTCTATGGGAGGAGCGCGATAGACTGACGCTTTCGAATGGCCACATCGTGCCGGTGCAGTACGCGACTATGGCGCACGCAGGGTATTTCCC
>CAYSUL010000023.1:0-2198 GCA_964434255.1 uncultured Candidatus Saccharibacteria bacterium
CCGAGCGCTTTCTTCACCGCTTTCACCACCGGGAGCGCAGTCATGACCATGCCGGGTCCGCCGCCATACGGGCGCTCGTCCACCTTGCCCCACTTATTCGTTACGAAATCACGCGGCGATTGGTACGCCACGCTTATCTTCTTGTCCTTGCGGGCGCGTCCGAGAATAGATGCGCTCAGGTACGCATCGCAGGCTTCCGGAAACAACGTTATTAAATGGAATTTCAGCATGCTACTGTTTTTGTATGAAGATTTTCTGGTGGATTTATTTCCTCTGCATTGGCCTATTTCTCAGTATCCCCATCCAGCTTGTGGCATATGCCATCTTTAGTATAGCCACAAGAGGAAGCTTGGCTTGTGAATACGTAGACACTTGGACTGCGTGCGGCATCGGTGAATTCATCGTCACCGGGACCTTTTGGCTTGTAATCTTTAACCTTGTTACTTACGGAGTGCCGACACTCATTGCAACTGTCTTTGTGGCGATACTTGGCATGTTCTTCATGCGCAAGAGCAAACTGCTCCAACCCATGAAGCCGGTCTAATAAAAGACTTAGCCCAAATCGCCCACGACCTCATCGAGCGTACGGCCTTCGTTCTCCCGCTTGCCTCCTACCGGCTCGTTTATCTTCAGGTTCACGCGTGCGTTGTGCTTCATGCCGACGACGCGCAGGAGGGTGCGGAGCGCCTTCGCGATGTTGCCATCACGACCGATTATCTTGCCCATGTCGTCCGGAGAGACGGTGAGCGTCAGGAGGACACCCATCTCGTCCACGGTGCGGGTGATGGAGACCGCATCAGGATTATCTACCAGCGCTTTTATGACGTACTCAAGGAATGCGTGATCTTGTTCCATATCGTTTCAGAATTACAGGATAGCAGCAGTTTACGTAAACAATACCAAATGTAGATGAAGGAACGGCGAACGCCGGAGATGGTTAGGCAGCTGCCTCCTCTTTCACCGGTTCCTCTGCAGGAACTTCCTCGGGCGCCTCAACTACTTCCGCGGGAGCAGCCTCTTCAGGAGCCGCAACTTCTGCTGGCGCCTCTTCAGCTACCGGAGCTGCAGCGGCTGCCGCAGCCTTGGCAGCAGCTTCCTCTTCTGCTGCCTTGTTCTTGGCGACGTTCTTCTCGAGGTTCTTCTTCGAGACGACGGCCTTCTTGCCGCCCTCGATGACGCCCTGCTTGATGAGGAGGTTCGAGAGGGTCGGTGAGAGCTGCGCGCCCTTGCCCATCCAATCCTTGATGCGGTCAGCATTGACCGTCATGGCCTTGGTCTTCGGGTTATAGGTACCGACGAGGTCGATATACTTGCCGGCCTTGGGACCCCTTGCCTTCTCTAGGACTGCCATACGAAAAGCCGCGTCGTTCTTACGGCCTATTCGCTGGAAACGTATCATCAACATAGTGGGTGGAACTGTAACAGAAACGGGTATTCCGGTCAATTAACCTGCGGCAGTGGAGTGCCACCCGCACATGGAGGGACGAAAAAGCCCCGCCGTGGGCGGGGCTTTCGCACGATGAACTGCGAGGCTTAGAGCCGTCCGCCGCTCCTGATGAAGTTCGAAACATCCCGCGGATGCAGGAGCAGGAACCACACCCACCGCAGGACCGTCCACCCCAGGGAGAGCGGCCACGTCACCGGATTCCAGAAGATGAGCTGCCGTTTGTACTTAGCCGTCGCTTCCTTCATCTTCTCGTCGCCGAGATAGCGCAGGTCCTCGAGGAGCTCTTGGTCGTGATAGGCCTCCCCTCCCTTGCTGAGGTACCCGACGCACCAAAGTCCAAGCAGGATGAGAGCCCCGAGCGCGCAGCCGGCGATATAGCCGCCGATCATCTGCTCGTGGAGCGGAAGGCCATCTGCGAAATCGGTCGCCATAACGATCATGAAGCCGAGGACACCGCCTGTGATGCCCACGATGTTCACGCTCACGAGTCGCGCGTAGAAATCATATTCGTACACGAATGTCTGGTGCATGTGCCTCTCCCATGCGGATGCCGACGTCTGGGAATACTATACCACACTCTCGATATTTAAAAAGATGGCGGCCACTAGGGACCGCCGCCGTGAAGTGGCGCAAGCGCTGGGGAACGCTTGCCGTCATTCGGGATGAACGACCATCCATTCATAGCATAAACGGACTTATCTGCTACAGTCTTAACAAATGCCCGAGACGAAAGAGACATACGAAGGACCGA
>CAYSUL010000024.1:0-2015 GCA_964434255.1 uncultured Candidatus Saccharibacteria bacterium
CTCAACGACTCCAAGAAACTTTCGGAGAAGAAGCGCGAAGCATTGTTCGCAATCCTTCAAGAAGAGATACAAGCAGGGAATGTACGCGCGAGCGTGCAGCTGGTGTCGGCGGCGAATATAGATAAAGGAGGCATCGCACCCGCGATACGACACGCGGTGACCACTGGCGTTACGAAACTCCTTCCTCATCCTGAAGAAGGCAAGGTGTGGCTCGATGGTTCCTTAAAAGCTCCTGCTGAATATGAACAGGAAACCGTCATTGGGGGTGACGGCATTGTTCCCGCGATCATGCTCGCTTCTATTGCTGCGAAGGTGACGCGCGACCGCATGATGGTGAAGCTCGCGGAGACGTATCCGCTCTACCAGTTCGATAAGCACAAGGGGTACGGTACGAAAACGCATATCGAGCTCATCAGGCTGCATGGCCCGTGCATGGAGCATCGTCGCACTTTTATTACTCGTATATAAACTTCAGGGCCACGCGATATACTCGCGTGGCCCGCATCTTAGAACGTGCCCAAGCAGGTGCCCGGTGGCGGTTGCTCAAGGGCGGTGACCTTTCGGTCGAAGTTCAGTTTCGATAGTCCTGGCATAAGCATTGCCTACGTAGGGCGATACCCTGTGCGTGCTGGCTTAGCCTATGCCTCCGGGACTATAGCTAATATTCGGGTTTGGGACGTTTATAGGCCCCAACCTTCCTGGATTTCTTCTTGAACTTGAGAAGCATTCTCTCCATGCTCGTGTTGAAAAAGATCTGCGAAACGTTCAGCTCGTGGGCTTTCATGGCCAGCTCTTGGTGTAGGGCCAATATTGGGGACCGGGTGGTCCGAGCGAACCTGCTGTCTGCCAATGGGCTAGCACAGCATTACCCTCACATTCCCATGTTTAGGCTATTCCGCAAGGCGTGGGGGTGCACAGAACCTAAGGAAGTAGACCTTGGAAGCGCCCTGTGATAAGGTATGCCCCATGTCAGTACGAATGCGCCACACTAGTTCGCACACCAAGAACCGCCGGAGCCACCATGCTCTGACGGCTACTTCCGTCGTCAAGGATAAGGAGAGCGGCAATCTCCGCCTCCCGCATCGCATCGATGAAGCTACGGGAATGTACCGCGGCAAACTCATCGTGCCCGAGCGCAAGAAGGCCCTCAAGGAGGACAAGAAGCGCAAGGACCGCAACCAGAAGGACAATGCCGACCTCGAGCTCGGCGCAAAGCAGCCGGTCCACGAGGAGAAGCACACCATCGAGGATTCGAAGGAGAAGAAGCAGGGCCTCATCGGTCGCATGACCAAGGGCAAGGCGAAGTCGCGCTCCGGTTTCGGCGGTGGCGCATAAGTCGCTACGTGAAGGAAGAAAAAGCCGAGGCAACACCTCGGCTTTTTCTTTTATCTTTTATTCACACCATCCTCTACTAGTATCTTTCATCAAGTCGGGTGTATTGTATGGATACGTTCTTTCCATATGGCTAACCGGCATCTCGCACGTTCTGTGGTCCTTCAAACGCTCTTCGAGTGGGACACTACCGGTGCCGATGTTTCCGAAGCGGATGTAATGCTTCTCCGGAACGTCGAGGAATTCGGGGGAGATGATACGGATAAGCCATTCATGGAAACCTTACTCAAGGGCGTGCTCGCAAAGAAGGAAGACCTCGACCTCGTCATAACGAAGGCAGCGCCCGATTGGCCGCTCGACCGCATCGCGCCGGTCGACCGCAACATTTTGCGCATCGGGCTATTCGAGCTTCTCTTTGCGGACCGTGCGCAGGTCCCGGCCAAGGTCGCCATCAACGAAGCCATCGAACTCGCGAAAGTATTCGGCGGAGACTCCTCCGGCCGCTTCGTGAACGGCGTGCTCGGTGCCGTATACAAGGAGCTGGGCGAACCGGGCAAGGAAGAGACCGGAAAGAAGGATAAGCTCAAGCGCGAGGACCTGCCGCTCGAGAAGCTCGGCGGCGCCATCGTCTACGCCCACCACGAAGGCCAGTACTATCTCGCGCTCGTGCACGACGTGTTCGG
>CAYSUL010000025.1:0-1746 GCA_964434255.1 uncultured Candidatus Saccharibacteria bacterium
TGGAATACCTCAACTTCGCCGCCGGACGCATGCCCAAGGGCGTGACCCCGCAGATCGGCCCCGACGCGACCGGCGTGGGATGGGTGTATCAATATGCGTTGCTGGCAAAAGACCGTAGCTTGGCCGAATTGCGCAGCCTGCAGGATTGGTACTTGCGTTATCAGCTGACCAAGGCTCACGGTGTCTCCGAAGTCGCCTCCATCGGAGGCTTCGTTCAGACCTATCAGGTCACGGTCGACCCGGTAAAGCTACGCGCCTACGGCATACCGCTGAGCCGGATTTCCCAGGTGATCCGCGATTCCAATCGGGACGTGGGCGGACGGATCATTGAGATGGCAGAGACCGAGTACATGGTGCGCGGCAAGGGCTATCTGCGCGGCGTATCTGATATCGAAACCCTGGCGCTACGCAGCGAGAAGGGAACGCCGGTGCTGGTGCGCGACGTCGCACGGGTGGAATTGGTACCCGACGAGCGACGAGGCCTGACCGAACTCAACGGCGAAGGCGAGGTGGTTTCCGGTATCGCCATGGCGCGCTACGGCCAGAACGCCCTGGAGGTCATCCACAACCTGAAGGAAAAGGTCGCCGAGGTCTCTTCCGGCCTGCCCGCAGGGGTGACGATCGAAGCGGTCTACGACCGCTCCGATCTGATCCACCGGGCCATCGACACCCTAAAGCGAACCCTGCTGGAGGAGTCGCTCATCGTCGCCTTGGTATGCGTGGTGTTCCTGTTGCACATGCGCTCGGCACTGGTGGCCATCCTCATGTTGCCAGTCGGCGTCCTGATCGCCTTCATCGCCATGCGTCTGCTGGGCATGAACTCGAATCTGATGAGTCTGGGTGGGATTGCGATTGCCATCGGCGCCATGGTCGATGCCGCCATCGTGATGATCGAGAACGCTCACAAACACCTAGAGCGTCTACCGCCCGAGCATACGGCCGCCCAGCGTGCCGATGCCATGCTGGTCGCCTGCAAAGAGGTTGGACCGGCCTTGTTCTTTTCGCTGCTCATCATCACCGTCTCCTTCCTGCCGGTGTTCACCCTGGAATCGCAGGAAGGACGCCTGTTCTCGCCTTTGGCTTACACAAAGACATTTGCCATGGCCGGGGCCGCGCTGTTGTCCGTGACGCTGGTTCCGGTCCTGATGATGTTGTTCATCCGCGGCAAGATAATTCCGGAAGCAAAGAATCCGATAAACCGGTTCCTGATCTGGCTGTACCGTCCCATCATTGCCTGGGTGATGGTATGGAAGAAGCTGACGATTGGCCTTGCGCTTCTGGTGTTGGGTATCACCCTCTATCCGGCATCCAGACTCGGTTCCGAATTCATGCCGACGCTCGACGAGGGTACGCTCTTGTACATGCCGTCCTCGCTGCCCGGCATGTCGATAACAAAGGCAGCCGAGCTGCTGCAGACCCAGAACAAGATCATCAAGAGCTTCCCGGAAGTGGCCTCCGTGTACGGCAAGGCCGGCCGCGCCAACACGGCGACCGACCCGGCGCCCACCGAGATGTTTGAGACGGTGATCAATCTCAAGCCGTCTTCCGAATGGCGAGTGGGCCTGACGACCGACAAGCTCATCGCTGAGATGGACAAAGCACTGCAGTTCCCTGGCGTCTCCAATGCTTGGACCATGCCGATCAAGGCGCGCATTGACATGCTTTCGACCGGCATACGCACGCCGATCGGTATCAAGGTGTTCGGCAAGGACCTGGCCGAGATGGAGCGTCTGGCCAAGGAGATTG
>CAYSUL010000026.1:0-1644 GCA_964434255.1 uncultured Candidatus Saccharibacteria bacterium
CGACATCTGGAATGTGCCGGGCTGGAACGCGAACTTGCTGCCCGGATGCGCGTCGAGCCACGAAGCGAGCGCTGCGTGATATGGAAGGGAATTCGCGGCAAGGGATGAGAGATAGACCCAAGAAGGATCTTCCTCAACGGTCGGCACTTCGTAATCGAACTCCTCGTGCTTCACGAGGATGGTGCGGTCCGTGTCGTACCACAGCACGAAGTGATAGTTGGTCTGTTTGCCGGCCTGCGTGACCATGTGGGTAGTATCGACGCCCTCGTTCGTGAGCACCTCGAGGCATTCTTTACCGTATCGGTCGTCGCCCACGTATCCGCGGAGCGCGCTATTGAGTCCGAGGCGCGCAGCCGCTACTGCTGCATTGCTCGCATTGCCCACTGCTGGAACGAATGTGACGGACTCGTACGGGATCTTGTCACCGAAACGCATGCAGAGATTGTCCTCGTCCTTCTCGTTCGTCGCGATATATGCGTCCTTGAGCCTGATGAATGGTTCGGAGACGATGTCACCTATTGCAAGGAAATCCAATTTCTTCATGCACGAATTTTAGCATGGTAAGATTTTTTGCATGACCGATCTACTTGAAACCGCACGTCTCCTCGTGCATCCAGGCAAGGGAATCCTCGCCGCTGACGAAAGCATCGCATCGGCCGACAAGCGTCTCGCGTCGTACGGCATCGAGACAGGCGAAGAGATGCGTCGCAAGGAGCGCGATCTCTTCCTCTCGTGCCCCGGCATCGAGGAATATCTCTCCGGTGTCATCCTGTACGACGAGACGCTCCGCCAGAAAGGGAACGACGGACGACCGTTCGGCGAGATACTTTCCTCAAGAGGCATAGTGCCCGGCATAAAGGTGGACGAAGGCACTGAGCCTCACCCGGAAAGTCCGGACGAGCTCATCACCAAGGGGCTGCTCGGTCTTCCTGAACGACTCACGGAGTACCGTTCGCAGTTCTCGACCGGGTTCACCAAATGGCGCGCCGTCATTCGCATCGATGGTGACCGGCTTCCAACCACCGCGGTGATGGTAGAGAACGCGAAGCGTCTCGCTGCATACGCCGTAGAGGTCCAGAAGGCAGGGATGGTGCCGATGGTCGAGCCAGAAGTGCTGCTCGAGGGGAATCACAGCCGTATGCGCTCGCGCGCAGTGCTCGAAGAGACGCTTGCGACGCTGGTCGAGGCGCTCACGAATCAGGCTATCGATATGTCGGGCATCATCCTCAAGACCGCCATGGCGATATCCGGGAAGGAGAGCGGCAAAATGGATACTCCAGAAGAGGTGGCGGAAGACACGGTCGGTGCGCTTATGAAGGTAATGCCGCGGGGCTTGGGGGGCGTCGTATTCCTTTCAGGCGGCCAGAGTCCGGAGCAGTCGACGGATAACCTGCGTGCCATCGAGCGTGTTGCCAAGGCGAAGGGCGCGCCCTGGCCCATGACCTTCTCCTATTCACGGGCGCTCCAGGATGAGGCACTCCGGGCATGGGGCGGCAAGGATGAGAATGTGGAAGCTGCAAGGGAAGCCTATCTGGCGCGCCTGAAGTCGGTATATAAGGCAGCGAAAGGAGAATAAGCTTGCCTTAGACCGGCTTTTCGGGCATACTCGCCAGCATGATTACGTTACAAGCAACCGCCCGAGAG
>CAYSUL010000027.1:0-1491 GCA_964434255.1 uncultured Candidatus Saccharibacteria bacterium
GTGCCATTGAAGATCTGGAGCAGGCCATCCGGCATCTGCAGGCCTTGCCGCGCAGTGCACCGGAGGCGGCGCAGGCGCAGCAGCCCTTGCGTGCCTTGCGCGCACTGGCGGACAACCTCTTCGGCATGGTGCGCGAGCTGGGCGGTGCGCTCGGCGCGCCGCAGCCCGGGCGCTTGCCGGCCGACTCCAGCCTGTTGAACCGCAACCCGCGCTCCCTGCGCGATGCCTGGCAGCGCGTGCGTGCGCAGTGGACGCTGTCATCGCCGCTGATGCGCCACGCCATCCGCCTGAGCGTGGCGCTGCTGGCGGGCGATGCCGTGCGGCGGCTGACGGGCGACAGCCATGGCTACTGGATCTTGCTGACCATCGTCTTCGTCTGCCAGCCGCAATACGGCGCCACGCTGACCCTGCTGGCGCAGCGCATCTGGGGCACGGTACTGGGCCTGCTGGTCGGCTGGGCGCTGCTGCGGCTGTTTCCAGACGTGCTGGTGCAATCGGCCTTCACGGTGGCCGCGGCAGCGCTGTTTTTTGCCACCCGCCACAGCCGCTACACGCTGGCCACGGCGGCCATCACCTCGCTGGTGCTGCTGTCGTTCAACCAGGCGGGCGACGGTTTTGATCTGATCATGCCGCGCCTGATTGACACGCTGCTCGGGAGCCTGATTGCCGGGCTGGCGGTATGGCTGGTGTTGCCGAGTTGGCAGTCGCGCCAGTTGCACCGGGTGGCAGCCCAGGCCCTGCGCACGCAGGCGGTGTACCTGCAGGAGATCATCGGCCAATACCAGCACGGCAAGCAGGACCACCTGGCCTACCGGCTGGCGCGGCGCAATGCGCACAACGCCGATGCGGCCCTCTCCAGCGCCATGTCGGCGGTGTTCGAGGAGCCGATCTACGTGCGCCGGCACATGGCGGCCGGCACGCGCTTTCTGGTGCTGTCGCACACGTTGCTGAACTACCTGTCGGCACTGGGCGCGCACCGTAACCTGCAGCTGGTGTTGACCGACGACTGCGCCCGTGCCGTGGCCTGGCTGCGCAGCACGCTCGATGCGCTCGCCAGTGCGCTGGAGGCCAGCCAGACCTTGCCCACGCCCGACGCGCACAGGGAGGCCGCGTTGCTTGATGCGCTGGCACGTGCGGCGCAAGGCCGCTTGTCTGACGGCGAGCGTGTGCTGCACGCGCAGCTGGTGCTGGCCTTGCGTCTGCTGCCGCCGTTGCGCGAGCAGGCTGCCGCGCTGGTGGCGCCAGTGGCAGGCGGGGCCGATGGGGGTGATGCCGCAGCTGTGCTGGCATCGGGCTGACGATCAAGGACGGCGCGGACCGATTCGGTCATCGCTGTCTTGACTTTGAAGGGAAAGGGTGGGCCGGTGTATTCGTTGCTGAGCGCAGGGGCTCAGCACCGGCCAGAAGTCCGGTGTGCGGCGCGACAGATGGCGCAACACACCGGCGAGGCAGATCAGCCGCCCTTTTTGGAGCGCTTGCCCGGGTTCTTCT
>CAYSUL010000028.1:0-1425 GCA_964434255.1 uncultured Candidatus Saccharibacteria bacterium
CTGCTGGCGGTCAGGCCCAGGCGGTCTTCGCGAAAGCGCTCGCGCAGGGTCAGCGCGGTGTTGCGCCAGGGAAAGTGCGACAGGTTTTGGAGAAAGACTTGCAGTCGGGAGGGCTCGCTCATCCCGCTATGATGCCACCTCCATGAATGCAATCGACAACCCTGTGCCCCCCCGCGTCCGCCTGAGTCGCCTGCTGGCCGTCGGCAGCCTGCTCGGCCTGATCGTGCTGGGCCTAGCCTGGGAATTGTGGCTGGCGCCGCTGCGCCCTGGTGGCTCCTGGCTGGCGCTGAAGGTACTGCCTTTGTGCATTCCGCTGGTCGGCTTGCTGAAAAACCGCATGTACACCTACCGCTGGGTCAGCCTGGTGGTCTGGCTCTACTTCATCGAAGGCGTGGTGCGCGCCACCAGCGAGCCCGCACCCGGCGCCTGGCTGGCCGCACTGGAAGTGCTGCTGTGCCTCACCCTGTTTGCCGGCTGCACCCTGCATGTGCGCCTGCGCCTGAAGGCCGCCAAGGCCATCATCCCCCAACCTGATACCGCGACACCATGACCGTTTCCACCCCCCTGCTTGACCAACTGCGCCAGATCGTCGGCGCCGCGAATGTATTGACCGAAGGCGACCTGACGGCCTGGGAACTGGACTGGCGCCGCCGCGAGCGCGGCCATGCCCTGGCCGTGGTACGCCCCGGCGCCACCGCCGAAGTGGCTGCCGTGGTGAAGGCCTGCGCCGCTGCCGGCGTGAGCATGGTGCCGCAGGGCGGCAACACCGGCATGGTGGTGGGCTCCACGCCCGACGCCAGCGGCAAGCAGGTGGTGCTGAGCCTGACACGCATGAACAAGGTGCGCGCACTCGATGCCGGCAACCTGACCATCACCGTGGACGCGGGCTGCGTGCTGCAGTCCTTGCAGGAAGAGTGCGAGAAGGCCGGCTTTCTGTTTCCCCTGAGCCTGGCCTCGGAAGGCAGCTGCACCATCGGCGGCAACCTCGGTACCAATGCCGGCGGCACCCAGGTGGTGCGCTACGGCAACACGCGCGAACTCTGCCTGGGGCTGGAAGTGGTCACCGCACAAGGCGAGGTCTGGAACGGCCTGACCGGCCTGCGCAAGGACAACACCGGCTACGACCTGCGCCACCTCTTCATCGGCTCGGAAGGCACGCTGGGTGTGATCACCGGCGCCACCATGAAGCTCTACCCAATGCCCAAAGCGCAACTGACCGCCTTTGCCGCCGTGCCCTCGCTGGAGGATGCCGTGAAGCTGCTGGGCCTGGCGCACCAGCACCTGAGCGCCGGTCTGACCGGCTTCGAGGTCATGGGCCAGTTTGCGCTCAGCCTGGTGGCCAAGCACTTCCCGCAGCAGCGTGTGCCGTTCTGGCAGGAGTCGCCCTGGTGCGTGGTGCTGGAGAACTCCGACAACGAATCGGAA
>CAYSUL010000029.1:0-1416 GCA_964434255.1 uncultured Candidatus Saccharibacteria bacterium
CCGGTGGTTCATGCCAGGTCGGCACGATCCAGAAGTCCGGCGTGATCTCGACCGGGGAAAACTGTGACTGTGTCAGACGCACCCAATCCTGCTCGGGCACTTCAGCAATCCCCAGCAGACGGCAGCCGTCGAAAAAATCCTGCGCCTGCAACAAAGTTGCCGCCTCGCCAGCAGCCGCTTCGGTCGGGTACAGAGCCAGCACGCGCGAGCGCTGCCAGCCATCCTGAGGCGGCGGCATGCCGGGCTCGCCGAACAAAGCCTGCTCGGCCTCGGTCTGGGCATCCGCATCTTCGACGCTGACGCTCAGGGCGTCGAGCGCATCAAGCGCCTCACTCAGAACCTCGACCCGCTCCTGCGGACACAACAGACTCAGTTCATGCATAGTCGATGCTTAGCGCGTGTGGCGCGCCATCCACTCTTCAAGGTAGTGGATGTTGGTTCCACCGGCCATGAACTTGGCATCCGCCATCAGTTCACGGTGCAGCGGAATGTTGGTGCTGATACCTTCGACCAGCGTCTCGCCCAGAGCGGTACTCATGCGCGCCATGGCCTGCTGCCGCGTATCGCCATGAACAATGATCTTGCCGACCATCGAGTCGTAATTCGGCGGCACGAAGTAATTGGTGTAAACGTGCGAGTCGACCCGCACCCCTGGCCCACCGGGCGCGTGCCACATGGTAATGCGGCCCGGGGACGGCGTGAACTTGTAGGGGTCCTCGGCATTGATGCGGCATTCGATCGCATGACCGCGAATCTGGATGTCACGCTGCGTGAACGGCAAGCGCTCACCGGCCGCCACCATGATCTGCGTCTTCACGATGTCCACACCGGTGATCATCTCGGTCACCGGATGCTCCACCTGGACGCGCGTGTTCATCTCGATGAAGTAGAACTCGCCGTCTTCATACAGGAACTCGAAAGTACCCGCGCCACGGTAGCCGATCTTCTTGCAAGCCGCCACGCACCGCTCGCCAACCTTGTCAATCAGCTTGCGCGGGATGCCTGGCGCCGGCGCTTCCTCGATGATCTTCTGGTGGCGCCGCTGCATGGAGCAGTCGCGCTCGCCAAGATACACCGCATTGCGATGCTTATCGGCCAGGATCTGGATTTCAATATGCCGCGGGTTCTGCAGGAACTTCTCCATGTAGACCGCAGGATTGTTGAATGCCGCACCGGCCTCAGCCTTGGTCATCTGCACCGCGTTGATCAATGCCGCCTCGGTATGCACCACGCGCATGCCGCGACCGCCGCCGCCGCCGGCCGCCTTGATGATCACCGGGTAACCGATGGCCTTGGCAATGCGGCGGATCTGCACCGGGTCATCCGGCAATTCGCCTTCCGAGCCCGGCACACAGGGCACACCCGCCTTGATCATGGCCTGCTTGGCTGACACCTTGTCACCCATGATGCGGATGG
>CAYSUL010000030.1:0-1359 GCA_964434255.1 uncultured Candidatus Saccharibacteria bacterium
TCGGTGGAGGAGTACTACGCGGTGCAGGAGGGCGACCCGGAATTCGCGCGGCGTTTCCGCTGCAAGGTGGACTTTGCCGAAAGTTTTGCTGCCAACGCCGAGTCACGCCTGGCCAGCGCCATCTTCGTGGCGCACACCTGCCGCAAGATGGGGCTGCCGCACTTCAGCGCCGCCGCCGTGGCGGCCCTGCTGGAAGAAGCGCACCGCGAAGCGGAAGACCAAGCACGTCAGAGCGCCATCTTCGCCCATACCGAGGGGCTGGTGATGGAGGCGGCCGCCATGGCGCGTGTCCGTGGCGCCACGAGGGTGGAGGCGCAGGACGTGGAGAGCGCACGGCTGGCGCGCATCCACCGCCACGACTACCCGGAGCAGCGCCTGCAGGAAACCATTGTTGACGGCGAACGTCTGCTGGATTTGCAGGGCGAGAAAGTGGCGCAGGTCAACGGCCTGACGGTGGTGGACCTGGGCGACTACCGTTTCGGTTTCCCGGTGCGGGTGACGGCACGCACCCATGCCGGCGACGAAGGCTTGCTCAACATCGAACGCGAGGTGGAGCTGTCGGGCCCGATCCATGACAAGGGCGTGCTGATCCTGCATAGCTACCTGTCGTCACTGTTCTCGCACATCGCGCCGCTGGCGCTCAATGCGGCGGTGGTGTTCGAGCAGGAGTACAGCGGGGTGGAGGGCGACTCGGCCTCGTGCGCCGAGTTCTATGCGCTGCTGTCGGCGCTGGCCAATGCGCCGCTCAAGCAGGGCATTGCCGTGACGGGTGCGGTGAACCAGCGCGGCGAGATGCTGCCGGTGGGCGGCATCAACGAGAAGATCGAGGGTTATTTCCGCAGTTGCGAGTTGATGGGGCTCACCGGCGAGCAGGGGGTGTTGATTCCGCGCCGCAACCGCCGCCACCTGATGCTGGACCGCCGCGTGGTGGAGGCAGTGGCACAGGGACGCTTTCGGATCTACACCGCCGAACTGGCCAGCGAAGGCATGGAACTGCTGACGGGCTTGCCCTTCGGTGAGCTGGGCACCGGCGGTTACCCGCCGGACACGGTGCTGGGCCGGGCGCAGAAGACGCTGCAGGACTACCGCAAAGCTTGCCAAGCTTCAGGCGCCAAGCCGGAGCGCCGGCCGCGCACCCTGAAGTAGCCCGGTACGGCCGGGTTCGCCGTTTGCCTCAGTTGCTCTTGGCTTTGCTGGCCATCTCGTAGGCCTTTTTCAGGTCGCGGTATTCCTCGCAGGAGAAGGTGCAAATCTTGTCGAGCGCGTCCAGGTGCTGCTTCGCCTTGTCCAACTGGCCAAGCTGGATGTAGGCCTCGCCGATGTACTCATGGGCGCCGCGGTGCTTGGGGTCGATGGTCA
>CAYSUL010000031.1:0-1358 GCA_964434255.1 uncultured Candidatus Saccharibacteria bacterium
CCTGGAGCGCGACCAGTGGCTGGCCTGCATGGACCAGGCCATGGGCGAGGTGGGGATTGATGAGGCGCTGCGTGCGCGGCTGAGGGAGTCGTTCTTCGGGACGGCGGATTGGATGCGAAACACACCAGCGTAGTGAGTTACAGGCCTTGTGGCGAAAATGCTCGCGCAGCAAGGGTTGCCATTAATGACTCTTCGGACTGAAAGAGTGAGAAAGCATTGATGTTGTATGCGTCAAGTTGCTTTGTTACTTTTGTAGCTTCAGACGCTGGCACAGTGAATTTCCACAATTTGTCTTGAGACTCTTTGTTTCTGGCGAAGACGGCCGAGTGTGGCGCGAAGCACCAACTACCCTCGACGTATTGACCGCAAAGCGTGTACTCACCCTGTTGTAAGAAATGTCGCGGGTGGCTACGGACATGCGGGCCGAGAGCTCTAATTTGCGCTGCACCCGACGAGCTGGATTTGCCGCTTCCGCTGTGCTCTTGGTAGACGAAGATGGATACACGTTCCGCTTTAGGACTGTTGAAAGCAAAGAACGCCGCGACATAAAACGACCGGGTCCAATCCAAAAGCGGAGATGGAAAACCGTGGTGACGAAGGTACACGAGGAAGTCGTAGTGAGGCAGTTTTGAGGAACGCAGCGAATCGTAGTCAGCAAAAGTCTGGCGCAGGCTCGGATAGTCAATCTCTTCCCAAGTGCGATTTGTAAATGTCTCAATTTGCGTTTTCGCCACCGCTACGGCTCTGTAGTATTCGGCGAGCTCTCTTGACTTAGGGGTGACTCTTTCCAAGGTGGTTTCAAGTTCCCAGTCATGGTTGGCTTGGCCCCGGAACAGAAGGTCTGAGTAATAACCCAGGTCTAGTCCTTGCACAGTTGTATTGGATTCAGCCATTTCATGGACGTGCTCTTCCAATTCATCCCAGGTCGGGAAATCGTGTTGGTAACTCATATTCATATGGCGCCCCAAACTACTTAGTTAACTAGACGCGGTAGATGGCTGCAACAGCACCACCAGTGCCCCCGCACCGCCCTCGGCCGGCTTGGCTTGCACGAAGGCCAGCACTTCCTTCTTCTGCACCAGCCAGCTGTGTACGCGGCTTTTCAGCACCGGGGTCTTGCCCGGCGAGCCCAGGCCCTTGCCGTGCACCACACGCACGCAGCGGATGCCGTGCTTGCGGGCGTCACGGATGAACTGACCCAGCGCGCCGCGCGCTTCGTCGGTGCGCAGGCCGTGCAGGTCGATCTCGCGCTGGATGGCCCAGTCGCCGCGGCGCAGTTTGCGCGTCACGTCGGGGCCGATGCCGGGGCGGCGAAAGCTCATGTGCTCGTCGGCATCCAGCAGGGTGCTGACGTCGAA
>CAYSUL010000032.1:0-1350 GCA_964434255.1 uncultured Candidatus Saccharibacteria bacterium
CTGCTGTCATTGCCCACTGCACCTACAGTGGCCAGCGCAGTGGTTTCGTCATCGGCGTGCAGTTCAAGGGCGCTTCAGAGGACCTGAAGGCACTGCTGTTGCGCTACGTGAAGGGATAAACATGTCGATTACTGGGAAATTGTTCAGGCGCTTTTTGGTGGTCGTCATAACCTTGGTGGCCGGGTGTGCCGTGCCGCCCAAACCGTATGAGCCGCCCGTTGATATCAGGTTGCAGGATCCGCCACAAGACCAGGCCATCGTATACCTGTTACGTGCGCTCTACGATGGCATCGAAATTGCAGTTCATGTCGGTGCGGACCGAGTCGCCATCTTGCCGCCCAGTACCTACACCGCTATCGTTTTGAAGCCTGGCCCGCATGTGCTGACAACTCGTACAAGTTCGCTTTTTGGTGAAGGTGCCTTTTTGGCTCCTCCATTCAATTTACAGCTCAAGGCGAATGAGCGGCGGTTTCTCAACATCTCCGGTATTACGCGGAAGGAAGCCCAGTTCACGGGCGTGATTCCCATGCCGGGAGGGACGATGATGCCCATAGTGACTGCCACGCAGGCTACAGCAGCGGCTTCCAGAACATGGAAGGAAGTGACGGAGTTGGATGCCCAAGGGCTGATGTCGATCGCCAAACTTGTGATGCCTGAAAAGGGTGCGCTTTAACACCTTGTGCAGAGTTTCGTCAGTCTTCTTGTGGCCTGCTAATCCACTGATGCGGAGCAGCAGGCCGCCGTCGATTTGATCAGGCCTTGAGGACCCGGTTCGGGTTCATCAGGTTCTGCGGGTCCAGCGCCTGCTTGATGGCGCGCATCATGCCCAGCGCCACCGGCGACTTGTGGTGCGCCAGCTTGTCAGCCTTCAGGCTGCCGATGCCGTGCTCGGCAGAGATCGAACCGTTGTAGCGGTCCACGACCTCGTACACCAGTTCGTTCATCGGTGCCTCCTCCTCGTTGAGGAAGCGCGCCTGATCGTCGCCCTCCGGCGCCTGCACGTTGTAGTGCAGGTTGCCGTCGCCCAGGTGGCCGTAGGTCACCAGGCGCGCGCCGGGGAAACGCTTGAGCAGCAGGGCATTGGTTTCGTTCACGAATTCGGGGATGTGCGACACATTGATCGAGATGTCGTGCTTGATGTTCAGGCCTTCCTCAGCCTGCGCCAGCGGAATGCTCTCGCGGATGTGCCACAGCGCATGGGCCTGGGCCATGCTCTCGGCCACCACGGCGTCGGTCACGTGGCCGGCTTCCATGGCGGCTTCCAGCAGACGCTCGAAGCATTCGCGCGCATGGGCTTCCGATTCGTTGTCGGAGTTCTCCAGCACCACGCACCAGGGCGACTCCTGCCAG
>CAYSUL010000033.1:0-1339 GCA_964434255.1 uncultured Candidatus Saccharibacteria bacterium
CGCCGGCCAGCATCTCGCTGCTGCTGATCCACCTGAAGAAGAGTGGTTTCAAAGGGTTTGCCACGCTCGAGACGGAAGCGGCTGGAGCATGAGTGCCGCCCGGCCGTCCGAAGGCGCTCGCACCGCAATGCGCAGCATGGAGGTTACTCAGTGATCGCGACGTTGGAGACCACCCTGAAAGACGGGGTGCAAACACTTGGCCTGGACTTGAGCGAAGCCCAGTTCACCCAGTTGCTTGACTACCTGGCCCTGATCCAGAAGTGGAACAAGGTCTACAACCTGACGGCAGTGCGGGACCCGGCCGAGATGCTGACCCACCACCTGCTCGACAGCCTGGCCGTCATCCCGCCTCTGCGCCAGCAACTGCAGGGCAGGGCGCCGGCCGATGGCGCCGGCTTCAAGCTGCTCGACGTGGGTGCCGGTGCCGGCCTGCCGGGGGTGGTGATCGCCCTCTGCTGCCCGGACATCACGGTCACCTGCGTCGACACCGTGGCCAAGAAAGCGGCCTTCGTCCAGCAGGTGGCGGTGGCGCTCAAGCTGCCGAACCTGCGCGGCCTGCATGCCCGGGTCGAGACCCTGAGCGAAGGTTACGACGTGGTTTGCTCCCGTGCCTTTGCCTCGCTGGTGGACTTCACCAACTGGTCGCGCAGCGCGCTGGCACCGGCTGGCATCTGGCTGGCCATGAAGGGCAGGCAGCCGGCCGACGAGCTGGCCCAACTGCCGGTCGACGTGGCTGTGTTTCACGTGGAACAACTGGCCGTGCCCGGGCTGGGTGCCGAGCGATGCATTGTCTGGATGAAGCCTTCTTCTACTTCGGCCTGACTGGTTTGCCGGCGGCGCTTTTGTAATCCCTCACTCATCCCCCCGCCCCGAGCACGCGCGGTCGCGCGTGCGGGTCGATGCCCTACCCATGGGTACGCAACGGCAACGCCGTTGCTCAGTACCCCCGCCGGGGTAGAGAAGGGAGCCCGATTTGGTTACTTCGCGCCGATCACACCTCTAAAGGGCCAGCGTCGCGACCACCATTTCTCGGCAAGATTTCCCGGAAGCGGTCGTAGTCAACGGCAGAGAAGCGTGCCGCCACCGGCGGCGGTCGTTCCGACCTACCACAATCGAGACAGCAAGCCTTAACACTGCTGTCTCGCCACTGGCGCGTAGCAGCCAGCCGGGGCGCGCAGTTCCAGAGCCATTGACTACGACCGCTTCCGGGAAATGTGGGCGCTCAAACCACGGTTGCGACCTTGCCGCCGTAGAAGCCGAACCAGAACACCAAAGATCAAATTGGGCTCCCCCTTCCCGCCCCGGCGGGGGTGGGAAGGGGGCTGGGGGGATAGGGGGG
>CAYSUL010000034.1:0-1218 GCA_964434255.1 uncultured Candidatus Saccharibacteria bacterium
AGTTCATCCAGGGCATGCGCGTGACCGATGCCGAAACCATGGAAGTGGTCGAGTGGGTGCTGGCGGGCGAGGTACAGCAGGACATCGTGGGGCTGATCAACCAGGTGGGCGGCAAGGCCGTGGGCCTGACCGGGCGCGATGGTGGGCTGATCCGTGCCCAAAAGCTCAAGATGGTGGACAACAACGATCCCAGCAAGGAGTACGACGTTGGGCAGGTCGGCGACATCGTGGCGATCGACCCGAGCGTGGTGAAGGCCTTGCAGGATGACCAGTTCATCCCTGTGATCAGCCCGATCGGATTTGGCGAGCACAACGAAAGCTACAACATCAATGCCGATGTGGTGGCCGCCAAGCTGGCCACCGTGCTCAAGGCCGAGAAGCTGCTGATGCTGACCAACATCCCGGGCGTGCTGGACAAACAAGGCCAGTTGCTGACCGAGCTGACCATGAAGCGCATTGATGAACTGGTGGCCGACGGCACCATTTCCGGCGGCATGCTGCCAAAGATCGCAGGGGCGCTGGATGCTGCCAGAAGCGGTGTCAATGCCGTCCACATCATCGACGGACGTGTGCCCCATGCCATGCTGCTTGAAATCCTGACGGATCAGGCTTATGGGACCATGATCCGTTCGCATTGAACAGGCGTGACGGACTGCGGCTTGCGTAGACGGGCCTGGACGCGGGTTGTGGATAACCCTCGGTGCCTCTGTGCGAGAATCAAAAAAACGGATTGCTGAGCACCATGTCTGACGTCGAAAACACTTCCTCCTCCATGCCCGCAGACAGCGAGGCTGCGGCCCCGGTACGCAAGCGCCCCAAGCCGGGCGAGCGTCGGGTGCAAATTCTGCAGGCATTAGCCGCCATGCTGGAACAGCCGGGTGCCGAGCGCATCACCACCGCGGCACTGGCGGCCAAGCTGGAGGTGAGCGAGGCGGCCTTGTACCGTCACTTCGCCAGCAAGGCGCAGATGTTCGAGGGGCTGATCGAGTTCATTGAGCAGACGGTGTTTTCCCTCGTCAACCAGATCGTCGAACGCGACGGTGCGGCGACCGATCCTGCTGCGGGCGCGCGTCAGGCCGGCAAGATCGTGGCCATGCTGGTGCAATTCGCAGAGAAAAATCCCGGTATGACACGCGTCATGGTGGGCGATGCGTTGGTGTTCGAGAATGAACGTTTGCAGCAGCGCATGAACCAGTTTTTCGACAAGATCGAATCGAC
>CAYSUL010000035.1:0-1206 GCA_964434255.1 uncultured Candidatus Saccharibacteria bacterium
CCTGGCCGAGGTCATCAAGTACGGCCCCATTGCCGACATGGTGTTCCTGGACTGGATCGAGTCGAACATCGATGCCTTGATGGCGCGCGATGCGGTGGCCTTGAGCCGGGCCATCCAGCGCAGTTGCGAGATCAAGGCCGAGGTGGTGGGGCAGGACGAACGCGAATCGGGACTGCGCGCCATCCTCAATTTCGGCCACACCTTTGGCCATGCCATCGAAGCCGGGCTGGGCTACGGTGCGTGGCTGCATGGCGAAGCGGTGGGTTGCGGCATGGTCATGGCTGCTGAACTGTCGTACAGGCTCGGTCTGGTGGATGCAGCATTTGTGGCGCGGTTGAAAAAGCTGATCGGCAGGGCCGGTTTGCCGGTGGTCGGGCCGAAGTTGTCGACACAGGACAACGCCGGACGCTATCTGGAACTCATGCGTGTGGACAAGAAAGCTGAGGCGGGCGAGATCCGTTTTGTTGTCATCGACGGACCGGGGCGAGCCGCCGTACAGGGCGCCCCCGATGCCCTGGTGCGCGAGGTGATCGATTCTTGCTGTGTCTGATTTTGCTATAGATTTGATAGCTGCTTGCGCATTGCTGGCAGGGGCTGAGTGCCAATTTTGCTTGAAAACATGACGCTTGCAGTCTACGCTTGCGATCCCGCCTATTCGCGCGGGCGCCGCCACCCCGAAGCGGCGGCACCCACACGCACTGAATACCAGCGTGACCGTGACCGCATTGTCCATTCCACGGCCTTTCGCCGTCTGGTCTACAAGACGCAGGTGTTCCTGAACCACGAGGGTGATCTGTTCCGCACGCGTTTGACGCATTCGCTCGAAGTGGCGCAGCTTGGGCGCTCCATTGCGCGGGCCCTGGGGCTCAACGAAGATCTGGTGGAGGCCATTGCGCTGGCGCACGATCTGGGGCACACCCCCTTTGGACATGCTGGGCAGGATGCGCTCAACGAATGCATGGCGGGGCACGGTGGCTTCGAGCACAACCTGCAGAGCCTGCGCGTGGTCGATCAGCTGGAAGAGCGTTATCCCGCTTTCGATGGCCTGAACCTCACATTCGAAACCCGCGAGGGCATTCTCAAGCACTGTTCGCGCAATAATGCCGAGCTGCTGGAGGCGGCAGAGCCGGGTGGGGTGGCGCAACGCTTTCTGGCGCGCACGCAGCCCAGTCTGGAAGCGCAGTTGTGCAATCTGGCCGATGAGAT
>CAYSUL010000036.1:0-1180 GCA_964434255.1 uncultured Candidatus Saccharibacteria bacterium
CGTGGCGTTCTGCTCCGGGCCCCGGCCCTGGTAGTTGCCACCCACCAGCACGGTGCCGCCACCGGCCTGGCCGCTGGCGTCAATGCGGGCACCGCCCTCCAGCACCACCGTGTCGCCCAGCACCTTGACCGTGCCACCACGCTGTCCCGGCGCCGCACCGCTGGCATCCAGCGTGCCGGCCACGCGGGTGACGCCACGGGTGCCACCGCTGAGCACGATGAGGCCGTTGCGTTCGGTGGCCGACGTGGCGCGGATCACGCCGCTGTGGTTCACCACCGTGGCCAGGGCATCGCCCAGGGCACGTGCGGCCATCACGACCTGGCCGCCCTCGGCCACGATCACACCGCTGTTCGCCGCTGCGGCGTTGACGGCTGCAGCATCGACGGAGAACTTCACCAGGCCGTCGCCCGACGGGTCGAGCGTGACGCGCTCACCTGCCGCCAGGGCCACCGAGCCCGCGTTTGCCGTGATGCGGCCGGTGTTGCTCACCTGGGCCCCCAGCAGCGCCACATAACCGCCACGCGCTGCCTGCAGGCTGCCGTGGTTGACCACGCTGCCGCCACCGCTGCCACTGAAGATGTAGCGGCCGGCGGAAAAGTCCTCATTGCTGATGGCCAGGCTGGAGGCCACCAGCCCGCCGACGTTCACCTGTGCCGTCGGCGCGAACATCACGCCGGCCGGATTGACCAGGAACACCTGACCATTGGCGCTGAGCGAGCCGTAGATCGCCGTTGGGTCCTGCCCGATCACGCGGTTGAGCGCCACGGCCGCCGCGTTCGGCTGCACGAACTGCACCGACTGCCCGGCCCCGATGTTGAAGCTCTGCCAGTTCAGAATGGCCTTCTGGCTGCCCTGGTTGATCACCATGGACTGGGCGTTCGGCGCGCTGGCACTGGCCTGGCCCGACACCACCGCCATGCCGCCTGGCAGCGCCAGGCTCTGGCCAGCGTAAGGCGCCAGCAACGCCAACAGCAGGCGCGGCAGCCAGCGCCCCTGACGGATGCGGTAGGTGGCCGTCAGCTTGCGCGACAGGCGCACCACCACCGAGCGCACCGTGCCGGCGCGTCGTTGTTTCGGGTGGGAAGCCTGCCGCGTCATCGTCGTTTTGCCTTTACAGCCACTTCTGCGCCGTGACCCAGATGCGCGGGGCGTGGTCGGTGTCACCGGTGGTCGGCAGCGC
>CAYSUL010000037.1:0-1143 GCA_964434255.1 uncultured Candidatus Saccharibacteria bacterium
CGTCGGCGCCCACCAGGCGCAACTGGCCCATGTGCGAGACGTCGAACAGGCTGGCTGCCGTGCGGGTGTGGTGGTGCTCGGCCATCAGACCGGCCGGGTACTGCACTGGCATGGCATAGCCGGCAAAGGGCACCATGCGGGCGCTCAAAGACAGGTGCAGGTCGTACAGCGGGGTGTGCAGCAGATTCTGTTCAGGGCTCGACAAAGCAAAACTCCAGGGGCATTGATCCAGCATGGCCGTTTGACCATGTGCAGCCCCCGCTGTCCGCTTTACCTGAGAGATTCACCGGGCCGGGCCACGGGGTGGCACGCGCTGCGGTTTGCTCCTTCGGTGGGCTGCATCGCATGCAGCCTCTCTCCAGTGGGGAGACGCCGGTTGGCATTGCTGCCGATGGGCGTTCGTCAGTCCTTTTGCCTGAGCGTTCAGACGGCTGCAATCAGCTGTCCTGCGCCTTCGGCGGTTCTCAAGTTGAAAACTCTCTCCTGACGGGGCGCGATTGTACGCCAGCCCATTCAGTGGCCTGCGAACGGTGGCGAGTCGATATGTTTCGGGCATAAAAAAACCGGCCCGAAGGCCGGTTTTTCAGCTGAAGTTCAGACTTCAGTAACGGTTGCCACCGCCATAGCCGCCACCGCCGCCGCCTTCGCGACGGCCGCCGCCGAAGCCGCCAGTGCGCGGCTCCATCGGACGGGCTTCATTGACCACCATGTCGCGGCCATCAACGGTCTGGCCGTTCATGCCGGTGATGGCAGCCTTGGCTTCCGCGTCGGAAGACATTTCCACGAAGCCGAAGCCCTTGGAGCGGCCGCTGTCGCGGTCCATCATGACCTTGGCCGACTGGACGCTGCCGTAGCTGCCGAAGTGTTGTTGCAGGTCGTCGTCACGCACCGAGTAGGAGAGATTGCCGACGTAGAGTTTGTTGCCCATTTTGGGACCTTTCAAGTAAAGCGTTCACGGTTTCATTGAAACTCGCAACGCGGGGAAATGACGGTCTTGGTTTAAAAAACCATCAAAGAATTGGTTTAGCGGAATGTGCGTCGCGGTTGCGACGGCGCGCCGCCGGAGCGGGGCTCCAGGTGGCGGAAGGTGATGCGGCCCTTGCCCAGGTCATAGGGCGAGAGTTCCAGCGACACCTTGTCGCC
>CAYSUL010000038.1:0-1051 GCA_964434255.1 uncultured Candidatus Saccharibacteria bacterium
TCGCGCGAGGGTTCGGTCCGCACCGACAGGTAGGCCACCGGGCGGTCGCCCTCCATCAGCGGCGTGGCATTGGCCACCACCCAGTAGTGGTCGCCATTCTTGCGCCGGTTCTTGACGATGCCGGTCCAGGGCAGCCCTTCTTCCAGCGTGGCCCAGAGGTCGCGAAAGGCCTCTTCCGGCACATCCGGATGGCGCACCAGGTTGTGCGGCTGGCCCAGCAGCTCTTCCTTGGTGAAACCGCTGAGTTCGATGAACACCTCATTGCAATGGGTGATGCGACCCTTCAGGTCGGTGATCGAAACGACGGTCTGGCCTGAGGGGAAAGGATGCTCGCGTTGGGTAACGGGAAGGTTGGTACGCATAGGATCTTCAATGGGGAAACAACCGGGCTCTCTGGGGCGCCCAGCCATTGCGTAAAAAGGAGGGCCGCCCTGAGGCGGCCTAGACCGTCTAACTCTAACTGATTTAGATCAAGGCTTACATCCAGCAACCATCAGAACGACTCCCAGTCGTCCTTCTCCGGCACGGGTGCGGGTTTGACGGGGGCCGATGCCGCCGGCAGGGCCTTGGCACGGGTTGCAGGCGCCTTGCCGGTGGCGGCTGCGACCGGCGGTTTCACGGGCTGGGGCGCCGGCATCGTGCGCAAAGCTGGTTCGGCCATCCGTTGCGGCATCTGGTTGTCGACCTTGAACACCGCCACCGCCTGCACCAGCTCGTTGGCCTGACCGCGCAAGCTGGAAGCGGCCGCGGCCATCTCTTCCACCAGTGCCGCGTTCTGCTGCGTCGCCTGGTCCATCTGCGTCACAGCCTCACCCACCTGGGCCACGCCGCTGCTCTGCTCGGAACTGGCGGCGCTGATCTCGCCCATGATGTCGGTGACACGGCGGATGCTGCTCACCACCTCGGTCATGGTGCTGCCGGCCCGATCCACCAAGGCACTGCCCTGCTCGACCCGTTGCACGCTGTCGTCGATCAGGGTCTTGATTTCTTTTGCTGCTTCCGCACTGCGGCCAGCCAGGCTGCGCACTTCGCTGGCCACCACGGCAAAACC
>CAYSUL010000039.1:0-1038 GCA_964434255.1 uncultured Candidatus Saccharibacteria bacterium
CGTGCAAGGCACGGTGCGCGCCGAGCCGCTGACACTGATCAATGGCAAGGAAAAGTTGACGCTGCGCTTCGACTGCAAACCGTGCGAGATGCACGTGGTCGGCAAGATCAAGAAGTCGGTGCTGAACCAGGCCGCCCGCGAAGCGCAGGCTGCACCCTTGAAGTTTTACCGCACGCGCCCCGGCAGGCCCGTTCCGCGTACCGAGACGACAACCTCATGAGATTGCTGCGCGTCATCGCCTTGCGCTCGCTGCTGCCGGGCCTGTTGCTGGCCGCTTTGCCGGCATCCGCCAGCACGCCGCTCGACGGCCAGCTGTTGGGCAGCAGTGAGACAGAGTTGCAGTCCCGCTTCGAGTCGCTGGTTCGGATGCGAAAACCCGTACCGGGCCCGAACGGCTTGCGCGGTTCATGGGCGCTGGCCGATACCCGCATCTCGGGCTTGCCGTTCCAGACCACCTTCTACGTCAAGGACCAACGCATCTCCCGCATCGAGCAGCGATGGACGTCCACCCCAGACCGTTGCAGCGATGCGTCGGTCTTTGCCGCCGTGGTGGCCGACATCGGCGCGAAATACGGCAGTGGCCTCAGCGCGCAGGATGGTGGGGATGGTGATGTCACGCGCCAATCCGTGGTCTGGCAGTCGGAGGCGTTCGATACCCTGGCTTACGAGTCGCAGTCGGCGACGGAGTGCAGCATCATGGTGATCTACAAGCCGCACCTGATCCAGGATGCCTCGGAGTTGTGAGTGCTGTCGATCAGACCATGCCAGCATCAACAACGACGCAGTTTCGCCCTTCGGCCTTGGCCTGGTAGAGCGCCCGATCCGCACGCTGCAGAACAGCGTCCGGATGCCCGTCGGCCGGGAGAAGCGCTGCAATGCCGATGCTGACCGTCAACACCACTGACTTGCCATCCATGTCCAGTGTCGATTCAGCCAGCTTCGCACGCAGCCGTTCGGCGATGCGCTGGGCGTCCTCCAGGCTGGCGCCCGGCAACAGGATGGCAAACTCCTCGCCGCCCAGGCGGCCGCAGCTGTCGA
>CAYSUL010000040.1:0-1035 GCA_964434255.1 uncultured Candidatus Saccharibacteria bacterium
TGTCCGTGCTGTCGTGGTAGAAGGCCGACAGGGCGCCGACCAGGCCGGTCAGCACGGCCATGGGGTGGGCGTCGCGGCGGAAACCCCGCAGGAAGAACTGCATCTGCTCGTTGACCATGGTGTGCATGGTCACGCGCCGGGTGAACTCGGTCTTCTTGGCGGCATTGGGCAGGTCACCGTAGAGCAGCAGGTGGCAGGTTTCCATGAAGTCGCACTGGGTGGCCAGCTGCTCGATGGGGTAGCCGCGGTACAGCAGCTCGCCCTTGTCGCCATCGATGTAGGTGATGGCCGACTGGCAGGAAGCCGTCGAGAGGAAACCCGGGTCGTAGGTGAACATGCCCGTCTGGCCATAGAGCTTGCGGATGTCGATCACATCCGGGCCGATGTTGCCCTGGTAGACGGGCAGCTCGACGCTGGGGCTGCCGTTACTGAACGACAGGGTGGCTTTGTTGTCAGCTAATTTCATTTGGGGCCTTTCAGCAGGTTTCTCTCAACATGTCTAAAACTTCTTGCACGTCCGCGCGGTTCAACTCGGGGTTGACCTCGGCCAGCGGCTTGCGGCCGAGGTGGAGGTCGAGCAGATCGTTGTCGCTCAGGTCCATCAGGGCCGTCAGGCCCTGTGCCTGGCCGAGGGTCAGCGTGGACTCGAACTTGTTGAAAAAACGCTCGATGAAGAGGTCGTTCTCCAGCAGGCCGCGGCGGCAGCGCCACTTCAGCTTGCTCAGCGTTCTTTCGTCGATCAGTTCATTGTCCACGGTGGTCTGCTCGGTCCGATTCCTTACACCGCGCGGGCGACCATCATTTCCTTGATCTTGCCGATGGCCTTGGTCGGGTTCAGGCCCTTGGGGCAGACGTCGACGCAGTTCATGATGGTGTGGCAACGGAACAGGCGGTAGGGATCTTCCAGATTGTCCAGGCGCTCGGCGGTGGCCTCGTCGCGGCTGTCGGCGATGAAGCGATAGGCCTGCAAGAGGCCGGCCGGGCCGACGAACTTGTCCGGGTTCCACCAGAAGCTCGGGCAGCTGGTGGAGCAGC
>CAYSUL010000041.1:0-1017 GCA_964434255.1 uncultured Candidatus Saccharibacteria bacterium
ATCGTGCACCTGGTGCGGCGCGAGACGCTGGAGCGTGACTACGAACGCATTCCCTACGAGCCGCTGACGCAGGATGTGCTGGGTATTCCCGTGCGCAAGGTGGTGATCCAGGTGGTGGCGGGCCGCAACTTGGCAGTGCTGGTGGAAGCCGCTGTGCGCAACACCATTTTGCAGTTGCGTGGCATCGATACCTATCAGGAATTCGTCGAGCGCCATCACAAGGCCATGGGCGAAGCCAACTAGGCGAAAGGGCTGCGGCTACACGCCCTTCGCAAGCGTGGGGCCTTATTTCCCCCGGTTGGGGCAGGCGTCCTTGGTGCAGTGGGCGTACAGACTCAGCGCATGGTCCGCAATGGCAAAACCCTTGGCCTTGGCCACGGCATTCTGCCGACTCTCGATCTCGGCGTCGAAAAATTCCTCTACCTTGCCGCAGTCCAGGCAGACCAGGTGGTCGTGGTGCTGGCCTTCGTTGAGCTCGTAGACGGCTTTCCCGCCCTCGAAGTTGCTGCGCGTCAGGATGCCGGCCTGCTCGAATTGCGTCAGCACCCGGTAGACTGTGGCCAGGCCAACGTCGGAACGGTCCTGCAGCAGGACGCGGAACACGTCTTCCGCCGTCATGTGGCGCTGGGCACCCTTCTGGAAGATTTCCAACACCTTGAGTCGGGGCACGGTGGCTTTGAGACCGGTGCTTTTGAGTTCTTCAATGCTGTTCATCTGAGGTCTTTCTTGCGCGGACGGTGGGGCTGCGGCGACAGGCTCAACCGCTACAATGGGCCGATCATATCGCTACACCTCGACTCATGTCCGATTTTCACCGCGACGTCCCCCGACTGGGGCTGGTTTTAGCCATTGGCGTTGCCTGTGCCGTGTTGACTGCTTGCAGCAGCACGAACGGGACCGGCAACCGCCTGACAGAAGTCTTCCAACCCTACCGTGTCAGCGTGGTGCAGGGCAATGTGGTGACGCGCGAGCAGGTGGCGGTGCTGCGCCCCGGCATGAGCCGCATCCAGGTGCGCG
>CAYSUL010000042.1:0-1013 GCA_964434255.1 uncultured Candidatus Saccharibacteria bacterium
CGTATCTGCGCGGCAGTGCGCTCCTGCACGCCCTTCAATTGACGATAGAGGTCTTCCTGTCCCTTCGTCTTCGCGAGCAGATCGCTCTTCTCCGCTTCCTGCTCCTGCACTTTCTTCTGCTCGAGGATATGCATCTGACGCAGCTGCTCCTGGGAAAGCTTCTGCCCTTCGAGCTCCACTTTCTCGCCCTCAGCTTCAGAGCGTGTCGCGACGATATGATCGAAGGAAGCATAGAGCGCCTGCTGCACGGCAGTGAATGCATCGAGGTCGCCGAAGAACTCCGACACGTCCTGCGTCGAGAGCACGACCTCTATCAAGGAGTAGTCATCTATCTGCTGCGTGTTGCGGATTATCTGCCCGAGCGACTCCTTCTCGTCGGCGAGCTTCGTCGTGAGCAGGCCGATGTTGCGGGTGTGGGTCTGGATGTTTCCGGTGAGCTGCGAGATGGCGACTTCGGTGGCGCGCACACGGAGCTTCGCCTTCTTTATTTCCCCGTCGAGTATGGCGATGTCTCGCTTAAGGGAATCCCCTTCCTTGGAGAGCGAGTCGATGGTGCCTTGGGTCGCCACTATCTGCTGCTCGAGAGAAGCGAGCTGGCGCTCAAGCGATGCGCGCTGCTCCGGAGAGAGATCCGGGTTCTGCGCGCTCGATATATGAGGAGAAATGGCGACGCCTATGGAGGCGAGTACGAAAAAGGAGACGAAAAGAAGGCGGCCGCGCATAGGAACTTCGAGAGTATATCACGCAAGACGTACGAAGAAGCCGCGCGTTACCGCGCGGCTTCTCGATGAACGAAAACGATTGTTATTCCGCTCCCTCTTCCTCGTCCTTACCTTTCTTCTCTACCTCGATTGCGTCCATATCAGGGCCCGCGGTCGGCTCTTCGGCCTCGACAGCGACTGCCTGCGCGAGCGCAACGGTCTCTTCGCCGTCGGTCGTGATGGTGACGCCAGCCGGCGCCTTGAGGCTGCGCACGTGTATCTGGTCGCCTTCCGCTGCAAGCGCGGTGATGT